>NZ_CP009459.1:1331231-1996847 GCF_000758325.1 Cedecea neteri | reverse complement strand
TCATTATTAACCTCATTATAGGGTGTGCGTTTGTATGAGGCTGAGTATGCAGGGGAGAACTTTGATGAAAAAGGTAGATAAATGCAGAAGATTTTTGCTAAATCAGCAACAATCTCGCTCTGCGTGATGAAATTTAAATACAAAAAAGCCCTGAGTCTAAGACTCAGGGCTTAAATAAGTGGCGGAACGGACGGGACTCGAACCCGCGACCCCCTGCGTGACAGGCAGGTATTCTAACCGACTGAACTACCGCTCCACCGAATTTTTCTACAACTACCGGTTTGTTGCTCCGGTTTACTGCTTAATTTGATGCCTGGCAGTTCCCTACTCTCGCATGGGGAGGCCCCACACTACCATCGGCGCTACGGCGTTTCACTTCTGAGTTCGGCATGGGGTCAGGTGGGACCACCGCGCTACGGCCGCCAGGCAAATTCTGTTTATTGACCGTCATGCTCACGCATAACCATCAATCTAATCCTGAACTAAGCTGAAAATCTCTCTAAAAACACCTTCGGTGTTGTAAGGTTAAGCCTCACGGATCATTAGTACTGGTTAGCTCAACGTATCGCTACGCTTACACACCCAGCCTATCAACGTCGTAGTCTTCAACGTTCCTTCAGGACCCTTAAAGGGTCAGGGAGAACTCATCTCGGGGCAAGTTTCGCGCTTAGATGCTTTCAGCGCTTATCTCTTCCGCATTTAGCTACCGGGCAATGCCATTGGCATGACAACCCGAACACCAGTGATGCGTCCACTCCGGTCCTCTCGTACTAGGAGCAGCCCCCCTCAATTCTCCAGCGCCCACGGCAGATAGGGACCGAACTGTCTCACGACGTTCTAAACCCAGCTCGCGTACCACTTTAAATGGCGAACAGCCATACCCTTGGGACCTACTTCAGCCCCAGGATGTGATGAGCCGACATCGAGGTGCCAAACACCGCCGTCGATATGAACTCTTGGGCGGTATCAGCCTGTTATCCCCGGAGTACCTTTTATCCGTTGAGCGATGGCCCTTCCATTCAGAACCACCGGATCACTAAGACCTGCTTTCGCACCTGCTCGAGCCGTCACTCTCGCAGTCAAGCTAGCTTATGCCTTTGCACTAACCTCACGATGTCCGACCGTGATTAGCTAACCTTCGTGCTCCTCCGTTACGCTTTAGGAGGAGACCGCCCCAGTCAAACTACCCACCAGACACTGTCCGCAACCCGGATTACGGGTCTACGTTAGAACATCAAACATTAAAGGGTGGTATTTCAAGGTTGGCTCCACGCAGACTGGCGTCCACGCTTCAAAGCCTCCCACCTATCCTACACATCAAGGCTCAATGTTCAGTGTCAAGCTATAGTAAAGGTTCACGGGGTCTTTCCGTCTTGCCGCGGGTACACTGCATCTTCACAGCGATTTCAATTTCACTGAGTCTCGGGTGGAGACAGCCTGGCCATCATTACGCCATTCGTGCAGGTCGGAACTTACCCGACAAGGAATTTCGCTACCTTAGGACCGTTATAGTTACGGCCGCCGTTTACCGGGGCTTCGATCAAGAGCTTCTCCTTGCGGATAACCCCATCAATTAACCTTCCGGCACCGGGCAGGCGTCACACCGTATACGTCCACTTTCGTGTTTGCACAGTGCTGTGTTTTTAATAAACAGTTGCAGCCAGCTGGTATCTTCGACTGCCTTCAGCTCCACCCGCAAGGGGTTTCACCTACCGACAGCGTGCCTTCTCCCGAAGTTACGGCACCATTTTGCCTAGTTCCTTCACCCGAGTTCTCTCAAGCGCCTTGGTATTCTCTACCTGACCACCTGTGTCGGTTTGGGGTACGATTCAATGTTACCTGATGCTTAGAGGCTTTTCCTGGAAGCAGGGCATTTGTTACTTCAGCACCGTAGTGCCTCGTCATCACACCTCAGCGTTAACAGAAGTCCGGATTTACCTAAACTTCCCGCCTACATGCTTAAACCGGGACAACCGTCGCCCGGCTAACATAGCCTTCTCCGTCCCCCCTTCGCAGTAACACCGAGTACAGGAATATTAACCTGTTTCCCATCGACTACGCCTTTCGGCCTCGCCTTAGGGGTCGACTCACCCTGCCCCGATTAACGTTGGACAGGAACCCTTGGTCTTCCGGCGAGCGGGCTTTTCACCCGCTTTATCGTTACTTATGTCAGCATTCGCACTTCTGATACCTCCAGCAAACCTCACAGTTCACCTTCGACGGCTTACAGAACGCTCCCCTACCCAACAACACATAGTGTCGCTGCCGCAGCTTCGGTGCATGGTTTAGCCCCGTTACATCTTCCGCGCAGGCCGACTCGACCAGTGAGCTATTACGCTTTCTTTAAATGATGGCTGCTTCTAAGCCAACATCCTGGCTGTCTGTGCCTTCCCACATCGTTTCCCACTTAACCATGACTTTGGGACCTTAGCTGGCGGTCTGGGTTGTTTCCCTCTTCACGACGGACGTTAGCACCCGCCGTGTGTCTCCCGTGATAACATTCTTCGGTATTCGTAGTTTGCATCGGGTTGGTAAGCCGGGATGGCCCCCTAGCCGAAACAGTGCTCTACCCCCGAAGATGAGTTCACGAGGCGCTACCTAAATAGCTTTCGGGGAGAACCAGCTATCTCCCGGTTTGATTGGCCTTTCACCCCCAGCCACAAGTCATCCGCTAATTTTTCAACATTAGTCGGTTCGGTCCTCCAGTTAGTGTTACCCAACCTTCAACCTGCCCATGGCTAGATCACCGGGTTTCGGGTCTATACCCTGCAACTTAACGCCCAGTTAAGACTCGGTTTCCCTGCGGCTCCCCTATACGGTTAACCTTGCTACAGAATATAAGTCGCTGACCCATTATACAAAAGGTACGCAGTCACCCCATAAAGAGGCTCCCACTGCTTGTACGTACACGGTTTCAGGTTCTTTTTCACTCCCCTCGCCGGGGTTCTTTTCGCCTTTCCCTCACGGTACTGGTTCACTATCGGTCAGTCAGGAGTATTTAGCCTTGGAGGATGGTCCCCCCATATTCAGACAGGATACCACGTGTCCCGCCCTACTCTTCGAACTCACAACTTGTGCATTTTAGTGTACGGGAGTATCACCCTGTACCCTGCGACTTTCCAGACGCTTCCACTAACACACAAACTGATTCAGGTTCTGGGCTGCTCCCCGTTCGCTCGCCGCTACTGGGGGAATCTCGGTTGATTTCTTTTCCTCGGGGTACTTAGATGTTTCAGTTCCCCCGGTTCGCTTCATTACGCTATGTATTCACGCAATGATAGTGTGACGAATCACACTGGGTTTCCCCATTCGGAAATCGCCGGCTATAACGGTTCATATCACCTTACCGACGCTTATCGCAGATTAGCACGTCCTTCATCGCCTCTGACTGCCAGGGCATCCACCGTGTACGCTTAGTCGCTTAACCTCACAACCCGAAGATGTCTCGTAAGACACAATCGATATTGTGAAAATTTGAGAGACTCGAACATGTCTTAACCTCATTCTTTATTACGGAAGAATGAGACGACATGTCGTTTCAATTTTCAGCTTGTTCCGGATTGTTAAAGAGCAAATATCTCAAACATGACTCTTTCAAGTCAGCTTTGAGATATAACGGCACGCAACTTTCACTTACATACCAGCAAGTGGCGTCCCCTAGGGGATTCGAACCCCTGTTACCGCCGTGAAAGGGCGGTGTCCTGGGCCTCTAGACGAAGGGGACACTGAAGTCTCAATCGCAAGACGCCTTGCTTCTCTACATCTATCAGACAATCTGTGTGAGCACTACGCGGGTTGTATCTATTAGGTAAGGAGGTGATCCAACCGCAGGTTCCCCTACGGTTACCTTGTTACGACTTCACCCCAGTCATGAATCACAAAGTGGTAAGCGCCCTCCCGAAGGTTAAGCTACCTACTTCTTTTGCAACCCACTCCCATGGTGTGACGGGCGGTGTGTACAAGGCCCGGGAACGTATTCACCGTAGCATTCTGATCTACGATTACTAGCGATTCCGACTTCATGGAGTCGAGTTGCAGACTCCAATCCGGACTACGACGCACTTTATGAGGTCCGCTTGCTCTCGCGAGGTCGCTTCTCTTTGTATGCGCCATTGTAGCACGTGTGTAGCCCTACTCGTAAGGGCCATGATGACTTGACGTCATCCCCACCTTCCTCCAGTTTATCACTGGCAGTCTCCTTTGAGTTCCCGGCCGAACCGCTGGCAACAAAGGATAAGGGTTGCGCTCGTTGCGGGACTTAACCCAACATTTCACAACACGAGCTGACGACAGCCATGCAGCACCTGTCTCAGAGTTCCCGAAGGCACCAAAGCATCTCTGCTAAGTTCTCTGGATGTCAAGAGTAGGTAAGGTTCTTCGCGTTGCATCGAATTAAACCACATGCTCCACCGCTTGTGCGGGCCCCCGTCAATTCATTTGAGTTTTAACCTTGCGGCCGTACTCCCCAGGCGGTCGACTTAACGCGTTAGCTCCGGAAGCCACGCCTCAAGGGCACAACCTCCAAGTCGACATCGTTTACGGCGTGGACTACCAGGGTATCTAATCCTGTTTGCTCCCCACGCTTTCGCACCTGAGCGTCAGTCTTTGTCCAGGGGGCCGCCTTCGCCACCGGTATTCCTCCAGATCTCTACGCATTTCACCGCTACACCTGGAATTCTACCCCCCTCTACAAGACTCAAGCTTGCCAGTTTCGAATGCAGTTCCCAGGTTGAGCCCGGGGATTTCACATCCGACTTAACAAACCGCCTGCGTGCGCTTTACGCCCAGTAATTCCGATTAACGCTTGCACCCTCCGTATTACCGCGGCTGCTGGCACGGAGTTAGCCGGTGCTTCTTCTGCGAGTAACGTCAATCGCTAAGGTTATTAACCTTAACGCCTTCCTCCTCGCTGAAAGTACTTTACAACCCGAAGGCCTTCTTCATACACGCGGCATGGCTGCATCAGGCTTGCGCCCATTGTGCAATATTCCCCACTGCTGCCTCCCGTAGGAGTCTGGACCGTGTCTCAGTTCCAGTGTGGCTGGTCATCCTCTCAGACCAGCTAGGGATCGTCGCCTAGGTGAGCCATTACCCCACCTACTAGCTAATCCCATCTGGGTTCATCTGATGGCAAGAGGCCCGAAGGTCCCCCTCTTTGGTCTTGCGACGTTATGCGGTATTAGCTACCGTTTCCAGTAGTTATCCCCCTCCATCAGGCAGATCCCCAGACATTACTCACCCGTCCGCCGCTCGTCACCTAGGAGCAAGCTCCCTGTGCTACCGCTCGACTTGCATGTGTTAGGCCTGCCGCCAGCGTTCAATCTGAGCCATGATCAAACTCTTCAATTTAAAAGTGTTTGATGCTCAAAGAATTAAAACTGTTTATAAAATCAGTAGTCACTCTTCAAGACTTGATATTTGTTTGCATCCGAAGATGCTGAGATATCAATCCTGCGAGTGCCCACACAGATTGTCTGATAAATTGTTAAAGAGCAGTGAGTCAGGCGCTTTCGCTTGCTAACTCGAGGTGGCGTATAATACGCTTTCCCCTTTCAGAGTCAAGCGTTTATTTTCGCTTTCGTCTGACTGACTACCGGGTTGTGAAGCCGCTTTCGAAGCCGCTTTGCCGTGTCAGTGGAGGCGCATTATAGGGAGTTCTCAGAGCCTGACAACCCCTAATTTGAAAAAATTTTCTAATAGCGTGTTTTTTAATCGAAACGCTTATTTTTGGCGCTGTTTGATGAATTTTGGCAGGTCTGCGAGGCTATTAATGACCAAATCTGCGGCCGCCTCACCTGCTTCTGTCACAGGTTTGCCGGTACGAACCAGCACTTTAGTCCCCACCATTGCGGCAGCACCGGCCTGCATATCTTCAATTTTATCGCCGACCATATAAGAAGAAGCCATATCGATGTGCAGGAAGTCCCGAGCAGAAATCAGCATGCCCGGCTGCGGCTTGCGGCAATCACAAGTCTGGCTAAACTCTTTCACGCTGCCATCAGGGTGATGCGGGCAATAATAGATGCCGTCGAGATCGACGCCACGGTCCGCCAGCGACCAGTCCATCCATTCGGTCAAATTTTCAAAATCGGCCTCAGTGAACATCCCGCGCGCAATGCCGGACTGGTTAGTCACCAGCACCAGAGCAAAGCCCATCTCTTTTAATTCGCGCATTGCTTCTATAACACCATCAATAAACTCGAATCGGTCAACTTCATATACATAGCCATGATCGACATTAATGGTGCCATCGCGGTCAAGAAAAATAGCGGATACGGACTGTGCCACTTGAGAACTCCTGAAACGGGTTAATTGCGCTTAGTATCGCATGATTTACTAATAAGGAGAGAACAGTCCTTCACTCGCTGATTGATTTAGACGTCTGGATGCCTTAACATCCATATCGATTACGGTAACTTTGGTTACCGGTAGCAGAAAATTCCACGGCTAATACATATACGATAATAAATAACTCAATGATTAAACTTTCAAATATCACCAAGGTGTTCCAGCAGGGCAACCGCAGCATACAGGCATTGAATAATGTCAGCCTGCACGTGCCCGCCGGGCAAATTTATGGCGTGATTGGCGCGTCCGGTGCGGGGAAAAGCACCCTTATCCGTTGTGTAAACCTGCTTGAGCGCCCAACTCAGGGCTCAGTTCTGGTTGGCGGCCAGGACCTGACAACGCTTTCTGAAACCCAGTTAACCAAAGCTCGCCGCCAGATTGGCATGATCTTCCAGCACTTCAACCTGCTCTCTTCGCGTACCGTTTTCGGTAACGTTGCACTGCCACTTGAACTGGATAACACGCCAAAAGAAGAGATTAAGCGTCGCGTTACCGAGCTGCTGGACTTAGTGGGTTTAGGTGAAAAGCACGATGCCTGGCCTGCAAACCTTTCCGGCGGTCAAAAGCAACGCGTCGCGATTGCTCGTGCGCTCGCCAGCAACCCAAAGGTCCTGCTGTGCGACGAAGCCACCAGCGCGCTGGACCCAGCCACGACCCGTTCCATTCTGGAGCTACTGAAAGACATTAACCGCCGCCTGGGCCTGACCATTCTGCTCATCACCCACGAAATGGATGTGGTCAAACGTATTTGTGACTGCGTGGCCGTGATCAGCAACGGCGAGCTTATTGAGCAGGATACGGTGAGCGAAGTGTTCTCCCATCCTAAAACACCTCTGGCGCAGCAGTTTATTCAGTCCACTCTGCACCTCGACGTGCCGGAAGATTACGCCCAGCGCCTGAGCGCAGAGCGTAAAGAGAGCGCTGTACCTTTATTACGCCTGGAGTTTACTGGCCAGTCGGTCGATGCCCCACTTCTCTCAGAAACAGCACGTACCTTCAACGTGAACAGCAACATTATTAGCGCGCAGATGGATTATGCCGGTGGCGTGAAATTCGGCATCATGCTGTGCGAAATGCACGGCGAGCCAAAAGATACGCAAGCGGCTATTGCCTGGCTGCAGGAGCAACACGTGAAAGTAGAGGTGCTGGGTTATGTCTGAAGCAATGATTTGGTTACTGGTACGCGGCGTATATGAAACGCTGACCATGACCTTTGTTTCCGGTTTCTTCGGATTTGTGATTGGCCTGCCGGTGGGCGTGCTGCTATACATCACTCGCCCAGGGCAAATCAGCGCCAACGCGAAGCTCTACCGCAGTATTTCTGCCCTGGTAAATATTTTCCGCTCCATTCCATTCATTATCTTACTGGTATGGATGATTCCGTTTACTCGCGCGATTGTGGGAACCTCCATAGGTCTGCAGGCAGCGATCGTCCCGTTAACCGTCGGTGCCGCGCCGTTTATTGCGCGTATGGTTGAAAACGCCCTGCTGGAAATCCCAACCGGCTTGATTGAAGCTTCACGCGCGATGGGCGCCACGCCGCTGCAAATCATTCGCAAGGTACTGCTTCCAGAAGCGCTTCCAGGCCTGGTTAATGCCGCGACCATTACCCTTATTACTTTAGTGGGCTATTCTGCTATGGGCGGTGCCGTCGGTGCCGGTGGTCTGGGGCAGATTGGGTATCAGTATGGGTACATCGGTTACAACGCTACAGTCATGAATACCGTGCTGGTTCTTCTGGTCGTACTGGTTTACTTAATTCAATTCTCTGGCGATCGTATCGTCCGGGCTGTTACACACAAATAAACACAACTGCATTCATACAAGGAAAAGGACATGGCTTTTAACTTTAAAACGTTCGCCGCGGTCGGCGCTCTGATTGGCTCTCTGGCCCTGGTGGGTTGCGGTCAGGAAGAAAAAGATCCAAACCACATTAAAGTCGGCGTCATTGCTGGCGCTGAGCAGCAGGTTGCGGAAGTGGCTCAGAAAGTGGCTAAAGAGAAGTATGGCCTCGATGTCGAGCTGGTGACCTTTACCGACTATGTCCTGCCAAACGAAGCGCTCAGCAAAGGCGATATCGACGTTAACGCCTTCCAGCACAAACCTTACCTGGATCAGCAGATCAAAGATCGTGGTTATAAACTGGTTTCCGTAGGCAATACTTTTGTTTATCCGATTGCCGGCTACTCTAAAAAAATCAAATCACTGGCTGAACTGCAGCCGGGTTCTCAGGTAGCACTGCCAAACGACCCAACTAACCTCGGCCGTTCTCTGCTGCTGCTGCAGAAAGAAGGTCTGATCAAACTGAAAGACGGCGTTGGTCTGCTGCCAACCGTGCTGGATGTCACCGAGAACCCGAAAAATCTGAAGCTGGTTGAGCTGGAAGCACCGCAGCTGCCGCGCTCTCTTGACGACGCGCAGATTGCTCTGGCTATCATCAACACCACTTACGCCAGCCAGATTGGTCTGACGCCAGCGAAAGACGGTATCTTCGTTGAAGACAAAAACTCTCCTTACGTGAACCTGATCGTTTCTCGTGAAGACAACAAAGATGCAGAAAACGTGAAGAAATTCGTTCAGGCCTACCAGTCTGACGAAGTGAACGAAGCGGCTAACAAAGTCTTTAACGGCGGCGCGGTTAAAGGCTGGTAAGTTTCCATTCTTCAGTTTTACGTAAATAATTAAAGGCGGGCGCAAGCCCGCCTTGTTATTTTGGTTCGAGCTTGCTTCAATGTTCCCCGTTTTACATTCATTGAGGAAATATTATGCGTGCTTTACCGATCTGTTTATTAGCCTTCGCGCTGAGCGGCTGTTCAATGCTAAGCAGATCCCCAGTAGAACCCGTCCAAAGCACGGCTGCTGCGCCGAAGACAGAAACAGAGAAACCGAAAGCGCCTCGCCCTGTTCCGGTCAGAATCTACACCAACGCAGAAGACTTAGTGGGTAAACCCTTCCGTGATTTAGGCGAAGTCAACGGCGAGTCTTGCCAGGCAAGCAATCAGGATTCTCCACCGAATATCCCGACCGCACGTAAACGCATGCAGATTAATGCCTCTAAAATGAAAGCCAACGCCGTGCTGCAGCACAGCTGCGACATCACCACAGGCACGCCGGGGTGCTACCGCCAGGCTGTTTGCGTTGGCTCCGCGCTGCAAGTTTCGGCGCAATGACCCCCTTTCAATTTGCACAAATAGGCGTTATTCGCTCCCCTTATAAAGAAAAGTTCGCCGTCCCGCGTCAGCCTGGTCTGGTCAAAGACGGCGGCGGTGAACTGCATCTGCTCGCGCCTTACAACCAGGCCGATGCCGTTCGTGGGCTGGAAGAGTTTAGCCACCTGTGGCTGCTGTTTGTCTTTCATCAAACGATGGAAGGCGGCTGGCGCCCAACCGTGCGACCTCCCCGGCTTGGCGGAAACGCGCGAATGGGCGTGTTTGCTACGCGTTCAACGTTTCGCCCGAATCCAATCGGCATGTCGCTGGTTGAGCTTAAAGGTATTCGTTGCCAGAAAGACGAAGTGATCTTGCAGCTCGGTAGTCTGGATTTGGTGGATGGTACGCCCATTGTGGATATCAAACCGTACCTGCCTTTTGCAGAAGCCGTGCCGGACGCACGTGCTGGCTATGCACAGCAGGCTCCACAGGCAGACATGCCTGTGACTTTTACGCCAGAAATGCAGCATCAGTTAACCGGGCTGGAAAAACGCTATCCGCATCTTGCGCGCTTTATTGGCCAGGTGCTTGCTCAGGACCCTCGTCCTGCCTATCGTAAAGGTGAGGATGTCGGGAAAACTTATGCCGTTCTGCTGCTGGACTTTAACGTTCGCTGGCGCGTCACAGAACACGGTTTTGAAGTGTTCGCCCTCGAAACGAGTTAATTTAGCCCTCTCTCTTTTGACATCTCTGCCACACTGGTAAACTAAACCACTTTTTTTGAAGCAGGCCGCCGGTGGCCTGCGCTCTGCCGTTCAAATGGAACCGTAACAACATGCGTACTAGCCAATATCTGCTCTCCACTCTGAAGGAGACACCTGCCGACGCTGAAGTAGTCAGCCACCAGCTGATGCTGCGCGCCGGGATGATCCGCAAGCTGGCCTCCGGTTTATACACCTGGCTGCCGACCGGTTTGCGCGTCCTGAAGAAAGTCGAAAACATCGTGCGTGAAGAAATGAACAACGCCGGTGCTATCGAAATGTGCATGCCGGTGGTTCAACCCGCCGACCTGTGGCAGGAGAGTGGACGTTGGGAGCAATACGGCCCGGAGCTGCTGCGCTTTGTTGACCGTGGCGAACGTCCTTTCGTCCTGGGTCCAACCCACGAAGAAGTGATCACCGACCTGATTCGTAACGAGCTCAGCTCCTACAAGCAGCTGCCGCTGAATCTGTTCCAGATCCAGACCAAATTCCGGGACGAAGTGCGCCCACGCTTTGGCGTGATGCGTTCCCGTGAATTCCTGATGAAAGACGCCTACTCGTTCCATACGTCTCAGGAATCCCTGCAGGAAACCTACGACAAGATGTATGAGGCTTACAGCAAGATCTTCTCACGCATGGGTCTGGATTTCCGCGCCGTGCAGGCAGATACCGGTTCTATTGGTGGCAGCGCCTCCCATGAGTTCCAGGTGCTGGCCCAAAGCGGTGAAGATGATGTGATCTTCTCTGACAGCTCAGACTATGCGGCAAACATCGAGTTCGCTGAAGCTTTAGCACCGGCAGCAGGCCGCGCAGCGCCAACCGCTGAAATGAGCCAGATCGACACCCCGAATGCCAAAACCATCGCCGAGCTGGTTGAGCAGTTCAACCTGCCAGTCGAGAAAACGGTTAAGACCCTGCTGGTGAAAGCTACCGAAGGCAGCGCTTATCCGCTGGTTGCTTTGCTGGTTCGTGGCGATCACGAGCTGAACGAAGTGAAAGCTGAGAAACTGCCGCAGGTAGCAAGCCCGCTGACTTTCGCCACTGAACAAGAAATTCGCGATATCGTGAAAGCTGGTCCTGGTTCCCTGGGCCCAATCAACCTGCCGGTTCCGGTTGTGGTTGATCGCAGCGTCGCCGCGATGAGCGATTTCGCCGCAGGCGCAAACATCGACGGCAAACACTTTATCGGCATTAACTGGGAACGCGATGTTGCGCTGCCGGAAGTTGCTGATATCCGTAACGTTGTGGCCGGCGATCCAAGCCCGGACGGCAAAGGCACCTTGATGATCAAGCGCGGCATCGAAGTGGGTCACATCTTCCAGTTGGGTACCAAGTACTCTGAAGCGCTGAAAGCCGCCGTTCAGGGTGAAGATGGTCGTAACCAGACGCTGACTATGGGTTGCTATGGTATCGGTGTTACCCGCGTGGTCGCGGCTGCGATTGAACAGAACTTTGACGACCGCGGTATTCTGTGGCCGGACGCTATCGCGCCGTTCCACGTTGCAATTCTGCCAATGAACATGCACAAGTCATTCCGCGTGCAGCAGCTGGCTGAAGAGCTGTATACCACGCTGCGTGCGCAGGGTATCGACGTGCTGCTGGACGATCGTAAAGAGCGTCCAGGCGTGATGTTTGCCGACATGGAGCTAATTGGTATTCCTCACACTATCGTTATCGGCGACCGCAATCTCGACAACGAAGAGATCGAATACAAACATCGCCGTGCCGGTGAGAAGCAGATGATCAAAACCAACGAGATCGTTGATTTCCTGGTAAAGCAGATCAAAGGCTAATTCGCCGTTGAGAATAAAAAAGCCCTGCATTTGCAGGGCTTTTTCGTTTTAGTCGTTACACTCTTTGCCGGGCTTAAACTTCGCGCCCTTATCGGCCACCAGCGCTTTTTGCAGCTCTCCGCTGTCTGGAGAAGCCTGCAGCGTAAAGTGCCCTTCTACCACCAGTAGGATTGGCGCGCTGTTCTTGCCGCGCGCTGCCGCATAGGCTCTTTCCAGCTCGGCGTTATCCGCGACGGTAAAGGTTTTACCGGTCGCACAGTCCTGGAATGTTGCCGCGTCAGCCATGTATTTATACTTGCCTTTCATCGGCATTGGCGTTGACGGCAGCTTCGCATCCACCGCTTTTAGCGTGTAGTTGAACTGCGAATCAATAGGATTACCTTCGCGATCCAGCATCACCAGGCTGTCACCCTTAGGGTGGAAATATTGCTTTTCGCCTTCGCTGTCGGTTAAGACCAGCTTATCGGCAGTGCGTGCCCATTTACCGTAGCTGGCAAATGAGGCTCCTTTACCCTGGTAAGTTTGATTCATCACCCAGGTGCCGTCCTTTTCCAGGAACAGCGAGGTTTCAATCCCTTCACAATCCGCACACGGCACTACGCCGCGATAGCTCTGCTGCATCGGTTTCAGCTCCGCCGCCTGAGCCGGGATCAAAGTTTGCGTTTCCGTACGATTATTACAGCCAAATAGCGTGAACAGGCTGAGCGCTGCCAGCGCAGCCAGAAGACTCTTCTTCATGCTTTATTCCTTATGCCGTTGTCCTAACGTTCGCCGCTACTCCGGATGGCGACGAACTTTGCCGCGTAGTGCTTTGGTTGTCGATTTCTGCGCCTTTGAGGCCAGACGCCGCTCTTTAGAAGCCCGCGTCGGCTTTGTGGCGCGGCGGCTCTTCTGCACTACGGTGAGTTCTTGTATCAGTGAAACCAGGCGAGCCACCGCCGCTTCACGGTTCATCTCCTGGCTTCGGTATTCCTGGGCTTTAATCACCACCACGCCTTCAGGCGTGATCAAATGGTGGCTTACCGCCAGCAGACGTATCTTATACGACTCTGGCAGGCTAGAGGCAGGGATATCAAAGCGCAAATGAATAGCCGTTGAGGTTTTATTCACATGCTGCCCGCCAGCCCCCTGGGCGCGAATCGCGGTAATCGTGACTTCATTGTCCGGGATAACTACCGTTCGCGACACGGAAATCATTGTTGCAGCCAGGCCGTAAAGTGAATTTCCAGATTATTCTCGCTGTCGGACAGCCAGATTGCGCCATCCTGAATCGTCGCCTGCAGGTTCATGGTGCGCGTGCCAAACTCACTTAGCTTCGCCAGCTGTGCGTCATCCAGATACCAGATGGACAGGTTTTTAAACTGGCTCAGGCGGGTCTGGTTTTGCTGCCACCAAATTTCCGCCGCCCGACTATTATAGGTAAACAATGCCACCTCGGCCGACTGGCTGCAGGCTTTTTTCACCCTACGTTCTTCCGGTAACCCTAGTTCTACCCATAAATCAATGCCAAGGTGATCGTTCTTACGCCAGATTTCCGGCTCGTCTTCAGCGCTTAATCCTCGGGTAAACTCAAGGCGCTCATCCGCATATTTAATCCATGCCAGCAGGCGCAGCATCATGCGTTCCTGCGTTTCCGAAGGATGACGCGCCAGCGTCAGGCTGCTGTCCAGAAACCGATTACGATCGAGATCGGCCACATTCACCGTCGCCTTATAAATTGTCGCTTTTAACGCCATCACACTTCTCCATACACAATTGCGCGCTATTGTAGCGAAATAACGTATCTTCGGCTCTGTGTATGACGGGTATATTTGCGTGGCTGATATCGGTTACATTGCTGTGGTATAGTCACCTTGCTAAACAGAGTTTATCTTCGTAGGCTTAGACTTGACCCCACGAGTAGGTCTGAAGTCGGGACTCTGAGAGGAGGGTATGTGGAAAAGTATTGTGAATTAGTTCGGCAACGCTACGCGGAAATTGCCAGCGGTGATTTAGGCTATATTCCTGATGCCTTAGGATGCGTATTGAAGGCTCTGAACGAAGTTGCCTCCAGCGAGGCCGTCTCGGAGTCGGTCAGGGAACAGGCGGCTTATGCTGCCGCGAACTTACTGGTGAGCGATTATGTCAATGAATGATGCGTATCAACCCATCAACTGTGATGATTATGACAATCTCGAGCTCGCCTGCCAGCATCATTTGTTACTGACGCTGGAGTTAAAAGACGGGGAGGTTTTGAAAGCCAAAGCGAGCGATCTGGTTTCTCGTAAAAACGTCGAATACCTGGTTGTCGATAACGCCGGCGCTACGCGTGAGTTACGCCTCGATAAAATTAACAGCTTTAGCCACCCCGAAATCGGCACTATCGTGGTGAGCGTCGAATAAATCTGGTCACCCCATCTCAAACAAAACGGGCAGCTATCGAGGCTGCCCGTTTTGTTTAGGGCTTCATTGAGGCGTAGTAGGCCGCTAAGTTAGAGATATCCTCGTCTGAAAGCCCGCTGACGTAAGCCTTCATGATTTCTGCCTGCCCGCCACTCCGTTCGCCTTTTTTGTAAGCCTGAAGCGAGTGTTCGAGATAGGCTTCGCTTTGCCCACCTATGTTCGGGTACAGCGGCGCAGAGGCTTTTCCGCTCATGCCATGGCAGGCAACGCAGGTCATGGCCTTTGCTTCTCCAGCCTGAGCATCGCCTTTCGCCAGAACAGGTAAACTGCAGGCCATCAGCCCAAGCAGCAGTACGACTTTTTTCATTGCTCAACTCCCTTTTGCCAGTCTATGTGCCAGCATGAATGTTCCGTAGTTTGCCCTTCTCGAGTGACAAAAATGCCCGGCGCAGCGATAAGTTTCTCGCCATAAAACAACAGCGGCGTGGCGTCTCGTTCCCATGGCGGAATGCGCAATTCCTGCCAGATTTTTTTCAGCGTTCGCCCTTTATCACGGCCGACAATATACAGTAAACCTGAAGCCTTAAAACGCAGGCTAACAATTTCGCCCTCTTCTGGCGCACGCATCGCCATTCCCTTCTCGCTAAGCGAAATCATTCCCAGCCCCGGAAGATTCAGGGGGCGATAAGGCGCAGGCCATAAATAGCTTTTTTCCCGATCGACGTTCAGCAGCGGAACCCAATACAGTTCCCCCTGAAAACGCCTGATTTCATGTTCGCCCAGACGAAGGCGAGGATTGGCATCTTCCCGACTTAAGGCGACTTCCTGCCACAAACGTTGAAGAGAAGCCCGGGACGGCATCGCAGCGCGATGCAAGGAGAGCCAGCGCCGCAGCAGAGCAAATCGCCGAGCCTCGCTCATCGTCCGCATCGGCTCAATATGCAGCGTGCCCTCGGATGACATCAAGTTACTCAGCTGTTCTGCAAGCAGCTCATCAAGGAGTTGCTCCTGCTCGCCGCATAAATCTGCGCTACGGGCAACGCTGCGGGAAAAATGAGGCCATCTTTGCTGCAGCAGAGGAACGACTCTCAGACGCAGGAAATTCCGGTCGTACTTATCGTCCTGATTGCTTTCGTCCTCAATCCAGCTTAGCCGGTGAACGTCAGCCCACTCCTCAAGCTGTGCACGCGAAGTTGCCAGCAGCGGACGCAGTAGTAAAGTGTCGCCGAAAGGCAAAATCGCAGGCATCGACGCCAGCCCGGCCGGGCCGCTGCCGCGTTTAAGCGCCAACAGGAAAGTCTCACACTGATCGTCCAAATGCTGCGCCGTCAGCAACACTTCGCCTGCCAAAAGTGAGTTAGAAAGCGCCTGATAGCGAGCCGCCCTTGCCTCCCCTTCAATCCCCTGGCCGCCTGAGGGAAGCCGGACATAAGCCACTTCGAAGGACACGCGCCATTTATCACAAAGCGCCCGACAATGTTCCACCCAGCTGTCTGCTCGCGGGCTGAGCCCATGGTGGATATGCATCGCCCTGATATGCAGGTCGGGTTGCAACGTATCTCGCAGGGTAACGGCTTGATGCAGCAGGACCGTCGAATCCAACCCACCGCTAAACGCCACCAGCAACTGGCGGTGAGGATGCAGAAAAGACTGAAGTTCGCGGCTAGTCATAGTTCGTCGTTACGAAGGGTTTGCCCGGCAAATTACCGGGCATTCGCGGCGCTGGCAAGGTTTACTGCTGATAAAGTTCCAGCGGCAGGCCGTCGGGATCGCTAAAGAAGGTGAAACGTTTATTGGTATAAGGATCGACGCGAATGGGCTCGCATTTCACACCGTGGCTTTCCAGATGCGTGATCGCCTGGTCGATATTTTCCACGCTGAATGCCAGGTGACGAAGCCCGCAGGCTTCCGGGCGGCTTGGGCGTACTGGCGGAAACGGGAAAGAGAATAGCTCAATAACGTACTGGCCGTTCAGCGCCAGATCGCCTTTCCAGGAGTCCCGCTCTTTGCGGTAAACTTCCGCTTCCAGCGTAAACTCCAGCACATCGCAATAGAATTGCTTACTGCGTTCGTAGTCCGACGCGATAATCGCGACGTGATGAATTTGCTTTAAGCCCAGCATAAAATCTCCTTAGTCACTTCAGGCAAGGTAATCATCGCTTCCCTGCAAAGCAAGCGCTTAAGCCTCTTTTAAGACTCGTACTCTGTAGACGCCGTCCTCACCGAGTTTCGCTCCGTGAATGTCCGTTTCAAAGCCCGGGTAATGTTCCCCCACAGAACACAGCATCAGCAGAAAATCGAGCACCGCCCGGCTCTCTTTGGTGATCACTTCCCCCGGCATCACCACCGGCACGCCCGGTGGATAAGGCAGGATCATATTGGCCGAAACTCTGCCCAACAGTTCTTCAATTTCTACCGTTTCAACGTTGCCTTTCACCTGCTGTTGATAAGCCTCGTGCGGCGTCATACGCATTTCAGGCAGGACATCAAAAGCGCGCAGCATCAGATCGGGCAGGTTATGTTGCTTGATCAGTTTGTGGATCCCCTGCGCCAGCGTCTGAATACGCATGTTGCGATAGAAGTCTGGATCTTCCGCGTACAGATCCGGCAGCATATTCTTCACTCGCAGATTAAGATCGTAGGAGCGCTTGAACTCCGTCAGCCCGCGCAGCAGACTCAGGGCTTTTGTCTTATCAATCCCAATACTGAACAGGAACAGCAGGTTATACGGGCCAGTTTTCTCGACAACAACACCTCGCTCGTCGAGGAACTTGGCCACCAGCGCCGCAGGGATCCCTTCTTCTGCCATCTCGCCCAGCTCGCTCATGCCAGGTGTCAAAATAGTGACTTTAATCGGGTCGAGGTACATGTGATCCGCATCAGCGTCCCTGAAGCCATGCCAGTCTTCTTCTCCGGGGGCAATGGGCCAGCACTCAGCCTCATCAACATGATCGGGCTGCCAGATATCGAAGAACCAGTCTTCTGATTCTTCGCGCAGGCGCTGCACTTCACGACGGAAATGCAGGGCGCGTTCAACGGAACGGTTGATCAGCCGCTTCCCTGTGTTACCACGCAGCATCGCCGCAGCGGTTTCAATCGAGGCCACCAGCGGATAGCTCGGGGAAGTGGTTGTGTGCATCATGTAGGCTTCGTTAAAGGTCTCTTCATCGTAATCACCTTTAATGTGAATCAGCGAAGCCTGAGAGAACGCCGCCAGCAGCTTATGGGTCGACTGGGTTTCATAGATAATTTTCCCCGGTACCCGGTCACCACTCATGCCGCTTTTACCCTGATAAATCGGGTGGAAGTTGGTATAGGGCACCCAGGCAGAGTCAAAGTGAATCGACGGCACATCCAGCGTTTTTTTGATGAAATCGGTGTTGTACAGCAGCCCATCGTAGGTCGAGTTGGTGATAACCGCGTGTACCGGCCACTGCGCATTCGGGGTTTCAGCGATCTTTTTCTCGATATTTTTCCGGGTAAATTCACGCTGCGGGATACCGCCCAGGATCCCCAGCGCGTTACGCGTAGGCTTCAGCCAGATCGGCACCAGATTGGTCATCATCAGCAAATGGGTCAGCGATTTATGGCAGTTACGATCGACCAGAATCGTGCTGCCGGACGGCGCGGCATACATGCCGACTATCTTGTTGGATGTCGAAGTGCCGTTGGTCACCATATAGCTCTGTTCGGCGCCGAAGGTACGGGCAATGTACTCCTCCGCTTCCAGATGAGGGCCGGTATGGTCTAGCAGCGAGCCCAGCTCCGTCACCGAAATCGACACATCCGCCTTCAGCGTGTTACCGCCAAAGAAGTCGTAAAACAGGCAGCCGACCGGGCTTTTCTGGTAGGCGGTACCGGCCATGTGCCCCGGCGTGCAAAAGGTGTATTTCCCTTCTTTCACATAGGTGAACAGCGCTTTGGTCAGCGGCGGCGTAATGGTATCCAGATACTCGTCGGTGTACTGGCGAATACGCAGGGCGATGTCGTCGGCCGCGCTCAGCGCATACTCGAAGAACCACAGCGCCATGCGCATTTCATTCACGCTTACGTTCAGAGAGGAATGAGTATTGATGAATGCATACAGCGGCAGATCTTCGTTCAGCAGGTTAATTTCGCTGCACAGGTCGAGGCTGTATTCGTCCCAGTCAAAGACCACGCCGCAGATACGAGGGTTGTGCTCAATCAGCTTAAGCAGATCGGTGCTGTTGGTGGGGTAGATGAGCTGAAAGCCCTGCAGCTCCAGCGCGCGATGCAGTTCCTTAATAGGCTCGTCTTTGTAGAAAACGCCGTGCGGCCCCATAATCGCAATGGTATTCAATGTTCACCTCCTGGAAATCACCTGGCTAAGCATAGCGCAATGGGGTTTTCCATGAAGCGATAAATGCAAAAAGGGCCGGAAAATCCGACCCTTATCGCTATTTTACAACTTAAAATCAGGCGTAACCGTAGCTCATCAGGCGCTGATAACGACGGTTTAACAATTCGTCTTTATTCAGCACGTCGAGATCCGCCAGATCGGCCAGCAGCTGTGCACGCAGGGAAGCGGCCATCACTTCTGGATTGCGGTGCGCACCGCCCAACGGCTCAGGGATCACGGTATCAATCAGCTTCAGCTCTTTCAGGCGAGGAGCAATGATCCCCATCGCTTCTGCGGCCAGCGGGGCTTTATCCGCGCTCTTCCACAGGATTGACGCACAACCTTCCGGGGAAATAACGGAATAAGTGCTGTACTGCAGCATGTTCACTTTGTCACCCACGCCAATGGCCAGCGCACCACCGGAACCACCTTCACCAATAACGGTACAGATGACCGGTACTTTCAGACGGGACATTTCACGCAGGTTGCGAGCGATCGCTTCAGACTGACCGCGTTCTTCAGCGCCAACGCCCGGATAAGCACCCGGCGTATCGATGAAGGTAATGATCGGCATGTTAAAGCGTTCAGCCATTTCCATCAGACGCAGCGCTTTACGGTAGCCTTCTGGGGCTGGCATACCGAAGTTACGACGGATTTTCTCTTTGGTTTCACGCCCTTTCTGATGACCAATGATCATCACCGGACGACCTTCCAGACGAGCA
This sequence comes from Cedecea neteri, assembly GCF_000758325.1. Taxonomy (NCBI): domain Bacteria; kingdom Pseudomonadati; phylum Pseudomonadota; class Gammaproteobacteria; order Enterobacterales; family Enterobacteriaceae; genus Cedecea; species Cedecea neteri. Next base: position 1,977,332 of record NZ_CP009459.1, on the reverse strand, counting down.
ATACCGCCCACGATAGCTTTATCGTCGGCATAGGCACGGTCGCCGGCCAGTTCGTCGAACTCATCAAAAGCCAGACGAACGTAATCCAGGGTGTACGGACGCTGCGGATGGCGCGCCAGCTGCGCGATCTGCCATGCACCTAAATCAGCGAAGATCTTGCGGGTCAGCTCAACGCTTTTCTCGCGCAGACGCTGCACTTCTTCGTCCAGATTAATATCCAGTTTTTCATCCTGGCGGCTAACGGCCGTCAGGGAATCGATTTTCGCTTCCAGCTCTGCAATCGGCTGTTCGAAATCAAGGAAATTCAGACTCATAATATTCCTGTTTTAGTCAAACTCCAGTTCCACCTGCTCCGAACCAATCAGCGTTCGCAGATCGTTAAGTAAACGATCGCTAGGGGAAACACGCCATGTCGCACCGAAGCGCAACCGGGCTCGTGCATCCACCCTCTGATAGTAGAGATGTACTGGAATTGTCCCCGAACGATGGGGTTCCAGAGACTGACGGAGACGGTTTAAAAGCTGGTCATCAATTTGCCTGTCCGTCAGCGAGATAGCAAGCCCACGCGCGTACTTTTCACGGGCTTCGTCGATGTCCATCAGCTCGCGGGCCGTCATTTTAAGCCCTCCGCTGAAGTCATCAAAGCTGACCTGTCCGCTAACGATCAGGATACGGTCTTTTTCCAGCAGATGCTGGTATTTTTCTAGCGCATCTGTGAATAACATCACTTCCAGACGACCGGAGCGGTCATCCAGCGTACAGATGCCGATGCGATTACCTCGCTTGGTGACCATAACCCGCGAAGCAATCACCAGACCCGCGGCCGTGGTCATTTTACCACGTTCCGTCGGGTGCATCTCTTTCAGGCGCATGCCACCGACATAGCGCTCGATTTCTTTCAGGTACTGGTTGATCGGGTGACCGGTAAGATACAGTCCGAGCGTCTCGCGCTCCCCTTCCAGCACCACTTGTTCAGGCCAGGGAATCACGCTGGCGTAGGACTTTTCGACCTGCTCAGGCTCTTCGGCCAGAACGCCGAACATATCTGCCTGGCCAATGGCTTCCGCTTTCGCGTGCTGGTCGGCCGCTTTTAACGCATCACCCAACGCATTCATCAGCGCCGCGCGGTGAGGTCCAAGGCGGTCAAAAGCCCCGGACATAATGAGTTTTTCCAGCACCCGGCGGTTAAGCTTTTTGATATCGGAGCGCGCGCATAAATCAAAGAGATCGAGGAAGTGCCCGCCCTGATTACGCGCTTCGATAATGGCTTCAATCGGACCTTCGCCCACGCCTTTTATCGCGCCGATGCCGTAAACAATTTCCCCGTCATCGTTAACGTGGAAATGATAAAGGCCAGAGTTAATATCCGGCGACAGGACTTTCAGCCCCATGCGCCAGCACTCATCCACCAGGCCCACCACTTTCTCGGTGTTATCCATATCGGCGGTCATCACGGCCGCCATAAACTCTGCCGGGTAGTGTGCCTTCAGCCACAGCGTCTGGTACGAAACCAAAGCATAGGCGGCGGAGTGAGATTTGTTAAATCCGTACCCGGCAAATTTCTCCACCAGGTCAAAGATTTTCATCGACAGCTCGCCGTCGACGCCATTCTTGATCGCGCCCTCTTCAAAGGTGCCGCGCTGCTTAGCCATCTCTTCCGGTTTCTTTTTACCCATCGCACGACGCAGCATATCCGCGCCGCCGAGGGTATAACCGGAAAGCACCTGGGCAATCTGCATAACCTGTTCCTGATACAGGATGATGCCGTAGGTAGGCTCCAGTACCGGCTTCAGGCTTTCGTGCTGCCATTCGACGTCCGGATAAGAAATCGCTTCGCGGCCATGCTTACGGTCGATGAAGTTATCTACCATCCCCGACTGCAGCGGGCCCGGACGGAAAAGTGCCACAAGGGCGATCATGTCTTCGAAGCAGTCAGGCTGCAGGCGCTTAATCAGGTCTTTCATGCCGCGGGATTCAAGCTGGAAGACCGCGGTAGTTTCCGAGCGCTGCAGCATGTCGAAGCTTTTCTTATCGTCGAGTGGGATGGCGGCGATATCAATCGGCTCCAGCCCCTGCTTTGCCCGACGGGGGTTGATCATTTTCAGCGCCCAGTCGATGATCGTCAGCGTACGCAGCCCCAGGAAGTCAAACTTCACCAGGCCCGCATATTCAACGTCGTTCTTGTCGAACTGGGTAACCGGATGCTGCCCCTGATCGTCACAATAAAGCGGCGCAAAATCGGTAATTTTGGTTGGGGCGATAACCACGCCCCCGGCATGCTTACCGGCGTTACGCGTGACGCCTTCCAGCTTACGCGCCATGTCGATAAGCGCTTTAACTTCTTCGTCAGCCTCGTAGATTTCCGGCAACTGCGGCTCTGCCTCAAAGGCTTTTGCCAGCGTCATGCCGGGATCCGGTGGCACCAGTTTGGAAATACGATCGACAAATCCGTAAGGGTGACCGAGTACGCGACCTACGTCGCGAATAACCGCCTTCGCTGCCATCGTACCAAAGGTGATGATCTGAGAAACAGCCTCACGCCCATACATCTCGGAAACGTGGTCGATCACCTGGTCGCGTTTTTCCATGCAGAAATCGACGTCGAAGTCAGGCATCGAAACACGCTCCGGGTTAAGGAAGCGTTCGAACAGCAGGTCAAACTCAAGCGGATCAAGGTCGGTGATTTTCAGTGCATAGGCCACCAGCGAACCCGCACCAGAGCCACGGCCTGGCCCAACCGGCACGCCGTTATCCTTCGACCACTGGATAAACTCCATCACGATCAGGAAGTAGCCGGGGAACCCCATCTGGTTGATAACCTGGAGCTCGATATCCAGGCGCTCGTCGTATTCAGGGCGTTTCTGCGCGCGCACTTCCGGTTCCGGGAACAGGAACTCAAGACGTTCCTCCAGCCCCTCTTTGGATTTCATGACCAGGAAGTCTTCGGTGGTCATCTCTCCCGTCGGGAACTGCGGCAGGAAGTACTCGCCCAGGCGCACGGTAACGTTACAGCGCCTGGCAATCTCAACGCTGTTTTCCAGCGCTTCCGGGATGTCCGAAAACAGCTCGCACATCTCTTCTTCGCTACGCATATATTGCTGGGCGGAATAGTTGCGCGGGCGTTTAGGATCGTCCAGCGTGAAGCCGTCGTGAATCGCCACGCGGATCTCGTGGGCATCAAAGTCGCCAGCATCAATAAAGCGGACGTCATTGGTCGCGACAACCGGCAAGCCGCGTTCGTCAGCCAGCGCCACGGCAGCGTGAAGATAGTTCTCTTCATCCACCCGGCCAGTGCGAATCAGTTCCAGATAGAAGCGATCGGCAAAATGCTGCTGCCAGAATTCCAGGCACTGATCGACCAGCGGCTGGTTTCCACGAAGCAGGCTTTTGCCAATATCTCCCATGCGCCCGCCGGAGAGCAGAATCAGCCCTTCGTTTAACTCGACCAGCCACTCTCGGTCAATAATCGGGCCCGCTGCGCCGTAGCCACGCTGGTAAGCACGAGAGATCAGTAAGGTGAGGTTTTGATAGCCTTCATTGTTTGCGGCCAGCACCGTCAAATGACTAAGCTCATCGCCTAACAGTTCGTTGGCAACGTTAAAGTCCGCACCGATGATCGGCTTAATCCCGGCTCCGTGACCAGAACCATAGAATTTGACCAACCCACAGAGGTTGGTGAAATCGGTGATAGCGAGAGCAGGCATTCCCAGCGCCGCGGCTTTTTTTACCAGCGGCCCGGTCTTAGCCAGCCCATCAATCATGGAATAGTCGCTGTGCACCCGAAGGTGAATGAAACGTGGTTCAGCCATCTCTCACCAATTACTCTGTATCAGCTACTAACGCTCAGGAGACGAGTCCAAGCGCGCGTTTGACGGGGCCAAAGCTGCGGCGATGGTGCTCGGTGGCACCGTGCTCGGCAAGCTTTTCGAGATGAAACGCGGTTGGGTAGCCCTTGTGCTGAGCAAACCCGTATTGCGGGAAGCTGAGATCCAGCTCGGCCATTTCACGATCGCGCGTGACTTTGGCAAGTATTGACGCCGCACTGATTTCTGCCACCCGGCTGTCGCCTTTAACAACCGCCAGCGACGGCATAGGCAACGCCGGGCAACGGTTGCCGTCAATCAGCACATATTCAGGCACAACACTCAGGCCCGCAACCGCACGCTGCATGGCCAGCATCGTGGCATGCAAAATGTTGATGTTGTCGATCTCGTGCGGCTCAGCACGACCCAGGCTCCAGCTTAATGCCTTTTCGACAATTTCGTCATACAGCGCCAGACGGCGTTTTTCAGATAGTTTTTTCGAATCCGCCAACCCAATAATCGGCTTTGTCGGATCTAGGATCACTGCTGCAGTGACAACGGCACCGACCAAAGGCCCACGCCCTACTTCATCCACGCCGGCGACAAGGTGCATATGCGGGTAAACAAATTCGATCATTGAGCCAGCTCCAGCACGGCGTCCGCCGCCTGCTTGTCCGCATTACAACGGATCTGCTGATGCAAATCCCGGAAGGTATCGTGCATCTGATGGCTGACGGCACCGTCTTCCAGCAACGGCTCCAGCGCACAGGCAAGCCCGATAGGCTCACATTCGTTTTGCAGCAGCTCTTTAACCAGCTCGCGGCCTGCCAGTAAGTTTGGCAGAGAAACGTAATCGGTTTTCACCAGCCGCTTCGCCAGCCAGAACGTAAACGGCTTCATGCGGTAGCCAACCACCATCGGGCATTTGGCCAGCATACATTCCAGCGCAGCCGTGCCGGAGGCCAGAAGCGCCGCGTCACTGGCAATCATCGCTTCGCGTGCTTTTCCATCCAGCAGATGTACATGCAGTTCGGGGGCAATCTCAGCTTTGATCTTTTCAAACTGTTCCCGGCGTTTTGCATTCACCAGCGGCACCACGACTTCCAGCGCAGGCCAGCGCTTACGAAGCAATTGCGCTGTTCTGAGGAAGTCCGCGCTAAGCATTTCGACTTCAGCGCCGCGACTGCCGGGCAACAACGCCAGACATTTTGCATCTGCCGCAATGCCTAACGTCGCGCGAGCCGCGTTTTTATCAGGATCGAGCGGCATGGCATCCGCCATGGTATGCCCGATGAAGCGACACGGTACATTAAACCGGTCGTAAAACGCTTTTTCGAAAGGCAGAAAAGCCAGTACCAGATCGGTCGCTCTGCCAATTTTGAAAACGCGTTTTTGACGCCATGCCCAAACGGACGGACTGACGTAGTGGATCGTGCGGATCCCTAGCTTCTTGAGGTTGCCTTCGAGCGTGATATTGAAATCCGGCGCATCAATGCCGACAAAGACATCCGGCTGCAGCTCGGTAAAACGCTTCGTGAGATCGCTGCGGATCTGCAGCAGACGACGTAAACGGCCAAGCACTTCAACGATGCCCATGACCGCAAGCTCTTCCATCTCATACCAGGCTTCACAACCTTCAGCCTGCATAAGCGGCCCGGCCACGCCAACAAAGCGAGCATCAGGCACGCGAGCTTTCAGTTCGCGAATAAGTCCGGCACCAAGAATATCGCCGGAGGTTTCTCCGGCGACCAGGGCAATCGTAAGGGGACGATCAGGCTTCATTTAACGAATCAAACCGCGCGTGGAGCGGGCAAAGAATTCAATAAATGCATTCACTTCCGGATGCTGAGCTGCAATTTCAGCGATTTCCGGCTTCGCCTCTTCAAGCGTCTTGCCGCTGCGATAGAGGATCTTATACGCGTTACGAATAGCGTGCAGCGCTTCTTTGCTGAAACCGCGACGCTTCAGGCCTTCGATGTTCACACCAAACGGCGTCGCATGGTTGCCCTGCGCGATAACGTAAGGTGGAACGTCCTGAGCAACGCCGGAACAGCCGCCAACCATCACATGGGCACCGATGATGCAGAACTGATGCACCGCGGTCATTCCACCGATGATGGCGTGATCTCCGATTTGTACGTGACCCGCAAGCGTTGCGTTGTTCGCGAGGATAACGCGATCGCCAATCTGGCAATCATGCGCAACGTGCGCATTGATCATCAGCAGGTTGTCGCTTCCCACCTTCGTTAATCCAGCATCTTGCACCGTGCCGCGATGGATGGTGACGCTTTCGCGAATGCGGTTGCGGTCGCCAATTTCCACGCGAGTTGGCTCACCCGCATATTTCAGATCCTGGTTAACTTCACCGATAGACGCGAACTGGTAGATCTCATTGTCACGGCCAATTTTGGTATGACCATTGACGACAACATGAGATTTCAGAACCGTGCCTTCGCCGATTTCAACGTTTGGACCTACGAGACAAAACGGACCAATGTGAACGTTAGCGCCGATAATGGCACCTTCTTCCACAATAGCGGTTGGATGAATAAAGGCGGACTTATCAATCACGTATTATGCCTCCCGGCTGCGTGCACACATCATGGTCGCTTCGCAGACAATCTTGCCGTCAACAATTGCGACGCCTTTGAAACGCGTCAAACCACGACGAGTTTTCTCAAAGGTCACTTCCATAATCATCTGATCGCCAGGCACAACAGGGCGCTTAAAGCGCGCTTCATCGATGCCAGCAAAGTAATACAGTTCACCCGGCTCAAGTTTACCCACGCTTTTAAACGCAAGAATACCGGTAGCCTGCGCCATCGCTTCCAGGATTAATACGCCCGGGAAAATCGGCTTACCAGGGAAGTGCCCCTGGAAAAACGGCTCATTTACAGAGACATTTTTTACTGCGCGCAGAAAACGACCTTCTTCAAAATCCAGCACGCGGTCAACCAGCAAGAACGGATAACGGTGCGGCAGAAGCTCTAAAATCTCTTCAATGTGCAGAGTATGAGTGTCAGTTGTCAAAATACTCTTCCTGTCTAAATATTCTAAATGACAATAATAACACGGCCTGCGGCAATCAAAGAATGCCAGCAGGCCGCAAATCAAAAAGCGCGGCTTACGCTCCAGCCCTAATGGCCGGAAACACGGCAGCGCAGGGAGCAGGCGACGATCAGTCTTGTTGGTTGACCTTACGTTCGATGGCTTTTAAGCGTTTACTCATCTCATCGATGTTCATCACCAGGGCGGCGGTTTTACGCCACGCTTTGTTCGGCTGGAGCGGGATCCCCGAAGAGTAAACTCCCGGTTCAGTGATCGGACGCATCACCATTCCCATTCCTGTCACGGTCACCTTGTCACAGATTTCCATATGGCCGTTGATTACGCTGGCACCACCAATCATGCAGTAGCGGCCAATTTTCAGGCTGCCCGCCATGATAACGCCACCCGCAACCGCAGTATTGTCGCCAATCACAACGTTATGTGCAATCTGGCACTGGTTATCAATGATAACACCATTGCCGATGATCGTGTCATCCAGGGCGCCGCGATCGATTGTCGTACAGGCACCAATTTCAACGCGATCGCCAATAATCACCCGGCCTAGCTGAGGAATTTTTACCCAGTTACCGCGATCGTTAGCGTAGCCAAAACCATCTGAACCAATCACCGTACTGGACTGAATCAGGCACTGAGCACCGATTTCGATGCTGTGATAGATAGAGACATTGGCCCATAAACGGCTACCCGCGCCGATTTTGGTATTTTTACCTACAAAGCAACCAGCGCCGATCACCACGTTATCGCCCAGCTCAACGCCTGATTCGATAACGGCATTTGCGCCGATAGAAACATTTTGACCAAGCCTCGCCGTGGCATCGATAACTGCGCTTGGCGCAATGTCGCTTGCAGGCTGAGGCGTGGTATCAAGAATTTGAGCCATACGGGCATAGGTCAGGTAGGGATTTTTCACTACCAGCGCCGCGTTCTTAGCGTATGGAAGGTCGGCTTCGGTCATCACGACGGCAGAAGCCTGGCAGACAGCCAGCTGTTCACGATAGCGAGGGTTAACCATGAACGTAATGTGGCCAGACTGGGCAGTTTGCATAGATGCGACGCCGGTGATGACGATATCGCCATCACCGTGCAATTCTGCATCCAACTGCTGGGCTAATTCAGCCAGTCGAATTGAAGACATTACTTATTTAACCTGTTTCAGTACGTCTGCAGTGATGTCTTTAACGTCGTTACCTGCGTAAGCAACGGTGTTTGCATCCAGAACAACATCATAACCTTTATCGTCTGCAACTTTCTTCACAGCGGCCTGGATACGAGTAACCAGTTTGCTGCGCTCTTCGTTGGAACGACGGTTACGATCCTGCTCAAAAGCCTGTGCTTTTTCGGAGAACGACTGGCGCTGAGCCATGACGTCTTTTTCCATTTTGCTGCGATCTGAAGCTTTCATGGTTGAACCATCGCGCTGCAGGCGCTGCATTTTGGATTGCAGATCGTTTTCCATTCCCTGCAGTTCGCTGGCGCGGCCTTTGAACTCATTTTCCAGGGTTTTAGAAACACCGGTATTTTGTGCGACCTGTTGGAACAGGTTGCCCATGTTAACTACTGCGATGCTGGAGGCAGCCTGAGCGCCGGCTGAAGCAACCATAGCAATCCCGAGACCTGCGGCAACTAACCACTTTTTCACTATAAACTCCTTACCATCCCATAGGCGTCCGAAGACACTGTTTTTTGCGAGCACCTGTCAACTGACTAAACGGCTAACAGGTGCAGCGCCTCACTGCTGTTGCGTTCCATCGCGCAGAACAAATTACCAGGTTTTACCAATGTTAAACTGGAACTGTTCTGCCTTGTCTCCATCATATTTCTTATACGGCTGAGCATAAGAGAAGACCAGCGGCCCCAGAGGCGACATCCACTGCAGCGCAATACCTGCAGACATACGGATGTTACTTGGCGAGCTGTAATCAGGTATACCTGCAGCTCTGGTCGCGTCAGTGTTCTCCCATTTGGTATCCCAAACGGTACCTGCATCGACAAACAGGGAAGTACGAACAGAGTTTGAGTACTTCTCACTCAGGAACGGCGTCGGGGTAATCAGCTCAAGGCTGGCTACACCCATGGCGTTACCGCCCACCGCATCGTTAGAGTTACATACATTACCGGTTGTACAGTTACGCTGGTTCGGCCCGAAGTAAGCGGCTTTAGGGCCGATGTTGTTCGACTGGAAACCACGCACAGTACTGGAGCCACCGGCATAGAAGTTCTCGTAGAACGGCAGTTCTTTACCGCCCAGACCATCGCCGTAACCCCAACGGGTACGACCCAGCACAACCCACGTGTGATCGTCATTGATCGGGAAGTAGCTCGCCGTATCCACCGTCACTTTGTAGAACTCGTTATCAGAACCCGGAATGGTGACTTTACCATTCAGGTTGACGCGAGAACCATCCGTCGGGAAGTAACCACGGTCGAGGTTGCTGTATGTCCAACCATAGTTCAGAGTGAAGTCATCTGCCGAGAAACTGTTGTCGTTGGCATTCATAGTTGGGTGCTGACCCACAGAATCCAGGTAGCGCCACATCGCTATCTGCGGCTGCATATTCGACAGATCGTTATGCACGTAACCCAAACCGAGACGCAGCGTGTTGTATTCATTCACCGGGAAGCCCAGGGTTGTATCCAGCCCGTAGCTCTTGTTGGTGTAGTCAGACAGGTCCGCGTCATCAGCTTTAAAGTCGTTGAAGAAGATACGACCACCCAGGCTAACGCCATCAACCGTGAAGTACGGATCGGTTGCTGACAGTTCCGCGTAGGTCTGGTAATCGTTTTTGGTTCCGCTGATACCAACCGAGTAACCCGTACCCAACCAGTTATCCTGCTGAACACCAACCTGGAAGCTCACACCGCTTTCAGTACCGTAACCAACGCCGAAGTTGAAACTACCGGTGTTACGCTCTTTAACTTTATAAACAACGTCAACCTGATCCGGGCTACCGGATACGCGCTGGGTGTCCACATCGACAGTCTCGAAGTAACCCAGACGGTTCAGACGTTCTTTACCCGCATCAACGAGGTTGCTACCCAGCCACGCACCTTCCATCTGGCGCATTTCACGACGCAGAACGGAATCTTTACTGGTATCGTTGCCTTCGAAGCGGATCTTACGCACGTAGTAACGGTTACCGGAGTCGACGTTAACGTGCAGCTTCACGGTTTTGTCAGCGTCATTAATTTCTGGCTGAGTCTGTACGCGCGGATAGGCGTAACCATAGCGACCCAGCAGTTTCTTAATGTCGTCTTCCATTTTGGTGACTTTGGTGCCGTTATACAGCTCACCCGGCTGCATCTTAGTCAGGCTTTCGATTTCCGCAGAATGCCCGGCCAGATTGCCTTTCACATCCACGCCGGCGATCTTATACTGCTCGCCTTCGGTGATGTTGATGGTCACATAAATGCTTTTCTTGTCCGGCGTCAGGCTAACCTGCGTGGAATCAATATTGAAACGCGCATAGCCGCGATCCAAATAGTAGCTACGCAGGGTTTCAAGGTCACCCGCCAGCTTTTGCTTCTGGTATTTACGATCGCCGACGACGTTCCACCACGGCACTTCATCACGCAGTTGGAAACGGGAGATCAGCTCATCGGTGGTAAACGCGTGGTTACCAACGATGTTGATCTGCTGGATTTTTGCGGAGACGCCTTCCTGGAACACCAGTTTCAGGTCAACACGGTTACGCGGCAGCGGCGTGACCACTGCTTTGACGCTGGCGCTGTATTTCCCGACGCTGTAGTAGAAATCTTCCAGCCCTTTCTCGATGTCACCCAGGGTCGTGCGGTCGAGGGATTCCCCCACACGGACGCCGGATGCTTCAAGGTTCTGCTTGAGCATGTCATCTTTCACCGACTTGTTGCCGGAGAAGGTGATGCTGGCAATGGTTGGACGCTCTTTGACCTGCACGAGCAGCGTATTACCATCACGCAGAACTCGCACATCTTCAAAGTTGCCGGTGGCAAACAGTGAGCGGATTGTATTACTGATATCCTCGTCAGAGACGGTATCGCCTACGCGAACCGGCATACTGAGGAGGGCCGCACCGACGGCGACTCGCTGCAGGCCTTCGAAATGAATGTCTTTCACCACGAACCCGTCTGCACCGTATACGGTGGCGCTGCTAAACAGCAGCGACGCTATGAGGAGCTTTTTCATCGCCATCGTTGTTATGCGTTCTTCCTAACCTAATTCTCTCTATAAACGAGAGAAATCATTGAAAAGTGCAAGCCCCATTAATAGCACCAGCAAAATAGAGCCAATGCGATAACTGAAGTCCTGAACTCGCTCGGAAACCGGAGTGCCTTTCAGTTTCTCAACCGCCAAAAAGAGCAGGTGCCCGCCGTCAAGGACGGGAAGTGGAAACAGGTTAATGATCCCTAAGTTGACGCTGATAAGCGCCAGGAACATCAGGAAGTAAATTAACCCATATTCCGCCGACATACCTGCCCCTTGAGCTATGGAGATTGGCCCACTGAGGTTGTTCAGTTTTACATCACCGGTTATTAATTTCCCCAGCATGTTGACCGTCAGCTTCATCAGTTGCCAGGTTTTATCCGTGGCTTCTGCTACAGCGGTAAACGGCCCATACTGACGCACTGTTTTGTACTCGTCAGGCAGCGGGATAATTTTAGGTACTACCCCTGCAAACCCTTCTGCCTTCGCTTTACCCGGTTTTGTATCCGGTATCAGCGTCAAAGACAAGGGGCTCCCCTGTCTTTCAATCTCTACGGCTAGCGGCTGTCCTGGATTGTCACGCACCAGGTTAACAAACTCACTCCATTGAAGGAGCGGCTGACCGTTGACTTTAACGATCCTGTCTCCCGCTTGCAAACCTGCCTTATTGGCCGCGGACTGCGGCTGAACTTCGTCCAGCACATTTTCAATCTGCGGACCACGGGGCCTGAACCCAAGTGATACGACCGGATCCTGCTTATCAGGCTCAAACTGCCAATGGCTTAGATCAAGGGTGACATCACGCGTTTGATTTGTCCCAAACGGCGCATAAGAAACTCTCGCACTCGCATCGCCAATCTTACCGATTAAAGCTAAACGAACAGCATCCCAATCAGGCGTTTCGATACCATCTATCGCTTTTAGTTCCATGCCGGCGCTAATTTGTGCTTCCGCCGCGATAGAGTTGGGGGTTATTTCACCGATCACTGGACGCAGGCTGGGAATGCCAATGATAAACACCAGCCAATAGGCAAAGATAGCGAAGATGAAGTTAGCGATTGGGCCAGCGGCGATAATCGCCGCTCGCTGAGAAACCGTTTTATTGTTAAAGGCAGCATGACGCATCTCCGGCAGCACCGGCTCAACGCGTTCATCCAGCATTTTAACGTAGCCACCCAGCGGGATCAGCGCGATAACAAATTCGGTTCCCTGGCGGTCGGTACGACGCCAAAGCGCCTTACCAAACCCGATGGAGAAGCGTTCCACACGAACGCCACAGCGGCGAGCAACCCAAAAATGGCCGAACTCGTGCACGGTAATTAAAACACCCAGTGCAACGATAAACGCAGCCAAATTCCAGAGTATGCTCAACATAAAACCTTCCGTTAAATCGTCCTGAATACCAGAAGCAGCAGACAGGCAAACACCGGCACCGCCGCTGTCAGACTGTCAATACGGTCAAGAATACCACCATGTCCCGGGATCAGGTGACCACTATCTTTAATTCCCGCTTCGCGTTTGAACATGCTTTCGGTCAAATCACCCAAAACGGAAGCCAGCGCGGCAACAATGGAACAGGTTAGCAGAACAACGGGAGCTACGTTCAAATTCGCCCACATGCCGAACAGCAACGAGATGACCGCAGAAGTCGCAAGGCCACCAATAAACCCTTGCCAGGTCTTGCCAGGCGAGACCTTTGGCGCAAGTTTATGCTTGCCAAACATTTTCCCAAAAACATAAGCACCAGAGTCTGCGCCCCAGACCAGGAACATCACATACAGCAACCAAACAGAGCCGCTGTAGTGGTTGATATCATAATGCCAGCTGCGCAGCGCCACCATGCCCCAGAAGAAGGGAACAATGGTTAGCAGGCCAAAGACCAGTCGAAGCGGTTTGGAATTACGCCACAATGCAGCAGAGGCCGGATAAAACAGAACCAACAGCAGCGCCGCGACCCACCACACTAGCGATGCCCAAAGTGAAAATTCGATTATCGGCAAATGCACCGAATGCCGATACTCCGGCAACGAAATCAGCATGACGGCAAGCAACAGACCACATAGCACCGCCAGCCAGACACGCTGCGAACGCGCTACGAAACCAGCGAGTTGCCCCCACTCCCATGCAGCCAGCATACAAATCACCAACGTAGCAATCGCAAATCCTACTGGCGGAAGCCAAAACAGCGCAGCGATTACAATGGGAATCATAATAAACGCGGAAATCAGGCGATACTTCAGCAAAAGTGACCCCCAACAGGCTTATTCACCACCAGGTGCTGTGCCACCAAAACGACGCTCTCGGTTTGCAAAAGCATTTAGCGCACCTTCAAAGTCTTGTTCATCGAAATCAGGCCAAAGAACATCGGTAAAATAAAGTTCCGCATAGGCAATTTGCCAGATGAGGAAATTACTGATGCGATGCTCTCCCCCTGTCCTAATTACTAAATCTACGGGAGCCAGTTCATGCATGCAGATCTGCTGACCGAGCAGCTCTTCATCAATCTGATCCGGGCGCAATAAGCCTTCCTGCACCTGCGACGCAAGCTGTCGCACTCCCTGAATGATATCCCAACGTCCGCCATAATTCGCAGCGATATTGAGCGTCAGCCCAGTATTCTCACTGGTTAATGCTTCCGCTTTTTTAATTCTTTCCTGCAGGCGGAGGTTAAATCGGCTGGTATCACCAATGATGCGTAAGCGGACATTATGACGGTGCAGGCTTTTTACCTCACTGTCTAATGCCCAGACGAACAGCTCCATCAATGCGGTCACTTCCTGAGCGGGGCGGTTCCAGTTCTCGCTGCTAAAAGCGTAAAGCGTCAGCGCATCGATACCGTTGTTCGCTGCGAAAGTCACAGCGCGGCGTACCGATTTTGCGCCAGCTTTATGACCGAAAACCCTCATTTTTCCCTGACGCTTAGCCCAACGGCCGTTGCCATCCATAATGATGGCAACATGGCGAGCGCCATGCGTGGTTAAGGATTCGCTTAATTGTTGATTAGCAGACAACATAACGCGTAATGATTCCCTGAAAAAAATTAAGCGGTACTCAGGAATATTGAAGCCTGGTGCATAAAAAAGCCGTGTTGTGACACGGCTTTCCACTCAACGCTCAGTCACATCTGGCGATTAAGTGGCGCAGACTATATCACTGAAGCACAAAGCGAACAAATGGCGGCACTTCAGCCGGATGAATTATCACCGGCTTGCGAGGTGCATCACTTGTTTCCTGGCGATTTCACGAGCAATAGCATCCACACTAAGCACTTCATCCACACTTTGTGGTTCAGCTAAGTTCATTTGCTCCAGCACGCTGCGGTTCAGCACCGCGATATCGGTAAATCTGACCTGCTGATTCAGGAACGCCTCTACAACCACTTCGTTCGCGGCATTCAGCGCGGTTGTCGCCGCCTGCCCTTGCGCGCTGGCATCGATGGCTAATTTAAGACATGGATAGCGCTCAAAATCAGGTTCCATGAAGGTAAGCGAACCGATTTTGCAGAAATCGAGCGGCGTAACACCAGATTCTACGCGCGCAGGGTAAGCCATCGCATGAGCAATAGGCGTACGCATGTCAGGCGCCCCAAGCTGTGCTAGCACACTGCCATCGCGGTAACGAACCATAGAATGAATAACAGACTGAGGGTGAATCAGCACTTCCATTTGCGCAGCTGAAGCGTTGAACAGCCAACGAGCTTCAATGTATTCGAGACCTTTGTTCATCATAGTGGCAGAGTCGACGGAAATTTTACGCCCCATCGACCAGTTCGGGTGGCTACAAGCCTGATCCGGCGTCATCGCCGCCAGGTCTGCATAAGCCGTTTCCCGGAACGGGCCACCCGATCCAGTAAGGATAATAGACGACACGCCATTATCTTCGAGGCTAGCGTATCCCAGGTTACGCTGGATTGTTTCCGGCATACTCTGAAAAATGGCGTTATGCTCGCTGTCGATAGGCAACAATTGCGCTTTGCTACGCGCAACAGCTTCCATAAACAAACGGCCGCAGGTTATCAGCGACTCTTTGTTCGCCAGCAGAACCTGTTTACCGGCAGATATAGCAGCAAGCGTTGACGACAGCCCTGCCACGCCCACAATAGCAGCCATCACCTGATCCACTTCGCCAAGCGTAGCAACTTCGCAAGCGGCCTGCTCACCGGCCATGACTTCAGTTTTACTCCCCTGCTCTTTCAGGGCACGACGCACTTCCGCCGCCGCAGACTCGCTGGCCATGACCGCATACTTCGGCGAGAACTCCTGGCATTGCTCAACCATTTTCCCGACATTGCTGCCCGCAACCAGAGCCGTAACGGAAAATTTTTCAGGATTATGTCGAACGACGCTTAGCGTGCTGGCGCCAATGGAGCCGGTAGAACCAAGAATAGTGAGCTGCTTCATGAGGTACTCGGGGTCGTAAAATGAAGGATTAATGGCGCAATAGTTTGCGGCGCAAGGCGCCTATTGTCTACGCCTTTACTTGACGTTTTTATAAAGCAAAACGCCGCCCGTAAACGCTTCGCTTGTCGCGAGGCCTTACGTAGCGGCGAGTTTCCCACAAAAATTGTGGATTAGAACTGCATCAGCTCGGTTTCTTTTTCAGACAGAGCCGCATCCACTTTCTTGATGGCAGCATCAGTCAGCTTCTGCACGTCGTCCTGAGAACGACGATCGTCATCTTCGCTGATCTCTTTGTCTTTCAGCAGCGCTTTAACTTTGTCGTTAGCGTCACGGCGAACGTTACGTACGGCAACGCGTGCGCCTTCTGCTTCACCACGAACCACTTTGATCAGGTCTTTACGGCGCTCTTCGGTCAGCGGAGGCAGTGGAACGCGGATATCGGTACCGGCAGAGCTTGGGTTCAGACCCAGGTCAGAAGCCATGATCGCTTTCTCTACCGCCGGGCCCATTGAACGATCGAACACGTTGATCTTCAGGGTACGGGTATCTTCAACGGTGACGCTGGCCAGCTGGCGCAGCGGGGTTGGCGTGCCGTAGTACTCTACGACGATGCCGTCCAGCAGGCTTGGAGAAGCGCGGCCGGTACGGATTTTGCTGATTTGGTTTTTGAACGCTTCGACGCATTTATCCATACGCACTTCAGCATCTTTTCTGATATCGCTAATCACGTTACGAATCCTTGAAAACTGGTTTAAGGCAGACCACGCTTATTCTCTGCAGCTACGACGCCGCAGGCTAAGTATAGCCCTGTTTATTCCTGGCTGTAGATAAAGCCAAATATTACCCTGATTGCCGGGCAACTGAAATTATTCAGTAATTAAAGTGCCTTCTTTCTCACCCATTACCACACGGCGCAGCGCACCCGGCTTGTTCATGTTGAACACGCGGATCGGCAGTTTGTGGTCGCGAGCAAGCGTGAACGCGGCAAGATCCATCACTTTCAGCTCTTTATCCAGCACTTCACTGTAGGTCAGTTGATCGTACATGGTAGCAGCAGGATCTTTTGCCGGATCGGCGGTAAACACACCGTCCACTTTGGTGGCTTTCAGTACCACGTCTGCTTCGATCTCGATCCCGCGCAGGCAGGCCGCAGAGTCAGTGGTAAAGAACGGGTTGCCGGTACCGGCAGACAGGATAACTACGCGGTTAGCGCGCAGCAGGCTGATCGCTTCTGCCCAGCTGTAGTTATCACAAACGCCATTCAATGGAATAGCGGACATCAGGCGGGCGTTCACATAGGCGCGGTGGAGCGCATCACGCATTGCCAGGCCATTCATTACGGTCGCCAGCATGCCCATGTGGTCGCCCACGACGCGGTTCATGCCGGCTTTAGCCAGACCTGCACCACGGAATAAGTTGCCACCGCCGATTACCACCCCGACCTGAATGCCAAGTTCCACCAACTCTTTAATTTCCTGAGCCATACGGTCCAGAATACTCGCGTCAATACCAAAGCCTTCTGTGCCTTGCAGAGCTTCGCCGCTCAGTTTGAGCAGAATACGTTTGTAGACGGGTTTTGCATTGGTAGCCATGTTTCTTTCCTGAGAACAGTCAACGAATGGGGGATGGTTAATTCTGGCGACATTCTGTCGCATTTCAGCCCGCTCGCCTAACGGAGCGCTCTGAAATTGTAAGGCTGGATAAAAAGGAACCGCCGGTTGGCGGTTCCTTTTAAACCATTAAGACTGCTTGGACATGGCAGCAACTTCTGCTGCAAAGTCAGTCTCAACTTTCTCGATACCTTCACCCACTTCGAAGCGGATGAAGTTAGTCACGTCAGCGTTGTGCTCTTTCAGCAGCTGAGCAACAGTTTTGCTTGGGTCCATGACGAACGGCTGACCAGTCAGAGAAACTTCACCGGTGAATTTCTTCATGCGGCCTTCAACCATTTTCTCTGCGATTTCTTTTGGTTTACCGGACTGCATCGCGATGTCCAGCTGAACCTGGTACTCTTTCTCTACAACTTCTGCAGAAACGTCTTCAGGCTTAACGAACTCAGGCTTGCTTGCGGCAATGTGCATTGCCAGCTGTTTAACCAGCTCTTCATCAGCACCTTTAGCGGCAACCAGAACACCGATGCGTGCGCCGTGCTGGTAAGAACCCAGAACTTCGCCTTCCAGGGAAGAAACGCGACGGATGTTGATGTTCTCACCGATTTTAGCAACCAGTGCAACGCGCTCTTCTTCGAACTGCGCTTTCAGAACTTCAACGTCGGTGATTTTACCAGCAACTGCTGCATCCAGAACTTTGTTAGCAAATGCCTGGAAACCGCCGTCTTTAGCAACGAAGTCAGTCTGGCAGTTAACTTCCAGAATCACGCCGTAGTTGCCGTCGATCTTAGTGATGATCACGCCGTCAGCAGCAACGTTGCCTGCTTTTTTAGCTGCTTTGATCGCACCGGATTTACGCATGTTCTCGATTGCCAGCTCGATGTCGCCGTTGGCTTCGGTCAGCGCTTTTTTACAATCCATCATGCCAGCGCCAGTACGCTCACGCAGCTCTTTTACCAGGGATGCGGTAATTTCAGCCATTCTAAAATCCTCGGAGATGTTGCCTGCCCGGCGCATTGGCCAGACGGGCTTAAAAGTGAAAAAGGGGCCATAAAAAGGCCCCTAACCAAACGAGATACTACCTGGTTAAATAAGGGCTTTCCCCTTTATATTTCGAGCCGCAGGTGCGTTACCTTCACTCGCTCATCCTGGTCACTTACTGATGTAAGCTCCCAGGAATTCTCGAGCTTGCCGCCTTCCTGCAACTCGAACTCTCTTAGGGAATCATCAAACCTTATTATTCTGCTTCTACGAAGCTTTCTTCCGCCTGGGAAGCCAGATCCTGAGAACGGCCTTCACGAACGGTTGCAGCTACAGCGCCCAGGTACAGGCTAACAGCACGGATAGCATCGTCGTTACCAGGGATAACGAAATCAACACCGTCCGGATCAGAGTTGGTATCAACGATAGCAAATACTGGGATACCCAGGTTGTTTGCTTCTTTGATAGCGATGTGCTCGTGATCGGCATCGATAACAAACAGTGCGTCCGGCAGGCCGCCCATGTCTTTGATACCGCCCAGGCTGTTTTCCAGCTTGTCCAGCTCACGAGTGCGCATCAGCGCTTCTTTCTTAGTCAGCTTGTCGAAAGTACCGTCTTGAGCCTGAGTTTCCAGGTCTTTCAGACGTTTGATGGACTGACGAACGGTTTTCCAGTTAGTCAGCATGCCGCCCAACCAGCGATGGTTCACGAAGAACTGATCGCAGCTGTTAGCAGCGTCTTTCACCGCTTCGCTTGCAGCGCGTTTAGTACCAACGAAAAGGATTTTGCCTTTGCGAGAAGAAATCTTGTTCAGTTCAGCCAGAGCTTCGTTGAACATTGGTACGGTTTTCTCAAGGTTGATGATGTGAACTTTGTTACGTGCGCCGAAGATGAAAGGCTTCATTTTCGGGTTCCAGTAACGGGTCTGGTGACCGAAGTGAACACCAGCCTTGAGCATGTCGCGCATGGAAACAGTAGCCATGTTTTAAAACCTCTATATAAAGTATGGGGTTATGCCTCCACGTATCCCATATTGCCGACCCCAAAGGGCACCCCGGAATATGTGTCGATACGTGTGTGTTATTTACACAAAGTGAGCGTATTTGGCTGTACCCGAAAAATCGGAATACAAGTCCGGCGCGCTTTATACCATAAATGGCGCTCAGACTCCAATAGTTGTTGCCATGATACGCACTTGATGATTCTCAATTTTGCAGGGAGACGC
Organism: Cedecea neteri; assembly: GCF_000758325.1. NCBI lineage: Bacteria > Pseudomonadati > Pseudomonadota > Gammaproteobacteria > Enterobacterales > Enterobacteriaceae > Cedecea > Cedecea neteri. Next base: position 1,958,064 of record NZ_CP009459.1, on the reverse strand, counting down.
CCCCCCTGATACCATTACAGCAACTTCTCCTGCTCATTTCATGTCGACGTTATCGACATCTGCGGATCTGATATGGCTATCTCAATTAAGACACCTGAAGAAATCGAAAAAATGCGCGTCGCTGGCCGCCTGGCTGCCGAAGTGCTGGAAATGATCGAATCCCACGTTAAACCGGGCATTACCACCGGCGAGCTGGATCGCATCTGTAATGATTACATCGTGAATGAACAGCAGGCCATTTCCGCTTGCCTGGGCTATCACGGCTTCCCAAAATCCGTCTGTATCTCTATCAACGAAGTGGTTTGCCACGGCATTCCGGACGATGAAAAAGTGCTGAAAGACGGCGATATCGTCAATATCGACGTGACCGTTATCAAAGATGAATACCACGGCGATACTTCCAAGATGTTCATCGTGGGCAAACCGACGATTCTCGGCGAACGCCTGTGCCGCATCACGCAGGAAAGCCTGTATCTGGCGCTGCGTATGGTAAAACCGGGCATCCGCCTGCGCACGCTCGGCGCGGCAATCCAGAAGTTCGTTGAAGCGGAAGGTTTCTCTGTCGTACGTGAGTACTGCGGCCACGGCATTGGTCGCGTATTCCATGAAGAACCTCAAGTACTTCACTATGATGCAGATGACGGCGGCGTAGTACTTCAGCCCGGCATGACATTCACCATCGAACCGATGGTTAACGCCGGGGATTACCGCATTCGCACCATGAAAGACGGCTGGACGGTGAAAACCAAAGATCGCAGCTTGTCTGCTCAATACGAGCATACTATTGTGGTGACGGAGAACGGCTGCGAGATTATGACCCTGCGTAAAGATGACACCATCCCGGCAGTGATTTCGCATAACGAATGATGCCCTGACGTCAGTCAGCAATCTAAGCCGGCCCTGAGCCGGCTTTTTTTATGGGTAGCGCACAATGAGTCCAGCTTTGCCAGAGCAGTTTGCCAACACCACCGAACCCGAGATCGCCGGCCAGCCGGACTATCCAAACAGCTGGCAGGAAGCCGAACTTAACTGCGCAGACATCAAGTCGCACTTAGATACCTTCCAGCGATGGCTGGGCCAGGCCTTCGACAGCGGTATTTCCGCTGAACGGCTGATTGAAGCCCGCACCGAATTTATCGATCAGCTGTTGCAGCGGCTGTGGATTGCTTACGGCTTTGCCGATGTTCCCGAAGCCGCGCTGGTTGCCGTGGGCGGCTATGGCCGCGCCGAGCTTCACCCGCTGTCGGATATCGACCTGCTGATCCTGAGCCGCAAACGGCTGACCGACGCCCAGGCACAGAGTATCGGCGAACTGCTGACCCTGCTTTGGGACGTGAAGCTGGAAGTGGGTCACAGCGTACGTACGCTGGAAGAGTGCCTGCTGGAAGGCTTATCCGACCTGACGGTCGCCACCAACCTCATCGAATCTCGCCTGTTAATTGGCGACGTTGCCCTGTTCCTTGAACTCCAGAAACATATTTTCAGCGAAGGTTTCTGGCCGTCAGCAAAGTTCTTTGCTGCCAAAGTCGAAGAGCAAAACGAGCGTCACCAGCGCTATCACGGCACCAGCTACAACCTTGAGCCCGACATCAAAAGCAGCCCAGGTGGTTTGCGTGACATTCACACCCTGCAGTGGGTTGCCCGCCGTCACTTCGGCGCCACCTCCATGGGCGAAATGGTGGACTTTGGCTTCCTGACCGAAGCGGAGCGCAAAGAGTTGGATGAATGCCAGCATTTGCTGTGGCGCATTCGCTTCGCCCTGCACCTGGAAGTCAATCGCTACGACAACCGGCTGCTGTTTGACCGCCAGCTTAGCGTGGCCCAGCGCCTGCACTACAGCGGCGAAGGCAACGAGCCGGTCGAACACATGATGAAGGACTTCTACCGTGTCACCCGTCGCGTGGGCGAGCTGAACCAGATGCTTCTGCAACTGTTCGACGAAGCTATTCTGGCGCTGGACGCCAGCGAAAAACCGCGCCCGCTGGATGATGACTTCCAGCTTCGCGGCACGCTTATCGATCTGCGGGACGAAACCCTGTTTATGCGTGAGCCGCAGGCTATTCTACGCATGTTTTACATGATGGTGCGTAACCGTGACATCACCGGCATTTACTCCACGACCCTGCGCCATCTACGCCACGCCAGACGCCACCTGACTCAGCCGCTTTGCTACATTCCGGAAGCCCGCGAGCTGTTTTTAGTAATGCTGCGCCACCCCGGCGCGGTAAGCCGTGCGCTGGTGCCGATGCATCGCCATAGCGTGCTGTGGGCCTATATGCCGCAGTGGTCGCATATTGTCGGCCAGATGCAGTTCGACCTGTTCCACGCCTACACCGTGGATGAACACACCATTCGGGTCCTGCAAAAGCTGGAAAGCTTCGCGAAAGAAGAAACTCGCTCGAAGCATCCGCTGTGCGTCGATCTCTGGCCGCGCCTTTCCCATCCAGAGCTGATTTTAATCGCCGCCCTCTTCCACGATATCGCCAAGGGGCGAGGCGGCGATCATTCTGTGCTGGGCGCGCAGGACGTGCTGAAATTTGCCGAGCTTCATGGTCTGAACTCCCGGGAAACCCAGCTGGTTGCCTGGCTGGTTCGTCAGCATCTGCTGATGTCCGTCACCGCCCAGCGCCGTGATATTCAGGATCCTGAAGTTATTAAGCAGTTTGCCGAAGAAGTGCAGACCGAAAACCGCCTACGTTATCTGGTCTGCCTGACGGTGGCAGATATCTGTGCCACCAACGAAACGCTTTGGAACAGCTGGAAGCAAAGCCTGCTGCGTGAGCTGTACTTCGCCACCGAGAAACAGCTGCGCCGCGGGATGCAAAACAGCCCGGATATGCGCGAACGCGTTCGTCACCACCAGCTTCAGGCGCTGGCATTGCTGCGGATGGACAACATTAATGAGGAAGCCCTGCATCACATCTGGGCGCGCTGCAGGGCGAATTATTTTGTTCGCCATACGCCAAACCAGATTGCATGGCATGCCCGACATTTGCTCAAGCACGATCTTAGCCAGCCGATGATCCTGCTCAGCCCGCAGGCAACACGCGGCGGTACTGAAATCTTTATCTGGAGCCCGGACAGGCCGTATCTGTTTGCCGCCGTCTGCGCCGAACTCGACCGCCGTAATCTCAGCGTACATGACGCGCAGATCTTCACAACCCGTGACGGCATGGCGATGGACACCTTTATCGTGCTCGAGCCCGACGGCAGCCCGCTGTCTATCGACCGACACAATATTATTCGCCACAGCCTCGAACAAGCGATTACTCAGACGACCTGGCAACCGCCGCAACCGCGTCGCCAGTCGGCAAAACTTCGCCACTTTACCGTCGATACCGAAGTCAACTTCCTGCCAACGCACACCGACAGGCGAACATTCCTTGAGCTGATTGCTCTCGATCAGCCAGGTCTTTTGGCAAGGGTGGGCGAAGTGTTCGCCGATCTCGGTATTTCGCTCTACGGGGCGAGAATTACGACAATTGGTGAGCGAGTAGAAGATTTATTTATAATCGCCACCGCAGACCGGCGTGCACTTAATAATGTGCTCCAGCAGGAAGTGCAGCAACGGTTGACAGCGGCCCTTAATCCAAACGATAAATAACGGTCTTTTATTTTTTACCTTTTTAGCCCGAGAGCGACAGTCAAGTTGATTGTCGCCCAAAAGTTGAAAGGTAAGTCACAATCAGGAAATGTTCATCATGCAGCAGCTACAAAATGTAATCGAAACCGCTTTCGAGCGTCGCGCCGAGATCACCCCGGCAAATGTTGATACCGTGACCCGCGAAGCGGTAAATCAGGTGATTGCCCTGCTCGACAGCGGTGCGCTGCGCGTTGCTGAAAAAATTGATGGCCAGTGGGTCACTCACCAGTGGCTGAAGAAGGCCGTACTGCTTTCTTTCCGCATTAACGACAACAAAGTGATCGAAGGCGCTGAAAGCCGCTATTTCGATAAAGTTCCGATGAAATTCGCCGACTACGACGAAGCACGTTTCCAGAAAGAAGGCTTCCGTGTTGTGCCACCGGCGGCAGTCCGCCAGGGCGCGTTCATCGCACGTAACACCGTGCTGATGCCTTCCTACGTCAATATCGGTGCTTATGTTGATGAAGGCACCATGGTCGACACCTGGGCAACCGTAGGCTCTTGCGCGCAGATCGGTAAAAACGTTCACCTGTCCGGCGGTGTCGGCATCGGTGGAGTACTGGAACCACTGCAGGCCAACCCAACCATCATCGAAGACAACTGCTTCATCGGCGCACGTTCTGAAGTGGTTGAAGGCGTGATCGTTGAAGAAGGTTCTGTGATCTCCATGGGCGTTTATATTGGCCAAAGCACCCGTATCTATGACCGTGAAACCGGTGAAGTCCACTATGGCCGCGTGCCTGCCGGCTCCGTTGTCGTTTCCGGCAACCTGCCTTCTAAAGATGGCTCTTACAGCCTGTACTGCGCGGTGATTGTGAAGAAAGTTGACGCCAAAACCCGCGGTAAAGTGGGCATCAACGAACTGCTGCGTACCATCGACTAAGTTTTTTGCACCAAAAGGCGGGTTATCCCGCCTTTTTTGCATCTGGCGCTAGCGGAAAAGGAATTTTCCGTTAATTCTCTAATGGTTATTGATATTAAAGGGTACCGCTTATGTACGATAATTTAAAAAGTCTGGGTATTACCAATCCTGATGAAATCGATCGTTACAGCCTCCGGCAGGAAGCCAACAACGATATCCTGAAAGTCTATTTCCAGAAGGATAAGGGCGAGTTTTTTGCCAAAAGCGTGAAATTTAAATACCCACGCCAGCGCAAAACCGTGGTGGCCGATGGCGTAGGCCAGGGCTACAAAGAAGTGCAGGAGATCAGCCCTAACCTGCGCTATGTCATCGATGAGCTCGATCAGCTTTGCCAGCGCGATCGCACCGAAGTCGATCTTAAGCGTAAGATCCTCGACGATCTGCGCCACCTCGAGTCCGTGGTGACCAACAAGATCAGCGAAATTGAGTCCGATCTGGAAAAACTGACCCGCAATAAATAGTTCAGAACTCAATAAAAAAAGGGCCGCAAACGCGGCCCTTTTCAGCTCTACACGAAGATTACTGCATCAACAGGTAAATCTGCGCATCACCACGCTGAATGCTCAGCGCCATCACCGACGGCTTGCTGTCCATCACTTTACGCAGCTCAGCGATATTGTTCACCGCCTGCTGGTTCACGCCAACGATAATGTCACCTTTTTTCAGGCCAATACGCGCGGCCGGGGTATTTGGCTTCACGCTGGTAACCTGCACGCCTTTCTGGTCTTTACCGCCGCGATTGCTCATCTCAGCGCCTTCAATACCGGTGAAGATAGTGGCAGCATCAACCTGATTCTGAGTGCTTTGCTGCAGTTCCAGGTTCACCGTCACTGGCTTACCATCACGCAGCAGGCCCAGCGTGATTTTGCTGCCCACCGGCATAGAACCAACTTCTGCGCGCAGTGCGGCAAAACTACTGATCGCCTTGCCGTTCAGCGTGGTGATCACATCCCCTGCTTTGATCCCTGCTTTAGCCGCAGAAGAGTTCGGCATGACCTGGCTGACAAACGCGCCACGCTGAGCGTCGACTTTCATCGCTTTCGCCAGCTCGGAGTTCAGCTCAGTGCCCATAATCCCCAGCTCGCCACGGCGAACCTGGCCGTACTGCACCATCTGAGCGGTCAGGTTTTTCACCATGTTGCTTGGGATAGCAAAGCCGATACCGATGTTGCCGCCGTCCGGGGCCAGAATCGCCGTGTTGATACCGATAAGCTCGCCGTTCAGGTTAACCAGCGCCCCACCGGAGTTACCGCGGTTGATCGCCGCATCGGTCTGGATAAAGTTTTCGTAGTTTTCCACGTTCAAGCCGCTACGGCCCAGCGCAGAAACGATACCGGAGGTCACGGTTTCGCCCAGGCCATATGGGTTACCGATAGCTACGGTGTAATCCCCCACGCGCAACGCGTCGGAGTCGGCAATTTTAATCGCCGTCAGATTTTTAGGATCCTGAAGCTGAATCAGCGCGATGTCGGAGCGTGGGTCTTTACCCACCACTTTGGCGTCAAACTTACGGCCATCGCTCAGCTGAACTTTAATCACGGTGGCGTTATCCACCACGTGGTTATTCGTGACGACATAGCCTTTCGCCGCATCAATAATTACCCCGGAACCCAGGGCCATAAATTTCTGCTGCTGGCTGCCGCCATCACCCCCGCCCTGAGCGCCACCGCCCTGGCAGAAAGGTGAACTTTGGAACGGCGAACCGTCCTGGCAGAATGGGGAATTGTCGCCGAAGAATTGCTGGAAATTACGCCCCATACGCGGAGTATTTACCGTTGTGCTCCCTTCAACGTTGATACTCACCACTGAAGGCATCACCTGCTCCAGCATCGGCGCAAGGCTTGGCAGCGGCTGCGCAGCAGATGCGGAAGAGGCTGTCTCAGCGGCGGAGGCAGACATCGGACTCAGCGCCAAACCCAGACTAAGAGCCAGCGCACTCATTGCTAACGTGGTTTTTTTCATGGAATCATCTCAACTTTCAAATAACGCAAAATTGCTGTGTTGGTACACCATTCAGAGTGAAGTTTACGCGCGAAGTTCAGCGCTTAAGTGCATGGAAAAAGTAAAAATTTATTGTCCATCTTTACAAATCTCCCCCCAGAACTTACTCCACCGCCATCAGGCGTCGATACTCATCCCAGGCATATAAATCGGTCATTCCACTGATGTAATCCTGAATAAGCCTTGCACGGAAATAGTATTCCCACACGGAAAAATCAAGGCTTGCCGGGTGCAAAGCGCTCACCGCTTCTACATAGGCAAGCCTATGTTTAGTTGAAAGTTTGTGGAAAAGTCTTGATTCAATCGGCAGACGACGCAGGCTTTCCTTGCTTACCAGCTCCGTGAAGTCCTCCGTTGAAAGCTCGAGTAAGGGACTGTAAATATCCAGTAAACCGCTGATAACCCGATAACCCTGTAGCTCCAGTTGCTCAATATCCGGGTGGCTGAAGACCTGACGCACGGCCACCTGCTTGTACAGCTCCAGCAGACGGGCAAACGAGCTGTCGTCCTCCAGCAGCGCATGATTGAACTCGCCGGTGTAAATCTCAGGCAAATTGTCGATAAAACGCTGGGCGGCATACGGCGCCAGTTTGTTTAGCGTATTGACGCGCAGGTACATAAAGAACTGATCTTCCGCACTGCGGCGCATTTGGTTGGTGCGGGATTTCTCCCAGGCATCGTGGACTACCAGCTCAAAGAGATCGCCTTTCTTCTGCTCGCCCCAGGACTCACTCAGATGCTGATAAAGCTGCTCGACGCTGAAAATACGTTTTTCCACAGCATCTTCGAGATCCGCCACGCAGTAAGAAATATCGTCCGCAGCCTCCATGATCCAGGTCAGCGGAAAACGGCTGTACTCGCCCAGGTTCAACTCTTTGCGCAGGCGCTCGATGTATCCTTCTTCCGACAAATAAAAGCCCGGCTTCTTCATCAAATAAGCGTGGCTTGCTGGCGGCTTTTGGGCAAACCAGGCCGGGCGGGTGTATTTGAGAATGCAGCCGACCTGCGCCCAGGTCAGATTCATGCGTAGCAGGCTGTGCACCAGCCGGATGCCTTGCGCATTCCCTTCAAAGTGGCACAAGTCCTGGCGAACTTTGCCGCGTAGAGTATTTAATCCTTCTTCGCCTTCGCGCAGCCTGAGCACATCCACCCTGCAGCGATCGTCACTGCGTGGCTGCCCGCCGCTATCTGTCGGCTGCAGGCGCTGACGGAACCAGTCGTTAATCGCCGACTCGCCAAAATGACCGAACGGCGGATTGCCGATGTCGTGCATCAGGCAAGCCATTTCCACTATGCTTTCAAACGGACCGGTTAGCTCGTCGAGCCCATATTTTTCCAGCGCCTTCTGCTCTTTCAGGCGGCTGAGGATCTCTTTGGCAATGTAGCGCCCGACCTGCTGCACCTCCAGCGAATGGGTAAGACGAGTGCGCACGGCGGCATTACGCTCAAGCGGGAAGACCTGCGTTTTTTGCTGTAGACGCCGGATTGCGGGTGAATTAATGATCCTGCCGCGATCGCTTTCGAAGATACGCAGGATCTCAAGTTCGCTCTTCTCTCCTTCGGGCGAACGGAAGCGTCGGTGCCAGTTAATTTTTTTGCGGAAGTCTATTTCGCTCATGCCCACTCCTGTTCCGTTGATAAGGAGACTGTTTGCCATGATAGACTATGCCCCGAAAATTGAGTCATGTTCCACCACATTAGCGAGTATCTCTATGAAAGCAGGCATTATTGGTGCAATGGAAGAAGAAGTTACGCTGCTGCGTGACAAAATCGAAAACCGTCACACTCTGAGCATCGCCGGTTGCGAAATTTATACCGGGACACTGAACGGCGTTGAAGTGGCGCTGCTGAAGTCCGGCATCGGCAAAGTTTCTGCGGCCATGGGTGCTACGCTGCTGCTGGAACACTGTAAGCCAGACGTGATCATCAACACCGGTTCCGCCGGTGGCCTGGCTCCGACGCTGAAAGTGGGCGATATCGTGGTATCCGATGAAGTGCGCTATCACGATGCAGATGTCACTGCTTTCGGTTACGAGTATGGCCAGATGGCGGGCTGCCCGGCAGCTTTCATTGCCGATAAAAAGCTTATTGAGGCAGCTGAAACCTGCATTAAAGAGCTGGATCTGCACGCGGTTCGCGGCCTGATCGTCAGCGGCGATGCGTTTATTAACGGCTCGGTGGCACTGGCAAAAATTCGCCACAACTTCCCGCAGGCCGTGGCGGTAGAAATGGAAGCGACGGCCATCGGTCACGTTTGCCATAACTTTAATACGCCGTTCGTGGTTGTGCGCGCCATCTCCGACGTGGCCGATCAGCAGTCCCACCTGAGCTTCGAAGAGTTCCTGGCCGTCGCCGCCAAGCAGTCCACCCTGATGGTGGAAAAACTGGTTCAGCACCTGGCTCGTGGCTAAGTTCACTCTTTGGCGCGGGGCGACCGCCCTGCTCCTTTGCCTCCCGGCGCTGCTGTTTGCGGCGCCTCGGGTCATCTCCCTCTCTCCCGCTAATACCGAACTGGCCTTCGCCGCCGGTATTACCCCTATTGCGGTGAGCGCTTACTCTGATTACCCACCTCAGGCAAAGCAGATTGAACAGCTAGCCAACTGGCAGGGCGTGAACTTCGAGCGCATTGTTGCCCTGAAACCGGACGCAGTCCTCGCCTGGCGCGGGGGTAACCCGGACAGGCAGGTAAACCAACTGGTTTCGCTGGGCATTAAGGTCATCTGGCTGGATCCTAAAAGCGTTGCCGACGTTGAGGCCGCGCTGCGCCAGCTAGCCCCGCTCAGCCCAACACCAGAAAAGGCAATCAAAGCCGCAGAGACGCTATCCCGGCAGTTTGCAGAGCTAAAAACACGCTACGGCCATACCCAAAGCAAAAAGGTATTCCTGCAATTCAGCCAGCAGCCGCTGTTTACCACCAGCAAAGATTCCATTCAAAACGAAGTCGTTGAGCTTTGCGGTGGGCTCAATATTTTCGCCGACAGCCGGGTTCCCTGGCCGCAGGTCAGTCGCGAGCAGGTTCTGACGCGCCAGCCGCAGGCTATTATTATCTCGGGCGATGCGAGCAATATTCCGTCGGTACAGCAGTTCTGGAGTAATCAGTTGAAAGTTCCGGTTATTGCCGTGAATGATGACTGGTTTACTCGCTCGGGCCCGCGTATTATCCTCGCCGCAAAACAGCTCTGCGAAGAGCTGGCGAAAGCTTAACGTCATGCTCTGAGGATCATAAATGCTGGTCTATTGGCTGGATATTGTCGGTACCGCCGTGTTCGCTATTTCCGGCGTTTTGTTGGCCGGAAAGCTGCGGATGGATCCCTTTGGCGTGCTGGTGCTTGGGGTAGTTACCGCGGTAGGCGGGGGAACCATCCGCGATATGGCGTTAGCCAACGGTCCGGTATTCTGGGTGAAAGATCCCACGGACCTTGTAGTTGCCATGGTGACCTGCATGCTGACGATAGTCCTGGTTCGCCAGCCGCGGCGCCTGCCTAAATGGGTGCTTCCCGTGCTGGATGCCGTCGGCCTGGCGGTATTCGTGGGTATTGGCGTCAATAAAGCATTTCTCGCGCATGCCAGCCCGCTGGTTGCAATCTGCATGGGCGTAATCACTGGCGTAGGTGGTGGGATCATCCGCGACGTCCTGGCCCGTGAAGTCCCGATGATTCTGCGTACCGAGATTTACGCCACCGCCTGTATTATTGGCGGTATCGTCCACGCCACGGCTTACCACACCTTCAACGTCCCGTTGGAGCAGGCCAGTATGATTGGTATGGTGGTCACATTGGCGATTCGCCTGGCGGCCATCTACTGGCACCTTAAACTGCCGACCTTTGCGCTAAATGACCGACAATAGCGATAAAAAAAGCCGCGTATCAAACGCGGCTTTTTTATTTCAGCAACTCATCAGATGCTGAAGGAGGAACCACACCCGCAGGTGCTTTTCGCGTTCGGGTTAGTCACCACGAAGCGGGAGCCTTCCAGGCCTTCGCTGTAATCCACCGCGCCACCGACCAGATATTGCAGACTCATTGGATCCACAACCAGAGCAACGCCCTGCTTCTCGATGGTCATGTCGCCGTCGTTGATCTGGTCGTCAAAGGTAAAACCATACTGGAAGCCGCTGCAACCACCACCGGTGATATAGACGCGAAGTTTCAGATTCGGGTTCTCTTCGTCTGCAATCAAACTTTTCACTTTATTGGCTGCGGCTTCGGTAAACTGCAGCGGCAGCGCTACTACGTCATCACTCATTTTTTGCTCCCAACAATTAACAAGCCGGGCAGAAAACAACCCGCACTTTTGCGGCATTATCTAATACCCGAGTAATTCGTTCAAGTATTCTGCCCGGCGGAAGCCTGCTCGCCCGCTCGCGCTTTCTCAGCTTCTTGTTTTGCCAGAGTTCTTGCCAGAATCACCGAGTATAGCGGTTTCCCGCCCAAAAATTGTGCCAACAGTGTCGCCCCAAGACAGGTGATAATCATTGGCAGAATGAGCTGGTAATTATCCGTCATCTCAAGCACCAGCACGATAGCGGTGAGCGGCGCACGCAATGAGGCCGCGAGCAGCGCCCCCATTCCCGCAATCGCAAAAGTGCCCATATCAAGATGATACGCGGGGAACCAGGCGGCACAAGCCGTGCCATACGCGGTGCCAAGCAGCGTGCCCAGCGCCAGCATCGGGGCGAAAATACCGCCCGGTGCGCCGGAGGAGAAACAGAGTAAAGTGGTGATGACCCGAGCGATGAACAGGAACAGCAGCATGCCGATGGTGTAATTCCCCACGGCCGCAATCGGGATAAGGTTAAACCCGCCGCCGGACGCCGCCTGCTGAATAAGCCCCAGCACACCGCAAAGCCCGCCAATCAGCCCGCCGATCAGCACCCACTTCTTAATGTTGCCGCCGTGAATGCGCTGGAACATATCCTGAGCACCGATCACCAGCCGGTTAAACACCACGCCGACAATGCCAAAAATCATGCCGAGAATCAGATACAGCCAGAGCGTGTTGACCGGCGCATCCGCCAGCTTGCCAACCTGAATCACCGTGGTTTCGGTATTAAAGATCCGGAACACGATGCTCGACATAATCACGCCGATAAATACCGCTTTTATCGAAATCAGGTTATAGCGAAACTGGGTACGCATCTCTTCGATGATAAACAGGATCCCGGCCAGCGGCGCATTAAATGCCGCAGACAGCCCGGCAGCAGCGCCGGTTGCCAGCAGCGAATGACGAGCCTCCGCACTTTTCATGCGGAAGATGTCCGTCACCATTCGCCCGATGTTACCGCCAAGCTGTACGGTAGGCCCTTCACGCCCCAGCACCATTCCCGCGCCGAGCGTGCCCATCCCGCCGATGAATTTCACCGGGATCACGCGCCACCAGCGCACTGGCCGCAAATCCTCCAGTGCCCCTTCGATTTCAGGAATGCCCGACCCACCGGCTTCAGGCGCGAAACGACGCACCAAAAAATAGCCCACCATCGCCAGCAGCGCCGAGCTGATAAACGCCAGCGGCCACACCAGCCAGGCGCTGTCCGCGACCTGCGCCAGCATACCGATGCGGTGCTGAAGCACCCAGTTAACCGACTTCTCAAACGCCACGCCGACCAGGCCCGCCAGCGTGCCAACCACCGCGGCCATCAGCAAAATCATTAGCGGCATTTTATCCTGGCCAATCAGGCGACGCAGAATAGCCCCGCGACGCTGTTGGACGCTTTGCGCCTGATCGAGAGAGTTATGGGCTAAATTCATGGGTTCTAACCGTTTAGTCATACAAATAAGGCGGGCATTTTACCCACAGAAAAGACCTTCGTCTTATTAAATTAGCTAATAAACCGTAACGTTTGATTTGGGCAAATATTTCAACGCGGGGCAGGTTTCACATAGAATAGCCCGCTGTCACCATTTCCACGAATCAGGAGCCGATTCATGAGTAAGTCTGAAAACCTGTACGCCGCAGCCCGCCAGGTCATTCCCGGCGGCGTTAACTCTCCGGTACGCGCCTTTACCGGCGTAGGCGGAGTGCCTCTGTTTATCGAGCGTGCGGACGGGGCTTACCTGTATGACGCAGACGGTAAAGCCTATATCGATTACGTTGGCTCATGGGGCCCAATGGTGCTCGGCCACAACCACCCGGCGATCCGCAATGCGGTTATCGAAGCCGTTGAGCGCGGCCTGAGCTTTGGCGCGCCAACCGAAATGGAAGTGAAAATGGCGGAGCTGGTTTGTGAGCTGGTGCCCACCATGGATATGGTTCGCATGGTGAACTCCGGTACCGAAGCCACCATGAGCGCTATCCGCCTGGCTCGCGGCTACACCGGCCGGGATAAAATCATCAAGTTCGAAGGCTGCTACCACGGCCACGCGGATTGCCTGCTGGTGAAAGCCGGTTCCGGTGCGCTGACTCTCGGCCAGCCGAACTCTCCGGGCGTGCCGGCTGACTTTGCGAAGCACACGTTGACCTGCACCTATAACGACCTGGCCTCCGTGCGCGAAGCCTTCGAGCAATATCCTCAGGATGTGGCCTGTATCATCGTTGAACCCGTCGCAGGCAACATGAACTGCATTCCTCCACACGCGGACTTCCTGCCGGGCCTGCGCGCGCTGTGTGACGAATTCGGCGCACTGCTGATCATCGATGAAGTGATGACCGGCTTCCGCGTGGCGCTGGCGGGCGCTCAGTCTTACTACGACGTCGAGCCGGACCTGACCTGCCTCGGCAAAATCATCGGCGGCGGCATGCCGGTCGGCGCCTTCGGCGGCCGTAGCGAAATCATGGATGCGCTGGCACCAACCGGCCCGGTTTACCAGGCTGGCACGCTCTCCGGTAACCCTATCGCCATGGCGGCGGGCTTCGCCTGCCTGACAGAAGTGTCACAACCAGGCATCCACCAGACCCTGACCGAGCTGACAGAAATGCTGGCTAACGGCCTGTTGAGTGCGGCGAAAGCAGAAAACATCCCGCTGGTGGTGAATAACGTCGGCGGCATGTTCGGCCTGTTCTTCACCGATGCCGAAACCGTCACCTGCTATAAAGATGTGGTTGCGTGCGACGTGGAGCGCTTCAAGCGCTTCTTCCACCTGATGCTGGAAGAAGGGGTATACCTTGCGCCGTCAGCGTTTGAGGCGGGCTTTATGTCCGTGGCGCATAGCAAAGAAGATATTCAGCGGACCATCGACGCGGCACGTCGCGTGTTTGCGAAGCTGTAATTTTTTACCCTCACCCCGGCCCTCTCCCTGTAAGGGAGAGGGAGAAAACAGCAGATTTATGCTCTTTTCAGTTCCCTCTCCCCTATGGGGAAGGGGAAAGTCACTGATTTATGCTCTTTCCAGTTCCCTCTCCCCTTTGGGAAGGGGAAAGTAACTGATTTATGCTCTGTCCAGTTCTATCTCCCCTTTGGGAAGGGGAAAGTAACTGATTTATGCTCTGTCCAGTTCCCTCTCCCCTTTGGGGAGAGGGTTAGGGTGAGGGGCTACCGCCCCTGCTTTCTCAGCAAATAAACGAAATAAGGCGCACCGATAAACGTCGCCAGCAGCCCCGCCGGCACCTGATTCGGGAACAGGATCATCCTGCCGCACCAGTCCGCCAGAATCATTAACATCCCACCAAAAATCCCGGCCATCGCTATCTGCGGCATTGCCCTGCGGAACCCAAGCATGCGAGCAATATGCGGCGCCATCAACCCGACAAAGCTCAGCGGGCCGACGATTAACGTCGCCGTGGCGGTAAGCGTTGCCGCCAGCAACAGCAGCGCAAAGCGCGATGGCGTTAACGCCATTCCCACCGCCCGAGCAGTGGCGCCGCCCAGCGGTAAAATCACCAGCCACCGGCGCAGCAGCGGCGTAATGGCTAACAGCGCGACCATGACAACCAGCGTTCTGACCGCCTGCTCGCCTGTAACGTTATACGTCGAGCCAGAAATCCAGGTCAGCAGCGTTGCCATACGCGGATCCCCGCTTGCCATCAGCATCATCAGCAGCATGGTAAAGGCGGTGCTGAGCGCCATGCCGGCCAACAGCATACGCTGAGGTGAAAACCCGCCTCGTCCGGCAGCCATCATGATGATCAGCAGCGTCACCGCCGCCCCAAGACTGCCTGCAGGCAATAGCCAGACAAACGCATTCCCCGGCACAATAAACAACATCAGCACCACGCCGAAGGCTGCGCCAGAGCTAATACCCAAGACTTCCGGGCTGGCCATCGCATTGCCGGTTAACCGCTGGATCAGGCAGCCCGCAACCGCCAGCATCACGCCCGCGGTCAAAGCCGCCATAACGCGCGGCCAGCGCCACGGCAGCACATCGTCAAAGAGCGCACCACTTAGCCAGCGCCAGCCATCAGCATCACGTCCCAACGCCAGCGCCGCGGCAATCACCAGCAGCAGAATGCCAAGTCCCGTGGCCACCCAAAGCAGCACACGCTGGCGTTCAGCCTGAACGTGGTCTCCGGCGCTCATGGACGGCGCCCCGCTGGTACGCAGACGCGGCAGTAGCCACAGCAGGATAGGTGCGCCAATCAGCGCGGTGACCGTCCCGGTTGAGACTTCGCCCCACACGCTGGAAAGCCAGACCACAACCTGGTCAGACAGCCAGAGAATCAGCGCCCCAATGAGCGGGGCCAGGAACAAACGAGCGGCCAGGCGTCTGGCACCCAGCATTTTTGCCAGCAGCGGCGCAAATAGCCCGATAAAACCGACGATCCCAACCGCATTAACCAACTGAGCGCTGATCACAATCGCCAGCGCCAGCGTCACCAGACGTACCAGAGAAAGCGCCAGGCCCAGATTACGCGCTACGCCATCGTCCAGCCCCATCAGCGTCAACGGACGCAGCAGCAACAGCGTTAGCAGCAGACCGCCCAGCAGACGTGGCCAAAGACTTTCAACGCTGCTCCAGTCCTGCTGATTCAGTGACCCGGTGCTCCAGAGGAACATATTCTGGAGTTGATCATGGTGGAAGATCGCCAGCAGTTGGTTGACCGCCCCGCAATAAAGGCTCAGCACCAGGCCCGCAAGAATCAGCGTGACCGGCGACATCCGCTTGCCCCAGGCAACGCCAAAGACGAGCAGGCCAACGACCGCCGCACCAATCAGCGCTGCAAACGGCTGAGCAGCCAGCGGCAGCACCCAAAGCGTGGCAAACGTAACGCCAAGCTGAGCCCCGCTGGCTACGCCAAGCGTTGTAGGCTCCGCCAGCGGATTGCGCAGAACCTGCTGGAACAGCACGCCGACGAGTCCCAATCCGGCCCCGACCAACAGCGATATTGCGAGACGCGGCAGCAGGCTGAAGTGAAACAGCATCTGCTGCACATTGTCGATGTCCGGCTCGACAAAAGCGCTGCGCCACTGCGAGGAGGGTAAGACGCCATGCATGTTATGCAGCGTCAGCCACAGCGCACAGACAAACAGCACCAGCAGCAGGCTGGCGGGGAAAATAACGTGACGTTTCATCAGGCCAGGCTCCTCAGGCCATCGTCCAGCACGCGGGCAAAGTGCATCGCCGACATCGTCGTGCCATACAGCCAGACGGCGGGAACTTGCTGAAAACGGTTCTGGCGGATAAACGGCATCGCTTTCCACAGCGGCGTGGCCGTTACCTGGCGGGCTACCGCTTCGTTTTTATGGTCGAAGCACAGCACATCGGCGTCTTTGATCGCCGCCAGGCGTTCAATTCCGACAACGGCTGTTCCCCAGAAATTCGTCTCATCTTGCCAGGCATTCTTCACCCCCAGCAGATCCATCACCTGCTGGAACAGGCTGTGCTTGCCCACCACCAGCGCATGGCGATTATCCAAGAATGACATCAGCAGCACCGGGCGGTTGCCGCGCGCGGCAAAGCGAGGCTTCATGCTGGCAATAAACGCATCAAATTCGGCCAGATGCCGACTGGCTGCCTGCTGCATGCCCAGCGTATCACCCAGCTGAATAAGCGATTTACGCGCAATCTCCAGCGGTTTACCGGAGCCATCGTTAAAATTGAACCCAAGCCCTGGTGCGATACGGGTGATTTTTTCTGGTGAAGGGCCGTAGCCCGCAGAATAGAGAATCAGAGATGGTTTTAGCTGCGCCATCAGCTCGAGGTTAGGCTCTGTGCGCAGGCCAACGTCAATCACGCCTGCCGGCAGCTTAGGTTCGTTCACCCAGATTTGGTAATTAGGGATGTCGGCGACGGCCATCGGCGTGACGCCGAGCGCCATCATCAGCTCAACGGGCAGCCACTCCAGGGCGATGATACGTTTTGCATCCGGCACCGCCGCCTGCGCGGCAGGTAATTTTAGCAGCAGCGGTGAAAGCGCCATCGCCGCCAGAAGGCGGCGACGGGTCAAAAGAAAGTCATTCATACGGCTCATCAATAAACAAAACTCACCGGCGCAGCCCCCGCCGGGTGCGGCAGGATGCCCATCGGAATACCGTAGATATGCTCGAGCGTATCGCTCTGCATTAAGGCTTCCGGCGTCCCCTGCGCGATCATTTCGCCACCGCGCAGTGCCACCAGGTTGTCGCAGTACCGCGCAGCCATATTGATGTCGTGCAGAACGGCAACCACCGTCAGGCCTCGCTCCTGGCTAAGACGATGGATCAGCGCCAGCACGTCCACCTGATGAGCGATATCCAGCGCAGACGTTGGCTCATCCAGCAGCAGACAGCGGCTATCCTGCGCCACCAGCATGGCGATCCATGCCCGCTGGCGCTCGCCGCCGGATAGACTATCCACCAGGCGATGCGCAAACGGCTTCAGCCCCACCAGACTGATTGCCTCATCCACCAGTTCACGGTCAGCCACCCCAAAGCGCCCTAACGCCCCGTGCCACGGATAACGGCCAATCGCTACCAGCTCACGTACCGTCATGCCCTCAGCGGCAGGAAGCTGCTGAGGAAGATAGGCCACCTGCCGGGCAAAAGCTTTGCTGCCCCAGCTATCCAGCGGCTGTGAGTTCAGCAGAATTTCACCCTCAGAAGGTTTCTGGTGACGACCCAGCATTTTCAGCAGCGTCGATTTACCGGAGCCGTTATGGCCAATCAGGCCAGTAACTTTGCCCACCGGGAAGGTGATAGACAGCGGATGGAGTAGCGTGCGGCCAGGCACGCGAAACGTGACATCAGTGAGGCTAAAAGTCGTGTCCGGATGAAGCTGTTTATCCTGCATGGTAGCCATCTTAGTGAAGGGCACGGCGAACCGTGCCCGGGAGACAAGTTAGAAGCGGAAGGTCGCAGTAGCAACCACCTGACGCTCAGCGCCCCAGAAGCAACCATAGGTTGCGAAGCAGCTGGCAACGTATTCGCGGTCGAGCAGGTTGTTCACGTTGACCGCAATGCTGGAGCCGTTCAGCCCGAAGCGACCGAGGTCATACTTCACGACTGCATCCATCACCGCAGCGCTGCCCACTTTGAAGGTGTTAGCCGGGTCGCCGTAGCTGGAGCCAAGGAAACGACCGCCGGTACCCAACGTCAGGCCACTCAGCACGCCGCTGTTGAAGGTGTAATCCCCCCACAGGGAAGCCATGTGCGCAGGAACCTGCTCAGGCGTTTTGTTTTCAAGCGTCGAGTCTTTGGTGTATTTCGCATCCGTATAGGTGTAGGACGCAGTAACGTTGATATTGGCATTCAGCGCCGCTTTCGCCTCCAGCTCTACGCCGCGTGAACGAATCTCGCCGCCCTGGATGGAAGAAAAACCGTGTGAGGTATCAGGATCTGACATCAGATTATTGGTTTTGGTCAGCTGGTAGACCGCCCCTGTAATCACAACTGGCATATCCTTCGGTACATACTTCACGCCGGCTTCATACTGGCGACCTTTAGAAGGTTTGAAAGTATTGCCGTAGAAATCTGCGCCGGAGTTTGGTTCGAAGGATTCGCTGTAGCTGACGTACGGTGTAATACCGTTATCAAACAGGTAGTTTAAGCCTGCACGACCTGTGAACTGGTTATCACTACGCTCGGTGTAATTGTTGGCCTGGTAAGCTCGGGTCGACTGAGTCAGCCAGTCATAACGTCCACCCATTGTCAGGACAAACTTGTTCCACTCGGCCTGATCCTGAACATAAATACCGGTCTGCTTCTGCTTGTTCTGCTGGTAAGGGGCCGCATCGCCAAAATCAAAGTCACTGTAAACCGGATTATAAAGATCCAACTGCGGCGCGCTACCGAAGGTCGCATTAATGTCATTTCGCATGCGCTGGAAATCAACACCCGTCAGCAGAGTATGCTCAACATCAGCGGTAGAGAATTTACTTTCTAGCTGGGTATCAACCGCAAAGTTATGCAGTTTTTCGTTATCCACAACGGTACCGCGGTTAAGCATATAGCCCGTCGAGTCGACGCCTGTGCCATAAACGCTTTTCTGCGAGGTTTTGGATTCGGTATAGCGAAGGTTCTGACGCACGGTAAAGGTGTCGTTAAAGCCATGTTCAAAGCTATACCCCACCATTTTGTGGGACAGGGAATAGGTATTGTTATTAGCACCTTCGTTGAAATCGGTGCTCAGGCGCTTGCCGTTTGGCAGAGGCTGAACTGTCCCCTCCTTCGGCAACCAACCGTAATAACCCGTTTCTGGCTGATTCTGGAAATCAGACAAGAAGGTAAAGTTAGTTTTGTCGTCCGGGCGCCAGGAGAAAGATGGCGCAATCGCGTAACGCTTCTGTTTCGCATCACGCTGCTGGTCATCGTTAGAACGCGCCACGCCGGTCAGACGGTAAGAGTAAACGCCGGCATCATCCAGCGCATCGCTGAAATCGAAACCAGTCTGGTACAGGTTATCTGTACCCATTTTAAACTGCACTTCACGCAGCGGTTCAGTGGTTGGACGCTTGCTAACCATTGAGATAATACCGCCAGGGCTGCTTTTGCCGTACAGCACGGACGTTGGGCCGCGCATCAGCTCCACGCGCTCCAGCATATAAGGGTCGATGATAACTTCGTTATAGAAATCACCCTGCAGCTTTAAACCGTCCAGATAGTTGTTCTGGTTCACCGAACCAAAGCCGCGAATTTTTACAGCATCATAGGTATTTGAAGCACCACGAGTCGAAACTGTGATACCCGGCGTATAGCCCAACGCTTCTTTTACGGACTGGAATTGATGCATCTGCATCTCTTCGCTGGTCACCACCGAAATAGACTGCGGGGTCTTTTCAATCGGGGTATCGGTTTTGGTCGCCGTGGCGCTGCGTTTAGCGGCGATGGTTGGCGATGGCCCCCATGCGCTTTCGGCAGGCACTGCGGCGGCTGAAACGGTAATAGTGTCTTCTTTTTTGGTCGTGCCGGTGTCCGCCGCGAAGCTATTAACGCTGACGGTACCCACCGCCGCCGCTACAAACAGAGCAAGCTTACGAACAGGGTTTTTGGCTGGCTGACCTGGGAGTGAACGCGCCATGATATTTTCTCTGGTGAAATGGTAAATGATAACGTAAACGATAATTATTATTATGCCCGCAGGATAATAGACGAAACGCTGGCTGCATAGCAAGCACCTCACACCCTCAGGCTTATTAAGGGAATAAGAAATAACCAGATGGTTTATAGGGTGTTAATTGGGCGTGAAATTTAAGATAAGAAACGCGTTGTGGCGGGTAAAAAAGGCGAAAAAAAACCTCCCCCACTTAGGGAGAGGTTTATGAGTGATGCGAGGCTTAATTGCTGCCGAACATGTCCTTAATCCAGCCGGCAACGCCGTCGCTCTTCTGTTCCTGAGCGGGCTGTTGCTGCTGAGGCTGCTGCTGCGGTTGTTGCTGCGGCTGCTGGCCTGCTGGCGTCTGGCTGAACGGGTTAGCCGATTGCTCTTCCTGCTGGCTTTGCTGGCAAAGCGCACTCGGGTTCGTCGTCCAGACCGGCAGCACACGATCACCGCCGCCGCTACACATAAAGTAACCCGCGCTGTTGACGCCCATATCCACGATATCTTCCGGCTGGGTCAGATCCAGCGGGATAGGCGACTGGTTTGACAGATAACGCTGGTACAGCGACATAGCGCCGCTGGCACCGTACAGCTTGGTTGGCTGGTTGTTATCACGTCCTACCCAGGTAATGGTCACTTCACGGCCATCAACGCCGGCAAACCAGGTATCCACGTTGTTGTTGGTGGTCCCGGTTTTCCCGGCCAGATGCAAGTTCGGGTATTTCCCGCCCAGCGCACGACCCGTACCGCGAGCCACCACCTGCTGCATACCAAACAGCGTCAGATAAGCGGCCTGCGCAGGCACCGCCTGTTCCGCCTGTGGGAAGCTCTGATACAGCACGGTGCCGTCTTCAGCAATCACCGAACGCAGCGCGGAAAGCGTGGCGCGGTTCCCGCCGCTGGCAATCGTCTGGAACGCCTGTGCAACCTGGATAGGCGTCAGGTTCAGCGCCCCCAGAATCATCGCAGGCACCGGATTAAGCTGATCTTTGGGTACCCCAAGCTTGGTCCAGGTATCGGTAATGGCCGGGAGGCCCAGCGTCATCCCCAGATTTACGGTTGGCACGTTCATCGAACGCGTCAGGGCATCCACCAGCATCACTTGCCCGCTGTACTGGTGGTTATCGTTCTGCGGTGACCAGACCTGGCCATTCGACAGTTTGATGCCAATTGGGGCATCGGCAAGCCAGGTGTTCAGGCGGAACTTGTCCGGCTGGCTCAGTGCCGTCAGGTAAGTAGCCGGTTTTGCCAGCGAGCCAATGGAGCGACGAGCCTGCAGCGCACGGTTAAAGCCCGCAAACTGCGGTTCCGCGCCGCCGACGACCGCGCGAACTTCACCGGTAAAGCGGTCAACAATGACCATCGCCGCTTCCAGATCGTTCAGCTTACGGGAAGCGCGCAGCACCGGGACGCCTTCGGTCACCGCTTTTTCTGCCGCATCCTGAGACACGGAATCAAAGGTGGTGAAAATCTTCACGCCGGACAGGTCTTTCACCTTGTCGCCCAGCTTGTCCTGAAGCTCCTGACGCACCA
Organism: Cedecea neteri; assembly: GCF_000758325.1. Taxonomy (NCBI): domain Bacteria; kingdom Pseudomonadati; phylum Pseudomonadota; class Gammaproteobacteria; order Enterobacterales; family Enterobacteriaceae; genus Cedecea; species Cedecea neteri. The sequence goes on along the minus strand of NZ_CP009459.1, from coordinate 1,936,577 downwards.
TCTGCATAAAGGCAGGCTGCGGAGAAATCACGCCGCCGCGAGGCTGCACGCCCAGAGGGCGCGCGCTCAGCATGTCGTACAGCTCCTGATCGATAACTTTCTGTTCCTGCAGCAGGCGCAGGACCAGGTTACGACGTTCAAGCGCCAGCTTCGGATTTCGCCACGGGTTATACAGCGAGGCACCTTTTACCATCCCCACCAGCAATGCCTGCTGGTCGAGGCTCAGCTCTTCCACCGGGCGGCCGAAGTAATAAAGGCTGGCCAGCGGGAAGCCACGAATCTGATCGTCGCCGCTCTGGCCGAGATACACCTCGTTCAGATACAGCTCAAGGATACGATCTTTGTCGTAGCGCGCATCCATGATCAGCGCCATGTAGGCTTCGTTGGCTTTACGCCACAGCGTACGCTGGTTGCTCAGGAAGAGGTTTTTCACCAGCTGCTGAGTCAGCGTACTGCCGCCCTGCACCGCTCGCCCGGCCGTCAGGTTAGCGACAACGGCGCGGCCAATAGAGTAAATGCTGATCCCGTCATGCTCGTAGAAATGGCGGTCTTCGGTCGCAATCAGCGTGTCCACCAGCAGATCCGGGAAGCCGGAACGCGGCACGAACAGGCGCTGTTCGCCGTTTGGCGAAGAAAGCATGGTGATCAGGCGCGGGTCGAGGCGGAAAATACCGAAGCTGCGGTTATTATCCATGTTCTGGATGGATTCCAGATGGCCACCGTCGAACACCAGGCGAGCGCGAATCTGCCCTTCTTTACCGTCCGGGAAGTCAAACGGGCGGCGAATCAGCTCGATGTTGTTCCCCTGCACGGTAAACTCGCCCGGACGCGTCATGCTCGACACTTGCCGGTACTGCGTCGCTTCCAGCAGCTTCACCATCTCCGCTTTGCTGTAAGGCATATCCGGCTCAAGGTTCACCATGCGGCCATAGACCGCCGCCGGAAGCTGCCAGACTTTGCCGTCAATGCGGCTGCGAATCTGCTGATCGAGGTACACGCCGTAAATAACCAGCCCCACAAAGAAGATGATCGCCAGCTTCACCAACAGCCAGAAGAAACGGCGTTTTTTCGACGGGCGGCCCGAGCCTTTCCCCTTACCTTTTCCTTTACGCGGCGGCATAGGTTCTTCGTCCTCGTAATCATCGTCTTCGTACTCGTCGTCATATTCCTCTTCCTTGAGTCGACGACGGCTCACCTTCTCTTTCGCCGGACGCGTTGGTTTTCCTTTACGTCCAATAGGCTCGCGGTCATTCCCCGCCATGCATCTTCTCCACAAAAGTTCAGGCGCAAAGGCCCGATTCTCCGTTCTTCCGCGTAATACGAAAGAAGAAATCTCTCAAAAAAACAGCCCGACATTCTTACTCAGAAAATCTTCTCGTGTTCCCCCTCTCCCTGTGGGAGAGGGCTGGGGTGAGGGCACCAGACAGTGCTCTCAGGAATACTTTTTCGTCCGGCGCGTCGGGGCAGTATTCGCCGGATCGTCCGGCCAGACGTGCTTCGGATAACGTCCCTTCATCTCTTTCTGCACTTCGCGCCAGGCCCCGTTCCAGAACGCCGTTAAGTCACGGGTGATCTGCAGCGGCCGCTGCGCCGGAGATAATAGCTCAAGCACCAGCGGAACGCGCCCCTCGGCGATGCAAGGTGTCTGTGCTTCACCAAACATTTCCTGGATACGCACCGCCAGCGCCGGCGGATTTTCGCTGTCGTAGCGAATCGCAATCTGGCTTCCGGTCGGCACAGTGTAATGAGTTGGCAGGGCACTATCCAGCCGTTGACGCATTGGCCAGTCAAGCAAGTTGCCCAGCGCCCGGCTAAGATCGATATTTTTCAACGCCCGTAGCGAATGCACGCCGCGCATTTCCGGCAGCAGCCAGTCTTCGAGCTTTGCCAGCAGGGAGTCATCGTCCACCGCAGGCCATTTCTGCTCCGGCAGCCAGCGGGCCGCGCAGGTCAGGCGCAACCGCAGTTGCTGAGCCGGAACGGACCACTCCAACAGCCCAAGCCCGCGTTCGCGAACGCCGTTTAAAATCGCCCGCTGCATTTCCTCTTCAGAAGGTTTCGCCAGCAGCTGAGTTTTCACCACTAACTTGCCGATTTGACGCCGCCGCCAGGCTTTTAACGCCCCTCGTTCTTCATCCCACTCCACCGAATCACTTTCCGTCAGCAGATGCGGGATACGCGCGACAAGCTCTTCGATATCCAGCGGCAGCGCCAGCAGAATGCGGGCATCCGGCGACTGGCTGCCCTGCAGCAAAAGCGGCGCTATCAGCCATTCATGCCGCGTCATGGCGTCATCCTGCTCCAGCATCGCGCCCATGCCGTTGGCTAACTGATAGCGGCCCTCGGCCCCGCGTCGCCGGGCGATACGATCGGCAAACCCGCTTGCCAGCAGCGGTATCGCTAACGAGATATCCGGCTCCCCGCTTCGGGCATTTATTCTTTTCAGCAACTGAGCTGCACGCTGCCGCCAGTTACCGTTCCTGCTGTCGAAAAGCGTTCGTAAATCACCGCCGCCCTGAGTCCGCGGCGGTTCTTCCAGGATTGCTGCAAGCCACGCGGCTGTGGCTTGCTCATCCGGCGTTTGGGCCGTCACCAGCATTGAGGCAAGGCGCGGGTCGTTGCCCATTTTCGCCATTTTTTGCCCTTCTGCCGTCAGGCGTTGCTGCTCGTCAACGGCACCTAGCTGACGTAGCAGACGCTGAGCTGCCGTAAGGTTTACCTCCGGCGGCACATCAAGCCAGGTTAGCTGACGCACGTCCTGGCAGCCCCATTGCAACAGTTCAAGCAGCAGGCCGGATAAATCGCTTTGTAAGATTTCCGGTTCACTCTGGGCCGCCGCACGCTCGGCCTGGTCAGCGGCGATCAGATGCAGGCAAATACCCGGCTCCAGACGCCCGGCGCGCCCGGCCCGCTGGGTCATTGAAGCCTGGCTTATGCGCTGAGTGACCAGCCGGGTCAGCCCGGTACGAGCGTCAAAACGTGCGACGCGCTCCTGCGCCGCATCCACCACCAGGCGGATACCTTCAATGGTCAAACTGGTCTCGGCAATGTTAGTCGCCAGGACCACCTTCCGGGTTCCCGCTGCGGCTGGCAAAATCGCTTTACGCTGCTCGCTCAGGGGTAAAGCACCGTACAGCGGGCATAGCTGAACATCGCTCGCCACTCGCTCTTTGAGTTGTTCCTGCACGCGCTGAATTTCACCCACGCCGGATAAAAACAGCAGCAGCGATCCTGACTCCTCACGCAGCAGAGCGGCCACGGCGGCGGCAACGGCCTCATCAAAGCGCTGATGCGCCGGCAGAGCCATGTAGCGGCGCTCAACCGGGAAAGCGCGACCTTCTGAGGTGATTACCGGTGCATCCGGCAGGCATTGCTGCAGGCGCTGGTTGTCCAGCGTTGCCGACATAATCAGAATTTTAAGGTCATCGCGAAGCCCGGCCTGCACGTCCAGCAGCAGCGCGAGGGCGAGATCGGCCTGCAAACTGCGCTCGTGAAACTCATCGAGGATCACAAGCCCAATGCCGTTAAGCTCGGGATCCTGTTGGATCAAGCGCGTTAAAATCCCTTCGGTCACCACCTCAAGCCGGGTATTTGGCCCCACACAGCTGTCAGCTCGCATCCGGTAGCCAACGGTTTCACCCGGTTTTTCACCCAATAATTCGGCCAGCCGCTGAGCAACATTACGGGCGGCAAGGCGACGAGGTTCAAGCAGCAAAATGCGACCTTCCAGCTGACTCTGCTGAAGGATTTGCAGCGGCAGCCAGGTAGATTTACCTGCGCCGGTAGGGGCGTTGAGCAAAACTTGCGGGGCGTACTCGAGTGCTTTCAGCACTTCCGGCAGTACGGCCGCAACCGGTAATGAGGACACAAACGGCTCCAAAGGGTTAACATCGGCAGTCGCACATTGTAGCATCCCGCCAAACCATAACCGAGAGACAAGCATGGCCGAAAATCGACGCCTGTTTTTTGCCCTGACGTTACCGTCCGAGGTTCAGCAGCAAATTATTCACTGGCGAGCCGCCCAGTTCCCGGCGGATGCTGGCCGACCGGTAGCCGCGGCCAATCTGCACCTCACGCTGGCGTTTTTGGGGGATGTCTCAGACGAAAAACGCCAGGCACTGTGCCGCCTCGCCGGAAGAATTAGCCAGCCCGGCTTTACGCTACGCCTGGACGATGCCGGGCAATGGCTGCGCTCTAGCGTCGTATGGCTGGGGCCAAGGCAGGCGCCACGCGGCCTGTTGCAGTTGGCCAATATGTTACGCTCCCAGGCCGCTCGCAGCGGCTGCTATCAGTCTCCGCAGCCGTTTCATCCCCACGTGACGCTTTATCGCAATGCCATACGCTCAGTGGCGATCCCCGCGCCGGGCTTTAGCTGGCAATTTAAGGTGAATGAATTTTCGCTGTACGAGTCCCTTTTTGAACAGGGCAGAACCCGCCATCAGGCGCTGGAGCGCTGGTCGCTGACTAATAAGGAAGAGTAGATGGAGTTTTCACCCGCGCTGCAGCCCGCCACGCTGATTAAACGCTATAAACGCTTTCTGGCGGACGTAGTAACCGCCGAGGGCGAAACCATGACGCTGCATTGCCCCAATACCGGAGCAATGACCGGCTGCGCCACGCCGGGCGACACGGTCTGGTATTCCACATCGGCCAGCCCAACGCGCAAATACCCCCATACCTGGGAGCTTACTCAAACACAAAAGGGTGAGATAATTTGCGTCAATACGTTACGCGCAAACACTCTGGTCAGAGAGATGCTGACGACAACTCCTCCGACAGAACTGGCGGGCTACGACAGCCTTCAGGCCGAAGTAAAATACGGTGAAGAACGCAGCAGAATTGACTTTATGTTACAAGCGAGTAACAAGGTTAACTGCTATATTGAAGTGAAATCAGTCACGTTGCTCGAGCAGGATAAAGGCTATTTTCCCGATGCCGTTAGCCTGCGGGGCCAAAAGCATTTGAGAGAGTTGATGAATGTGGTTCAGCAAGGAGAGCGCGCGGTGCTACTGTTTGCGGTTTTACATTCTGCTATAAATAGCGTCTCGCCAGCCCGCCACATTGATGAGAAGTATGCGCGGCTGTTGACCGAGGCACAGCAGTGTGGGGTTGAAATTATCGCCTGGAAAGCAGAACTTTCTGCCGAGAGGATGACTCTAACTACGCCGTTGCCTGTCTATTTATAATCAGCATCTGGTTAAGGACAGATAACGTATTGTCTTTTTTATAGTCGGGTCGTTTCGCAAATAAGCTTTTCTTCACACGGTTGTCAAGAGAGGAGTTTATATAATTGCCAACCTGAAAAGCATCTGCTATTTATAGCGGCCTGATTTTACCCCGACAGGGGACCGATAAGTGCGTGTTAAGGAGAAGCAACATGCAAGAAGGGCAAAAGCGTAAAACGTCGTCCCTGAGTATTCTCGCCATCGCTGGGGTGGAGCCATACCAGGAGAAAACGGGCGAAGAGTACATGAACGAAGCCCAGCTGTCGCACTTCAAGCTTATTCTTGAAGCATGGCGTAATCAGCTCAGGGACGAGGTAGATCGCACCGTTTCGCACATGCAGGATGAAGCGGCTAACTTCCCGGACCCGGTAGACCGTGCGGCCCAGGAAGAAGAGTTCAGCCTTGAACTGCGTAACCGCGATCGTGAACGCAAACTGATCAAAAAGATCGAAAAAACGCTCAAGAAAGTGGAAGACGAAGATTTCGGCTACTGCGAATCCTGCGGTGTAGAAATCGGCATTCGTCGCCTTGAAGCACGTCCGACCGCTGATTTGTGTATCGACTGCAAAACGTTGGCAGAAATCCGCGAAAAACAGATGGCCGGCTAACGGCTCTCGGAAATGCCAGACCTCTATGGCGGGAGACTCTCCCGCCATATTACTTTATTGCACCCCAAAAAATGTCAGCTCAACTCTACATTGGCCGTTTTGCCCCCTCGCCTTCCGGGGAACTGCATTTTGGCTCACTGATTGCCGCTCTCGGCAGCTACCTTCAGGCTCGTGCTCAACAGGGTCGCTGGCTGGTACGCATCGAAGATATCGACCCTCCTCGCGAAGTGCCCGGCGCCGCCGATACCATCCTCAAACAGCTTGAGCATTACGGTCTGCACTGGGATGGCGACGTTCTGTGGCAGTCTCACCGCCATGAAGCCTACCGTGCCGCGCTGGACTGGCTCCAGCAGCAGGGGCTGAGCTACTACTGCACCTGCACCCGCAACCGTATTCAGCAGATCGGTGGTTTCTACGATGGACATTGCAGAACCCTTGGCAACGGACCACAAAACGCCGCAATGCGCCTGGTGCAAAACAACCCGGTTTTGAGCTTCCAGGACGGCCTGCGCGGGGAACTGCACGCCGATGAGGCCCTGGCGCGGGAAGATTTCATCATTCACCGCCGTGACGGCCTGTTCGCCTATAATCTTGCTGTCGTCGTGGATGACCATTTTCAGGGCGTGACGGAGATCGTACGCGGTGCAGATTTGATTGAACCGACGGTGCGGCAAATCTCGCTATACCAGCAGTTTGGCTGGCCCGCTCCCGGCTATATTCATCTGCCGCTGGCGCTCAACGAGCAGGGTTCTAAGCTTTCGAAACAGAATCACGCCCCCGCGCTGCCGCAGGGCGATCCTCGCCCGTTGCTGGTAGAAGCGCTGAGCTTTTTAAATCAACAAGTAGCGGACGGCTGGCAGGATCTGACGTTGGAAAGGTTGCTCGAGCAAGCCGTAATGAACTGGTCGCTTAATAATGTGCCGGTGAATACATCATTCTCAAATGCCCCACACTGAGCTATGATTAGCCGCTGTTTTTTTTGTCCCTATGATTGACACTGCCGAGGTGGACTATTTTTACCCGAGTCGCTAATTTTTGCCGCAAGGTGCTTAACCGCGATGACGTCGTGGTCGAGGAGACCGAAACTCTCCCGCACATTACTGTTATCCCGCGTGACCAGCACGCTATTTCCCGCAAAGATATCAGTGAAAATGCCCTCAAGGTGCTCTACCGTTTAAACAAAGCAGGCTACGAGGCCTACCTCGTCGGCGGCGGCGTTCGCGACCTGCTGCTGGGGAAAAAACCGAAAGATTTCGACGTCACCACCAGCGCGACGCCAGAACAAGTCCGCAAACTGTTCCGTAACTGCCGCCTGGTTGGCCGCCGTTTCCGCCTGGCTCACGTGATGTTCGGGCCAGAAATCATCGAAGTGGCCACCTTCCGCGGCCATCATGAAGAGCAGCAGTCTGCCGACCGTCAGACCTCGCAGCGTGGCCAGAACGGCATGCTGCTGCGCGATAACATCTTTGGCTCTATCGAAGAAGATGCTCAACGCCGCGACTTCACTATCAACAGTCTTTACTACAGCGTGGCCGATTTCTCCGTGCGGGATTACGTCGGCGGCCTGAACGATCTGAACAAAGGCATTATTCGCCTGATTGGCGATCCGGAAACGCGCTACCGCGAAGATCCGGTGCGAATGCTGCGCGCCGTGCGCTTTGCCGCCAAGCTGAATATGACCATCAGCCCGGAAACCGGCGAGCCGATCCCTCGCCTTGCCACGCTGCTGAACGATGTGCCCCCGGCGCGTCTGTTTGAAGAGTCGCTCAAACTTCTGCAGGCCGGATACGGGTTTGAAACCTACCAGCTGCTGCGTGAATATCAGCTCTTCCAGCCGCTGTTCCCGATTATCACCCGCTACTTCACCGAGCAGGGCGACAGCCCGATGGAGCGCATTATTGCGCTGGTGCTGAAGAACACCGATACCCGCATTCATAACGATATGCGCGTAAATCCGGCGTTCCTTTTTGCGGCGATGTTCTGGTATCCGCAGTTGGAAATGGCGCAAAAAATCGCCCAGGAAAGCGGCCTCGCCTACTACGACGCCTTTGCGCTGGCAATGAATGAAGTGCTGGATGAAGCCTGCCGTGCGCTGGCGATTCCAAAACGTATTACTACGCTGGTGCGTGACATCTGGGGCCTGCAGCTTCGTCTGTCCCGCCGCCAGGGTAAACGCGCCTGGAAGCTGATGGAGCATCCTAAGTTCCGGGCGTCTTACGATCTGCTGGCGCTGCGCGCGGAAGTCGAGAACAACCAGGAACTGCTGCGTCTGACCAAATGGTGGGGCGAGTTCCAGGTAGCTGCGCCGCCAATGCAAAAAGATATGCTGAACGACCTTGGCGATGAGCCTGCCGCACGCCGCCGTACCCGTCGTCCGCGCAAACGTGCGCCGCGCCGCGAAGGTAATTCATGACCCTCGCGTATATCGCGCTGGGCAGCAATCAGGCGTCGCCGCTGGAGCAGGTTTCATCTGCCCTTGACGCCCTGGCCGCCATTCCACAAAGCCGAATGGTGGCCACGTCTTCGTTTTATCGCACTCCCCCGCTTGGCCCACAGGATCAGCCAGATTATCTGAATGCTGCCGTGGTGCTGGACACCGGCCTGTCTGCAGAAGCCCTTCTGGACCATACTCAGCGTATTGAACTGGAGCATGGCCGCGTGCGCAAAGCAGAGCGCTGGGGGCCGCGGACGTTAGATCTCGATCTGATGCTGTTTGGCGATGAGGTGATGCACACCGAACGCCTGACTGTGCCTCATTACGACATGAAGAACCGCGCGTTTATGCTGGTTCCTCTGCTAGAAATAGCACCGGAATGCCGCTTTCCCGACGGGCAATCTGTTGCCGCGATACTGGCTAGCCTCTCCCAGGAGGGCATCACTCGCTGGTAAACAGCGCGCCCGTATCCTGTTCTAACCTTTCTCCGGGGATGATGATGAAACCCACTACCACCTCCACCCTGCGTAAGCTCAAGCAGGACAAAAAGAAATTCGCCACCCTTACCGCCTATGACTTTAGCTTCGCTAAGCTGTTTGCTGACGAAGGCGTCGGCGTTTTGCTGGTTGGCGATTCGCTGGGCATGACGGTGCAGGGCCACGACTCTACGCTGCCGGTCACGGTGGCAGACATTGCCTACCACACTCGTGCAGTTCGCCGCGGTGCACCAAACTGCCTGCTGCTGGCCGACCTGCCGTTTATGGCCTATGCCACGCCGGAGCAGGCATTTGCCAACTCCGCGGAGGTAATGCGCGCCGGGGCTAACATGGTGAAAATCGAAGGCGGACGCTGGCTGGCTGACACGGTGAAAATGCTGACGGAGCGCGCCGTTCCGGTTTGTGGCCATTTGGGGCTAACGCCGCAGTCGGTCAATATTTTTGGCGGTTATAAAGTGCAGGGCCGTGACGAGCAGGCCGCGCAAACGCTGCTGGACGATGCTTTGGCGCTGGAAGCCGCTGGCGCTCAGTTATTGGTGCTGGAATGCGTTCCCGTCGAGCTGGCTAAGCGCGTAACCGAAGCGCTTTCTATCCCGGTGATTGGCATCGGCGCGGGCAACGTCACGGACGGGCAGATTCTGGTCATGCATGATGCCTTCGGGATAACCGGCGGCCATATTCCTAAGTTTGCAAAGAATTTCCTCGCTGAGACCGGCGATATTCGCGCCGCGGTGCGCCAGTACATTAGTGAAGTCGAATCCGGCAGTTATCCGGGCAACGAACACAGTTTTTACTGACAGGAGACAGGTTGTGCTGATTATCGAAACGTTACCGCTGCTGCGCCAGCAGATTCGCCGCTGGCGTCAGGAAGGGAAACGCATTGCCCTGGTGCCGACCATGGGCAACCTGCACGATGGGCACATGACGCTGGTGGAAGAAGCCAAAGCCGTTGCTGATGTGGTCGTGGTCAGTATTTTCGTTAACCCGATGCAGTTTGACAGACCGGACGACTTAGCCCGCTACCCGCGCACACTGCAGGAAGATTGCGAAAAACTGAACCGCCGCAAGGTGGATATGGTCTTTGCCCCGGCGCCGGTTGACGTTTACCCTCAGGGCCTCGACACGCAAACCTTTGTGGATGTGCCAGGCATCTCCACTATGCTGGAAGGCGCCAGCCGCCCAGGGCATTTCCGTGGTGTATCCACCATCGTCAGCAAGCTGTTCAATCTCGTGCAGCCCGACGTCGCCTGTTTTGGCCAGAAGGATTATCAGCAGTTGGCGCTGATCCGCAAAATGGTCGCCGATATGGGTTACGACATTGAAATTGTTGGCGTGCCGACCGTGCGCGCAAAAGACGGTCTGGCGCTCAGCTCACGTAATGGTTACCTGACGGCGGATCAGCGTAAAATCGCCCCGGGATTAAGCAAGGTGATGAACGGCCTGGCTGACAAACTGCGCGGCGGCGACCGTGATACTGAAGAGATGCTGATTCTCGCGGCAACAGAACTGAACGAAAAAGGTTTCCGTTCAGATGACCTGCAAATCCGCGATGCGGACACTTTGTTGGAGCTGTCAGCGGAAAGCAAACGTGCGGTGATCCTGATGGCGGCCTGGCTCGGTCAGGCCCGACTGATTGATAACGTCACCGTCGATCTGGCGCAGTAGACAGCCCAAATAAAAAGGGCAATACTGCCTCGAATATCCACGGCGCGGGTGATATCCGCGCTTTTTAAGCCCAGTAACAAAGGTTCAAGTTTATGATTCGCACCATGCTGCAAGGCAAGTTACACCGCGTCAAAGTGACTCAGGCGGACTTGCATTACGAAGGCTCCTGCGCCATCGATCAGGACTTCCTTGAGGCGGCAGGCATTCTGGAATATGAAGCCATCGACATCTACAACGTCACCAACGGGAAGCGTTTCTCTACCTACGCTATCGCCGGTGAACGCGGCTCTAAAATCATCTCCGTCAACGGCGCGGCGGCACACTGCGCTGACGTCGGTGACATCCTGATTATCGCCAGCTACGTCACTATGCCGGATGAGCAAGCGCGCAGCTGGCAGCCGAAAGTGGCCTACTTTGACGGTGAGAATGAGATGAAACGTCTCGCAAAAGCCGTGCCGGTTCAGGTCGCCTAGCAACCGCCCCTCTCCCCACTCGGGAGAGGGAATTGGTTAGCTTACGACTCAGGCTGATTAGTAATCGTCCTCGACATCGTCTCCAGCGAATCTGTCCTCATAATATACAGCCGCTTCAGCAAGAACGGGTTGTCGCCCGGTTTCACCTTCCCACGCACCGTGGTTACCGCCATATGGAATCCTGCGTCGTTCGCCGCTTTCACCGCAACATCGTTATAGCCACCGAACGGATAGGACAGGTAAAGCACGTGCGGATTGAACTGCGACAGCGCGCGGCGCGAGTGCTCAAAATCAAACAGGATATTGTGGTAGCTGCGGCTCAGAAGAATCGGGCGGCGGTAGTTATCCACGCGATGCAGGAAATGCGTATGCGACTGAATATCGAACACGCTCTGAATCGCCTCCAGCTCAGAAATACTCATAAACTGCAGAGACTTTGGATTCCACGTCTGTGGATGGCGCTTAATGCGCGACGAGATAATGTAAGCCGTCGCTTTAAAGCCGTACTGTTTCAGAATCGGGAACGCGTAACGATAGACTGATTTCAACCCGTCATCGAAGGTGATCACCACCGAGCGAGCCGGGAGATTCATACGGTTACGCACGTAGCCTTCCAGCTGGTACATCGTTAGCGTGGTGTAGCCCATATCACGCAGCCAGGTCATCTGGTTGCTGAACGCCACCACCGAGGTTGTCGTCGACGTATGGCGGAAACGCGTATTTTCCTCATCACGCAGAATATGGTGATAGGTCAGAACCGGAATGCCGTTATCCGGCTGCGCGTCCAGGCTGCTGATGTAGCCCAGGCGGTTGCCGATGCGGATTTGGTACCAGGTCTGGTTCAGGCGATCTTTGAGCTTGCCGATGATCGGATAACGCAGGTTATCTGCCAGCGTGCCGAACACCGCTGACGAGGTTGCCGGCTCGCTATAGATAGCCACGTCACGGAAGGTGATCAAGTTTTGGTTACTCAACGGATTGTTGAGATCGCCCAATCGGTCTTCCACTCGCTGCTTGCCTTTGACGGGGCCAAGATGCGCCTTGTCGATAAACCCGGTCCCGAAGCCAAAATTAAACTCGTAGTAATCTGCGGGCGTCGGCACCACCGCCAGGATTTGCCCCTGGCCGATGCGGCCGACGGAAATCACATTATCACCAACCTGCGCCCAGATATCGGCATCTTCGGTGGTTTGCATGTATTGGGCGGGGGTGTCATGGCTACTGAGCAGGCTAGCCTGAGCAGTTCCGATGCTGATGACCAGCATGACGCAATAAACAAGGCGAGTTAACATGGCAAATTAGTCAGTTTTTGTCGGGAAGACGGAAGGAAGTCATTATTTTAGCAAAAGACAGAGGAATACCAACCTCAATAGAGACATACCCTTAATAATTGTGCAGCAATACAAACGGCGGATTCTTTTGCTGCTGATGCCAAAGGCTAGTCACCGCCTCCCCGCCCTGCTCCACAATAAGCTGCCGAAAGGCTTCGCTGGAGATATTTTCCCGCTGTTCACGCATCGCTAAAAGCAGCGGCAGCGTTACCCCGGCGATAACTTCGCAATGCTCATGCTTATGGTTCATCAATGCCGCAGCCCGGTAAGGTTCCGCCCCGGTGATATCGGTCAGAAAGATAACGCCATCACCCGAATCGCAGTGATGAAGAGCATCGCACATCATCCGGCTAAGCATATTGGTACTTAACCCGTGCCAGAAATTCACCGCACAGCACTGAGGCTGTGGCCCAAAACGCTGCTCGAGAGCATCCAGTATCTTTTGTGCGTAGTCGTCGTGTCCGGCAATGACCCAGCCAAGCATAAAGTCTCTCCTGTTTATGGAGCGACAGTGTGCCAGAACGCTGAATAAGTAGCCTGATGCGTATCAATTTGGCGTAAGAAAAATCCCCCTAAAGAGGGGGATTTAAGAAGGGATAATCAGGTGCGCAATCCGCGGCCACGCTGGATGAGATACCAGCACAGCAGGTAAAACACGACGATAAAGATTGCCAGCACGCCGACGGTGGTCACCAATGGCACATCGGTAATGCCCAGGAAACCAAAACGGAAGCCGCTAATCATGTAGACGATTGGGTTCAGGTGCGAGAGAGCCTGCCAGAAAGGCGGCAGCAGGGTCAGGGAATAAAACACCCCGCCCAGATAGGTCAGCGGCGTCAGCACGAAGGTCGGGATCAGGCTGATATCATCGAACGTTTTGGCAAAGACGGCGTTCAGCAGACCGGCCAGCGAGAACAAAATAGCCGTCAGTACCAGTGTCAACGCCACGAACAGCCAGGAATGCACCTGGAATGGGACGAAGAACAGGGACACCGCCGTGACCAGAATACCCACGCACAGTCCACGCGCGACTCCACCGCCAACATAGCCCGCGATGATCACGTGCGTGGGTACCGGCGCCACCAGCAGCTCTTCGATATTGCGCTGGAACTTCGCGCTGAAGAACGACGAAGCAACGTTGGCATAGGCGTTAGTGATCACCGCCATCATGATCAGGCCCGGCACGATGAACTGCATGTAGGTGAAGCCGTGCATTTCGCCGATACGCGAGCCAATCAGGTTCCCAAAGATAATGAAATAAAGGGTCATGGTGATGACCGGTGGAACCAGCGTCTGGATCCAGATACGGGCGAAGCGGTGAACCTCTTTGGTCCAGATGCTTTTCAGCGCCACCCAGTACAGCTGCATCATGCCTGATCCCCTTGTTTACCGTTTACCAGCGTCACGAACAACTCTTCGAGACGGTTAGCTTTGTTACGCATACTTTGCACCTGAATCCCCTGCGCGCTTAGCTGGCTAAACACACTGTTAATCCCCTGTTCACGCAGCACTTCAACTTCCAGCGTGGACGTATCCACCAGCCGATACTGATAGCCATCCAGCTTAGGTAGTGGACTTTTAGGGGCCAAATCCAGGATGAAGGTTTCTGATTTCAGCTTGGAAAGTAGCGACTTCATCGAGGTATTTTCCACCAGCTCGCCACGCTGGATAATGCCGATGTTACGGCACAGCATTTCGGCTTCTTCCAGATAGTGGGTGGTCAAAATAATGGTGGTGCCTTTGTCGTTGAGATCTTTCAGGAAGCCCCACATAGAACGGCGCAGCTCGATGTCTACGCCAGCGGTTGGTTCATCCAGAATCAGTAGCTTAGGTTCGTGCATTAACGCACGGGCAATCATCAGGCGGCGCTTCATCCCCCCGGATAACATACGGGCACGTTCGTTGCGTTTTTCCCACAGATCGAGCTGTTTTAAATACTTTTCGCTGCGCGCTATCGCTTCGCTGCGCTCAACGCCGTAGTAGCCAGCCTGGTGCACGACGATTTGCTGCACCGTTTCAAACGGGTTGAAGTTGAATTCCTGCGGAACCAGACCAAGCTGGCGTTTGGCGTTGACCACGTCTTTTTGCAGATCGTAGCCAAACACCCGCACGCGGCCGGAGGTTTTATTCACCAGCGAGCTGATGATACCGATGGTGGTGGATTTTCCCGCACCGTTAGGGCCGAGCAGCGCATAGAAATCACCCGCTTCAACGCGAAGATCTATCCCGCGTAGCGCCTGGACGCCGCCGGGATAGGTTTTCGTTAACTGTTCCAGTTCCAATGCAATTGTCATGGATATTCGCTTACCTTATTCGGTACTTGTTTGAAAATTCGTAGAGTTACCCTATATTACCCCATCGCACTTCTCGGGTGACAGGCGTTAACCTCACATGAAAGACATTGATTCCCTTATCAGCAATAATGAACTTTGGTCAAAAATGCTGGTTGAGGAAGACCCCGGTTTCTTCGAAAGACTTGCCCAGGCACAAAAACCCCGCTTTCTCTGGATTGGCTGCTCCGACAGCCGTGTTCCCGCCGAACGACTTACCGGCCTGGAGCCAGGCGAACTCTTTGTTCACCGTAACGTGGCGAACCTGGTTGTTCATACCGATCTGAATTGCCTTTCCGTTGTGCAATATGCCGTAGACGTCCTTGAAGTTGAGCACATTATTATCTGCGGCCACTACGGCTGCGGTGGCGTTCAGGCTGCGGTCGAAAACCCGGAGCTGGGCCTAATTAACAACTGGCTGCTGCACATTCGCGACCTGTGGTTCAAGCATAGTTCGCTCTTAGGGGAACTGGCACCGGAACAGCGGATGGACACGCTCTGTGAATTGAACGTCATGGAGCAGGTGTACAACATCGGCCATTCCACCATCATGCAGTCTGCCTGGAAGCGCGGCCAGAAAGTCACGGTTCACGGCTGGGTCTACGGTATTCACGATGGGCGCCTGCGCGACCTTGAAGTGACCGCCACCAGCCGCGAGTCACTAGAGCAAGGTTACCGCAGCGGCATAGCCAACCTGAAGAATACCCACCATAGCCACCGGAATCGCGCAGCTTCTCAATAATTCCGCGAAAAGTGGATAGCAAAAAGGGCCTTTTAAGGCCCTTTTTTGTTAGCTTGCGACGATTGATTACTCGTCCAGCATTACCACTTTGCCAACGAACGGCAGGTGGCGATAGCGCTGGGCATAGTCGATGCCGTAGCCAACGACGAATTCGTCTGGAATAGAGAAGCCAACGTATTCAACGTTAACATTCACTTCGCGGCGAGTCGGTTTGTCCAGTAGCGTACAAATGGCCAGAGATTTTGGTTCACGCAGGCTCAGGATCTCGCGCACTTTGCTCAGGGTGTTGCCGGAGTCGATGATATCTTCCACGATCAGCACATCTTTCCCGCGAATGTCTTCATCCAGATCTTTCAGGATCTTCACGTCGCGAGTGGTGGACATGCCGCTGCCGTAGCTTGATGCGGTCATAAAATCGACTTCATGGGAAACCTGAACTTCACGGCACAGATCCGCCATAAACATAAATGACCCACGCAGCAGACCTACCAGCACCATGTCACTGCCGCTGTCGCGATAGTGTTCGGTGATTTGACGACCCAACTCAGCGACACGGGCTTTGATCTCCGCTTCCGGGATCATCACTTCAACAGTATGTTTCATATCTCTAACCATATGATTTAAAAACAAATCATTTAATGCTGGTTCACCTGCAGCCAACACAAAATATTGAGGCGTGGAGTATACCAGCAAATCGCCTTCACATCCCCACTTCAAAAAAAAGCCATAAATGTGACAACCATCACACTTGTTAATAACTATAATTAAATGCTATCAAACCTTTATGAGTGTGATAATTGTGAAAATAAATAAAACCGGATCGCAACTATTTGTGACCCTCTCAGCCCTCTTCGCTGTAATTTGCGGGCTCTATTTACTCTTTGGCGGGATATGGTTAGTGGCTATCGGCGGGTCGTGGTACTACCCGATCGCCGGCCTGGTGATGCTCGGCGTCGCCTGGCTGCTGTGGAAGAGCAAAGCTTC
The DNA here is from genome assembly GCF_000758325.1 of Cedecea neteri. NCBI lineage: Bacteria > Pseudomonadati > Pseudomonadota > Gammaproteobacteria > Enterobacterales > Enterobacteriaceae > Cedecea > Cedecea neteri. The sequence continues at coordinate 1,920,288 of NZ_CP009459.1, read as the reverse complement.
TGCGCTTTGGCTCTACGCGGCACTGCTGCTGTGTACGATGGCCTGGGGCGTCTGGGAGGTCGGCTTCGACTTCTGGGCGCTGACGCCACGCTGCGACGTGCTTGTCTTCTTCGGCGTCTGGCTTCTGCTGCCGTTTGTGTCTCGCCGCCTGGTGATTCCAGCAAGCGGCGCGGCGGCATCGCTGGTGGTTTCCCTGCTGATTACCGCCGTTGTGCTAGTCTGGGCGGGCTTTAACGACCCGCAAGAGATCAACGGTACGCTGAATCTGGATAACGCCACCACTGCGGCTGAGTCTTCCATTCCTGATGCCGACTGGCCAGCTTATGGCCGCAATCAGGAAGGGCAGCGTTTCTCTCCGCTCAAGCAGATCACCACGCAAAACGTGGGTCAGTTGAAGGAAGCCTGGCGCTTCCAGACCGGCGACGTGAAGCGTGCTACCGACCCGGGTGAAATCACCAACGAAGTCACCCCGATCAAAATCCGCGACATGCTTTACCTGTGCACCGCGCACCAGCAGCTGTTCGCGCTGGATGCCTCTACCGGGAAAGAAAAGTGGAAGTTTGACCCCCAGCTAAATACTGACCCTTCGTTCCAGCACGTGACCTGCCGTGGCGTTTCTTACCACGAAGCCACCGCAGATAACGCTTCTGCGGATGTTGTGGCCGACTGCCCTCGCCGCATCATTCTGCCGGTGAACGATGGCCGCCTGTTCGCGCTTAACGCCGATACCGGCAAGCTGTGTGAGAGCTTTGCGAACAAAGGTATTCTGAACCTGCAGACCAACCAGCCGGTGACCACGCCGGGCATGTATGAGCCGACCTCACCGCCTATCGTCACCGACAAGGTGATTGTGATTGCCGGCGCAGTGACCGACAACTTCTCTACCCGTGAGCCTTCCGGCGTTATTCGTGGTTTTGATGTTAATACCGGTAAACTGTTGTGGGCATTTGACCCAGGCGCGAAAGATCCAAACGCTATTCCGGATGATGAGCATCATTACACGCTGAACTCGCCGAACTCTTGGGCTCCGGCGGCGTATGACGCAAAACTGGATCTGGTTTACCTGCCGATGGGCGTGACCACGCCGGACATCTGGGGCGGCAACCGCACACCTGAGCAGGAACGTTACGCCAGCAGCATCGTCGCGCTGAATGCCAGCACCGGTAAGCTGGCCTGGTCCTATCAGACCGTTCACCACGACCTGTGGGACATGGACATGCCTGCCCAGCCAACGCTGGCGGATATCACCGATAAGAACGGCAACAAGGTGCCGGTTGTCTACGCTCCCGCTAAAACCGGCAACATCTTTGTGCTGGACCGACGCGACGGTAAATTAGTGGTGCCAGCCCCGGAGCAGCCTGTTCCGCAAGGTGCCGCCAAAGGCGACCATGTTTCCCCTACCCAGCCATTCTCCGAGCTGACCTTCCGTCCGAAGAAAGATCTGAGCGGGGCGGATATGTGGGGCGCGACCATGTTCGATCAGTTGGTCTGCCGCGTCATGTTCCACAGCATGCGCTATGAAGGCATCTTCACCCCGCCTTCAGAGAAAGGGACGCTGGTGTTCCCTGGCAACCTGGGGATGTTCGAGTGGGGCGGGATCTCCGTTGACCCGAATAATCAGGTCGCGATGACCAACCCAATGGCGCTGCCGTTCGTGTCTAAGCTGATTCCACGCGGACCAGGTAACCCAATGGAACCACCAAAAGACGCGAAAGGTTCAGGCACGGAATCCGGCGTTCAGCCGCAGTACGGCGTGCCGTATGGCGTTACGCTCAACCCGTTCCTGTCGCCGCTCGGCCTGCCGTGCAAACAGCCAGCCTGGGGCTACATCTCTGGCGTTGACCTGAAAACCAACGAAATCGTGTGGAAGAAACGTATTGGTACCGTGGAAGACAGCATGCCGTTCCCAACCGGTATTCCAATGAAATTCCGCATGGGGATGCCAATGCTGGGCGGCCCAATCTCCACCGCCGGTAACGTAATGTTTATTGGTGCCACCGCAGATAACTACCTGCGCGCGTTTGATATGCGTAACGGGAAACAGCTGTGGGAAGCACGTCTGCCAGCCGGTGGGCAGGCTACACCGATGACGTATGAAGTTAACGGCAAGCAGTATGTGGTGATTTCCGCAGGCGGCCATGGCTCCTTTGGCACCAAGATGGGGGATTATATTGTGGCGTACGCTCTGCCGGACGACGCGAAGTAACTCATTGCTGTAACGCATAGCGGGTGGCTCAGGCCACCCGCTCTTTTTTTTACGCGACGGTAAAACCGAGCATCATGCCGGTATCTTCATGCTCCAGCAGATGACAGTGCGCCATATAGGCCGCCTCCTTTGGTGCTGCATGGTCAAACTTCACCAGCACCTCGCTGCGCGCGCCTTCCACCTTCACCGTGTCTTTCCAGCCCTGGCGATGTGCCGCCACCGGTTTACCGTTTTCAGACAGGATACGGAACTGGGTGCCGTGAATATGGAACGGGTGCAGCATCATGTCGCCTTCCCCGGATATCGTCCACTTCTCGTATTTCCCTTTTTGTGCAGCAAACGCTGGGGTCGCCATATCGAAAGCTTTCCCGTTGATTTTGTTGGTATTGTGGAAATCAAATCCGTGGCTCATACCGCCATGATTCATATTCCCCATGCTGCCGTGGTTCATATTTTTCATGTTGCCATGATCCATATTGCCCATATCGCCGTGGCCTTCCATCGACATGCCCGCCATCGCCTGCATGCCGTATTTGTCCATCAGCGCCTGCATGCCCATCATGTCGAGCATCGGGTCCATCATCAGTTGCAGCCAGCGTTCAGTTGCGCCTTCCAGCGACGGGAGCGCAGGCACGTTGACCAGTTTGTCCGGCAACGTGCCAGAGGCTGCGATAATCAGCGGCTGAATGCGAACCACCGGAGCAGGTTTGTCGAAAGGCGCCACGGTCATACCCATTTGCTTCACCGGCAGCGTGACGATATCAAAAGGCTTGCCGTCACGGGTATCGACCAGCACCTCGAACCGTTCCCCCATCAGAATTTCCAGCTCCGTGACTTTGACTGGCTCGGCCAGCAGTCCGCCGTCGCTGGCGATGACGTAGAGCGGGCGATTGTCGCTGGCGGCAATGTTCAACGAGCGGGCATTACAGCCGTTAAGCAAACGCAGGCGCAGCCAGCCGCGCGGATTGGTGTGCTGGGGATAAACTGCGCCGTTGCACAGCAGCGTGTCGCCAAACCAGCCTACGGCCGCGCTCATGACGTCCAGCTGGTAGTCAATCTCACCGTCCTTACCGAAACGCTTATCCTGGATAATCAGCGGGATATCGTCGATGCCCCACTGCTTCGGCAGCATCAGTTGGGCACTTTCGTTATCTTCAATCAATACGAGGCCACCGAGCCCCATGGCCACCTGATGCCCGGTTTTACCATGCTGATGCGGGTGGAACCAGCAGGTCGCCGCACGCTGCTGCGGTGTGAAGGTGACGCTGCGTTTTGCACCGGCGGCAATAACGCCCTGCGGGCCGCCATCGACTTCACCGCCAACCTCAAGCCCATGCCAGTGCAGCGTGGTTTCTTCTGCCAGGTTATTATGAATATCGACCGTGACCGCTTCCCCTTGCGTTAACTTTAACGCCGGGCCAAGCAAAGTGCCGTTATAGCCCCAGGTTGTGGCAGATTTCCCGGCAAAAACGCTCTTTCCTGCGTTTACGGTGAGGCGAATGCTATTTTTAGCATCCGGGGCAAGCAAAGGTGGGATAGGCAACGCCGGACGATCGGCCGCCAGCGCGGCACGGCTCCAGAGTGGCAGCGCGCTGAAAGCCCCCAGCGCCGCGGTATATTTTAAAAAATTACGGCGATGCATAGTCAATTCCTTTAGTTGGCATACTTGTCGGCGAGCATAAACCTTTCCCTAACGGTAAGGTCAAGTTTTAAGCTCATAATAAATATCGTCGATGCCCATTTAACTGTGTTAACGTTTCGTATCTGAGAAAAAGTGGTAGACGTGATGAAGATGGGAGTTAGGGCGTTATTACTGGGCATTTTGCTGGCTTTTTCTACCAGCAGCCTGGCGCTGAGTGAGTCTGAAGCAGAAGATATGGCCGATCTGACTGCGGTATTTGTGTTCTTAAAAAATGATTGTGGCTACCAAAACCTCCCTAACGGCCAGATCCGACGCGCTCTGGTATTTTTTGCCCAACAAAATCAATGGGATCTCAGCAACTACGATAGCTGGAACATGAAAGCATTGGGTGAAGACAGCTACAAAGATTTAAGCGGTATTGCCATCCCCACGGCAACAAAATGCAAATCTCTGGCGCGCGATTCCTTAAGCCTGCTGGCCTACGTTAAATAACGTTTTCCCCGCCGAGCCTTAAATAATGACCGTGTAACCACGGTCATTGGCTCTAAGACCAAACAACGTGGGGCGCTATTGGCTCCAGAGAGTTAACGCTGCTGCAGAAACTCCCGGTAAGCGTGTACCACCTGCAGGAAGTCCTCTACGCCGCAAAAAGAAAGGCTTTCTTCGTCGTAGTAGCTCATCCCCTCTTCCATCTCATCCCCGGAGATTTCCAGCTGGTTAGCCCGGACGATCACCTCTTCCTCGTCCAGCCACAGGGTATATTCATGCCCGGCACGCTGCCACTGACGCTCGCTGCCTTTCACGGAAAGCACGGCCTGCTCGACCTCATCCAGAAGCGCCAGGTTACCCTTCACTTCCTCATTAAACCAGTGGCCGACAACCTCGTGCCCCATTGACATACGCACCTTCACCATACCGGTGATGTCACGCAGAAATTCATAGTCCATCGCTGTTTCCTCTACATCGCGGGGGAAATCCTCACCCACGCCTATAGGCTTAATTATCGCAGCAAAGTCAGGGGAAAACAGCGTGGCGAGTAGAAGGACGAGAAATAAAAAGGAGAAATGCAGAGTGGTCTGGAGCCCTCACCCCGGCCCTCTCCCAAAGGGAGAGGGAGAACGCAGAGTGAGGGTATTTGGCTTTTAAACGGCGGTCTGGAAGATGACGCCGTCCGCTTTCTCGGTGTACTGAGACAGCTGGTCAAAGTTCAGGTAGCGATAAGTGTCTACCGCCGTTTTATCAACCTGAGTCATGAAGGTCTGATATTCGTCCGGGGTTGGCAGCTTGCCCAGCAGGGAAGCCACAGCCGCCAGCTCAGCAGACGCCAGGAAGACATTCGCGCCGGTTCCCAAACGGTTCGGGAAGTTACGGGTTGAAGTCGACACGACCGTCGCACCATCTGCCACACGCGCCTGGTTACCCATGCACAGAGAGCAGCCTGGAATTTCGATACGCGCGCCGCTCTTACCGAACACGCTGTAGTAGCCTTCTTCCGTCAGCTGAGCCGCGTCCATACGGGTTGGCGGCGCCACCCACAGGCGAGTTGGCAGCTGACCTTTGTGGCTGTCCAGCAGTTTACCGGCGGCACGGAAGTGACCGATGTTGGTCATGCAGGAACCGATAAACACTTCGTCGATCTTCTCCCCGGCCACGTCGGACAGCAGGCGAGCATCGTCCGGGTCGTTTGGCGCACAGAGGATTGGCTCTTTGATATCGTTCAGATCGATGTCGATCACTGCCGCATATTCTGCATCAGCGTCGGCTTCCATCAGCTGCGGATCTGCCAGCCATTTTTCCATGCCCTGAATACGGCGCTCAAGCGTACGACGGTCGCCGTAACCTTCGGCAATCATCCACTTCAGCAGCACGATGTTGGAATTCAGGTACTCTTCGATTGGCTCGCGATCCAGCTTAATGGTGCAACCTGCGGCAGAACGCTCTGCGGAAGCATCGGTCAGCTCAAACGCCTGCTCAACTTTCAGCGTCGGCAGGCCTTCGATTTCCAGGATACGGCCAGAGAAGATGTTTTTCTTACCTTTCTTCTCTACGGTCAGCAGGCCCTGTTTGATCGCGTACAGCGGGATCGCATGTACCAAATCACGCAGGGTAATACCCGGCTGCATTTCGCCTTTAAAGCGAACCAGCACGGACTCAGGCATATCCAGCGGCATAACGCCGGTCGCTGCGGCAAACGCTACCAGACCAGAACCCGCCGGGAAGGAAATCCCGATAGGGAAACGGGTGTGGGAGTCACCACCGGTGCCGACAGTATCCGGCAGTAGCATGCGGTTCAGCCATGAGTGAATAACGCCATCGCCCGGACGCAGAGACACGCCGCCACGGTTCATGATGAAGTCAGGCAGAGTGTGGTGCGTTGTCACGTCCACCGGCTTAGGATAAGCCGCGGTGTGGCAGAAGGACTGCATGACCAGATCCGCAGAGAAACCAAGGCAGGCAAGGTCTTTCAGCTCATCACGGGTCATTGGCCCGGTGGTGTCCTGAGAACCTACGGAAGTCATTTTCGGTTCGCAGTAAGCGCCAGGGCGAATACCTTCCACACCACAGGCGCGGCCAACCATTTTCTGCGCCAGTGAGTAACCACGGGTGCTGGCGGCAACATCTTTCGCCTGAACAAATACGTCGCTATGCGGCAGGCTGAGCGCTTCGCGCGCTTTGGTCGTCAGACCGCGGCCGATGATCAGCGGAATACGGCCGCCGGCGCGCACTTCGTCCAGCAGCACGTCGGTTTTCAGTTCAAAGTTAGCGATCACCGCGTCGGTTTCGTGATTACGCACTTCGCCTTTATACGGGTAAATGTCGATCACATCGCCCATATTCAGATCGTTAACGTCAACTTCGATCGGCAGGGCGCCAGCATCTTCCATGGTGTTGAAGAAGATTGGGGCGATTTTTCCACCCAGCACAACGCCGCCGCCACGCTTGTTCGGCACGTTCGGAATATCGTCACCCATGAACCACAGCACAGAGTTGGTGGCAGATTTACGGGAAGAACCGGTGCCCACAACGTCGCCCACGTAGGCCAGCGGGAAACCTTTTTTCTGCAGCGCTTCAATCTGCTTGATCGGGCCGATCACGCCAGCTTGATCCGGCTCAATACCTTCGCGGGCGTTTTTCAGCATCGCCAGGGCGTGTAGAGGGATATCCGGGCGGGACCATGCGTCCGGCGCCGGAGACAGGTCATCGGTGTTAGTTTCACCGGTAACTTTAAAGACGGTAACGGTGATTTTCTCGGCCAGTTTAGGGCGAGACAGGAACCATTCGGCTTCGGACCAGGACTTCAGCACTTGCTGAGCGTAGGTGTTACCCGCTTTGGCTTTCTCTTCCACGTCGTAGAAGTTATCAAACATCAGCAGCGTGTGGGACAGCGCTTTGGCGGCAATCGGTGCCAGCTTTTCGTTATCCAGCGCGTCAATCAGCGGATGAATGTTGTAGCCACCCTGCATGGTGCCCAGCAGTTCAACGGCTTTTTCAGGGGAAATCAGCGGGGATGTGGCATCGCCTTTGGCAATGGCTGCAAGGAAACCGGCTTTCACGTAGGCGGCTTCATCAACGCCCGGCGGTACACGGTTAGTAATCAGATCTAACAGAAATGCTTCTTCACCTGCTGGTGGGTTTTTCAGCAGCTCAACCAGTGCGGCCATTTGAGTGGCATCTAAGGGTTTTGGAACAATCCCTTCTGCGGCACGTTCAGCTACGTGCTTACGGTAATCTTCTAGCACGACGGTTCTCCTCGCTCTCATTGTCATTTGGCGCTACCGGATCTCTCTCTTCACGCTCCTGTGAGACAGCAGTTTGTAGGGTAAATGCCCGGTACCGCGTCGGGCAGCATAGCAGGATTTTCAGGGGGTGTTAATCTGTTTACAAAAAAGCAACATTAAAACTTTGCTGAATCGTTAAGGGGGAATAGATTACTTTTTGATATGACCTTCAGACACAAAAAAACCGCCTTTCGGCGGTTCGTTTGCCCTGACAAAGTGGTAGCACACGATGAAAGGAAATGTTTTGTGGCAAGCCCCAAACGCTGTCTATTCTGCATTTGAAAATGAATCACAGCAAGATGAATTGTATTTTTTGCGTACAGGCTTATAAAAATTAATGTAACTCACTGCAAACTTAACACGTTGATTTGTCGAAGAAGCTATTTACCGTAACCTTGAGTCTGGCCTGCTTCGCTGGTGTAGCAGCCAGTCACCGGGCCAGGGAGCAGCTCAACCGCTCTACGTGGCAAGCCTCAAACACTTGCCTGATTCTGCCTTTCCCGGTGAAGAAGGGATCGCCGTAGCCCAAAGGGTATACACGCAATGGAAATGCGTTTGCTGTACGCGCTGCTTCTGTTGTTAGGTTCACTGCTTTCGCTGAGCCAGGGTGGCTGGAATATTTCAGACATTACCGTTCAGTTCGTTTTGAACCTGGGCAATTAAGCTACTGGCCGCTCGTAAGGGCGGCCTTTTACGGGCAAAAAAAACGGCCCCAAAGGGCCGCTTTATCAAACGCTGAAAGTTACTTTTTCTTCGCTTTAGCGTTTGGCAGGTCGGTGATGCTGCCTTCGAATACTTCAGCCGCCAGGCCAACGGATTCGTGCAGCGTCGGGTGAGCGTGGATGGTGAGCGCGATGTCTTCTGCGTCACAGCCCATCTCGATAGCCAGACCGATTTCGCCCAGCAGCTCGCCGCCGTTGGTCCCGACAATCGCCCCACCGATAACGCGGTGAGTCTCTTTGTCGAAGATAAGCTTGGTCATACCGTCTGCGCAGTCGGAAGCGATAGCACGGCCAGAAGCAGCCCACGGGAAGGTGGCGGTTTCGTAGCTGATGCCTTTCTCTTTCGCTTCTTTCTCAGTCAGACCAACCCATGCAACTTCTGGCTCGGTGTAAGCGATAGATGGGATCACTTTCGGATCGAAGTAGTGCTTCATCCCGGCGATAACTTCTGCGGCAACGTGGCCTTCGTGAACACCTTTGTGTGCCAGCATTGGCTGACCGACGATGTCGCCGATAGCAAAGATGTGTGGCACGTTGGTGCGCAGCTGTTTGTCAACGCGGATAAAGCCACGGTCGTCAACTTCAACGCCGGCTTTGCCTGCATCAAGGTTTTTACCGTTCGGCACGCGGCCGATAGCCACCAGAACCGCGTCGTAACGCTGTGGTTCTGCAGGGGCTTTTTTGCCTTCCATGGAAACGTAGATGCCGTCTTCTTTCGCTTCAACGGCAGTCACTTTGGTTTCCAGCATCAGGTTGAATTTCTTGCTGATGCGTTTGGTGAAGACTTTAACGATGTCTTTGTCTGCAGCCGGGATAACCTGGTCGAACATTTCAACCACGTCAATGTCTGAACCCAGCGCATGGTATACGGTGCCCATTTCCAGACCGATGATACCGCCACCCATTACCAGCAGGCGTTTAGGTACGGATTTCAGCTCCAGCGCATCTGTGGAATCCCACACGCGTGGATCTTCATGAGGAATGAACGGCAGCTCGATCGGACGGGAACCCGCCGCGATGATAGCGTTGTCGAAGTTGATCACGGTTTTACCGTTTTCGCCTTCCACTTCCAGGGTGTTAGCCCCGGTGAATTTACCCAGACCGTTTACCACTTTCACTTTACGGCCTTTGGCCATACCTGCCAGGCCGCCGGTCAGCTGAGTGATAACTTTCTCTTTCCAGGTACGAATTTTGTCGATATCGGTTTTCGGCTCACCGAAAACGATGCCGTGTTCGGCCAGTGCTTTTGCTTCTTCAATAACTTTAGCAACGTGCAGCAGCGCTTTAGAAGGGATACAGCCGACGTTCAGACAAACACCACCAAGGGTGCTGTAACGCTCTACGATGACGGTTTCCAGACCTAAATCCGCGGCGCGGAATGCTGCGGAGTAACCTGCCGGGCCTGCCCCAAGTACTACGACCTGAGTTTTGATTTCTGTGCTCATCATGACCTCTTAATTTATACCCGTCGTCCACCGGGTCGTTCTATCCGCCCGCAGTTTACAAAATTGTTAACAATTTTGAAACAACAAACGGCTCACGAATTGTCGCTTTCGCCAATAACCTCACAAACACCATGAGATTACCAGAAAAAAGCCGGCCGATTGGCCGGCTTTTCAATTACATCACCAGGCGGCGAATATCAGACAACATGTTGTTGATGATGGTGATGAAGCGAGCCCCATCAGCGCCGTCGATTACGCGGTGATCGAAGGAAAGAGACATCGGCATCATCAGACGCGGCGTGAACTCTTTACCGTTCCAGACCGGCTCCATCGCAGACTTGGAGACACCCAGGATAGCCACTTCTGGCGCGTTAACGATCGGCGCGAAGTGAGTTGTCCCGATACCGCCCAGGCTGGAGATGGTGAAGCAGCCGCCCTGCATTTCGCCAGCGGTCAGCTTGCCGTCGCGAGCTTTCTTGGAGATAGCCATCAGTTCGCGAGACAGCTCGGTGATGCTCTTCTTGTTCACGTCTTTGAAGACTGGAACAACCAGACCATTCGGGGTATCAACCGCCACACCGATGTTGATGTATTTTTTCAGCGTCAGCTTCTGGCCATCTTCGGACAGGGAGCTGTTGAAGCGAGGCATCTGCTCCAGCGCAGCCGCAACGGCTTTCATGATGAACACTACAGGAGTGAACTTCACGTCCAGCTTACGCTTGGCGGCTTCGTCGTTCTGCTGCTTACGGAACGCTTCCAGATCGGTGATATCGGTTTTGTCGAAGTGGGTAACGTGCGGGATCATCACCCAGTTACGGCTCAGGTTAGCACCAGAGATTTTCTGGATGCGGCCCATTTCCACTTCTTCGATTTCGCCGAACTTGCTGAAATCTACTTTCGGCCATGGCAGCATGCCTGGCAGACCGCCGCCGGTCGCAGCCGGAGCTGCTTCCGCGCGCTTAACAGCGTCTTTCACGTAAGCCTGAACGTCTTCGCGCAGGATACGACCTTTACGGCCGGTGCCTTTCACTTTCGCCAGGTTAACGCCGAACTCGCGAGCCAGACGGCGAATCAGCGGAGTCGCATGAACGTACGCGTCGTTTTCAGCGAACTCAGATTTACCTTCTGCTTTAGCAGCAGGTGCAGCGGCTTTAGCTGCCGGGGCTGGTGCCGCAGCGGCTGGAGCTGGTGCAGCAGCCGTTGGAGCCGCAGCAGGCGCAGCGCCTTCTACTTCGAAGACCATGATCAGGGAGCCGGTAGACACTTTGTCGCCGGTGCTGATTTTGATTTCTTTCACGGTACCGGCGAATGGCGCAGGCACTTCCATGGAAGCTTTGTCGCCTTCTACGGTGATCAGTGACTGCTCAGCGGCAACTTTGTCGCCCACTTTGACCATCACTTCAGTGACTTCAACTTCATCACCGCCGATGTCCGGGACGTTAACGTCTTTAGAGCCGGAAGCCGCAGGTGCTGCGGCAGCAGCCGGAGCAGCAGCCTGTGCCGGAGCGGCAGCAGATGCGGCACCCGCCACTTCGAAGACCATGATCAGAGAGCCGGTAGACACTTTGTCGCCGGTGCTGATTTTGATCTCTTTCACCACGCCCGCGAACGGAGCAGGGACTTCCATAGAAGCTTTATCGCCTTCTACGGTGATCAGAGACTGTTCAGCGGCAACGGTGTCGCCCACTTTAACCATGATCTCGGTAACTTCTACTTCGTCACCGCCGATGTCTGGCACGTTAACGTCTTTTGCGCTCGCGGCAGCAGGTGCTGCGGCCGGAGCGGCTTCTTTCTTCTCTTCTGCCTTAGCAGGTGCAGCGGCTGCTGCACCTTCGGCGGAATCGAAAATCATGATCAGTTTGCCGGTCTCGGTTTTGTCGCCGACAGAGACTTTGATCTCTTTCACGACGCCTGCCTGTGGAGACGGAACTTCCATAGAGGCTTTATCGCCTTCTACAGTGATCAGCGACTGTTCAGCTTCAACTTTGTCGCCAACTTTGACCAGAATCTCGGTGATTTCAACTTCATCAGCGCCGATGTCTGGTACTTTGATTTCGATAGCCATTGTCTCTTTACCTCTTACGCCAGACGCGGGTTAACTTTTTCTGCATCGATGTTGAATTTGGTAATTGCGTCAGCAACCACTTTCTTATCGATTTCGCCACGTTTAGCCAGTTCGCCCAGGGCTGCTACGACCACGTAAGAAGCATCAACTTCGAAGTGGTGACGCAGGTTTTCGCGGCTGTCAGAACGACCGAAGCCGTCGGTGCCCAGTACGCGATAATCATCCGCTGGTACGTAAGTACGAACCTGCTCAGCGAACAGTTTCATATAGTCAGTAGAAGCAACCGCTGGAGCGTCGTTCATCACCTGAGCGATGTAAGGTACGCGCGGAGTTTCCATTGGGTGCAGCATGTTCCAGCGCTCACAATCCTGGCCATCACGTGCCAGTTCGGTGAAGGAGGTTACGCTGTACACGTCAGAGCCCACGCCGTAGTCGTTCGCCAGGATCTGTGCTGCTTCACGCACGTGACGCAGGATAGAACCGGAGCCCAGCAGCTGAACTTTACCTTTGCTACCTGCAACAGTTTCGAGTTTGTAGATACCTTTACGGATACCTTCCTCGGCACCTGCTGGCATAGCCGGCATGTGGTAGTTTTCGTTCAGGGTGGTGATGTAGTAGTAAATGTTCTCTTGTGCTTCACCGTACATACGGGTCAGACCGTCGTGCATGATGACTGCCACTTCGTACGCGTAAGACGGGTCGTAAGAGATACAGTTAGGAATAGTCAGAGACTGAATGTGGCTGTGACCATCTTCGTGCTGCAGACCTTCACCGTTCAGGGTCGTACGACCGGAAGTCCCGCCGACCAGGAAGCCGCGAGCCTGTTGGTCGCCAGCCTGCCAGCACAGGTCACCGATACGCTGGAAACCGAACATGGAATAGTAGATGTAGAACGGAATCATCGGCAGGTTGTTGGTGCTGTAAGACGTCGCAGCCGCCAGCCAGGATGCGCCTGCACCCAGTTCGTTGATCCCTTCCTGCAGAATCTGACCTTTCTCGTCTTCTTTATAGTATGCAACCTGCTCACGGTCCTGCGGGGTGTACTGCTGGCCGTTCGGGCTGTAGATACCGATCTGACGGAACAGACCTTCCATACCAAAGGTACGCGCTTCATCGGCGATGATTGGAACCAGACGGTCTTTGATAGACGGGTTCTTCAGCATTACGTTCAGGGCACGAACGAAGGCGATGGTGGTGGAGATCTCTTTGTTCTGCTCTTCCAGCAGCTGAGAGAAGTCTTCCAGCGCAGGCAGTTCCAGTTTTTCGGAGAAGTTAGGCTGACGAGCAGGCAGGTAGCCTTTCAGCGCCTGACGACGTTCGTGCAGGTACTTGTGCTCTTCAGTGCCTTCAGGGAAGGTGATGTAAGACAGGTTTTCTACCTGCTCATCGGTCACTGGCACGTTGAAACGGTCGCGGATGTAACGCACGCCGTCCATGTTCATTTTCTTCACCTGGTGAGCGATGTTTTTACCTTCTGCGGTATCGCCCATGCCGTAACCTTTGATGGTGTGGGCCAGGATAACGGTCGCTTTACCTTTGGTTTCCTGCGCTTTTTTCAGTGCAGCGTAGACTTTCTTCGGATCGTGACCACCGCGGTTCAGGGCCCAGATCTGCTCATCAGTCCAGTCTGCAACCAGCGCTGCGGTTTCAGGGTATTTGCCGAAGAAGTGCTCACGAACGTACGCACCGTCTTTGGATTTGAAGGTCTGGTAGTCACCGTCAACGGTTTCGTTCATCAGTTGGATCAGTTTACCGCTGGTGTCTTTACGCAGCAGCTCATCCCAACGACCGCCCCACATCACTTTGATAACGTTCCAGCCAGCACCGCTGAAGATGCCTTCCAGTTCGTTGATGATCTTGCCGTTACCGGTGACCGGACCATCCAGACGCTGCAGGTTACAGTTGATGATGAAGCACAGGTTGTCCAGCTTCTCACGGGTTGCGATGGTGATCGCACCTTTAGATTCTGGCTCATCCATTTCACCGTCGCCCAGGAAGGCGTAAACGGTTTGCTCGGAGGTGTCTTTCAGGCCACGGTGTTCCAGATACTTCAGGAATTTAGCCTGGTAGATCGCACCGATTGGGCCCAGACCCATGGAAACGGTCGGGAACTGCCAGAATTCTGGCATCAGTTTAGGGTGCGGGTAAGAAGACAGACCTTTACCGTGAACTTCCTGACGGAAATTGTTCATTTGCTCTTCGGTCAGGCGGCCTTCAAGGAAAGCACGTGCATAGATGCCTGGAGAGATGTGGCCCTGGAAGTACACCAGATCGCCGCCGTCTTTCTCGTTGGCTGCACGGAAGAAGTGGTTGAAGCACACTTCGTAAACGGTCGCAGAAGACTGGAAGGATGCCATGTGGCCGCCCAGTTCCAGATCTTTCTTGGATGCGCGCAGAACGGTCATGATGGCGTTCCAGCGGATAGCAGAACGGATACGGCGTTCCAGATCCAGATTGCCCGGGTATTCCGGTTCGTCTTCAACGGCAATGGTGTTCACATAGTTGCGAGCACCTGCAGAAGCAGCGACTTTCACGCCGCCTTTGCTGGCTTCGGACAGCAGCTGATCGATCAGATACTGTGCACGCTCAACACCTTCTTCACGGATAACCGATTCGATCGCCTGTAGCCAGTCGCGAGTTTCAATCGGATCCACGTCATTTGGGAAACGTTCTGACATGGGGGGTATTCCTTATCTGTCTAATACGTTGATTTATCTGGAACCTGTCCCATTGCGCTCTTGCCCGAATCAATTCGGGCAACTGAAGCGAAGAACGCAATAAGACAGGTTCTGTGTTTAGTTGCCGCGCTCTAAAGTTTGGCGCTTAATCCTTACGTTGCTGAAGGAGACGGAGAGAGCGCTCACGACGGCTCTGCTCACGGCTGCGATCCAGCAATATTTCCTCAATAAACGCCAGGTGACGGTGCGACGCTTCGCGCGCCTGCTCCGGCTGGCGAGCCATAATCGCCTCAAAAATGCTGGCGCGATGGCTGCTCACTTGCGCCAACATCTCACGGCGCGCGTAGAGCAATTCAAAATTCTGGCGAACGTTCTGTTCGAGCATAGGCTCCATGCAGCGCAATAAATGAAGAAGCACAACATTATGCGCGGCTTCGGTTACGGCAATTTGATACTGCATGACGGCATCGGCTTCGGCGTCTAAATCACCGGACTCCTGAGCCTGCTGGATGGCAATATGGCAATCACCAATGCGCGAGAGATCTTCTTCGGTTCCGCGCAGTGCCGCATAATAAGCAGCAATGCCTTCAAGTGCATGGCGGGTTTCAAGCAGATCAAACTGGGATTCGGGATGGTCTGAGAGCAGTTCGACCAGCGGGTCGCTCAGGCTCTGCCAAAGGCTGTTCTGGACAAAAGTACCGCCGCCCTGGCGACGAAGCAGCAAACCCTTGGCCTCGAGACGCTGGATGGCCTCGCGCAGCGAAGGACGGGAAACATCAAATTGTTTCGCCAGTTCGCGTTCAGGTGGAAGTTTTTCGCCCGGGCGTAGAGTGCCCTCAAGGATGAGAAACTCCAGCTGCTGCTCTATCACATCGGATAATTTTGGTTGGCGGATTTTGCTGTAGGCCATCGTTCCCTATCTCTGCCATTAGCCCGGAGTCAATTGGTAAGACCAATTTCACGTTCGTGAGGCTAAAAGTAACAAAGTATTCACCTTCTGTCCATATTGGTTTTGATTGAAATCATGAAAGCAGGCACATTTTAACAATAACAAAAGAAGGGCTTTTCAAAACCATAACCTGGGCACTAACTCACGTTTACCCACAAAGCGGTAAGTTAACGTTTATGAAACGATATATTTTTCAAAAACAACCGAAAGACGAGGTGAATGTATGTCATTTTTGTGACGCAAAACGGCCGCTCAAGAAGTATTCCTGACTCACCTTGTCCTCCCCTCTTTTTTACAAATGGTTTCTTTTTGCCCAACTCGTCAGAGCAGTGGCAGAAAGCAGGTGCAAAGGCCAGCGCTTAACACTATTCTTTGCGATGCGGTAGCCCTATCCGCAAAATTCATAATTGATAACCGTAAAAAAAAGACTACACATTACGGAATACAACAATTACATCCGCGTCAATGTAGCGCAGACATTAACCACTACGAGGTTACATGATGGAAGGTCAACAGCACGGCGACACGCTGAAGCGCGGTCTCAAAAACCGTCATATTCAGCTTATCGCGCTGGGTGGAGCTATCGGGACGGGCCTGTTTCTGGGCAGCGCATCCGTCATCCAGTCCGCAGGTCCGGCAATTATTCTCGGCTATGCTATCGCCGGGTTTATCGCTTTTTTAATTATGCGCCAGCTGGGTGAAATGGTCGTTGAGGAGCCGGTAGCCGGTTCCTTCAGCCATTTTGCTTATAAGTACTGGGGTGGTTTCGCGGGCTTCGCTTCAGGCTGGAACTACTGGGTACTCTACGTTCTGGTCGCCATGGCTGAACTGACGGCCGTCGGCAAATACATCCAGTTCTGGTGGCCGGAGATCCCAACCTGGGCCACGGCGGCGGTGTTCTTCATCGCTATCAACGCCATCAACTTAACTAACGTTAAAGTCTTTGGCGAGATGGAGTTCTGGTTCGCCATCATTAAAGTGGTGGCGGTTATCGCCATGATCCTGTTCGGCGGCTGGTTGCTCTTTAGCGGCAACGGTGGTCCACAGGCATCCGTCAGTAACCTCTGGGATCAGGGCGGCTTCCTGCCGCACGGTATTACCGGGCTGGTCATGATGATGGCGATCATTATGTTCTCCTTCGGCGGGCTTGAGCTGGTCGGTATTACCGCCGCCGAAGCAGACAACCCAGAAGTGAGCATTCCAAAAGCAACCAACCAGGTTATCTACCGTATTCTGATTTTCTATGTGGGTTCGCTGGCGATTCTGCTGTCTCTGCTGCCGTGGACTCGCGTCACCGCAGACACTAGCCCGTTCGTTCTGATCTTCCATGAGCTGGGCGATACCTTCGTGGCCAACGCCCTGAATATCGTGGTGCTCACCGCAGCTCTGTCGGTTTACAACAGCTGCGTATACTGCAACAGCCGCATGTTGTTCGGCCTGGCACAGCAGGGCAACGCGCCGAAGATGCTGAAAAGCGTCGATAAACGTGGTGTGCCGGTGAACACGATTCTGGTTTCCGCAGGCTTTACCGCCCTTTGCGTGCTGATTAACTACCTGGCACCGGAATCCGCTTTCGGCCTGTTGATGGCACTGGTCGTCTCCGCCCTGGTGATCAACTGGGCGATGATCAGCCTGGCGCACATGAAATTCCGTCGCGCCAAGCAGCAGCAAGGGGTGAAAACCCGCTTCCCTGCCCTGTTCTATCCATTAGGAAACTGGGTCTGCCTGCTGTTTATGGTTGGCGTACTGGTCATCATGCTGATAACCCCGGGTATGGCCATCTCGGTTTACCTGATCCCAGTGTGGATTGCGATTCTGGGCGTCGGTTATTTCCTGAAGCAGAAGAACCTGAAGGCTGTAAAAGCCTGATAAAAAAAACGCCCCGCAAATGCGGGGCGTTTTGTTACAAGCCTTCCTATCTAGACCAAAGTCCCGTAAATCGTCAGTAACGCCACAACCGCCACAATCACCAATGAAATCTTCTTCGCCAGCGATACCGCAGCTTTCGGCGTTTTCATCTTATCCTGATGGGGTTCTCTCGCCAGCGAGTACTGCGCCAGCTGTGTCAGAACCTGGTACTGAGAAGTATGCCTGTCGGCAAGAGAAGCAAACCACGCGGGAAGCGCTCGCTCGCCGTGGCCCAACAGGGCATAAGCGACACCCACCAAACGTACGGGCACCCAGTCAAGAATATGAAGAGTGCCGTCAATTCCCGAGAGCAAGCGCTCATGCGGCGTATGGTGTCGCGCAAGCCAGGTTTGCCATGCCCGCAGGAAAGCATACCCCGCGAGCGTAACCGGCCCCCATGTTCCACCCACCACAAACCAAAACAGCGGCGCAAGATAGAAGCGGAAGTTAATCCACAGCAACGCGTTTTGTAACTCACGCAGGTATTCGCGCTCGCTGCACTCAGGCGGAACACCATGAATCAAAGTAAGCTCTGCAGCCATTGCGTCACGGGCATGTTCATCATCATGGCTGGCGGCTTTAAGGTACGAATGGTAATGCAGCCTGACCTGCCCGGCCCCGATGCAAAGCACACCCAGCGCAATCCAGAACACCAGCAGCGGGACGTTAAACAGTAACCCATGCAAAGCACGAAGAATCAGGAAAACCACAGCCATAAATGCAGCGGTCATTAGCAGCGTTCTTAACAGAGAAAAATGCTTAACCCGCCCAAACAGGACTTCAAGACGGTGATCTAACTGCCAGTGTTCGCCCATTTTGAACAATCGCTCGCTCATCAGGACTAACAGCAGGGTAAACAGGGTCATGTGCTCTCCTTGTCAGTTGCCTCTTCAACCGCACCCAAAAAGCGCGGCCAGTCAAACGAAGGGCCAGGGTCGGTCTTCCGACCGGGCGCTATATCGCTGTGGCCCGTCATGTGTTTCGCCATATCAGGATAGTGTTGAATCAGTAAGTTAGCTAAAACGCTGAGCTGTTCATATTGAGCGTCGGTATAGGCCAGCGTATCGGTACCTTCCAGCTCAATACCGATAGAAAAGTCGTTGCACTTTTCTCTGCCCTGATAGCTTGAGACGCCCGCATGCCAGGCTCGTTTATCGAAAGGGACGTACTGAACAATTTCGCCGTCCCGGCGAATCAGACAATGGGCTGACACGCGCAAATGCGAAATACCGGCAAAGTAAGGGTGCGCGGCAGGATCGAGCGTTCCGGCAAATAACGCATCAATCCATGGGCCACCGAACTCCCCCGGCGGCAAACTAATATTGTGCACCACCAGCAACGAGGGATTTTCCTCTTCCGGTCGGCCGTCACAATGCGGGGATGGCAGATGTTTTACCCCCACCAGCCAGCCGTCTTTAAGCTGCATGAGAGGTTCTCCTTAGAGTGGTACTTGAAGTCGCTTCAGAGTAGCATGAAACAATATTAACTTATTCATTCCGGAGTTTTATCATGCCGCCCCGCCGTTATAACCCTGACCGCCGACGTGACGAGCTGCTCGAACGAATTACTCTCGATATCCCTCTCGCCGTAGCCCAGGCGCTGCGGGAAGATCTGGGCGGCGAAGTCGACCCAAACAACGACATCACGGCGCAATTACTCCCTGCAGAAAACACCTCTCATGCGGTCGTCATAACCCGCGAAAATGGCATTTTTTGCGGGAAACGCTGGGTAGAAGAAGTCTTTATTCAACTTGGCGGCGACGTGACGGTGACCTGGCATGTTGAAGATGGCGATGAAGTCAGCATCAATCAGCCACTTTTTGAGCTCAATGGCCCGGCCCGTATTCTCCTGACCGGAGAAAGAACGGCGCTGAACTTCGTGCAAACGCTCTCAGGCGTAGCCAGTGAAGTTCACCGTTACGTGGCGCTGCTTGAGGGCACTAAAACGCAGTTGCTGGATACTCGTAAAACGCTTCCGGGCCTGCGCACCGCGCTGAAATATGCCGTGCTATGCGGCGGGGGCAGCAACCATCGCCTCGGCCTTTCCGATGCTTTCCTGATCAAAGAAAATCACATTATTGCTTCCGGCTCTATTCGTCAGGCAGTCGAGAAAGCATTCTGGATGCACCCTGACGTGCCGGTAGAAGTGGAAGTTGAGTCACTGGATGAATTGGATCAAGCGCTAAAAGCCGGGGCTGACATCATTATGCTGGACAACTTTACCGTGGAGCAAATGCGTGATGCCGTGGCACTTACCCAAGGGAAAGCGCGCCTGGAAGTCTCAGGTAACGTGACCAAAGAGACGCTGAGAACATTCGCTGATACCGGCGTGGACTACATCTCCGTAGGCGCTCTGACTAAGCACATACGCGCCCTCGACTTGTCTATGCGCTTCCGCTAATGCAACACCACGGCGGGCCAGCCCGTGCTGCGCCCGCTTTTTGCGTACTGACTTCCATTTTGATTGTCGATACATACAACTGCATTAACTAACGCGGAAGGCATTTCGCGAATCCCCGTTTCCCTGTTCGCTATTGCTTAACCTGTTCAGCACAGTGTTGCTCTCTAACCAAAAGGAGCGACAGATGAACAAGCAAAAAGGATTTACGCTAATCGAACTCATGGTGGTGATAGGCATCATCGCCATTCTGAGCGCCATCGGCATTCCTGGATATCAAAACTACCTTCGTAAAGCAGCGTTGACCGATATGCTGCAAACCTTCCTGCCCTATCGTACCGGCGTCGAGCTTTGCGCCATTGAGCGCGGAGGGATCTCCGGTTGCAATGCCGGCAGTAACGGCATCGCTGAAACCAAAACGACGCGCTATATCAGTTCAATGAGCGTTGCCAGCGGGATTGTGACGCTCAACGGCCAGGAATCACTGAACGGGCTGGCAGTAACGTTCACCCCTCAGTGGAACGACGCGAGCGGCGTAACCGGCTGGACAAGGGTCTGTAATGCTGAAAATGGCTCGCCGCTAAAACAAGCCTGTGAAGATGTATTCCGCTTTAACGAAACGCAAGCGAGGGCTGGTAAATGAGCACAAAAGAACAGCTTAACGCCCTATGCCAGCACTACAACGCCATACTGATAGAGGAAACGTCTGATGCGGTACGAATTGCTGCGGTTGAAGCCCCAAACGAGCAAATGTACGAGGCGCTCCGTTTTCTTTGCGATAAACACATTGATGTAGAGATCTGGCCCATTGAACGGCTCGAGAAATGGCAAACGCTGGAGCCTTCCCAACCTTCGGAGCACGATCGCAGCAGTTCAGTGGTCGCACTTTTGAATACAACGCTTGCCGCCGCAGTACAGCAGCGTGCATCCGATATCCATTTTGAGCCCTTTGAGAATGCCTATCGAATTCGGCTTCGCATTGATGGCGTGCTGCAATGTCAACCGCTACTGCCTCAGGCAATGGCCGCCCCCGTCACAGCAAGGCTAAAAATTCTGGCTAACCTGGATATCGCGGAAAAGCGGCTGCCGCAGGATGGACAAATGGACTATCTTACCGAGGAGGTGAAAGCTTCATTTCGCGTCTCGACGCTGCCCTGCCGATACGGCGAGAAGGTCGTTTTACGGCTTCTTCAGCAGGGTAAACAACATATGGACATCCATTCTCTGGGTATGACAGAGGATGAAAAAAAACGGCTTCAGCAATCGCTCCAGGCCCCACAGGGCATGATTCTGGTAACCGGTCCTACAGGGAGCGGAAAAACCATTACGCTGTATAGCGCCCTGTCTGCGCTTAACCAACCGGGTATCAACGTCTGTAGCGTAGAAGACCCGATAGAAATCCCGCAAGAAGGACTGAATCAGACGCAAATAAACCCTAAGGCAGGTCTCACCTTTCAGCACGTCCTGCGCGCATTACTGAGGCAGGATCCTGACGTTATTATGGTCGGTGAAATCAGGGATGGCGAAACGGCAGAAATTGCCATCAAAGCTGCCCAGACCGGGCACCTGGTTTTATCGACGCTGCACACCAACTCCACCGTTGAAACACTTGTCCGCCTGGAGCAAATAGCCATCCCTCGCTGGATGATCGCGTCTGCCGTGAATATCATCGTGGCTCAAAGGCTGGTGAGAAAACTTTGTCCTCATTGCAGAACAAACCACGAACCCGCCATAACATTACCAGGGCACATTTGGTCTTCCTCGCTGCCCAATTGGCATGCGACAGGATGTGAACGTTGCTACGGAGGGTATTATGGACGAACAGCGTTATTTGAAATCCTGCCTCTATCCGCCGGTCTAAGGCAAGCCATCACGCAAGGAGAACCCGCAAGTAACATTGAAAGGCTCGCCAGAGAGCAAGGGATGAGCACGCTCTTCGAAAGTGGCTGCGTCGCCGTAGAGCAAGGTCATACGACGCTGGCGGAGATTTATCGTGTGCTAGGTGTGCCACATGCCTAAACCACTGCTTTGGCGCTGGGAAGCCATAGACCACGAAGGTCAACTAAAGAGCGGTGAGTCGCTTGCCGGCGAGTACGCTTCTCTTGAGGAGGAGCTTGCTCAGCAGCAACTTCAGCTCCTGTCCGTTAAAAAATCATCGCTGTCAGGAAGATCCTGTTGGCATATTCAGCACAAAATTGACTTTGTCCGGCAACTTGCAGCGCTGCTCCATGCAGGTATCGCCTTAACTGACGCGCTGTTGCTCATAGCCCGCCAGCATCCAAAACCTGCATGGTCTGCATTATTACAACACATAGAGCGACAGGTAGCGCAGGGCATACCGTTTTCCGAAGCACTTAAGCAATGGCCCCATATATTCCCACCTCTGTTTATTGCATTACTGCATACCGGAGAGCTAACGGGAAGGCTGGCAGAGTGCTGCCAGCGGCTAGCCGAACAACAAGAACAACAATACCAACTCACCAAAAAGGTCGTGAAAGCCCTGCGTTATCCGGCCTTTATTTTGATTGTTGCACTGCTGGTCACCACAGGTATGGTTGGGTTTGTTCTGCCTGAGTTTGCCAATATCTATCGTTCTTTTAACGCACCTCTGCCCGCGATTACTCAGGCCGTTATGAGTATTTCAGAGTGGGCAACGTCCCAAGGGGGATGGTGGGTTTTAACCGCTATGCTCTTAGCCGTTATAGGTTGGTGGCTTCGCCGCACCCAACCCGTCGTTCGAGAAAAAGAACAATTACTGCTGTTAAAAATACCGGTCATTGCTCCCTTGAGGCGAGGCCAGTTACTCAGCCAGATCTTTACCGTACTGACGCTGTCTCAGCACTCTGGCGTTCCCCTGTTACAGGGTCTTGAGGCGGTTGAAAAAACGCTGACCCAGACGTTCTGGCAACGGCAAATTACTGATGTACGCGATCGGGTTTCCGAGGGAAAGCCCCTATGGCAGGCGTTGGAGCAGTCGGGGTATTTCACACCACTTTGCCAACAGTTGGTTCGAATTGGTGAAGAATCCGGTTCTCTGGATCTGATGCTTGAGCGCCTGGCGCGCTGGCATTATGAGAAAACGCAGGAGCTGGCTGAAAATCTTGCCGCCACGCTGGAGCCAGTCATGATGCTGTTCATTGGCTTGATCATTGGCACGCTGGTGATAGCCATGTATCTGCCTATTTTCCAGATGGGGGATGCCATGGGCGGAGGAGGATGACGCAGCCTGAGCTGCGCCATCGATGCTCATCAGAGGCTATTGAAAACGCGGTTTTCCTGTTCCGCAACGCGGATGAAAGTTGTGCGTTTAGTTAGCTCTTTAAGGCGAGAGGCACCTACATAGGTACAGGCAGAACGCAGGCCACCAAGAATATCGCGAGCGGTATTTTCCACCGGCCCTCGCAGAGGCAGCTTAACGGTTTTTCCTTCTGCGGCACGGTACTGCGCAACACCGCCTACGTGACGGGTCATGGCAGACTCGGAACTCATGCCGTAGAACAGCATAAACTTCTCGCCATCCTGTTCGACAACGGTACCGCCGCTTTCTTCATGCCCTGCCAGCATACCGCCCAGCATAACGAAGTCAGCGCCACCACCAAAGGCTTTAGCCACATCGCCCGGCACAGTACAGCCACCGTCGCTGACGATCTGGCCGCCTAAACCGTGAGCTGCATCAGCACATTCAATGACGGCGGAAAGCTGAGGATAGCCCACGCCGGTTTTAACGCGCGTGGTGCATACAGAGCCGGGGCCAATGCCCACTTTCACGATATCGGCCCCGGACAAGATCAGTTCTTCACACATTTCACCGGTAACCACGTTACCAGCACAGATAACTTTATCAGGCCATGCTTCTCGGGCTTTGCTGACGAACTGGGTGAAGTGCTCAGAGTAACCGTTCGCCACGTCGATGCAGATAAACTTCAGCGCAGGAGTCAGATCCAGAATCTGCTTAGTTTTGGCAAAATCTGCATCAGAAGTGCCGGTTGAGACCATGATATGGCGCAGCTGGCTTTCAGGCACGGAACGAATAAAGTTGCTCCACTCTTCTACAGAGTAGTGTTTGTGCACGGCGGTAAGAATGTCGAATGAGGCCAGCGCCTGCGCCATCGCGAATGTGCCTACGGTGTCCATATTGGCAGCAATAATAGGGACGCCAGACCACGTGATACCGGAATGCTTGAATGTGAATTGACGTTCCAGCTCAACGTCTGAACGGCTTTTGAGGGTGGAGCGTTTTGGGCGGATTAAAACGTCTTTAAAACCTAACTTCAAATCTTCTTCAATACGCATGATGCAGATCCCTGGGTCGAATGGCGATGAACGCGATCGGCGGTAGGCTCTTCATTACTCAAGACACAGTACAGCGGTAAGCCCAAACCCAGAGGGACAAAATCAGACACTGGGGTGAGCAAGCACGCTAAACGTACCTGTGGTTTAAAGTAAAACGAGCAAACAACAGCCAACTCCAGTGACGCTATCATACGCAGTAATAATGACTCCGCAAGACTGCGAAAACCGACTTTTTTACGCTACAATCGTTTAAATTTACCTGGTAAACGGTAAAAGGCCCTCAGAGGGCGAATATCAGATTTTTATGTGATGCAAACTCACTTAGAATCACGTTGCAGAAATGTCTTTATCTTATTGATAAATATAGCATCAGGATCGCTTATCTATGGTTTACACGGTTGCACTTACGGGTGGCATTGGCAGTGGTAAAAGTACCGTCGCCGAAGCCTTTTCCCACGCTGGAGTCACCGTCATCGATGCAGATGTGATTGCCCGTCAGGTTGTTGAGCCTGGCCAACGTGCGTTAGCTCTCATTTCTCAACATTTTGGCCCAGAGATCCTTCTGGAAGATGGTTCTTTAAACCGCCGAGCGTTGAGAGAAACGATCTTCAGCTCCCCGCAGCAAAAGCAATGGGTTAATAACCTGCTACATCCGATTATCCAGCAGCGAACCCGTGATGAGATTGCCCGAGCTACATCACCTTACGTGTTATGGGTAGTCCCTCTGTTGGTAGAAAATAATCTGCAACAAAAGGCGGACCGGATTTTAGTGGTGGATGTTTCCCCCGAGACCCAGATTGCGCGTACTATGCTGCGGGACAATGTTTCCCGCGAGCACGCCCAGCAGATTCTGGACGCTCAGGCCTCCCGGGAAGCTCGCCTCGCCGTGGCAGATGATGTAATTAATAATGACGGCAGTCCCCAGGACGTTGTCGTGCATGTTGACCGCCTGCATCGCCAGTACCTGAAACTGGCTAGTCTGGCCGCACAACAG
The DNA here is from genome assembly GCF_000758325.1 of Cedecea neteri. Taxonomy (NCBI): domain Bacteria; kingdom Pseudomonadati; phylum Pseudomonadota; class Gammaproteobacteria; order Enterobacterales; family Enterobacteriaceae; genus Cedecea; species Cedecea neteri. Next base: position 1,895,210 of record NZ_CP009459.1, on the reverse strand, counting down.
GAAGCAGAATGATGAACACTCAGGTTCTTTTCGAACACCCATTGAATGAGAAAATGCGCACATGGCTGCGTATTGAGTTTTTGATCCAACAGATGCAGTCAGCACTTCCTATCAATGACAGCGCAAAGGCGCTGCATTTTTTTCGTAATGTCGGTGACTTACTGGATGTGTTTGAAAGGGGCGAAATTCGCACAGATATTCTCAAAGAGATAGGCCGTCAGCAGCGTAAATTGCTGAGCTGGTCAGAAGTCCCGGGGGTTGATATGCAGCGCATCGACTCACTCCGAAGCCAGTTGGAGAGCTGCGGCAGCGTGTTAATGGCCGCGCCGCGCATCGGGCAAATTCTGCGAGAGGATCGCCTAATTGCACTGGTACGCCAGCGGCTTAGCATCCCAGGCGGCTGCTGTAGCTTCGACCTGCCTACGCTGCATATTTGGCTTTATCTGCCGCAGGAACAACGTGATGCTCAGGTCAGTTTTTGGCTAAACAGTCTCGAGCCAGTAAAACAGTCACTCGACCTTCTGCTGGACATCATCCGTAATTCTGCACCGTTTCGTAAACAAACCAGCCTCAATGGGTTCTATCAGGACAACGGCGATGATGCCGACCTGCTTCGCCTACATCTCACTCTTGGCGACCAGCTTTATCCGCAGATATCCGGCCATAAAAGCCGCTTTGCGATTCGGTTTATGCCGCTGGATTCAGAAAATGGCCTGGTGCCAGAACGCCTCGACTTTGAGCTGGCCTGTTGCTAAGGAATAAAAATGAGCGAAGAGACCATCGTCAATTGCCCGGGCTGCGGTAAAGCCGTTATCTGGAACGAGAGCAGCCCTTACCGGCCGTTCTGCAGCAAACGCTGCCAGCTTATAGACCTTGGAGAATGGGCCGCAGAGGAAAAACGTATTCCCAGCAGCGGCGACCTTTCTGAAAGCGAGGGCTGGAGCGAAGAACAGGAACGCTAAGCGTTCAGCAGTTTTAAAATAACGGGCTCGTTGGCTGGCGGAAACTCGCTGACATTGAGCTCCTCCTGAGCAACCCAACGCCCGGGTTGCCCTTCTTTGCCCCAGGGCTCTCCTGCCCAGCTCTCGATCAGATAAAACCACAGGGAAATATGACGATCCGGGAACTGGTACTCCAGGGTTTCAAACAGGCTGGCACTTTGCACCACAATACCGGTTTCTTCCTGTAATTCCCGGATAACGGCCTGTTCCGGGGACTCCCCGGCCTCAATCTTCCCACCGGGGAATTCCCATTTATTCGCCATGTGCGCATCGGCTGCGCGCTGCGTGATAAAAATTTCACCCTGCTGATTACGGATAATGCCGACGGCGATTTGCAGTTGCTTCATATTCTCAAACTCCATGCGTAAAAAAGGCGCAGCAAGCTGCGCCTTTTCGATTTTGTCAGACCTTAGCTCAGACGGCCATGGCACTGTTTGTATTTTTTACCGGAACCGCAAGGGCAAGGATCGTTGCGACCCACTTTACGATCGCCTGTTTCCGCTGCCAGCGCCTGTGCGGCCTGAGTTTCATCATCGACATGGCTAAGCTGCTGCATACGTGCCAGACGTTCAGCCTCTTCACGACGCTGTTGTTCCATCGCTTCAACTTCTTCCGGCAGGCGTACCTGGACTTTGCTCAGGGTGCTGATCACTTCATATTTCAGTGACTCCAGCATCGCGGCAAACATAGAGAAGGATTCACGCTTGTATTCCTGCTTCGGATCTTTCTGCGCATAACCGCGCAGGTGGATCCCCTGACGCAGGTAATCCATTGCCGCCAGGTGCTCTTTCCACAGGGAATCCAGCGTTTGCAGCATCACGCCTTTTTCGAAGTGGCGCATCATTTCCGCACCAACAACTTCTTCTTTACGCTGATAAAGTTCAATCGCCGTCTGCAGAATACGCTCACGCAGCGTTTCTTCGTGCAGCTCTGGTTCCTTATCCAGCCATTCTTTGATTGGCATCTCGAGATCAAAGTCGTTTTTCAGGCGTTCTTCCAGACCTTCTACATCCCACATTTCTTCCAGAGACTGAGGCGGAATATGCGCATCGATGGTGACTTTGAAGACGTCTTCACGAATGCTGGCGATGGTTTCGCTCACGTCGGTAACGTCGAGCAGCTCATTACGCTGGGTATAAATAGCGCGGCGCTGATCGTTCGCAACGTCATCGTATTCCAGCAGCTGTTTACGAATATCAAAGTTACGGCTTTCAACTTTACGCTGTGCGTTGGCAATCGCCTTGGTTACCCAAGGGTGCTCAATAGCCTCACCCGGCTTCATGCCCAGTTTACGCATCATATTGGATACGCGATCTGAGGCGAAGATACGCATCAGGGCATCTTCCATCGACAGGTAGAAACGGGAAGAACCGGCATCGCCCTGACGGCCAGAACGACCGCGCAGCTGGTTATCGATACGACGGGACTCATGACGCTCGGTACCGATAATATGTAGACCGCCAGAAGCCAGTACTGCGTCGTGGCGAACCTTCCAGTCCGCTTTGATCTGAGCAATTTGTTCTGGCGTTGGCTCATCCAGCTCGGCAATCTCTTCCTGCCAGCTACCACCCAGGACAATATCCGTACCACGACCCGCCATGTTCGTTGCGATGGTCACTGCAGCTGGGTAACCCGCCTGAGCAACGATAGCCGCTTCGTTGGCGTGGAACTTAGCGTTCAGTACGTTGTGCTTAATACCGGCTTTGGTCAGCTCATGAGAAACCACTTCAGATTTCTCAATGGAGATGGTCCCGACCAGAACGGGTTGGCCGTTCGCGGTACGTTCTTTAATGTCTTCGATAATTGCGCCGATTTTATCCAGTTCGGTCATGTAGACCAGATCCGGCATATCTTTACGGATCATTGGGCGGTTGGTCGGCACAACAATGGTATCGAGCTTATAAATGGAGCTAAATTCAAACGCTTCGGTGTCTGCGGTACCGGTCATCCCCGCCAGCTTCTCGTAAAGGCGGAAGTAGTTCTGGAAGGTGATAGACGCCAGCGTCTGGTTTTCATTCTGAATCTCGACGCCTTCTTTCGCTTCAACGGCCTGATGAAGACCATCTGACCAACGGCGCCCCTGCATGGTACGGCCCGTGTGTTCGTCAACGATGATGACTTCGCCATCTTTAACGATGTAGTCAACGTCGCGGGTGAACAGCGCATGAGCGCGAAGTGCCGCGGTCACGTGGTGCATCAGCATGATGTTGGCTGGTGAGTACAGCGACTCGCCCTCTTCCATCATGCCTTCTTGCACCAGCAGCTCTTCAATCAGCACCAGACCACGTTCGGTCAGGTTAACCTGGCGAGATTTTTCATCCACCGAGAAGTGGCCTTCACCCTGGAAGGTATCGGAGTCTTCTTTTTCCTGACGCATCAGGTGCGGAATGATTTTGTTCACGCGTTTGTACAGCTCAGAGCTGTCTTCCGCCGGGCCGGAGATGATCAGCGGCGTACGCGCTTCGTCGATCAGAATGGAGTCAACTTCATCCACCAGCGCATAGTGAAGCTTGCGCTGCACGCGCTCTTCAGGACTGAAAGCCATGTTGTCGCGGAGGTAGTCGAAACCGTATTCGTTGTTGGTGCCGTAGGTGATGTCTGCTGCGTAAGCTTCACGCTTAGCTGGCGCTGGCATGCCTGGCAGGTTAATACCTACGCTCAGTCCCAGATATTCAAACAGTGGGCGGTTGTTTTCGGCGTCACGCTGGGCCAGATAGTCGTTCACGGTAACAACGTGCACGCCTTTGCCGCTCAGTGCGTTTAGATAAGCTGGCAGCGTAGCCGTCAGGGTTTTACCTTCACCAGTACGCATTTCCGCGATGCAGCGATCGTTCAGGACCATGCCGCCCAACAGCTGCACGTCGAAGTGACGCATACCGAAGACGCGCTTACTTGCTTCACGAACAACGGCGAAAGCTTCCGGGATCAGGTTTTCCAGCACTTCACCTTTTTCCAGGCGCGCGCGGAACTCACCGGTTTTAGCCTTCAGCTCATCATCCGTGAGCTTTTCCATCTGCGGTTCCATGCTGTTGATCACGGAAACAACTTTGCGCATGCGGCGCAGTGTACGATCGTTACGACTACCGAAAACTTTAGTTAATAATTTGATTAGCATAATAAATTCTCAAACGCCTGCCGTCAGTACGGTCAATAAATTGTTGTTAGTCTGGAAGATGAATTAGCTGAGGCAAAGCGGGCCAGCGCGGATGCCCTGTACCTGACGGATCCACACTACGGTGCTGAAAACGTCTCCTACAGGAGATGCCCTAAACGCTGTCTGGCGGACAATAACGGGAGGTTTACTTTCCTGCGTTAACAGCGCGCTAAGCGTGTCCAGCAGGGCAAGGTGTTGTGCCTGAAGCGGCACGCTTTCCTGTGCAACAGGCAAAGCCTGAGGTGCCATAGCAAAGGAAAGATGACGGATAACGGTGCGGATTGCATGCTGGTGCCAATAGTCCACACTAAAGGAAGGACGGCGAGTGCTTTCTTGCAGTTGAACAAGGCTATCAAAACGCAGTTGCCGTGCCGAATCGTGACGGCTGGCGGAAGCTTCAGCGGGCACGCCGGTTTCTGTGTTACCGTTGAGCGCAGGCATGCCAAAACTCGCCGCGACCATCCCCAACAGGAGATGCGGCCAGAAATAACGTCTGCCAAATTGTCGCCAACGATTTAGAATACCAATCACTTTTTCCGCCGGAGCTTAATGTATGCGCGACAGTCGCCCGCAATCTTTAGAAAATCTATTTGACGATGCCGGTCAGGAAAGCATGCTGCAAAACGTGCAACAACGTGCCGTTGCTCTGCTACGCCTTAACCGGGCAGTGAAAGGCATTTTGCCTGCTCCACTGCATCCCTGGTGCCGGGTGGCTAACTTCCGTCAGGGCATTCTCGTCCTTGAAACCGCAAATGCCAGCTGGCTGATGCGCTTACGCTATGAACAAGCCACGCTGCTGAGTGCATTACGCGCCCAAATATTACCATCATTGACATCAATCGACATCAGGATTAATCCTTCGCTGGCGGTAAAAGGGCAGGAATTTGTTCAAGAAAACGCCACTCAAACAGGGACTGAGAAATACGAAGTTAATCGTCAACTGAGTAAGCAGAGTGCTGAAGTGTTGAGAGAGGTGGCTAAACGTAGCCCGGAGAAATTAAGAGCAACAATAGAACGACTGGCTTCACTGGCCGGAGAGGGTACCAGCAAAACCAGTCGTAATCGCTAATTTAAGCGTTACGCCAGCACCATTTTAGGTGCTTTAAACGCCAGCGGAAGTTCGGCTTCGTCTTCGAAGGTCGCCCATTCCCAGGCTTCCTGCTTAGCCAAAACAGCCTGCAGCAGTTTATTGTTCAGGGCATGACCAGATTTATAGGCGGTAAACGCGCCGATAATGTTGTGGCCACACATGAACAGATCGCCGATCGCATCCAGCATTTTGTGACGAACGAATTCATCTTCAAAACGCAGGCCGTCTTCGTTCAATACGCGATAATCGTCAACAACGATGGCACAATCGAAGCTGCCGCCCAGGCACAGGCCACGGGACTGCAGATATTCGATATCACGCATAAAACCGAAGGTACGCGCACGGCTAATCTGACGCATGAATGCTTCAGCAGAGAAGTTCATGGTGTAGCGCTGGGTGCTGGCATCAATCGCCGGATGGTTAAAGTCGATGGTAAAGTCCAACGAGAAACCATTAAACGGTGACATTTCAGCCCATTTATCGCCATCTTCCACGCGAACCGTCTCTTTCAGACGTATAAATTTCTTGGCCGAGTTCAGTTCGTCGATCCCTGCATCAAGCAGCAGATAGACAAACGGCGCCGCACTGCCGTCCATGATAGGGATTTCTGGCGCATCGACTTCAATAATAATGTTGTCAATACCCAGCCCTGCCAGGGCAGCGTTGAGGTGCTCTACGGTAGAAATCCGTACATCATGCTCGTTTACCAGACAAGTACAGAGCATGGTATCCCGCACGGATTTGGCATCAGCCGGAAAATCTACCGGAGGATTCAAGTCGGTGCGACGATAGATGACCCCGGTATTTGCCGGCGCAGGGCGCAGCGTCAGTGTGACTTTCTTGCCGGTATGTAAACCGACGCCAGTCGCCTGAACGATACGTTTAAGTGTCCTTTGTTTGATCATCGTATAATCCCGCCAAATTACTAAGCTAGCCGAGAGTGTATATCACTAACGGCAGGCCAGTTTAGCACAAAGAGCGAATATTCCCAACTTCCGGTTTATTCTTAATCAGCTTGCTTACGCAGGAACGCTGGAATATCCAGATAATCAGGCTCTTTCGCCGTCTGCGGTGTATTGTCGTTTACCACTTTAGCGGCCGGCTTTTGCTCTTGCGTCAGCGGAGCCATACCGTGCTGCTGGTAGCGATCCATCACCGGCTGCTGTACCTGCTTGTTAGTCACCAGGGTGATCTCAGGACGTTTGTCCATGCCGATCCCAGTAGCAACAACAGTTACGCGCAGTTCGTCGTTCATCTCTGGATCCAGAGAGGTACCGATAACCACAGTTGCATTGTCAGACGCGAACGCACGAATGGTGTTACCCACGGTTTCGAACTCATCCAGACGCAGGTCGAAGCCAGCGGTAATGTTAACCAGCACGCCACGAGCACCAGACAGGTCGATATCTTCCAGCAGTGGGCTGGAGATAGCCATTTCTGCTGCTTCTTCAGCGCGGTCTTCGCCGCTGGCAACGCCGGATCCCATCATGGCGTAGCCCATTTCAGACATCACTGTACGCACGTCCGCGAAGTCAACGTTCATGAGGCCCGGACGGGTAATCAGCTCGGCAATACCCTGCACAGCGCCTTTCAATACGTCGTTTGCCGCACCAAATGCGTCAAGCAGAGAAATGCCGCGACCCAGTACTTTCAGCAGCTTGTCATTCGGAATAGTGATCAAGGAGTCAACGTGCTTGGACAGCTCGGCGATACCCTGCTCCGCGAAAGCCATACGCTTCTTGCCTTCAAAGTTGAAAGGCTTAGTCACGACGGCAACAGTCAGGATACCCAAATCTTTAGCTACTTCGGCAACAACAGGAGCAGCACCCGTACCGGTACCACCGCCCATACCAGCAGCGATAAACACCATGTCTGCCCCGTCCAGCGCAGCGCGTAATGCTTCACGGTCTTCTTCCGCCGCGTTACGACCCACTTCTGGATTTGCGCCTGCGCCCAGACCTTTAGTGATCCCATTACCGATCTGGATCGTCTGGCCGACAGCGGTTTTACGCAGTGCCTGAGCGTCAGTGTTAACCGCAAAGAATTCAACGCCTTCGATGCGCTCACGCACCATGTGTTCAACGGCATTACCGCCGCCGCCACCGACGCCGATGACTTTAATCACCGCGTCGTTGGTCAGTTCCATAGGTTCAAACATAGTTTCTCTCCGTTTTGTGCCTGTCGCCTGAGACCGCTAATTGTCTCCGGTCTCTTATAAAAATTAAAATTCTTTTCTCAGCCAGCTGTTCAGTCGCTTAAACCATGAGCCAACAGAGGTCCTTTTTTCCACTTCAGCTTCACCACTGAGATGTGATTCTTTCCCGTAGTGCAGCAACCCTACTGCGGTCGAGTAATACGACTCCTGGGCATAATCAGTAAGGCCAGTAATATTCAACGGCTGGCCGATACGCACCTGCGTATGGAACACACGCTGAGCACAGGCTGCCAGGCCTTCAATTTGTGCCGCGCCGCCGGTTAACACAATCCCCGCCGCCAGGTGGTGTTTCACACCCTGCTGGCGAAGCTGTTCCTGTAACTGCAAAATCTCTTCGTTGACCAGGTTGAGCAGCTCTGTGTAGCGAGGCTCAATCACTTCGGCCAGCGTCTGACGCTGAAGGCTGCGCGGCGGACGTCCACCTACGCTAGGAACTTCAACGTTCTCGTCTTTACCGACGATAGATCCCAGGGCACAACCATGGCGAACTTTAATAGCCTCCGCATCGCTCGGTGGCGTCCCGAAGGCGTAGGCGATATCGCTGGTGACCACGTTCCCTGCATAAGGGATAACTTTGGTGTGGCGCAGCGCACCGCCGGTATACACCGCCATGTCCATGGTACCACCACCGATGTCTACAACACAGACACCCAGCTCGCGTTCATCTTCGGTCAGTACCGCATAGCTTGCGGCCAGACCGGCGAAAATTAATTGGTCAACTTTCAAACCACAACGTTCAACCGCTTTAACGATGTTTTTCGCCATATCGTTATGGCAGGTAATCAGATGCACTTTGGCCTGCATACGGACACCGGACAGGCCTACCGGATTTTTGATCCCTTCCTGGTAATCAATAGCGTATTCCTGTGGAATCACATGCAGAACGCGGTGTTCATCGCGAACACGCACTGATTTTGCCGTATGCACCACATTTTCAACATCTTCCTGCGTCACTTCCTCTTCCGAAATCGGCACCATGCCTATCTCGTTTTGGCAGCTGATATGCTTGCCGGACAGCGCCAGATAAACTGAAGATATCTGGCAGTCTGCCATCAATTCAGCCTGGTCAATCGCCCGTTGAACACATTTAACCACCGACTCGAGGTCGTTTACTCCGCCTTTGTCCATACCACGCGAAGGGCAACTCCCCACGCCAATAATATTGACCATACCGTCGGGCAGAACTTCCCCTACTAAAGCGGCAACCTTCGCGGTGCCAATCTCCAGTCCAACTACCAGTTTTCTGTCCGTCGCCTTGATCATTGTTGTTCTGCCTGTGCCTGATTCTGTTGCTGATTCGGATTAGGTACCGGAGGAGGAAGTGCCTCCCAACCTACCGCGGCGCCTGAATCGTATCGCAGGTCGACATAACTGATCCGTTTGTTATCAGCCTGCGCCTGCTGCTGCAGAACCGGGTACAGTTCTACAAAACGATCCAGACGTTTCATCGTGTCGCCCCGACCAAGGTTGAGCTTAATTCCGTTATTCAGCGTCAACTGCCAGGAGCGGCGAGCGGTCATAGCCGCTTGTTTCAACGTAAATTTATCCTTTGCCAGCACCATGCCCATGTCACGGTAACCTTGCAGAACTTCATTTTCGCTGCCTTCCGGGCCGGAAAGCATTGGCAAAGTCTGCTTGCTGGTGCGTTCTGCTGGTACGCTGAAGGAATTTCCCTCTGCGTCAACCATATGCTGGTCATTCCAACGTGCTATCGGCACATATTCAACCAGATGAATCTTCAATTCGTCCGGCCACTGCTTTCTAACGCTTGCCTGCTTGATCCAGGGCAAGCGTTCTATCTGCTGTTGGATGATATTCACATCCTGGGTCATAAAAGTACCCGGAGGCCCCAGGGCCAGAATCGACTGGCGTATATCATCATTACGTGTGTAGTGCCGCTCCCCGGTCACCACCAGCCTGGAGAGTGGTAAACGCTGGGCATCTTCCATCCAGCCCACCACAATCCAACCGCCGATAAACACGCTCAACAGTACCGCACACAGGAAAATCATCCCTGCCAGGCGGGACCCGTTGCTGCGCCGAGCGCTGGCATTTTCCTCGGCACGATTACGCGCATTCAGTGCAGCCTGCGACATATCAGTCCGCCAGTTCCAAAATACGTACAACTAATTGTGAGAAGCTCATCCCTGCCTGGCGAGCCGCCATCGGCACCAGGCTGTGGCTGGTCATCCCCGGAGAAGTATTCACTTCTAACAGGTAAAACTGACCATCGCTATCCAGCATCACATCGACCCGGCCCCAGCCGCTACAGCCGAGAATCTGCCAGGCCTGCAGAACTAATGCCTGCAATTCCTGCTCTCTTTGTTCAATTAATCCGCCAGGGCAGAAATATTGAGTTTCATCAGAGAGATACTTCGCCTCATAATCATAGAAGGTTCCAGCGGGTTGGATGCGAATAGACGGTAAAATTTCCTCGCCTAAAATCGCAACCGTATACTCCGGGCCACTCAACCATTTTTCAATCAGCACTTCTTCGTCATGCTCAAAGGCCAGTTCAAGCGCGGCTGGCAGCACATCTACGCTGTCCACCTTAGACATACCTACGCTGGAACCTTCACGGCTCGGCTTGACGATAACCGGCAAACCTAATGCAGTAATACGCTCAACCAGCGCTGCGCTCAGGCCTGCTGCGAAATCCTGACGATTGACGGCAACCCATGGCGCAACGGGTAAACCTGCTCCCTGCCACAGCAGTTTGCTGCGCAGCTTATCCATCGTTATCGCCGAGGCCATAACACCACTACCGGTATAAGGCAGTTGAAGGAACTCCAATAGCCCTTGCAACGTCCCGTCTTCACCACCGCGACCGTGCAGCGCGATAAAAACCTTGTCAAAACCCTGAGCCTTTAGCTCAAGTACAGACTCGTTTTGTGGATCAAAAGCATGCGCATCAATACCCGCTTCTTTTAATCCCGCCAGCACCGCGCTGCCGGATTGCAGAGAAACCTCGCGCTCAGCAGAGGTTCCTCCCAGAAGAACGGCGATCTTATCAGCCATGACGCCCTTCCTCTTTAGTTTGAGGCTGCAATTTGATTTCAGCCAGGTTTCGGGCGATTTTGCCGATATTCCCGGCACCTTGAACGAGGATCAAATCATTTCCCGTCAACACAGGGGCTAAAATTTCCGCCACTTCCGCGTGATCGGAAACCAAAATTGGATCAACTTTGCCACGGCCGCGAATAGTGCGGCATAAAGAACGGCTATCCGCTCCTGGGATAGGTGCTTCACCTGCGGGATAAACCTCCAGCATCACCAGGGAGTCAACCTGGGACAGCACTCCAGCAAAGTCATCATACAAATCACGCGTACGTGTATAGCGGTGCGGCTGGAAAATCATCACCAGATTCTTATCTGGCCAGCCTGCGCGCGCTGCCTTAATGGTGGCATCCACTTCCGTTGGGTGGTGGCCATAGTCGTCCACCAGCATAGCGGTGCCCGCTTTGCCATTTACCGGCGCCAGCGGATATTCGCCCAGGAAATCGAAACGACGCCCCGTCCCCTGGAAACTTTCCAGCGCACGCAAAATAGCATCGTCTTCGATACCCTCTTCCGTCGCAACGGCAACAGCGGCAGCTGCATTCAGTGCGTTGTGACGGCCAGGTGCATTCAGCACCACATGCATCTCAGGCTTGTCCTGGCGCACGATGGTGAAAAAGCCCTGAGCGCCTTTCTGCTGATAATTTTCAACGCGGACATCTGCATCGTCGCTAAAGCCATATGTGGTGATTTGACGGCCCACGCGCGGCAGAAGCTCACGAATCACCGGATCGTCTACGCACATCACCGCACGTCCATAAAACGGCAAGTTGTGCAGGAAATTAATAAACGTCTGCTTTAAATTTTCGAAGTCGCCCTGGTAAGTATCCATGTGATCGGCTTCGATATTGGTCACAATTGAGACCATCGGCTGCAGGTGCAGGAACGAAGCATCGCTTTCGTCAGCCTCTGCAATCAGGTAGCGGCTGTTGCCCAGACGAGCATGGACACCTGCGGCTTTCACCAGCCCACCATTTACAAACGTTGGGTCCAGGCCCGCTTCGGCATAAATGCTCGATACCATCGCCGTTGTCGTGGTTTTGCCATGCGTCCCCGCAATCGCAATGCCGTGACGGAAACGCATCAATTCAGCCAGCATTTCAGCACGGCGGATGACCGGAATACGTGCTTCATGGGCAGCAACAATTTCCGGGTTATCCGCAGAAATTGCCGTAGAAACAACAACCACGCTTGCATCGCGCACGTTTTCCGGGCGATGGTTGAAATAAATCGTGGCACCCAGTGCCGACAACTGCTGCGTGACCGGGTTCGGTGCCAGATCGGAGCCGCTGATCTGGTAGCCTTCATTAGCCAATACTTCAGCAATACCGCCCATACCGGCGCCGCCGATGCCAACAAAGTGAATGTGCCGGACGCGACGCATCTCGGGCACAATTGAACGCAGTTTCGCCAGTTGTTGTGTATTCATTCTCTAAACCTGCAAGCGGCATGCCGCCATTACATCAAATTTACGGGCGACAATTTGCCACCCACAAGTATTACGCGCGCGCTGCGGCGCTGACTTCGTTTGCTACACGTTCAGTTGCATCAGGAATGGAGGCAGCTCGCGCTCGCTCGGCCATTGCCAGCAGCGTTGCTCTGTCCCACCCGGCCAGGGTACGGGTAACGGCATCCACGGTAAACTGCGGTTGCTCCAGTATTTTCGCAGCGCCTGCCTTTTCAAGCGGCAGGGCATTCCAGTACTGCTGCCGATCTTTGTGCTGGAAAGGAACGAACAAGGCTGGTAACCCTGCAGCCGCGATTTCACTCACGGTTAATGCCCCGGAGCGACAGACCACAACATCAGCCCATTCGTAGGCTGCTGCCATATCATCAATAAACTCGGTGACCTTGTGCTGAGGCTGTCCTGCTTCAGCGTAAGCCTGCTGCACAACTGCCTGGCCGCCCTTTCCGGTTTGGTGCCAGATAGTCACGGATTCACCTAAACGCCCAGCAGCCTGCGGCATGGTTTGGTTCAACACTCGAGCGCCCTGAGATCCACCAACAACCAGCACGCGAACCGGGCCTTCTCTTCCGGTAAAACGCACTTGCGGAAGCGGTAAAGCAAGCACATCTGTCCGCACCGGGTTGCCAACCACGTCCGCTTTAGGGAATGCGCCAGGAAAGGCTTGCATTACCTTGGTGGCGATCTTTGCCAACCATTTATTCGTCAGACCGGCAATGCCGTTCTGTTCATGCAAGACAACCGGAATGCCAAGAGACCACGCAGCCAGGCCACCAGGCCCGGAAACATAGCCGCCCATGCCCAGCACTACATCCGGCTTCCACGCTTTCATGATGGCGCGAGCCTGGCGCCACGCGTTAAAAATACGCACAGGAGCCATCAACAAGGCCTTTAGGCCCTTACCGCGCAGGCCAGAAATACGGATAAAGTCGATCTCAATCCCGTTTTTCGGCACCAGATCGGCTTCCATACGGTCCGCAGTACCAAGCCAGCGAATATCCCACCCTTCCGCCTGAAGGTGATGGGCAACGGCCAGGCCTGGGAAAACATGCCCACCTGTACCACCCGCCATCACCATCAATCGCTTCGCTTTGCCCGTCATTTGGCACTCCGTGTAAACGCCTGAGCCTTAGCCAGACGCGTTTCATAATCTATTCTCAACAGCAGCATGATTGCCGTGGACATAATCAGCAGGCTGGAACCGCCGTAACTGATAAGCGGCAGCGTCAGGCCTTTAGTGGGCAACATCCCCGCCGCAGCACCAACGTTAACCAGCGCCTGGAAGCTAAACCAGATCCCGATAGAACATGCCAGGAAACCGGAGAAACGCTGATCCAATTCCAGCGCACGTTTGCCGATGGACATCGCGCGAAAAGCGACGAAGAATACCATCAAAAGTGCAAGCACCACACCGATATATCCCAGCTCCTCACCGATGATCGAGAAGATAAAGTCAGTGTGTGCTTCGGGCAGATATTCCAGCTTCTGCACCGAGTTCCCCAGCCCTTGTCCCCACAATTCACCGCGCCCAAAAGCCATCAGTGATTGCGTTAACTGGTAGCCGCTGCCGAATGGATCTTCCCACGGGTTCCAGAACGACGTTACGCGGCGAATACGGTAAGGCTCAGCGAGGATCAACAGGATAACCGCCGAGATCCCCATCCCGATGATCGCGATAAACTGCCACAGTTTTGCTCCCGCGAGGAACAACATTGCCAGCGTAGTGACAAACAGCACAACTACGGTACCAAGGTCTGGCTGGGCCAGCAGCAGGACGGCCATCACCAGAATTACGCCCATTGGCTTCAGGAAGCCGCGCAGGTTATTTCGAACTTCATCCACCTTGCGCACAAGGTAGTTTGCGAGATAACAGAACAGTGACAGCTTGGAAAACTCTGCGGGCTGAATACGCAGCGGGCCGAAAGCAATCCAGCGCGATGCCCCGTTAACCGAGCTACCGACGACCAGTACAATCAGCAGCATCACGATCGAAGCCAGCAGCATGGCCGTACTGTGGCGCTGCCAGAAATCCATCGGCAAACGCAGCGTCACCATCGCCAGCACAAACGCAACAATGATGTAGAGCCCGTCGCGTTTGGCAAACAGGAACGGATCGTTTGCCAGACGCTGGCCTACCGGCATCGACGCCGAGGTCACCATAATAAAACCGATCGCGGCCAGGCCTAAGGTTAGCCAAAGCAGCGTGCGGTCATACAGCACCATGCTGTTGGCGTCGGCCTCGCGGGAACCCATTACCCACCCTTTTAACGCCGAAGCGACCCAGGCCAGGATACCAAATCCTGGAATGCGGGGGACGCGAAGGCGAGGGAGAGATAAACGCATCAGCCTAGCTCCTTCGCTAATTGAGTAAACATGTCACCGCGCTGTTCAAAGTTTTTAAACTGATCGAGGCTGGCACAGGCTGGAGAGAGCAGTACCATATCGCCAGATTCCACTCGGCCCGCGGCCAGCTTCATCGCCTGTTCCATGGTTTCTGTCTGCTCGGCAATATCCGGGCGTAACTCAGCCAGTTCAGCACCGTCGCGACCAAAGCAGTACAGGCGAACGCGATCACCTTGCAGATAGCGAGCTAAAGGTGAGAAGTCGGCAGACTTGCCGTCGCCGCCTAACAGCAAATGCAGCGTCCCTTCCACATGCAGGCCATTTAGCGCGGCTTCAGTACTGCCGACGTTGGTGGCTTTAGAGTCGTTAATCCAGCGAACGCCATTACGTTCCCAGGCCAGTTGGAAGCGATGAGCCAGGCCAGTATAGGTGGTCAACGCTTTCAGGCTGCTGGAACGAGGCAGATTCACCGCATCCGCCAGCGCCAGCGCAGCCAGCGCGTTGGTGTAGTTATGCTGCCCAACCAGTTTCATTTCTTTGGTGTTGAGGATTTTCTCCCCCTTCACCCGCAGCCAGGTGTCACCCTGCTGGCGATTAAGATGATAATCGCCGACATCCACACCGAAACTGATACAGCGCTCGTCCGCGCCGCGTACCGGCATCGTCAGCGCGTCATCTGCGTTGACCACGCAAACTTTGGCATTTTCATAAATACTCAGTTTTGCCGCACGATACTGCTGCATCCCAAACGGATAGCGATCCATATGATCTTCAGTCACGTTCAGAACGGTCGCCGCCGCCGCTTTCAAACTATGGGTAGTTTCCAACTGGAAGCTCGATAGCTCAAGAACATAAAGCTCACAGCCTTTGTCCAGCAGCATCAGCGCCGGTAGACCAATATTTCCGCCAACGCCCACATTCACACCAGCGGCTTTCGCCATCTCTCCCACCAGGGTGGTTACGGTACTTTTCCCGTTGGAGCCGGTAATCGCGACAATCGGAGCCTGGGCCTCACGGCAAAACAGCTCAATATCACCAATGACCTCAACCCCGGCATCAACCGCCGCGCTCAAGGCTGGAGTAGCAAGCGCCACGCCAGGACTGGCAATAATTAAATCCGCCGCCAGCAACCAGTCCTCATTCAGCGAACCGGTATGGCGATCAACGTTCTCAGGCAACTTATCAAGACCAGGAGGGGAGATACGGGAATCCATTACGCGTGGCGTAATGCCGCGCGCAATAAAGAAATCCACGCAGGACAGGCCCGTCAGGCCCAGTCCAATGATGACAACGTTTTTACCCTGGTAATCTGCCATGTTTAGCGAACCTTCAGCGTAGCCAGGCCAATCAGCACCAGCATCAGCGAAATAATCCAGAAGCGCACAATCACGCGCGGCTCCGGCCAGCCTTTCAATTCATAGTGATGGTGAATGGGCGCCATACGGAAGATACGCTGCCCTCTGAGCTTGAATGAGCCCACCTGCAGGATCACCGATAGCGTTTCAACGACAAACACGCCCCCCATAATCACCAGCAGGAACTCCTGACGCAGTAGCACTGCGATAGTCCCCAGAGCCCCGCCAAGAGCCAACGAGCCAACGTCGCCCATGAAGACCTGAGCCGGGTAAGTGTTGAACCACAGGAAGCCCAGGCCTGCGCCGACAATCGCCGTACAGACGATGACCAGTTCACCCGCATGGCGCAGGTAAGGAATGTGCAGGTAGCCCGCAAAGTTCATGTTCCCTGTCGCCCATGCCACCAGTGCAAAACCAGCGGCAACAAACACGGTCGGCATAATCGCCAGGCCATCAAGGCCATCGGTCAGGTTGACCGCATTACCGGTACCGACAATAACGAAGTACGCAAGCAGCACGTAGAACAGGCCAAGCTGTGGCATCACATCCTTGAAGAACGGCACAACCAGTTCGGTTGCAGGCGTCCCTTTTCCAGCGGCGTACATAGTGAAAGCAACAACCAGCGCAATCACCGACATCCAGAAGTATTTCCAGCGAGCAATCAGACCTTTGGTGTCCTTACGAACCACCTTGCGATAGTCATCGACAAAGCCAACGATGCCGAAGCCTATCAGCACGAACAGCACGCACCAGACGTAAGGGTTAGAGGGATAAGCCCACATCAGCACGGACACCACAATGGCGGTCAGGATCATGATCCCGCCCATGGTTGGCGTTCCTTTCTTGCTAAAGTGCGACTCCGGGCCATCGTTACGCACAACCTGTCCGAAGGAGAGTTGCTGTAAACGCGCGATCATCCGCGGGCCCATCCACAGGGAGATAAACAGAGCGGTCAGCAGGCTGACGATGGCGCGAAACGTCAGATAGGAAAAGACGTTAAAGCCGGAATAATATTTGACCAAATGTTCGGCCAGCCAAACTAGCATGCTTGTTTCTCCTGTAATGCGCGAACCACCTCTTCCATGGCCGCACTACGTGAACCTTTCACCAAAATGGTTAAAATTGAATGTTCCGCGATAAGCGCTTTCAAACGCGCGACCACGGCCTGTTTATCGGCAAAATGTTCACCAACTTCTGATGCGTCACTCAGCGTCTTGCTTAACACGCCGACGCTCAAAACACGGTCAATACCTGCAGCTTTTGCCGCTTCCCCCACCTGACGATGGCAGGCTTCAGCTTCATCACCCAGCTCGCCCATGTCGCCAACGACCATCACGCGGTAACCCGGCATTTCTGACAGAACCTGCGCCGCCGCGGTCATTGAACCCACGTTAGCGTTGTAGCTGTCGTCCAGCAGCAGCTGATTCTCTGCAAGCTGGATAGGGAAAAGGCGGCCCGGTACGGCTTTAAGCTCAGCAAGCCCTGCTTTTACGGCTTCGAGCGGCGCGCCAACGGCCATCGCTAATGCGGTAGCCGCCAGCGAGTTAGCAATATTGTGACGACCCGGCAACGGCAGCACGACATCAACATCGCCTTGAGGCGTATGCAGAGTGAATTCGGTACCGTGGGAGGTAATATGGATATTCGTCGCGGTGAAATCGCTTCCTGCCGCGTTGGGCGAGAACCGCCAGGTTTTGCGATCGCCAATGATCGCCTGCCAGTTCAGCCAGTCGTTGTTATCTGCGTTAAGGATCGCCGTGCCGTTTGCCGCGAGGCCGGTAAAGATCTCGCCTTTGGCTTTCGCCACACCGGCCAGGGAACCAAACCCTTCAAGATGCGCGGCCGCCAGGTTATTCACCAGCGCAGCTTCTGGCCGTGTCAAACCTACGGTCCAGGCAATTTCGCCCTGGTGATTTGCACCCAGTTCGATAACGGCATAATCGTATTCCGGCGTCAGGCGCAGCAGCGTCATTGGCACGCCAATATCGTTATTCAGGTTGCCAGCGGTATAAAGCGTGTTGCCGCACTGGCGCAGAATAGATGCCGCCATTTCCTTCACGGAGGTTTTGCCGGAAGAGCCGGTTAGCGCCACAACGCGAGTAGGCACCTGCTGGCGAACCCACGCGCCTAGTTCGCCAAATGCAAGGCGGGTATCGGCCACAACCAATTGGGGAACATCAATATCAAGCTTGCGGCTAACCAGTAACGCGCCTGCCCCGCCTTTCACCGCATCGGCGGCAAAGTCATGGGCATCAAAACGTTCGCCTTTCAGCGCAACAAACAGACAGCCAGCTGTCAGCTTACGGGTATCCGTTGTGACATCAATAATGTCCGCGTCTGCGCCATGTAGCTGCCCATTAAGAATGGATGCCAGTTGCTTCAGGGAGACGCGAATCATGCCACAACTCCTAGCAGACGCGCTGCGGTGACGCGGTCGGAGTAATCCAGACGACGGTTGCCAACAATCTGATAGTCCTCGTGGCCTTTACCCGCCAGCAGAACCACATCATTTTCTTTGGCCTGCATAATCGCGTTGGTCACCGCTTCTGCGCGGCCCAGTACAACGTGCGCGCGGCCAGCATCCAGCATACCGGTCAGGATATCGTCGACAATGGCCTTCGGTTCTTCAGTGCGTGGGTTGTCGTCGGTCACCACCACCACATCGGCATATTGCTCGGCAATACCGCCCATAATTGGCCGCTTACCTTTATCGCGGTCGCCGCCGCAGCCGAATACACACCACAGTTTGCCGGAACAGTGCAGGCGAGCTGCCTGTAGCGCTTTTTCAAGCGCATCCGGCGTGTGGGCATAATCCACAACCACGGTCGGTTTGCCGGCAGAGCTGAACACTTCCATTCGCCCACAAACAGGTTGCAGACGTGAGCCAGTTTCAATTAATGCTTCGAGCGGATAACCCAGCGCCAGCAGCGTGGCTAAAGCCAACAGCAGGTTACTGACGTTAAACGCGCCCATCAGCCGGCTTTCAATTTCGCCATTGCCCCACGATGAGCTGAAGCGAATCGTCGCCCCACCATCGTGATAAACCACTTCATCAGCTTTCAGCCAGCGCCCATGCCCCCCCGGCTCAAGGTTATTTTCCATGGTGACCGCTACGGCATCCGGCAGGCGCGCCAGCCAGCGGTGACCCACTTCGTCATCGGCGTTGATGATCGCCTGACCGCAGTCATGCTCGGAAAACAACAGCCACTTAGCGGCTTCGTAATTCGCCATGTCACCGTGATAATCAAGGTGATCGCGGCTTAAATTGGTAAACACCGACGCAGCAAACTTCAGAGCCGCCACGCGGTGCTGAACCAAACCATGAGATGAAACTTCCATGGCGCCAAAGGTTGCGCCTTGAGTCTTCAGGCTCGCCAGCACGTGCTGCACGTCTACCGCAGAGCCCGTGGTATTTTCTGTCGGCACAACCTGCCCGAGCAGGCCATTGCCTACGGTCCCCATCACGGCACCGGTTTCACCCAACAGCTGCGCCCACTGTGCCAGCAGTTGAGTCGTTGTCGTTTTGCCGTTGGTGCCGGTGACACCAACCAGACGTAAGGATTCAGAAGGCTGATGATAGAAACGGCCAGCCAGCGCAGACAGCCGTTGATGCAGTTGGCTCAGGTAAATGACCGGTACGCCGTGCATTTCGCGGACTTCACCATCCGCCGCTTCACCGTCCGCTTCTGCGATCACGGCAGCCACACCCTGTGCTATCGCCTGCGGGATATAACGACGCCCGTCCGCCTGATGACCGACCACGGCCACAAAAAGATCGCCCGCAGCCGCCACGCGACTGTCGAGTGTCATCTCTCGCAGCGCTCTCGCAGGTAGCCCGGCTACCCACGGAGCAAGAAGGTCGCTCAAATTACGATCTGCCACCTGATGCCTCTTTCTGATTAATTACAAATTCGCTTTTCTCACCGGTTGCCAGCGCATCCGGCTCGATGTTCATGGTGCGCAGTACGCCGCCCATGATGGCACCGAACACAGGTGCAGATACGGCACCGCCGTAATACTTACCGCCCTGCGGGTCATTGATAACCACCACCAGCGCAAATCGCGGCTGGCTGGCTGGCGCAACGCCTGCGGTGTAAGCAATGTATTTGTTGATGTACTTACCGTCCGGCCCGACTTTTTTCGCAGTACCGGTTTTAATCGCAATACGGTAGCCCTTAATGGCCGCCTTCACGCCGCCGCCGCCGGGCAGCGCCACGCTTTCCATCATGTGCACCACGGTGCGGACGGTTGATTCAGCAAAGATACGCTCGCCGGGAACCGGCGGGTCAACTTTGGTTATCGACAGCGGCCGATAAATGCCGTAGCTGCCGATCGTTGCGTAGACTCGCGCTAACTGTAACGGGGTTACCATTAGCCCATAGCCGAAAGAGAAGGTGGCCCTCTCTATGTCAGACCACCGTTGTTTTTGAGGATATAAGCCACTGCGTTCCCCGACCAACCCCAAATTGGTCGCTTTTCCCAGTCCAAAACGTGAGTAAGTATCTACCAACGCTGAGGAGGGCATCGCTAACGCCAGCTTAGAAACACCGACGTTACTCGACTTCTGTAATACCCCGGTAAGGGTCAATTCGCTGTACCGCGCCACATCTTTGATCTCATGACCATTAATGCGGTACGGAATCGTATTCAGTACGGTATTTTCATTCACCACACCCCGCTGCAGCGCGGTCATCACCACCATTGGCTTAACGGTGGAACCCGGTTCGAAGACGTCGGTGATGGTACGGTTACGCATTACGTCTTTTGCCGTGCCGGTCAGATTATTCGGGTTGTAGGACGGGCTGTTCGCCATCGCCAGGACTTCACCAGTGTTCACATCAACCAAAACAGCGCTGCCCGATTCGGCTTTGTTGAAGGCAACGGCGTTATTCAGTTCACGGTAAACCAGCGCCTGCAGGCGTTCATCAATGCTCAAAGCCAGGTTATGGGCGGCCTGGCTGTCGGTAGAGGAAATGTCTTCGATAACGCGCCCGTAGCGATCTTTACGCACAATGCGCTCGCCAGGCTGACCGGTGAGCCATTTATCAAAGCTTTTTTCCACCCCCTCGATCCCTTCGCTGTCCACGTTGGTGAAGCCGATGAGGTGAGCGGTCACTTCGCCGGATGGATAGTAGCGACGAGACTCCTGCCGCAGGTGAATTCCCGGAAGCTTAAGCTTTTTGATGTAATCGCCAATATCCGGGTTAACCTGACGCGCGAGATAAATAAACCGCCCATTGGGATTACTGTTCACGCGAGATGAAAGCTGGTCGAGAGGAATTTTTAGTGCATCTGCCAGCGCCTTCCAGCGGTTATCCAGCGTCACTCCGCCAGCATCATGCAATTCTTTCGGGTCAGCCCAAACGGCATTTACCGGCACGCTAACTGCAAGAGGGCGTCCCGCGCGATCGCTTATCATGCCGCGGGAGGTAGAGACCTCCTGTACGCGCAGTGAACGCATGTCACCCTGACGTACCAGCATGTCCGGATTAATGATTTGCAGCCAGGCGACACGGCCCAGAAGGAAAGCCAGCGCCAACAGAATGCAACCGCAGAGCAACGCAAAACGCCAACTCACAAAGTTGGCCTGTTCTTCCTGACGTTTTGGTTTAAGCGTTTTTGCCGCTGCTCTCATCTGCCGCACGATTCCTTATTGCTGAACTACGATGTTTTCCTGTGAAGGATCGACATGCTGCAGTTGCAGCTTCTCCGTCGCGATCCTTTCTACCCGGCTATGATCGCCGAGCGCGTTTTCTTCAAGAATCAGGTTGCGCCATTCAATATCCAGCGCATCACGTTCGAGTACCATCTGCTCACGCTGTGCGGTAAGCAGACGGGTATGGTGCGCCGTTGTGACCACGGAAACCGCGGTCACGATAATGGCAACGAACAAGCAAAGTGCCAGTTTCCCATGGCGCAGAAGATCGCCACCAATCACGGCAGGCAACGCATGTCGCTCGTTGCTGCCGAGCTGCGTCACTCTGCTGAGGGTTTCTGTCACCCGATTGATCATGCGTTAGTCCTCTCCGCAATACGCAAAACAGAACTACGGGCGCGTGGATTTTCCGCCACTTCTTCTTCACCTGGCATCAGCTTACCTAGCGCCTTCAACTGGCGACCGCCCAGCTTATTCAATTGTGCTTCCGTCATCGGTAAACCAGCTGGGACCTGTGGCCCCCGGCTGTTTTCACGCATGAAGCGTTTAACAATGCGATCTTCCAGAGAATGGAAGCTGATGATCGATAACCGACCGCCGGGAGATAACGCCTCCAGCGAGCCATTCAGCGCTTTTTCAATTTCATCCAGCTCGCTGTTGATCCAGATCCGGATGGCCTGAAACGTTCGGGTTGCCGGGTGTTTGAATTTATCTTTAACCGGCATAGCGGCAGAGACGACGGCCGCCAGCTCTTTGGTACGCGTCATCGGCTCTTCGCGGTTACGCTCCACGATGGCGCGTGCAATGCGCTTACCAAAACGTTCTTCACCAAAGGTTTTAATAACCCAGGCAATATCGGCTTCTTCCGCCGTCATCAGCCATTGGGCAGCGGATTGACCTCGCGTTGGGTCCATACGCATATCCAGCGGCCCATCACGCATAAACGAGAAACCACGTTCTGCATCATCCAGTTGAGGAGAAGAGACGCCGAGATCCAGCAAAATGCCGTCGATCTTGCCGTCCAGTTCGCGCTCACGTGCGTAATCTGCAAGCGCAGAGAATGGGCCATGAATGATGGAGAAGCGTGGGTCATCGATAGCGGCAGCCGCAGCAATCGCCTGCGGATCGCGGTCGATCGCCAGCAGCCGTCCTTGCTCACCGAGCTGGGACAGAATCAGGCGTGAATGGCCACCGCGACCAAAAGTGCCATCAATGTAGATGCCGTCGGGACGAATATTCAGGCCATTTACGGCCTCGTCCAGCAGCACCGTAGTGTGTTTAAAATTTTCCATCATTTCTAAAGTGACAAGTCCTGCAGACGATCCGACAAGGTGTTTGTCGAACCCTGCTCAGCGTCGATATCTTCCTTGACCTGTTGATGCCAGGTCGCTTCATCCCACAGCTCAAACTTATTGAACTGGCCGACCAGCATAACTTCTTTGGTAAGCCCGGCGTGCTGCCGTAAAACGGGCGCCAGCAGCAATCGCCCGGCGTTATCCATCTGACATTCACTGGCATGCCCTAATAACAGACGCTGTACGCGGCGTTCTGCGGGGTTCATGCTCGACAGACGGGCAAGCTTTTGTTCAATGATTTCCCACTCAGGAACGGTATAAAGCAGCAGGCAGGGGTGATGGATGTCGATGGTACAAACCATCTGACCTTCTGAGGTTTCGATCAGCTTTTCCCTGTAACGGGTAGGTACGGCAAGCCGCCCCTTGCTGTCGAGATTGACTAACGTTGCCCCACGGAACATGCCAGCCTCACCCTTTAATGACCCATTTCACCACTTTAACCCACAAATTCCCACATAAAGGAGTTTACGGAGGGGAGGAAAACCTTGTCAAGCCAGCCAGGCCGCTTACGGGAATAAATTCCCGCGCCTAAGCGATTGATAAATGGCTGGCGTGAAAAAGCCCGCAATAGCGAGGCAAAATTAACGTTATGAATATTTGAAAGAAAAAGACCAATAAACATCAACAGCGTTAAAACGACCGAATACTTGTCAGGAGAAATATTAAGTACCCAGTTTGCGACGCGGGCGGCATTTTAAGGTATTTCAAAGCGAGTGAACAGCGCCAGATGCCCGTCTGGCGCTGGCTCTGCGCAAGACAGACGTAAAGAGAGGTTGCTAATGATTAATAATCCAACATTTCTTAACAGCGGGTGTGTAACAAAATAATACAAAGAAGAGATTTATTTCTCGATGGGGATTTTTTTACCCGATTTTTCCCGCCTAATTAATTGCCTTAAAAAATAAGGGTAAATATACGGGAAAAATCTTAATTAACTTTAAGTGGCTGATAATGATCTCTTTATCAGTAACGACTTAAGCTACCCCGGCGATAAAGATTGCGGCGAATTCGGGTTAACCCAGGCTTCGGCTTACGCGGCTCATCAAGGCTTGCCAGCACCAGTTCCAGCACACGCTCAGCAACATCGCGGTGACGCTGTGCCACCGCTAATACCGGACACTGCAGGAAATCCAGCAGCTCATGATCGCCAAAGGTGGCTATCGCCAACTCCGAAGGCAGCCGCCCCTGACGGCGCAGCGTGACATCCATAACACCCTGCAGCAGTGCGAAGGAGGTTGTGTACAGCGCATCAGGCATCTCGTGAGTTTCCAGCCACTTTTCAAAAAGCTGAGCGGCAGCCTCACGCTCATAGCTGTTAGCGTAGAGATAATTGACGGTACGAGGATCGTCTTTCCAGGCAGTACGGAACCCTTGCTCACGCAGGAAGCTCACGGACAGTTCAGGTAACGCACCGAGATAAAGGATATTTTCACCGGGGAATTTCCGCAGCTCTTCAGCCAGCATTTCTGCATCGTCCTGATCGGCACCGACAACGCTGGTGAAGTGTTCGCGATCTAACGCACGGTCGAGCGCAATAATCGGGAACGAATCGTTTGCCCAACGCTGATAAAAAGGATGCTCCGGCGGCAACGAGGTAGACACAATAATGGCATCAACCTGCCGCTGCAGAAGGTGTTCAATACAGCGCATTTCGTTGTCGGGTTGATCCTCAGAGCAAGCGATCAGCAACTGATAGCCGCGCTGGCGAGCCTGACGCTCAAGGTAATTTGCTATACGGGTGTAGCTGGTGTTTTCCAGGTCTGGGATCACCAGCCCGATAGAACGCGTGCGTCCTGCACGTAGCCCGGCGGCTACCGCATTAGGGTGGTAGTTATGCTCACGTACCACCGCCATGACTTTCTCAACGGTTTTATCGCTGACGCGATACTGTTTTGCTTTTCCGTTGATAACATAGCTTGCCGTGGTGCGCGACACGCCAGCCAGACGCGCGATTTCATCCAATTTCACTGTAGCCCCTTACTCTCCAGGTGATCCATAACCATGCCCTGGCTATGGTTAACGACATTCACATCTAAGCGCAGAATAATAACTCCGGCAACCGCTTTTGCGGGGAGTTGTTTTCTAATTTGCAAAAAAAAGCCCGGCGGTGATTGCCGGGCATGTGAATTAGATCACATTAGTGACTAGCGCATGATCTTATCGCCGCGCGAAACGCCAACAATGCCCGAACGGGCCACTTCGACGATTTTGGCAACGTCGCGGATCGTATCAAGAAACGCGTTGAGTTTATCGCTGGTGCCGGCAAGTTGGACGGTGTAAAGCGTTGGCGTCACATCAATGATTTGCCCACGGAAAATTTCCGCGCTGCGCTTCACCTCTTCTCGACCGTATCCGCTGGCCTGCACTTTCACCAACATGATTTCACGCTCAACGTAGGCCCCCTGCCCCAGCTCGCTGACGCGTAACACATCCACCAGCTTATGCAGTTGCTTCTCAATCTGTTCCAGTACCTTCTCATCACCCACGGTTTGGATAGTCATACGGGAAAGCGTGGGATCGTCCGTAGGCGCTACGGTAAGGCTTTCAATGTTGTAACCGCGCTGGGAAAACAGACCAATAACCCGGGACAGCGCACCTGATTCATTTTCCAGTAATACAGATAATATCCGGCGCATAATCAGGTTCTCTCCGTTTTGCTTAGCCACATTTCATCCATACCGCCACCGCGAATCTGCATCGGATAAACGTGTTCAGTACCGTCAACTGTTACATCGACAAACACAAGTCGCCCGCCGCGCACGGTTTCCAGCGCTTCGGCAAGTTTGCTTTCCAGTTCTTCTGGCTTAGTGATACTAATCCCCACGTGGCCATAAGCTTCAGCCAGGCGAACAAAGTCCGGGAGCGACTCCATATAAGACTGAGAGTGACGGCCCGAGTAAATCATGTCCTGCCACTGTTTCACCATGCCGAGGTAGCGGTTGTTAAGGTTCAAAACCAGAACCGACAAGCCGTACTGCAGTGCGGTGGAAAGCTCCTGAATATTCATCTGGATACTGCCGTCACCGGTAACGCAAATGACCGTCTCATCCGGCAATGCCATCTTCACGCCAAGCGCGGCAGGAAGACCGAAGCCCATGGTGCCTAAACCACCGGAATTTATCCAACGGCGTGGTTTATCGAATGGATAATAAAGTGCGGCAAACATTTGGTGCTGGCCCACATCGGAGGTGACATAAGCATCACCGTTCGTCAGGCGATAAGCGGTTTCAATAACAGCCTGCGGCTTGATAGCCTGGCTATGGCGATCGAACTCAAGGCAGTGACGAGCACGCCACTGTTCAATCTGTTGCCACCAGTCCCGAATATCATCCCCGGATTGCTGAATGTCTTCCTGAGCAAGCAAGTCCAGCATTTGTGCCAGAGCTTGACGCGCATCCCCCACAATAGGGATATCCGCCGCTACTGTTTTGGAGATAGACGTAGGGTCGATGTCAATATGCAACACCGTCGCATTCGGGCAATACTTAGCGAGATTGTTAGTGGTTCGGTCATCAAAGCGAACGCCAACGGCAAAGATAACGTCCGAATAATGCATCGTCATGTTGGCTTCGTAGGTGCCGTGCATGCCCAGCATACCCAGCGACTGCCGATGTGTAGCCGGGAATGCACCCAGTCCCATCAGCGATGAGACAACCGGAATATTGAGCTTTTCAGCAAGCGTCAACAATTCTGTTTCGCAGGCTGAATTGATCGCCCCGCCACCTACATACATCACCGGTTTTTTAGCCGCAATCAGCGTCTGCAGGGCGCGCTTGATCTGCCCTTTGTGGCCCTGCGTCGTTGGGTTGTAAGAGCGCATACTGACAGCATCTGGCCAGGCATACGGCAGCTTATTCAGCGGACTCATGATGTCTTTGGGTAAATCGACCACAACAGGTCCCGGACGGCCGCTGGAAGCAAGCCAGAAGGCCTTTTTGATAATACCCGGAATGTCCTCGACCTGTTTCACCAGGAAGCTATGTTTAACGACAGGTCGGGAGATACCGACCATATCGCATTCCTGAAAGGCGTCGTAACCAATCAATGAAGTTGCGACCTGCCCGGACAACACAACCATCGGAATAGAATCCATATAGGCGGTTGCGATGCCGGTAATAGCATTTGTAGCACCAGGTCCTGAAGTCACCAGCACAACGCCGGTTTCCCCCGTAGCACGCGCCAGGCCGTCGGCCATATGCACGGCAGCCTGTTCATGGCGCACAAGCACATGATCGATCCCACCCATAGTATGAAGCGCATCGTAAATATCGAGTACTGCGCCTCCCGGATAGCCGAATACCTGCTTTACGCCCTGATCGATTAACGACCGGACGACCATCTCGGCTCCTGACAACATCTCCATGGTTTTGCCTCCAGGCTCACGTTTTTGACCGCATGCAGAAGTCATTTCCGCACCGTCGTTGCGACAGGTTGTGTCTCTGCCTGTATCATTTTTATAGGTTTAGCCCATTAACATAACCGCTCAAGATCCGTCAGGCAATTGCCCGCCAGAGCAACCTGAAGAGAAGAAATTGCACTCACCTCTATAAAAATCAGGCATAGCGGAGCGATCGACTAAATAGAGAGGGTGACTAATGACAAATATGCCAAAGATGCGGGTAAACACAGTGCATTATGTATTAATTTAGAATTAATACGCTGTGAGGGAGGGGCCACCAGAAAATGCTAAAGTACAAAATACTGCCCTTCTTACATAAGAAAGTGAAAATGGGCTGTTTAGGCCCGAGATTCCATAATACTGGTAACGTTATTGACATAAGCTTTTTGCTATCTGATTTTGCATCCACAAATGCCCCTTGTCTTGCCCGGCTGAGCCATACCAGGATAAATAACAAGTACGCTGCCTTTTGATAAAAGGCACAGGAAACACTCTTAGATTCAATTCATTAGGAACACTATCAACAAACCAGCGTGGTGTAACAGCCACCAGCCGTGTTTGTGAAACCACGTTTAATACACAGGTCATTGTCATTCCCAGGTAGACAATAGCGTTTTGCTTATTCAACGTGTCATACCATGGC
The DNA here is from genome assembly GCF_000758325.1 of Cedecea neteri. Taxonomy (NCBI): domain Bacteria; kingdom Pseudomonadati; phylum Pseudomonadota; class Gammaproteobacteria; order Enterobacterales; family Enterobacteriaceae; genus Cedecea; species Cedecea neteri. The sequence continues at coordinate 1,867,477 of NZ_CP009459.1, read as the reverse complement.
GAACTGAAGGAACCAAAGCATTCAGGGGAAGCCACCGCATGTTGCTGATTATAGAAATCACGCGTCGTTAGCGGAGAAAAAAAACCAGGATGATCCTGACCAGTGACTAAAACTATTTCATCCTCAAACAGTGGGATTTTTTTAAACTCAGGCCGCGAGATTTCATCATAACAAATCAAAAAATCAACTTCCTGATAGCGCAACTGCCGCTCAATATCTTCATTGAAATAAGATTTGAAAATTAATTGAACATTCGGCACCGTATATTTCATAGTATCTAAAATACGTGACATTATTTTACTGTCCAAAGGACTGGCAACGCAAAGCGTAAACTGCCGCTTGCTCCTCAGAGGATCAAAGTCCCCTTCCGGTAGCTCATTCTGGACCATCTGTAAGGCGTCACGAATCACGTCATAAAGCTGAACCGCTCTGGCTGTTGCCTGTATATTCCGCCCATTGCGAACAAATAACTCATCGTTAAAGGTCATTTTCAACCGGGACACGGCGTTGCTGACGGCAGGCTGAGACATCCCCAACAGCCTGGCGGCACCGGTAATACTTTGTGCTCTCATCACCGTATCAAAAACAGTCAGCAGGTTTAGGTCTACATTACGTAGTCGAGGTTTTATTGCATCCAGAGTCTCCCGACTCTTATTTATTTTATGTTCCATGTTTACTCCAGTAATGAATTGAAGTCCATTCCACAATGCATAAGTTGCAAATTCCATCTTAATATTTATCAGGCAAACATCTTTTATAACGATTCAGTTAACCAGAACACTTATAATTGAAGTAATAAAAAACCTCCCAAAATCGCCAGATAAAAACCTGTAACGCATTTAGCTAATAATAAAAAACATGTCATACCAGGAACAATACATCAGTTCTATCATGCTCATAAGATAAATTTTTAAATTCAGCCTATTATCAGACGATATTGTGATCTTTAATATTAATTAATATATTAAGAAAAGGCACTTTCTCGGCATCTTTCACTGAACAAACACAACTAACCCGTCGACCCAATGCTCACCCATCCTGCCTAAAGGTTGACACCTGCGTTGAGATCAAGTACCAATAAATACATCACGAAATTGCACAGGGCTTGAAACATGAATCGCACCGTCCGCCTACTTGGTCTACTACTAAACGCATCTTATTTGCGCGGTAGACTGGTGGGCGACAATCAGCGTTGATTCAAGCCTCCAGACAGAAAAAACCCGCGCCAATGCGCGGGTTTTTTTATGCTCGTCGCGAAGGCACCCAAAGAGATAAAGGACCGAACCATGAGCCAGCAAGTCATTATTTTTGATACTACATTGCGCGACGGCGAACAGGCTTTACAGGCAAGCCTGAGCGTAAAAGAGAAGTTGCAGATCGCTATGGCGCTGGAGCGTATGGGCGTCGACGTCATGGAAGTCGGCTTCCCCGTCTCTTCCCCTGGCGATTTCGAATCCGTACAGACTATTGCCCGCAATATCAAAAACAGCCGTGTTTGCGGCCTGGCTCGCTGCGTTGAGAAAGATATCGATGTTGCCGCTGAATCCTTAAAAGTCGCTGAAGCCTTCCGTATTCATACTTTCATCGCCACCTCTCCAATGCACATCGCCACCAAGCTGCGCAGTACGCTGGACGAAGTCATTGAGCGCGCCATTTATATGGTGAAGCGCGCCCGTAACTACACCGATGACGTAGAATTTTCCTGTGAAGATGCTGGCCGTACGCCGATTGCCGACCTGGCTCGCGTAGTCGAAGCCGCGATCAACGCCGGTGCTACAACCATTAATATCCCTGACACCGTCGGCTACACCATGCCGTTTGAGTTCTCCAACATCATCACCGGTTTGTATGAGCGCGTGCCGAACATCGATAAGGCGATTATTTCCGTGCACACACACGACGATTTGGGGCTGGCCGTAGGTAATGCCATGGCGGCAGTTCACGCGGGTGCTCGCCAGGTGGAAGGCGCAATGAACGGCATCGGTGAACGGGCGGGTAACTGCTCACTGGAAGAAGTCATCATGGCTATCAAGGTGCGCAAGGACATCATGAACCTGCACACCAATATCAATCATCAGGAAATCTGGCGCACCAGCCAGATGGTTAGCCAAATCTGCAACATGCCAATTCCGGCCAACAAAGCTATCGTCGGCACCGGCGCCTTCGCCCACTCCTCCGGTATTCACCAGGACGGCGTGCTGAAAAATCGCGAAAACTACGAAATCATGACACCGGAATCCATCGGCCTGAATCAGGTACAGCTGAACCTGACCTCACGCTCCGGCCGTGCTGCGGTTAAGCACCGTATGGACGAGATGGGTTACAAAGAGGCTGATTACAACCTGGATAACCTGTACGACGCCTTCCTGAAGCTGGCAGATAAAAAAGGCCAGGTGTTTGACTACGATCTGGAAGCGCTGGCCTTCATCAACAAGCAGCAGGAAGAGCCGGAGCACTTCAGTCTGGATTATTTCAGCGTGCAGTCGGGTTCTAACGGTATCGCGACGGCATCCGTGAAGCTGGTTTGCGGCGAAGAGGTCAAGGCTGAAGCAGCAAACGGCAACGGCCCTGTGGATGCGGTCTACCAGGCCATTAACCGCATCACCGATTACAACATTGAGCTGGTGAAATACAGCTTAACCGCCAAAGGTCAGGGCAAAGACGCCCTGGGCCAGGTAGATATCGTGGTGGATTACAACGGCCGCCGCTTCCACGGCGTAGGGCTGACAACTGACATTGTCGAGTCATCGGCCAAAGCCATGGTCCACGTGCTGAACAACATCTGGCGTGCCGGTGAAGTCGAAAAAGAATTGCAACGCAAAGCTCAACATCAGAATAAAGAACAAAATCAGGAAACCGTGTAATGTCGAAAAATTACCATATTGCAGTTTTGCCGGGTGACGGTATTGGCCCGGAAGTGATGGCTCAGGCCCTGAAAGTACTGGATGCAGTTCGCAATCGCTTTGATATTCGCATCAGCACCAGCACCTATGACGTCGGTGGGGCCGCCATTGATCGCCACGGCAGCCCGCTGCCGCAGGCTACGGTCGAAGGTTGTGAACAGGCCGATGCGATTCTGTTCGGTTCAGTAGGTGGCCCAAAATGGGAACATCTGCCGCCAGCAGAACAGCCTGAACGCGGTGCCCTGCTGCCGTTGCGTAAACATTTCAAACTCTTCAGCAACCTGCGTCCAGCTCGCCTGTACCAGGGCCTGGAAGAATTTTGCCCGCTGCGCGCCGACATTGCGGCAAACGGCTTCGACATTCTGTGCGTTCGCGAACTGACAGGCGGGATTTACTTCGGCCAGCCGAAAGGCCGTGAAGGTAGCGGCATGCACGAGAAAGCTTTCGATACCGAGGTTTACCACCGCTTTGAGATCGAGCGCATTGCGCGTATCGCCTTTGAATCTGCCCGCAAGCGCCGCAGCAAAGTGACCTCCATTGATAAAGCAAACGTGCTGCAAACTTCACTGTTGTGGCGCGAAATAGTCAACGAAATCGCTAAAGAATACCCGGATGTGTCGCTGTCCCACATGTATATCGACAACGCCACCATGCAGTTAATTAAAGATCCATCGCAATTCGACGTTCTGCTGTGTTCCAACCTGTTCGGCGACATCCTGTCCGACGAATGCGCCATGATCACCGGATCTATGGGCATGCTGCCTTCCGCCAGCCTCAACGAACAAGGCTTTGGCTTATACGAACCTGCGGGTGGTTCAGCACCGGATATCGCCGGGAAGAACATTGCCAACCCTATCGCGCAGATCCTGTCGCTGGCGCTGCTGTTGCGCTACAGCCTGGATGCCGAAGAGGCCGCGCAGGCTATCGAAAGCGCCATTAATCGCGCGTTAGAAGAAGGCCACCGTACCGGCGATTTAGCCCGCGACGGTCAGGCAGTCAGCACCGACGAAATGGGCGACATCATCGCCCGCTACATCGCTCAGGGGAAATAATCATGGCCAGAACTTTATATCAGAAGTTATACGACGCCCACGTCGTGTATGAAGCCCCGGAAGAGACACCGCTGCTGTATATCGATCGCCATCTGGTGCATGAAGTGACTTCCCCGCAGGCCTTTGACGGATTGCGTGCCCATGGCCGCCCGGTTCGCCAACCGGGGAAAACCTTCGCCACGATGGACCATAACGTGTCGACCCAAACTAAGGACATCAACGCCTCCGGCGAGATGGCCCGTATTCAGATGCAGGAACTGATGAAGAACTGCAAAGAGTTTGGCGTTGAGCTGTACGATTTGAATCACCCTTATCAGGGCATCGTTCACGTTATGGGGCCTGAACAAGGGATCACCCTGCCGGGCATGACCATCGTGTGCGGCGACTCCCATACCGCGACTCACGGCGCATTCGGCGCGCTGGCTTTTGGGATTGGGACTTCCGAAGTTGAGCATGTCCTGGCAACGCAGACCCTGAAACAGGGTCGCGCGAAAACCATGAAAATTGAAGTTCAGGGCAAGGCAGCTTCGGGGATCACGGCCAAAGATATCGTGCTTGCCATCATCGGCAAAACCGGCAGCGCAGGCGGCACCGGTCACGTGGTTGAATTCTGCGGCGATGCTATTCGTGCGCTGAGCATGGAAGGTCGCATGACGCTGTGCAACATGGCTATCGAAATGGGGGCAAAAGCCGGGATTGTTGCGCCGGATGAAACCACCTTCGAATATGTAAAAGGCCGTCTGCATGCGCCAAAAGGGGCTGACTGGGATGAAGCCGTCGAGTACTGGAAAACCTTCAACACCGACGAAGGCGCGAAATTTGACACTATCGTCACCTTAGACGCCGCCGACATTGCTCCGCAAGTGACCTGGGGAACCAACCCAGGCCAGGTGATTTCTGTTACCGACAATATCCCTAACCCAGAATCTTTCAGCGATCCGGTTGAGCGTGCATCGGCAGAAAAAGCGCTGGCTTACATGGGCCTGAAACCAGGTATCCCGCTGACCGAAGTGGCTATTGATAAAGTATTTATCGGCTCCTGCACCAACTCACGTATCGAAGACCTGCGTGCAGCAGCTGAAGTCGCCAAAGGCCGCAAAGTCGCGCCTGGCGTGTTAGCTATGGTTGTGCCAGGCTCCGGACCGGTAAAAGCTCAGGCCGAGTCTGAAGGGCTGGATAAGATCTTTATCGAAGCCGGTTTTGAGTGGCGTTTGCCGGGTTGCTCCATGTGCCTGGCCATGAACAACGACCGCCTGAATCCTGGCGAGCGTTGCGCCTCCACCAGCAACCGTAACTTTGAAGGCCGTCAGGGCCGCGGTGGGCGTACTCACCTGGTCAGCCCGGCGATGGCAGCCGCAGCCGCCGTTTCCGGTCATTTCGCCGATATTCGTACACTGAAATAAGAGGAACCACCATGGCAGAGAAATTTATCCAACATACCGGCCTGGTCGTTCCGCTGGATGCGGCGAACGTCGATACCGATGCCATTATCCCGAAGCAGTTTTTGCAGAAGGTCACCCGTACCGGTTTTGGCGCACATCTGTTTAACGACTGGCGTTTTCTGGACGATGCAGGACAAGTCCCTAACCCGGAATTCGTGCTGAACTACCCGGAATTTAAAGGTGCCTCAATTCTGCTGGCGCGCGAAAACTTCGGCTGCGGTTCATCTCGCGAGCACGCCCCGTGGGCATTAACCGACTACGGTTTCAAAGTGGTGATTGCGCCAAGCTTTGCGGACATTTTCTACGGCAACTCGTTTAATAACCAGCTGTTGCCGGTTATCTTGAGCGATGAGCAGGTGGATGAGTTGTTCAAACTGGTCGACGCCCAGCCTGGCATTAAGTTTGTCGTCGACCTGGAAGCCCAGACGGTTCAGGCGGGCGAGAAGCGTTATACCTTTGAGCTGGATAGCTTCCGCCGTCACTGCATGTTGAACGGCCTGGACAGCATCGGCCTGACGCTGCAGCACGAAGCCGCTATTTCTGGCTACGAGCAAAAACTGCCGGCATTTATGCGGTAGTACATTTTCCCCTCTCACCCATGAGAGGGGAAACTCTTAAACGTTCTTAACCCGGCTAGTCAGGAACAGCGCGACCACCGCAAGCGCCGCCATCAGCCAGTAAACGGAATAGTGACCAAAACCTTCTGCCAGCGCCCCTTGCAGTATCCCGGCCAGAATCACGCCCGTTGAAATACTGTTGGTGAATAACGTCGTCGCAGAACCGGGCCTTCCCGGCATCAAATCCTGGAACCACAGCATACCTATCCCGGCGATGATCCCGATAAACACCGCATTGAACAACTGTAAGACCACCAGCGCCGCTTTAGAGTGAAACAGGGTCAGCCCGACATAAAACAGGACACCCGCAGCCACGGCCGCGACCATCATGTTACGTTTTCCAAAGCGCTTCACGTAGTAGCCAGCGAGGATCATCGCGGGGATCTCCAGTCCTGCCGCCGTGCCCATTAATAATCCCGCCAGCTCATCCGGCAGCCCGAGATCCTGGCTTATCCACAGCGGCATATCGATGATGTACATGGTGTTGCAGGTCCACATCAGCATTGAGGCGATAAACAGCATCCGTACATTGCTGTCTTTCCAGCCGCTGACCTGCGTTATCGCCACCTCTGCGGGCTGTTCAACTCTCGGCACGGACGGCAACGCGAAAATAATCAGCGCCAGTGAAATGACAAATATTCCGGCAGCGATAAGGAACATTGTGGTAAAGCCGTATTTCAGCGCCAGCATAAAAGAGAGCGGCGGCCCGATAACCCACGCCAAAGAAAGTTGCGCACGCATGATCGAGCTAAACATCACGACTTCACGGGCGGAACGATCGGCGTATTCACGCGCCAGGGCAAAGATCTGCGGCATTGCTGTATTGGCTACCGAAGCAAACATCACGCCAAGCGTAATCAGCGTCAGATAATGACGATTGAAGGCAAAAAGAACGCTGTTTGCCACCGCCATCACGCAGCACACCATAATCAGCCTGCGCCGGTCGCCCCGACTGTCCGACCTTTTGGCCAGCAGCAAACTGACGCCAATCCCGGCAATCGCATTCACGGTATAAAACAAACCTACCCAAAACGGCCTCACTTCGACTTCTCGAGTTAAAAAGAGGCTAAGCGTCGGAGCTTGTAGCGCCCCGGCCACGCCAATCATAAAAGAGACGGCCATAAAGGCGGCGTATACAGGGTTAAAACGGCGTGCGCGGGTCAAAAACCAGAGCATGGAATGTCCTTAAAAGGAGATGTAGTCCGAGGTATTTGTTAAATGCGTAAAGATTAAACGAAAAAAGCCAGCAGTAAACAGCTGCTGGCCGGTGAAAAGCACCAATACTCAGTCACACATGAGTCGGCGCGTTGGCGTTCTCGGGCATCGGGGTTGTAACCTCCCACTGCATCAAGTCTTCGAGCATCCTTAGTCTTTGCTCCACCGTCAGGCGAGCCAGCCATCCAGAGCAAACAAACTGTGTTGCGGCAAAGTACTGTTGGAAAAACTTCGCAGGTGATGACCGCTTCATAAACACCTCCTCGCTTCATCGAGGATGATTATTGGCGTAATATAGGGAAAGTTAAATTGATGAGTTTCCGCCAGGAGTTCCTCTTTTATGTCTTCGTCTCGCCTGCAACAACAATTCATCCGCCTGTGGCAATGCTGCGAAGGCAAACCTCAGGAAACCACGCTGAATGATTTAGCGGATTTGCTGAGCTGTTCCCGCCGCCATATGCGTACGCTGCTTAATGCTATGCAGGAAAAAGGCTGGCTTAGCTGGCAGGCGGAAGCCGGACGAGGCAAGCGCTCGCAGCTCACTTTCCTCTATACCGGGCTGGCGCTTCAGCAGCAGCGGGCGGAAGATCTGTTGGAGCAGGATCGCATCGATCAGCTAGTCCAAATCGTCGGCGATAAAGCCGCTGTCCGCCAGATGCTCATTTCTCATCTTGGCCGCAGCTTTCGCCAGGGTCGACACATTCTGCGTGTCCTTTACTATCGGCCGCTGCTGAATCTGCTGCCCGGCTCGGCGCTTAGGCGCTCCGAAACCCACATTGCCCGCCAGATTTTTAGCGGCCTGACGCGTATAAATGAGGAAAATGGGGAACTCGAAGCGGATATTGCTCACCATTGGCAACAAATATCCCCTTTACGCTGGCGTTTCTTCCTGCGCCCCGGCATCCATTTTCACCATGGGCGTGAGTTGGACATGCTGGATATTATCTCTTCCCTACAGCGCATCAACGCCCTGCCGCTTTTTGCTCATATCACGCAAATCACTTCACCGACGCTCTGGACGCTGGATATTCACCTTAGCCAGCCGGATGACTGGCTGCCGTGGCTGCTGGGCAGCGTCAACGCCATGATCCTGCCGCGAGAATGGACAACGATGACAAATTTCGCCAGCCAGCCTATCGGCACAGGCCCCTATTCCGTCGCGAGAAACAATCGTAACCAGCTAAAGATCCACGCGTTTGATGATTACTTTGGCTTCCGGGCGCTCATTGACGAGGTCAACTTTTGGGTATTGCCGGAAGTTGGCGAGGAGTCCAGCTGCGGCGTGCAACTCCAGGGCATGCCGGACAGCGAAAAAGCCGTGGAAAGCCGCCCGGAAGAAGGCTGCTACTACCTGCTGTTCGACAGCCGATCCAGCCTGGGCATCAATGAAGACGTGCGCCAGTGGATTGGGCATATCCTCTCCCCGGTTAACCTTATCTACCGCGCTACCGAGCAGTATCAGCAATACTGGTTCCCGGCTTATGGATTGCTCCCGCGCTGGCACCATTCGAGGCCCGGGCCATTGCTCCCTAAACCTGCTGGACTTGAGAGCATTACGCTCACCTACTACCGTGACCACGTCGAGCACCGGGTGATCAGTAGCATCATGACCGAATTACTGGCGGAACAGGGCGTGAAGCTGGTTGTACAGGAGATAGACTATGCTGAATGGCATCAGGGCGAGGCCGAGAGCGATATCTGGCTGAACAGCGTGAATTTCACCATGCCGCTGGAATACTCCCTGTTTGCCCAGCTTTACGAAGTCCCACTGATTCAAAAATGCATCCCTGGCGACTGGCAGGGCGATGCCCGTCGCTGGCACAGCAAAACGCTGGCCCTGCCGGAATGGTGCAAGCAAATGCTGGAGCGCAATGATGTTATCCCATTGATTCACCACTGGTTGCGCATTGAAGGCCAACGCAGTATGCGCGGGGTGCGGATGAACACGCTAGGCTGGTTTGATTTCAAGTCCGCCTGGTTTGCCCCACCGGGCCCATAACGCTTTCGTAACATGACTTCCGTAACCCAAAGGAAATCAGTAGAATCCTCCCTGCTCAACGGGGTGCCAGGACAGTTTGTCCGCGCTGAGATAATACCCGTCGAACCTGATCCGGATAACGCCGGCGAAGGGATTTGAGACACTCAACTCAATTCCTTTGCCCCCTTTTACTGAGGTGCAAAGTGTTCAAAAAGTTTCTGCCGCTGCTGGCGCTCGCCGCCATGCCCGTTTTCGCTAAACCTGTATTAACCGTCTACACCTACGACTCATTCGCCGCCGACTGGGGCCCTGGCCCGGCGGTGAAGAAAGCCTTTGAGGCCGACTGTAACTGCGAGCTGAAATTTGTGGCGCTGGAAGACGGCGTTTCTTTGCTAAACCGCGTGCGCATGGAAGGCAAGAACAGCAAAGCAGATGTCGTGCTGGGGCTGGACAACAACCTGGTAGAGGCCGCCACGCAAACCAAACTGTTTGCGCCCTCTAACGTCGAAAACGCCACTCTTCAGGTACCCGGCGGCTGGAAGAACAGCACCTTCGTACCTTACGATTACGGCTACTTTGCTTTCGTTTATGACAAAAACAAGCTAAAAAACCCGCCAAAGAGCCTGAAAGAACTGGTTGAAAGCGACCAAAAATGGAAGGTGATTTACGAGGATCCGCGCACCAGCACCCCAGGACTTGGCCTGCTGCTGTGGATGCAAAAAGTGTACGGCGATAAAGCCCCGGAAGCCTGGCAAAAGCTGGCGAAAAAAACCGTCACCGTCACCAAAGGCTGGAGCGAAGCCTACGGCTTGTTCCTCAAAGGGGAAGCCGACCTGGTGTTGAGCTATACCACCTCCCCGGCCTACCACATCATTGAAGAGAAGAAAGACAACTACGCCGCCGCGGATTTCAGCGAAGGGCATTACCTGCAGGTTGAAGTCGCGGGCCGGCTGGCGAACAGCAAACAGCCTGAACTCGCCGAGAAATTTATCAAATTCATCGCCACACCGGGTTTCCAGAACACCATTGCTACCGGCAACTGGATGTATCCGGTAACCAACGTGGCGTTACCGGCTGGCTTCGACAGCCTGGTGAAACCGCAAACCACGCTGGAATTTACTCCTCAGCAGGTAGCCACCCAGCGCGCAGCATGGATCAATGAATGGCAACGCGCCGTCAGCCACTAATACCAGGCTGGCTGTATCCAGGGCTATTTGCCGCGACGCTGGTCGTGGCGGTAGCCCTGGCGGCTTTTCTGGCGCTCTGGCTTAACGCTCCGCAGACGGATGTCTTTGCCCTCTTACAGGACGGCTATCTTTGGCACGTCCTGCGTTTCTCCTTCTGGCAGGCCTTTCTTTCCGCCGCACTTTCCGTTTTCCCGGCAATATTTTTAGCCCGTGCGCTCTACCGCCGCCGTTTTCCTGGCCGGTTGGCGCTGCTGCGGCTTTGCGCCATGACGCTGGTGCTACCGGTGCTGGTCGCCGTCTTCGGCATTCTTTCCGTTTATGGGCGAGAAGGCTGGCTGGCAACGCTCTGTGGCCGGCTGGGCTTTGAATGGCACTTTTCCCCTTATGGCCTGCAGGGCATTCTGCTGGCGCACGTCTTCTTTAATATGCCGATGGCGACCCGCCTTCTGCTGCAGGCGCTGAACAATATCCCTTCTGAACAGCGCCAGCTGGCGGCACAGCTGGGGATGCAGGGCTGGCATTTTTTCCGTTTCGTCGAATGGCCCTGGCTGCGTCGACAAATACTCCCGGTTGGCGCCCTGATTTTTATGCTTTGCTTCGCCAGCTTCGCCACCGTGCTTTCTCTGGGCGGCGGCCCGCAGGCCACCACCATCGAACTGGCCATTTTCCAGGCACTCAGTTACGACTACGATCCGGCCAAAGCGGCGCTGCTGGCGCTGCTACAAATGGCGTGCTGCCTGGGGCTAGTGTTGTTGAGCCAGAAGTTAAGTAAAGCGATTCCTGTCGGCGTCAGCCAGCTTCAGGGCTGGCGCGATCCGCAGGATTCTCTGCGCCGAAAACTTAGCGATGGCCTGCTTATTCTGCTCGCCCTGCTGCTACTGCTCCCGCCGCTGCTGGCGGTAATGGTCGATGGGATTAACGGCAGCATGGGCAGCGTGCTGCGGCAGCCTGCGCTCTGGAACGCGCTCTGGACTTCACTGCGCATTGCTATTGCTGCCGGGCTTATCAGCGTGATCCTCACGCTGATGCTGCTTTGGAGCTCGCGTGAACTTCGGCTTCGTAACCAACGCTTCGCCGGGCAGGCCATTGAACTTAGCGGCATGTTGATTCTGGCGATGCCGGGTATCGTCCTCGCCACCGGCTTCTTCTTGCTGCTAAACAATACCGTGGGCTTGCCGCAATCCGCCGATGCGATTGTTATTTTTACCAATGCGCTGATGGCGATTCCTTACGCCCTGAAAGTGCTCGAAAACCCCATGCGAGACGTGGCGGAACGCTACTCCCAGCTTTGCCAGTCGCTGGATATCAGCGGCTTTAATCGCCTGCGATTTATTGAGCTAAAAGCGCTGAAACGCCCGATAGCCCAGGCGCTGGCCTTTGCCTGCGTCCTGTCCATTGGCGATTTCGGCGTGGTGGCGCTGTTCGGTAATGAAGACTTCCGCACGCTACCCTTCTGGCTGTATCAGCAGATCGGCTCTTACCGCAGCCAGGACGGCGCGGTCACAGCGCTGCTCCTGCTACTGCTTTGTTTTCTGCTGTTTACCTTGATTGAAAAACTTCCGGGGCAAGATGCTAACTCTGACTGATGTAACCTGGCTGTACCAGCACTTACCCATACGCTTTTCCCTGAAGGTTGCGGCGGGGGAACGAATCGCCATCCTGGGGCCAAGTGGGGCGGGAAAAAGTACGTTACTGAGCCTGGTCGCCGGATTCCTGGCGCCTGCCAGCGGCAGCATCGTCATCGACGGCGTGGATCACACCCGGACACCGCCTTCAGCTCGCCCGGTTTCCATGCTCTTCCAGGAAAATAATCTGTTTAGCCATTTGACCGTCCGGCAAAATATCGCCCTGGGCATGCATCCGGGCATGAAACTTGATGAAGCCCAGAAGCTGCGGTTGCAGGAAATAACGGAACGCGTGGGGTTAACTGACATGCTGGATCGTCTGCCGTCTCAGCTTTCCGGCGGCCAGCGGCAGCGCGTTGCCCTGGCCCGCTGCCTGGTTCGTCAGCAGCCCGTTTTACTGCTGGACGAACCTTTCTCGGCGCTGGATCCGGCGCTGCGCAAAGAGATGCTGCAGCTGCTCGACGAGCTGTGCCGGGAGCAACAGCTGGCGCTGCTGATGGTCTCTCACAGCATTGAAGATGCCGCCCGCATTGCCAGCCGCAGCATCGTGATAAAAGACGGGCGCATTGCATGGGACGGCGAAACGGGCACGTTGCTTAGCGGGGAGGCAAGCGCCTCCGCGCTGTTGGGGATCGGTAGTTAGTGCGACAGCACCTTCCGCAGGATGTCCCAGTAAACCGGCATCAAGGGATGCTGCAGCAAGGCCACAAAACTGCCAATGCCCACCACAAGCATAAGCGGAGCCAGCCAGTTTAGTCGGGCCTGCGGTAAATAGCGGGCCAGTCGATCTGAGCCACGCTTACCGCTGCGATACCAACGCCAGCACAGCCACACGGCCAGCCAAAGCAGTAAAGCCACCGCCAAAAGCAGCCACTTGAAGCTGGCGCTTTTCATATCCGCGGGAATATCTATAGCTGCTCCGGCAAGGATCCCCGGCAAAAAGTAGAGCGGCGGCCAGAGCAGGCAACCGATGATATTCGGCGGCAGAAACTTGGCCAGCGGTAAATCCAGCATGCCTGCAACCATCGGCACCAGCGGGCGCGTAGGGCCAACAAAGCGCCCAACCAGGATCGTAAACATGCTGTGCTGATGCAGCGCGTGTTCGGTTTTATCCAGCAGGGCCTTATTCTTCTTCATAAATGACCAGCGGTGCAGCGGCCCTTTGAAACGCTGCCCAAGCCAGAATGAGATCCAGTCGCCCAGCAGACAGCCGACGATCCCGGCGCCCCAGGCATAATAAAAGTTCACCTGGCCACTGCCGATCAACGCCCCCAGTCCGGCCATCATCACCGTGCCCGGCAGGATGAGTCCTACCAGCGCCAGCGACTCAAGAAAAGCCACCAGCATCACCGCGATAAGCGAATATGCCACTGACTGTGTAATAAAGTGTTCCAGCAAGGATTCCATAGGCTTTCCGTCGATGAGCGAGCGGGCGATTCTCCAGAATTAACGTGACAGGCGTCAAGGTCTCATTTCTATGAATAAAGAATAGACGGTAAAGTTCCGGACAATTCGCACGCCAGGCCAACAACACTGTATATAAATGCAGTAAATAACGGTTGTTTGCGCTATAATCGAAACACTTTTCCTGAGAGAGAATGCAGCGTGTCTCAAGCTCGTCAGGGGTTTCTGCTGACCAGGCACTGGCGAGACACCCCGCGCGGTACCGAAGTCGATTTCTGGCTGGCCACGGACGATGGCCCGCTTAAGGTGCGCCTGCCGCCTCAGGAATCCGTGGCCTTTATTCCCCAGCCGCAGCTAGCCCAGGCGCAGCGTCTGTTAGCCGGTGAAAACCAGTTCCGCCTTACGCCGCTTGAACTCAAAGACTTCCATCGCCAGCCGGTGGCGGGCCTGTATTGCCAACAGCACCGCCAGTTAATGCGTCTGGAAAAACTGCTGCGCGACGGCGGCGTGACGGTTTATGAGGCGGATATTCGCCCCCCGGAGCGCTTCCTGATGGAGCGCTTTATTACCGCGCCAGTCTGGTTCAGCGGCCATCCTCAGGGCGACGTGCTGCTGGATACCCGCCTGAAGCCCGCCCCGGAATACCGCCCGCCGTTGAAATGGGTCTCGCTGGATATCGAAACGAATCGACACGGCGAGCTGTACTGCATCGGCCTTGAAGGCTGCGGGCAGCGCCACGTCTATATGCTGGGGCCTGAAAACGGCGATGCTGCTGGCCTGGACTTTACGCTGGAATATGTCGCCAGCCGCCCTTTGCTGCTGGAGAAGCTGAATAGCTGGTTTGCCGAGCACGATCCCGATGTGCTGATCGGCTGGAACGTCGTGCAGTTTGACTTGCGCGTGCTGCAAAAAATGGCCGAGCGCTACCAGGTTCCGCTTCGTCTGGGCAGGGGTAACAGCCTGCTAGAATGGCGTGAGCACGGCTTTAAGCAAGGCGTTTTCTTTGCCCAGCTTGCGGGCCGGGTGATTATCGACGGCATCGAAGCGCTAAAATCGGCGTTCTGGAATTTCTCTTCGTTTTCGCTGGAAACGGTCTCCCGTGAACTTCTCGGTGAAGGGAAGTCGATTGATAATCCCTGGGATCGTATGGATGAGATCGACCGCCGCTTTGCCGAAAACAAACCCGCTCTGGCTACCTATAATCTCAAAGACTGCGAGCTGGTAACGCGCATTTTCCACAAAACGGAGCTGATGCCTTTCCTGCTGGAGCGGGCGACGGTCAACGGGCTCCCGCTGGATAAACACGGCGGCTCGGTAGCGGCTTTCAGCCACCTTTATTTCCCGCGTATGCATCGCGCAGGCTATGTCGCCCCCAATCTGGGTGAGGTTCCACCTCAGGCAAGCCCCGGCGGCTATGTGATGGATTCGCGCCCAGGGCTGTATGACTCAGTGCTGGTGCTTGATTATAAAAGCCTGTATCCGTCGATTATCCGCACTTTCTTAATCGATCCGGTCGGCCTCGTCGAAGGTACAGCCCAGCCAGACGTGGCGCACTCCGTGGAAGGGTTTATTGGCGGCTGGTTCTCCCGCGACAAGCACTGCCTGCCCGAGATCGTGAGCCAGATCTGGCATGGCAGGGACGAGGCAAAGCGCCACGGTAACAAACCACTCTCTCAGGCACTCAAGATCATCATGAATGCTTTTTACGGCGTACTGGGCACCAGCGCCTGTCGCTTTTTCGATCCCCGTCTGGCCTCGTCGATCACCATGCGTGGCCACGAGATCATGCGCCAGACGAAAGCCCTGATTGAGTCCCAGGGCTATGACGTCATCTACGGCGATACGGACTCCACCTTTGTCTGGCTGAAAAAGCCCCATAGCGAAGAAGACGCCGCGCAAATTGGCAGGAAGCTGGTTGAACACGTAAACGGCTGGTGGCGCGAACACCTGAAAACGACGCAGAGCCTGGAATGCGCCCTGGAGCTGGAGTACGAAACACACTTCTGCCGCTTCCTGATGCCTACCATTCGGGGAACGGACCAGGGCAGCAAAAAGCGCTACGCCGGGCTTATTCAGGAAGGCGAAGAACAGCGCATGATATTTAAAGGGCTTGAAACAGTGCGCACCGACTGGACGCCCCTCGCCCAACAGTTCCAGCAAACGCTCTATTGGCGAATTTTCCGCGGCGAGCCCTATCAGGACTACATCCGCGAGACCATTGCCAGCCTGATGGCGGGTGAGCTGGATTCACAGCTCATCTATCGCAAGCGTCTGCGTCGCCCGTTAAGCGAGTACCAGAAAAACGTGCCGCCTCACGTTCGCGCGGCAAGGCTTGCCGATGAGCATAACCAGCGTCTGGGCAGGCCTGCGCAATACCAGAACCGCGGCACGATAAAATACGTCATGACCCTGAGCGGCCCGGAACCGGTTGATTATCAGCAGTCTCCGCTGGATTATGACCACTACCTGACTCGCCAGCTGCAGCCCGTCGCAGAGGGGATTTTGCCCTTCCTTGAGGACGACTTTGCTACACTGATGACGGGGCAGATGGGGCTATTTTAAATAATCCTCAACATAACTCAGCTTACGGCGAGGCGCTAAGAGCGTGCTGCCAGCGCCGCCGTAATTTGAAGCATGACGAGTGCGTGACGAATCCGTTGCCATCCAGTACCATAGCGCCCTTTCTTCGAATCCTTAGACCCAATTTTAAACAACTGCGCCGCCTGTGCGCGGTTGCCATGCTATTGCCTGCAAATTTAAGTCACTGAAATAGAGCCGAAAACTTATGCCTTTTACACTTGGTCAACGTTGGATCAGCGATACCGAAAGCGAACTGGGACTGGGAACCGTTGTGGCGCTGGATGCGCGTATGGTCACCCTGCTCTTCCCGGCAACGGGTGAAAATCGTCTGTACGCCAGAAATGACTCCCCAATCACCCGCGTGATGTTTAACCCAGGCGACGTGATTACCAGCCATGAAGGCTGGCAGCTGAAAGTTGATGAAGTTAAGGAAGAAAAGGGTTTACTCGCCTACCTCGGCACCCGTCTCGATACCGAAGAGTCTGACGTCCTGCTGCGCGAAGTGTTTCTCGACAGCAAACTGGTCTTCAGCAAACCACAGGATCGCCTGTTTGCCGGGCAAATCGACCGTATGGACCGTTTTGCGCTGCGTTTCCGCGCCCGCAAATATCAGAGCGAACAGTCGCGCCAGATTTGGAGTGGCCTGCGCGGGATGCGCACCAGCCTGATCCCTCACCAGCTAAACATCGCCCATGATGTTGGCCGTCGCCATGCGCCACGCGTATTGCTCGCGGATGAGGTTGGTCTGGGTAAAACCATTGAAGCCGGGATGATCATCCACCAGCAGCTGCTGGCCGGTAGCGCCGAGCGCGTGCTGATTGTGGTCCCGGAAACCCTGCAGCATCAGTGGCTGGTCGAAATGCTGCGCCGCTTTAACCTGCGCTTCGCGCTGTTTGACGATGAACGTTACGCGGAAGCTCAGCACGACAGCAGCAATCCGTTTGACACCGAACAATTGGTCATTTGCTCGCTGGACTTCGTGCGTCGCAACAAACAGCGCCTGGAAAACCTCTGCGAAGCGGAGTGGGATCTGCTGGTTGTCGATGAGGCCCATCATCTGGTGTGGAACGAAGACGCGCCTAGCCGTGAATACCAGGCGATTGAACAGCTGGCCGAGCATGTTCCTGGCGTCCTGTTGCTGACCGCCACGCCTGAACAGCTGGGCATGGAAAGCCACTTCGCGCGCTTACGCCTGCTGGACCCAAATCGCTTCCATGATTTCGCCATGTTCGTCGACGAGCAGCAGAATTATCGCCCGGTCGCAGACGCAGTTGCTTTGCTGCTGGCGGGTGACCGTCTGACCGATGAGCAACTGAATACCATGGGTGAGCTGATCGGCGAGCAGGATATCGAACCGCTGCTGCAAACCGCCAACAGCGATCGCGAAGGCAGTGAAGCCGCGCGCCAGGAGCTCGTCTCCATGCTGATGGACAGACACGGCACCAGCCGCGTGCTGTTCCGTAACACCCGTAACGGCGTGAAAGGTTTCCCGAAACGCGAACTGCACACCATTCGCCTGCCGCTGCCAACCCAGTACCAAACGGCGATTAAAGTCTCAGGCATTATGGCCGCGCGTAAGTCAGTGGAAGATCGCGCCCGCGACATGCTGTACCCGGAGCAGATTTATCAGGAATTCGAAGGCGACACCGGCACCTGGTGGAACTTCGACCCACGCGTTGAATGGCTGATGGGCTACCTGACCAGCCACCGCTCGCAGAAAGTGCTGGTGATCTGCGCCAAGGCTGCGACGGCACTTCAGCTTGAGCAGGTTCTGCGTGAGCGCGAAGGCATCCGCGCCGCCGTCTTCCATGAAGGCATGTCCATCATCGAACGCGATCGCGCTGCAGCCTGGTTTGCGGAAGAAGATACCGGCGCTCAGGTCCTGCTGTGCTCCGAGATTGGCTCAGAAGGCCGTAACTTCCAGTTCGCCAGCCAGCTGGTGATGTTTGACCTGCCGTTTAACCCAGACCTGCTGGAGCAGCGTATTGGCCGTCTCGACCGTATTGGCCAGGCGCACGACATCCAGATCCACGTTCCGTACCTGGAAAAAACCGCTCAGTCGGTCCTGGTGGACTGGTACCACGCAGGTCTGGACGCCTTCGAGCATACCTGCCCGACCGGCCGCACCATTTATGACAGCGTCTACCCGCAGCTGATCGAATATCTTGCGGCCCCGGAAAATACCGAAGGCTTTGACGCGCTGATCAAGCAGTGCCGCGAGCAGCACGATGCCCTTAAGCAGCAGCTTGAGCAGGGCCGCGACCGTCTGCTGGAAATTCATTCCAACGGCGGTGAGAAAGCGCAGGCGCTGGCAGAAGCCATTTCCGCGCAAGATAACGACACTAACCTCGTTAGCTTTGCCATGAACCTGTTTGATATCGTCGGCATTAACCAGGACGATCGCGGCGACAACATGGTCGTTATTACGCCGTCCGACCATATGCTGGTCCCGGACTTCCCGGGCCTGCC
Organism: Cedecea neteri; assembly: GCF_000758325.1. Classification (NCBI taxonomy): domain Bacteria; kingdom Pseudomonadati; phylum Pseudomonadota; class Gammaproteobacteria; order Enterobacterales; family Enterobacteriaceae; genus Cedecea; species Cedecea neteri. The sequence continues at coordinate 1,849,005 of NZ_CP009459.1, read as the reverse complement.
GGAAGACGGCTGCACAATCACCTTCGAGCGTGACGTAGCCTTGTCCCGCGAAGACGCGCAGTTTGTGACCTGGGAACATCCGATCATCCGCAATGGCCTGGATCTTATCCTGTCCGGCGATACCGGTAGCTGCGCCCTGTCTCTGCTGAAAAACAAAGCACTGCCGGTGGGTACGCTGCTGCTGGAGCTGGTGTACGTTGTCGAGGCTAAAGCGCCGAAACAGCTGCAGCTCAACCGCTTCCTGCCGCCGACGCCGGTGCGCATGCTGGTGGATAAAAACGGTACGAACCTCGCAGCGCAGGTGGAGTTTGAAAGTTTCAACCGCCAGCTCAGCGCGGTTAACCGTCATACCGGCAGCAAGTTGGTGAATGCGGTGCAGTCCGACGTGCACGCCATTCTGCAGGTAGCGGAAGAGAAAGTTGCCGATGCGGCACAGGCGCTGATCGACGCAGCTCGTGAAGAAGCCGATGAGAAGCTGAGTGCTGAGCTGTCCCGTCTGGAAGCGTTAAAGGCCGTTAACCCTAACATTCGTGACGACGAGCTTGTGGCTATCGAAACCAATCGCCAGCAGGTGATGGAAGCGCTGAGCCAGGCTAACTGGCGTCTTGATGCTCTGCGTTTGATTGTTGTGACGCACCAGTAAATATACGTCGCTTTACTCAAATCATTCGAGTTGCAGCAAGGCGGCAAAAGAGAGAATTCCCAGGAGCTTACTAAAGTAAGTGACTGGGATGAGTGAGAGCAGCCAACGCGGCTGTAGCTTGAAGGATGCAGAGTAAATGCTGATGGAACCCTACAATCCGCCTCTCAATCCCTGGCTGGTTATCCTTTACCAGGATGAGCACATCATGGTGGTTAACAAGCCCAGCGGCCTGTTGTCCGTTCCGGGGCGTCTTGACGAGCACAAAGACAGCGTGATGACGCGTATTCAGCGCGACTTCCCGCTGGCGGAATCGGTCCATCGGCTTGATATGGCGACCAGCGGGGTGATCGTGGTGGCGCTGACCAAAGCGGCAGAGCGCGAGCTGAAGCGCCAGTTCCGTGAACGCGAGCCGAAAAAGCAGTATGTGGCTCGCGTTTGGGGCCATCCGCAGCCGGAAGAAGGTTTGGTGGATCTGCCGCTGATTTGCGACTGGCCTAACAGACCAAAGCAGAAGGTGTGCTACGAGACAGGGAAATCCGCGCAAACCGAGTATCTGGTGCTGGAATACGCTGCGGATAATACCGCTCGTATACAGCTCAAGCCTATTACCGGGCGTTCGCACCAGCTTCGCGTGCATATGCAGGCGCTGGGGCATCCGATTCTCGGTGATCGCTTCTACGCGACCCCAGAAGCGCTTGCCATGGCGTCACGCCTTCAGCTCCATGCCGAGATGCTCACCATCACGCACCCAAGCTACGGTACGCCAATGACGTTTAAAGCGCCGGCGGACTTCTAAAGAAAAGCCTCTCATTTGAGAGGCTTTTTTCTATTTAAACCCTTTTGCGGTTTTAATCAGATCGTAAGCGCCCTGAATCTCCTGGGCCTTTTGCTTCGCCATCTGCATCATTTCCGGCGGCAGACCTTTTGCCACCAGTTTGTCCGGATGGTGCTCACTCATCAACTTACGGTACGCACGCTTAATCACCGTTGGCTCATCGCTGCTTTTTACCCCAAGTACCTTGCAGGCGTCCTCCAGCGTCGGGCCTCTTTGCTGCTGCGCGAAACCGCCTTGCGATTGCCGGTATTGGTACTGGCCACCACCAAACTGTTGCCCGCCCTCCATCATGCGCAAGAACTGGTCGAACTGGGCACGCGAGATCCCCAGCTCTTCGGCAATCACATACAGCACCTGACGCTCATTAGGGTGCAGCGAGCCATCCGCAAACGCGGCCTGGATCTGTATTTCCAGAAACATCCGAATTAAGTCAGAGCGGCCAAAACAGACGCTTCGCATCTGCCCCATCTTTTCTCTGAGCGGGTAGTTATTTTCTTTCCCCGCGCGAAACGCGCGCTGGGCTGCAGCTCGCGCCTCCCCATGAAGCTGCATTCGGTCCATCAATAAAGAAGCAATTTGAATATCGGCTTCAGTTACCCGACCTTTCGATTTGGTAAGGTGCCCCATCACTTCAAAAGTGGTAGAAAAAAAGATCGCCTGACGCTGCTGTTGGTTAGCAAACCAGGCCCCGCGACGGCTGCGGGCCTTATCAAACATATGGCCGATAAGAAAACCTATCACCACGCCCCAAAAGCCGCCGCCCGAGATTAAACCCAGAGCAACACCGAGTACTTTTCCCCAATACTGCATATACTCCCCAAATCGTCATGCTGTCGTCTAGAATTTGCTTTATCATACCCGCCATTGATAGCGCTGCCTAACGGCATACTGCTAATGGGCTGGATTAACACTAGCGCTGTGGTGATGAGTACGTTAGTCTCTGACCGTTTGCCTTCGCTATACCCTGATGACGGAACAACAAATAACACGTATGAAAAAACGTATTCCCACCTTGCTGGCCACCCTGATTGGTTCAGCCCTTTATAGCCAGCAAGGTATGGCTGCCGACCTTGCCTCGCAGTGTATGCTGGGTATCCCAAGCTACAATCGTCCATTGGTTAAGGACGACGGCAATAGCCTGCCGGTGACAATCCAGGCCGATCACGCCAAAGGTGATTACCCGGACAATGCCGTGTTTACCGGGAATGTTGACGTTCAGCAGGGCAACAGCCGCCTGCAGTCAGACGAAGTTCAGCTTCACCAGAAGCAGGTCGACGGTCAGCCCGACCCTGTCCGCACCGTGGACGCCTTAGGTAATGTGCATTACGACGACAACCAGGTCATCCTGAAAGGTCCGAAAGCCTGGTCAAATTTAAACACCAAAGATACTAACGTCTGGGACGGTGATTACCAGATGGTTGGTCGCCAGGGTCGCGGCACCGCGGACCTCATGAAACAGCGCGGTGAAAACCGCTACACGATTCTTGAAAACGGGACGTTCACCTCCTGCCTGCCCGGCTCCAATACCTGGAGCGTGGTCGGCACTGAGGTTATCCAGGACCGACAGGAAGAAGTGGCCGAAATTTGGAATGCCCGTTTTAAACTGGGCCCGGTACCGGTCTTCTATAGCCCTTACCTGCAGCTTCCCATCGGCGATAAACGCCGTTCAGGCTTCCTGATCCCCAGCGCTAAATACAGCACCAACAACGGCATTGAGTTTACCCTGCCGTATTACTGGAACATTGCGCCAAACTTCGATGCCACTATCACGCCTCACTACATTGATAAGCGTGGGGGTACCCAGTGGCAGAATGAATTCCGTTATCTGACCCAGGCAGGTTTGGGCCTGATGGAGTTTGACTATCTGCCGTCGGATGATGAATACAAGAACGAACCGGGTGTGGCGCAGGGTGAAAAAGACCGCCGCTGGCTGTTCTACTGGAGCCACAGCGGGGTGATGGATCAGGTGTGGCGCTTTAACGTCGACTACACCAAGGTTAGCGACTCACGCTACTTCAACGATTTTACCTCAAAGTACGGTAGTAGTACCGACGGCTACGCCACGCAGAAATTCAGCATTGGCTATGCAGTTCAAAATTTCGATGCCACCTTGTCGGCTAAACAGTTCCAGGTCTTTGCTAACCAGTTAGGTGCAGGCACAAGTTCCTACCGCGCTGAGCCACAGCTGGACGTCAACTTCTACCAGAACGACGTTGGCCCGTTTGATACCCGTATTTATGGCCAGGCCGTGAAGTTCACCAATGTGAATGACAACATGCCTGATGCAACGCGCCTACACATTGAGCCAGTTATCAACCTGCCGCTGTCCAACGGCTGGGCGAGCCTGAATACCGAAGCCAAGCTGATGATGACCCATTATCAGCAGGATAATCTTGATAGGTACAAAACCTACACAACTTACTTATATAACAACGCTCCTGCGTATGCTCCATATCAGCAAGCTCGAGATTCAGCTAATAATCTGGAGTCTTCTGTAAACCGCACGCTGCCGCAGTTTAAAATGGACGGTAAGCTGATTTTCGATCGTGATATGGACTCTGTTGCTGGCTGGACGCAGACCCTGGAGCCGCGCGCTCAGTACCTGTACGTGCCGTATCGCAACCAAAGTGCTATCAACAACTACGACTCATCGCTGCTGCAGTCTGACTACAGCGGGTTGTTCCGCGATCGCACTTATGGTGGTCTGGACCGTATCGCCTCCGCCAACCAGTTGACGACAGGGGTAACTTCCCGCGTTTATGATGACGCTTCGGTTGAACGTTTTAACATATCCGCTGGTCAAATCTACTATTTCACCCAGTCCCGTACCGGGGATGACAACATCAACTGGGAGAAAGATAAGAAAACCGGCTCTATGCTTTGGGCCGGTGATACTTACTGGCGTATGACCGATCGCTGGGGCCTGCGCGGTGGCGTACAGTATGATGCTCGCCTGGGCAACGTGGCTAACGGCAGCGGTGCCATTGAGTACAGCCGTGATGCCGACCGCGTAGCGCAGTTGAGCTATCGTTATGTGAGTCCAGAGTATATTCAGGCAACATTGCCAGCATATTCTACAGCCGATCAGTATAAAGAAGGGATTTCACAGGTTGGTATGGTCGCCAGCTGGCCAATCGTGGATCGCTGGTCCGTCGTCGGCGCGTACTACTACGATACCAATGCCCGACAGTCCGCTGACTCTATGTTCGCCGTGCAGTACAGCTCATGCTGTTACGCCATTCGCGTGGGCGTCGAACGTAAAATCAACGGTTGGGAAAATAACCAAAGCAAATACGATAACGTAATCGGCTTTAACATCGAGTTGCGTGGCCTGAGCTCCAATTACGGCTTGGGTATTCCGGAGATGTTGCGTTCAAACATTCTGCCGTACCAAAGCTCGATGTAATTCACTTTGACGAATACTCTAAATAATCCGCTTTGCGGCTAAGTAAAATGGAAAAAGTATGAAGAACTGGAGAACGCTGCTTCTTGGTGTCGCCCTTGTAGCGAACACGACATTTGCAGCCCCACAGGTTGTCGACAAAGTAGCTGCCGTAGTCAATAACGGCGTAGTCCTTGAAAGCGATGTTGACGGCTTAATGCAGTCCGTCAAAATGAACTCACGCGACGCAGGGCAACAGCTTCCCGACGATGCGACGCTTCGCCATCAAATCATTGAACGTCTGATCATGGATCAAATCATCCTGCAGATGGGCCAGAAGATGGGCGTGAAGATCACCGACGATGAACTCGATCAGGCCATCGCCAATATCGCCAAACAGAACAACATGACCATGGATCAGATGCGCAGCCGTCTGGCCTATGATGGCGTGAATTACAACACCTACCGCAGTCAGATCCGTAAAGAGATGACGATTTCAGAAGTGCGTAACAATGAAGTCCGTCGTCGCGTCTCAATCCTGCCGCAGGAAGTTGATGCCCTGGCACAGCAGGTAGGCAACCAGAACGACAGCAGTACGGAACTGAACCTGAGTCACATCCTGATTGCGCTGCCAGAAAACCCAAGCTCTGCTCAGGTTGATGACGCAGAAAAACAGGCGCGTAACGTTGTCGATCAGGCACGTAACGGAGCAGACTTCGGCAAGCTTGCGATCAGCTACTCTGCAGACCAGCAGGCGCTGAAAGGCGGCCAAATGGGCTGGGGTCGTATTCAGGAACTGCCTTCTATTTTTGCCCAGGCATTGAGCACGGCGAAGAAGGGCGACATTATCGGGCCTATCCGTTCAGGCGTTGGCTTCCACATCCTGAAAGTTAACGATATGCGTGGCCAGAATCAGAATATTTCTGTGACTGAAGTGCATGCCCGCCACATCCTGCTGAAAACGTCGCCTATCATGAACGATACTCAGGCACGCCAGAAGCTGGAGCAAATTGCCGCTGACATTAAGAGCGGGAAAACCACCTTTGCCGCGGCTGCGAAATCCTTCTCGGACGATCCAGGTTCAGCGAACCAGGGCGGCGATCTGGGCTGGGCGGCAACGGATATTTACGATCCTGCTTTCCGCGACGCACTGCAGAAGCTGAACAAAGGCCAGATGAGCGCCCCGGTGCACTCTTCCTTCGGCTGGCACCTGATCGAACTGCTGGACACACGTAAAGTCGACAGAACCGATGCGGCGCAAAAAGACCGTGCTTACCGCATGCTGTTCAACCGCAAGTTCTCCGAAGAAGCGCAAACCTGGATGCAGGAACAGCGCGCCAGCGCTTACGTGAAAATCATAGGTAGCAATGGCTAACATCTTTCGTGTGACCATCACTCCCGGCGAACCCGCCGGGATTGGTCCCGACCTGGTCGTCGCGTTAGCGCAACGCGACTGGCCCGTTGAACTGGTCGTCTGCGCTTCCCCTGAATTGTTACTCGCCAGAGCCTCTCTGCTCGGCCTCCCCCTGACGCTCCAGCCTTTCGAGGCAAATCAACCGGCAAAACCGCAGGCTGCAGGGACGTTGACCGTGCTACCCGTTGAGCTACGCGCACCGGTCGTTCCAGGGCAATTGGATGTACGTAACAGTGCTTATGTCGTCGAGACGCTCGCTCGGGCATGCGATGGCTGCCTGAGCGGGGAGTTTGCCGCGCTGATCACCGGGCCGGTACACAAAGGCATTATCAACGATGCCGGTATTCCGTTTATTGGTCACACCGAGTTCTTCGAAGAACGTTCGCACAGCGAAAAAGTGGTGATGATGCTGGCTACGGAAGAGCTGCGCGTTGCGCTGGCTACAACGCATCTGCCGCTGAAAGCAATTTCTGACGCCATTACGCCGGATTTACTACGCCAGATTGTCACCATCCTGTATCATGACCTGCAAACCAAATTTGGTATCCCGCAGCCGCATGTGCTGGTTTGCGGTCTGAATCCGCACGCCGGGGAAGGTGGCCATATGGGCACCGAAGAGATAGACACCATTATCCCGGTGTTAAATGAGATGCGCGCTTTAGGGATGCACCTTTCTGGCCCATTACCGGCAGATACGCTATTCCAGCCTAAATACCTCGATAGTGCTGACGCCGTACTGGCGATGTATCACGATCAGGGTCTGCCCGTGTTGAAGTACCAGGGCTTCGGCCGCGCGGTAAATATCACGTTGGGATTACCTTTTATCCGTACCTCGGTTGACCACGGCACGGCTCTTGAGCTGGCAGGCCAGGGAAAAGCCGACGTCGGCAGTTTTATTACGGCGCTTAATCTCGCCATTAAAATGATTGTAAATAGTCAATGAATACTCGAGTCCACCAGGGCCACCTTGCCCGCAAACGTTTTGGACAAAACTTCCTTAATGACCAGTTCGTTATCGACAGTATTGTCTCCGCAATTAACCCACAGCCAGGCCAGGCGATGGTCGAAATTGGTCCAGGTCTCGGTGCACTGACCGAGCCCGTGGGTGAACGCATGGATAAAATGACCGTTATCGAACTGGACCGCGATCTTGCCGCCCGCTTGCAAACGCATCCGTTCCTGGCCCCTAAGCTGACGATTTATCAGCAAGATGCCATGACTATGGATTTCGGCGATCTTTCGCAGAAAATCGGCCAGCCGTTGCGCGTTTTCGGTAACCTGCCGTATAACATCTCTACGCCGCTGATGTTCCATCTCTTTAGCTATACTGATGCCATTGCAGACATGCACTTCATGCTGCAAAAAGAGGTGGTTAACCGCTTAGTCGCCGGGCCAAACAGTAAAGCGTATGGTCGCCTGTCGGTGATGGCGCAGTATTACTGCAACGTCATTCCTGTACTGGAAGTACCGCCAACGGCGTTTACACCGGCACCAAAAGTGGACTCTGCCGTTGTGCGTCTGGTACCCCACGCAACTTTACCGCATCCGGTTAAAGACCTGCGTGTGCTGAGCCGTATCACGACAGAAGCATTTAACAAGCGTCGTAAAACTATCCGTAATAGCCTTGGCCATCTGTTCAGTGCCGACGTGCTGGCGGAGCTTGGCGTCGATGCGACACTGCGTGCGGAAAACATTTCCGTTGAGCAGTACTGTAAGCTTGCAAACTATCTGGCTGACAACCCACAACAGCCGTCGGAGAGCTAAACCATGCTTGATTCGCCCCGCGTATGCGTGCAGGTACAAAGCTTTTATATTGAGTCGCAGTCCTCGCCTGAGGATGAGCGTTTCGTATTTGCGTACACAGTCACTATTCGCAATCTGGGGCGAACAGCAGTTCAGCTACTTGGCCGTTACTGGCTAATTACCAACGGTAACGGCCGCGAAACAGAGGTTCAGGGCGAAGGTGTCGTCGGCGAACAGCCGCACATTGAACCGGGTAACGACTACCAGTACACCAGCGGAGCGGTGATCGAAACGCCGCTCGGCACCATGCAGGGCCATTATGAAATGGTCGATGCGCAGGGAGAGGCCTTCAGGGTCGAGATCCCCGTATTCCGTCTGGCCATTCCAACTTTCATTCACTGATACCATGTCTACATATCTGATTGGCGATGTTCACGGCTGTTACGATGAACTGATCGCGTTGCTGCAGCAGGTTAATTTCAACCCTGAAGACGATACGCTGTGGCTGACGGGCGATCTGGTGGCTCGTGGGCCAGATTCTCTGGAAGTGCTGCGCTATGTTCGCAGCCTGGGTGACAGCGTAAGAGTGGTACTCGGCAACCATGACCTGCATCTGTTGGCCGTCTTTGCCGGCATCAGCCGCAACAAACCTAAAGATCGTGTTACGCCGCTGCTGGAGGCACCTGATGCCGACGAGCTTCTCAACTGGCTTCGTCGCCAGCCGCTCATTCAGGTGGATGAAGAGAAAAAGCTGGTGATGTCACATGCGGGGATCACGCCGCAGTGGGATATCAATACCGCAATGGCCTGCGCGCGCGATGTCGAAGCCGTTCTGTCCAGCGACAGCTACCCGCTGTTCCTGGATGCAATGTATGGCGATATGCCCAACAACTGGTCCAGCGATCTCTCAGGTCTCGCTCGCCTGCGTTTCATCACTAACTCGCTCACCCGAATGCGCTATTGCTTCCCCAATGGCCAACTGGACATGTACTGCAAAGACACGCCGGAAAAAGCGCCTTCGCCGCTGAAGCCCTGGTTTGCGATTCCTGGCCCCGTTACCGCCGAATATTCTGTGGCTTTTGGTCACTGGGCGTCACTGGAAGGGAAAGGCACGCCGGAAGGGATCTATGCCCTGGATACGGGTTGCTGCTGGGGAGGAGAACTGACCTGCCTGCGCTGGGAAGATAAAGCCTGGTTCGTACAGCCTTCAAATCGTCAGCAGGATAGCGGCGAAGATCAAACCGCTGCCGCCTCTTAGAAGTTAACCCTCTCTCTGCCGAGAGAGGGTTAAAACTTAACGACGCTCCAGAATTTCGAAGCAGTAGCCGTGGGAGTTATTCTCGTCGGCATCGTGGAATTCACTGAAGGTTGACTGCCACTCATCCGGATCGTAATCCGGGAAATGCGTGTCCCCTTCCACTTCCGCATCAATATGGGTCAGATACAGACGCTGCGCCTTAGGCAGGAACTGCTCGTAAACGCGTCCCCCGCCAATCACCATGATTTCTTCGGCATCACCACAGGCTTTGATAGCCTCTTCCACCGATTTCACCCACTCAACGCGCTCGTCATTTCCGGCCTGGCTGCTGATCACGATGTTTTTACGTCCCGGCAGCGGGCGGCCAATAGACTCCCAGGTCAGGCGCCCCATAACGACAGGTTTGTTGAGCGTATTGCGCTTGAACCAGGCCAGGTCGCCAGGCAAATCCCATGGCATGGCGTTTTCCATGCCGATAACGCGATCCACCGCCAAAGCAGCAATCAGACTGATCATTTATATAACCTAAGGATGATGAAAAAAATTGCCGCCACTATACGGAAAGCGCAATCTTTCGTCGACAGCAGGCGATGGGCGTAACGAGAATTTTTTTTATTCTGCTGCGGCCATCGCGCCCTGATTTTCAACTGCGGGATATGGAACAAGGGGTTAGCGTTAACCCCGTTCACTATAAGGAAAAGTAAATATTTTTCAGCAAGTTCACTCTGCTGGCCTGACAGGCGGTTCATCAGAAAGTTTACCGCTGTGAAGACCCTCTTTTGTTCCCTGCCAGCCATCACGTTGAATAACGTGCAGGTGCGCACGATCCTCGTTGATAACCTCTGTCAGCATCGCGCTATTACGCTTAAAGACATCAGCCCGTTCGGCGGTCTTGTCGTCCGTCGGCACCATTTCTTCAAGCATTTGCAGGTTAAAGCGGCGGAAGTGGTCGGCCCGTTCACGCGCTTCGTATTTGCCGACGCCCAATCCCTCCAGCGCACGACGGCCAATCTTCAGCGAGCTTTCGAACGTTTCACGTTCCGGCATCTCAACCCCCACCTGGCGCAGGCGGATGTAGTGATTAATATCGCGCGCGCGGGCAAGGATCTGCAGATGCGGGAAGTGCTCCTTCGCCAGTTCAGTGAGCTGCATGCTGGCTTCGGGATCGTCAATGGCGTTAATCAGCACTTCGGCTCCTGCGGCCCCGGCTGACTCAAGCAGGTCAACACGGGTGGCGTCCCCGTAAAAGACTTTGGTACCAAATTTTCGTAACGTCTCAATATGATCGGGATCGTGATCCAGAATGACCACATTCACTCCGCTGCTCAGTAACAGACGACCGGCAATCTGCCCAAAGCGCCCGAAGCCCGCGATGATGACCCGGGGCTGCTCTTCATCAATTTCGTCGGCCTCTCCAGCCTGCTCGCTGCCCGTTTTCTCCAGCCTGTTCAGCAGAACAAGTAATAAAGGCGTTGCTGCCATGGATAGCGCCACGGCAAGCGTCAGCGACTTCGACCAGTCGTCGTCAAGCACCTGCGCCATATGAGCCGCGCCGAAGATAACAAAAGCAAATTCACTTCCCTGCCCCAGCAAAACGGCAAACCAGCGGCGCTGCTTGCGTGGCACTTTTAAAGGCTTAGCGACCAGCCAGAGCACCAGCGTTTTGATGACCAGAAAACCGACCAGCAGGACGAGAATACGCAGCGGGTTGTCGAGCAAAGTCCCGAAGTCAATAGACATCCCAACCCCGATAAAGAACAGCCCCAGCAGCAAGCCTTTGAACGGCTCAATGTCGCTTTCCAGCGCGTGACGATATTCGGAGCTGGCTAACAGCACCCCGGCAAGAAACGCTCCCATCGCCATCGACAGCCCGGCCTCTTCAAGCAACAGGCCAAAGCCAAACACCAGGAATAGCGCCACGGCGCTGAACACTTCACGTAACCCCGAACGCGCCACAAATCGCAGCACTGGCCGGGTGACATAGCGCCCAAGCAGTACAACCAAAGCAAGCGCCGCCGCTACCTTAAGCGCGGAAATTAAAAACGTCGCAAAGGTCATCGTCCCACCGCTGCTCGCCAGCAGCGGGATCATCGCCACCAGAGGAATCGCGGCAATATCCTGGAACAGCAGCACGGCAAACGCGCCTCGCCCCATCGGCGTGACGGTCAGGTTACGCTCGTTCATCGCCTGCATGGCAATCGCGGTGGATGAGAGTGCCAGCGTCAGGCCAATAAGCAAGGCTACCTTCCAGTTTAGCCCCATCACGATACAAAACGCACCGAGAGCCAGCCCGCAGGCCGCCATTTGCAGAAAACCACCGCCGAACACCGAGGCGCGCAGCGTCCATAGCCGCTGCGGATCAAGCTCAAGCCCGATAACGAAGAGCATCAGCACCACGCCAATTTCAGCAAAGTGCAGAATGGTTTCGGCATCGGTAACCAGCCCCAGCCCCCATGGCCCAATAATGCAGCCGGCAATCAGGTAGCCCAGCACGGAACCTAACCCGAGCCGCACGGCGATAGGCACGATCAGTGCGGCCGAACCGAGGTAAATCAATGCCTGAATTAAGCTATGGCTATCCACGATGAGCCTCCTGCCAGTCAATTAAGCGCTGCTTATAGTCGTCCGCCTGGCGGGCAAGCGTCAATTCATCGCAAACAAAGGTGAAATGAATTGCGAAGGCCGGAAGCCACTGCATTCCGCAGTAGAGCGCCGTGGCCTGCAGAGGCTGGGCGAGAACGTCAAATCCAGGGTGATCGCCCAGTTCGAAATGTTTTTCGCTACCGCCGGTTGTCACGGCCCACATCACTTCTTTACCGTGCAGGGCATTCCCGCCTTTGCCGTATGCCCAGCCGTGCGAAAGCACTTTGTCTATCCACAATTTCATCAGCGGCGGCATGCTGTACCATTGCATCGGATGCTGCCAGATAACCAAATCAGCGCGGCTTAACGCCTGCTGCTCAGCGGCGATGTCGATATTAAAGTCGGGATAAAGTTCATAGAGGGAGCGAATCTCTACCCCCGGAAGCGCTTTGGCTCGCTCGAGCATTTGCCGGTTGGCATGGGAATGCTGGGGATAGGGATGCGCATAAATTATAAGAATCATTGTTAAGCCTGTCTTCACTACTGCCTTTAATGACAGTGAGTTTAGTCAGTTAATCGACAGGCTAACAGTCAATATTGCTGAGCGTGTTGTTGGATATTTCTTAACTAGTTATCCAGCTCGCTCATCTCTTTCACCTGGTCACGATTGATCTGCTCGGTTTTACCCGTTTCGGCATTTTTGTACGACACCAGGCCCGTGTCTTTGTCGACCTGCGGTTTACCGTCGGTCACGATCGTTTTGCCATCGTTGGTTTTAACCGCCTGATTGGACGAGCAGCCCGCCACGGTCAACAGCGTTGCGGCAGTGAAGAGGGAAGCAAGTAAAGTTCGTTTCTGCATGGTGTTCTCCCAGCGTGTTTAGTCATTTTCAGTTGTGTGCTGGTTAACTGTAGACTATCTCGCTGGGCATAAAGTAAAACGGCCTCTTTTCAGAGGCCGTTGGCGTTATTTTCGGAGCATTCTTTCAGGTTGCGAAAGATTAGCCCTTAATTTGGGCATGCATTTCCTGCACCGAAATCACCTTCTCGGTAGCATCGGCATTCAGCGCCATCGCCGTGGCGAAACCGCCGTTCAGGGTGGTGTCATAATGCACTTTGTACTGCAGCGCGCTGCGGCGAATCAGCTTGGAATCTTCAATCGCCTGGCGGCCCGCGGTGGTGTTGATGATGTAGGTGTATTCGCCATTCTTGATACGGTCCTGAATGTGCGGACGCCCTTCATGCACCTTGTTCACCAGGCGTGGGTTAATGCCAGCCTCGCCCAGCACAATCGCTGTACCGTGGGTCGCATCCAGCTCGAAGCCCTGTTTTAGCAGCTTCGCGGCCAGGTCAACTACGCGCTCTTTGTCGCCTTCACGCACGGAGAGAAGCGCGCGGCCAGGCTTACGCATGGTGGACTGGCTGCCCAGCATCGCTTTAGAGAAAGCTTCTGCAAAAGTACGGCCCACGCCCATCACTTCGCCGGTAGAGCGCATTTCTGGCCCTAACAGCGGGTCAACGCCCGGGAATTTGTTGAACGGCAGCACCACTTCTTTCACCGAGTAGTAAGGCGGGATGATTTCTTTGGTGACACCCTGCTCAACCAGCGTTTTGCCTGCCATGACGCGAGCGGCAACTTTCGCCAGCGGCACGCCCGTCGCTTTAGAAACGAACGGTACGGTACGCGCGGCACGCGGGTTCACTTCAATCAGGTAAACTTCGTTGTCCTTCACCGCAAACTGCACGTTCATCAGGCCACGCACCTGCAGCTCGAAGGCCAGTTTCTGCACCTGCTGGCGCATCACATCCTGGATTTCCTGGCTCAGAGTGTAAGCTGGCAGAGAACATGCGGAGTCACCAGAGTGAACGCCCGCCTGCTCGATGTGTTCCATGATGCCGCCAATCAGCACGGTTTCACCGTCACAGATGGCATCCACGTCCACTTCAACCGCATCGTCAAGGAAGCGGTCAAGCAGCACCGGCGCGTCGTTGGAAACGCTAACCGCGGTCTGGAAGTAACGGCGAAGGTCTGCTTCGTCGTAGACGATTTCCATCGCGCGGCCACCCAGCACGTAGGAAGGACGAACCACCAGCGGGTAGCCAATCTGCACGGCTTTCTCTACCGCCTGCTCGATAGCCGTTACGGTGGCGTTAGCAGGCTGCTTCAGCTTCAGGCGCTCAACGGCGTGCTGGAAGCGCTCACGGTCTTCTGCACGGTCGATAGCATCCGGGCTGGTACCGATAACCGGCACACCAGCCGCTTCCAGCGCACGAGCCAGCTTCAGCGGAGTCTGGCCGCCGTACTGCACAATGACGCCTTTTGGTTTCTCAACGCGGACGATTTCCAGCACGTCTTCAAAGGTGACAGGCTCAAAGTAGAGGCGGTCGGAGGTGTCGTAGTCGGTAGATACGGTTTCCGGGTTACAGTTAACCATAATGGTTTCGTAACCATCTTCACGCAGCGCCAGCGAGGCGTGTACGCAGCAATAGTCGAACTCAATGCCCTGGCCGATACGGTTTGGCCCGCCGCCCAGCACCATGATTTTATCGCGATCATGGTTCGGGTTCGCTTCACACTCTTCTTCATACGTGGAGTACATGTAAGCGGTGTCGGTCGCGAATTCTGCCGCACAGGTGTCTACGCGTTTGTAGACAGGGTGCAGGTTATATTGCTCGCGCAGTTTGCGAATTTCAGCTTCACGAACGCCAGCCAGTTTAGCCAGGCGCGCATCCGCAAAACCTTTGCGCTTCAGAATACGCAGGAAGTCATGGTTCAGGCCGGTGATACCCACTTCGGTCACCTGCTCTTCCAGACGCACCAGCTCTTCAATCTGCACCAGGAACCAGCGGTCGATATTGGTCAGATTGAACACGCCATCTACGGACAGGCCCGCGCGGAATGCGTCAGCCACATACCAGATACGCTCTGCGCCAGCGTCTTTCAGCTCGCGGCGGATTTTGGTCAGTGCTTCCGGGTCATCCAGGCTGACTTTCGGGTCAAAGCCGGTGGCGCCCACTTCCAGGCCACGCAGCGCTTTCTGCAGTGATTCCTGCTGAGTACGGCCGATAGCCATGACTTCACCCACGGATTTCATCTGGGTGGTCAGACGGTCGTTTGCGCCAGCAAATTTCTCGAAGTTAAAGCGAGGAATTTTGGTCACAACATAGTCGATGGAAGGCTCAAAGGAAGCCGGAGTGCGGCCACCGGTGATGTCGTTCATCAACTCGTCGAGGGTGTAACCGACTGCCAGCTTCGCGGCAACTTTAGCAATCGGGAAGCCCGTGGCTTTAGACGCCAGCGCGGAAGAACGGGACACACGCGGGTTCATCTCGATGATGATAAGACGACCCGTTTTTGGGTTTACGGAGAACTGAACGTTTGAGCCGCCGGTTTCCACGCCGATTTCACGCAGTACCGCCATCGAGGCGTTACGCATGATTTGGTATTCTTTATCGGTCAGCGTTTGTGCTGGTGCCACGGTGATTGAGTCACCGGTATGAATCCCCATTGGGTCGAAGTTTTCGATAGAGCAGACGATGATGCAGTTGTCGTTCTTATCACGCACCACTTCCATCTCGTACTCTTTCCAGCCAATCAGCGACTCATCAATCAGCAGCTCTTTGGTTGGGGAGAGATCCAGGCCGCGCTCGCAAATCTCTTCGAACTCTTCGCGGTTATAAGCGATCCCGCCGCCGGTACCGCCCATGGTGAAGGAAGGGCGAATGATGCACGGATAGCCCACGTCTGCCGCCACCGCCAGCGCTTCTTCCATATTGTGCGCGATGCCGGAGCGTGCGGTGTCGAGACCGATTTTTTTCATCGCAATGTCGAAGCGACGACGGTCTTCAGCCTTGTCGATGGCATCAGCGGTCGCGCCGATCATGGTGACGCCGAACTCTTCCAGTACGCCCTGGCGCTCAAGCTCCAGCGCACAGTTCAGCGCGGTCTGGCCGCCCATGGTTGGCAGCACCGCATCCGGGCGTTCTTTTTCGATGATTTTGCGTACTACTTCCCAGTGAATCGGCTCGATGTAGGTCGCATCCGCCATTTCCGGGTCGGTCATGATGGTGGCCGGGTTGGAGTTCACCAGAATAACGCGGTATCCCTCTTCGCGCAGCGCTTTACAAGCCTGGGCACCAGAGTAGTCGAACTCACAGGCCTGGCCGATAACAATCGGGCCCGCACCGAGGATCAGGATGCTTTTTATATCTGTACGTTTTGGCATTTTATTTCGCTCCTGATTATTTAGCGGTAGAACGGTATTGCTTAATCAAATCGATAAAGTGGTCAAACAGCGGCGCGGCGTCGTGCGGCCCCGGGCTCGCCTCAGGGTGCCCCTGGAAGCTGAACGCGGCTTTATCGGTACGATGAATCCCCTGCAGGGTGCCATCGAACAGTGATTTGTGGGTTACGCGCAGGTTAGCTGGCAGCGTCGTCTCATCAACCGCGAAACCGTGGTTCTGCGCGGTGATCATCACGCAGTCTTTATCCAGGTCTTTTACAGGGTGGTTGCCGCCGTGGTGACCAAATTTCATTTTCACGGTGTTAGCACCGCTGGCCAGAGCCAACAGCTGATGACCAAGGCAAATACCAAAGACAGGAATGTCTGTCTCCAGGAAGGATTTGATTGCACTGATGGCGTAGTCGCAAGGTGCCGGGTCGCCAGGGCCGTTAGAAAGGAAGATCCCATCCGGGTTCATCTTCAACACGTCTTCCGCTGGTGTTTGAGCCGGAACCACCGTCAGGCGGCAGCCTCTGTCCACCAACATACGCAGAATATTGCGTTTCGCGCCGTAGTCATAAGCCACTACGTGGAAAGGTAACTCTTCAGTTTTTGCCGCTTCCGGCAGGTCGCCTTCAAGCGTCCAGCTACCCTGCTGCCAGGTGTAAGCTTCTTTCGTGGTGACTTCTTTGGCGAGGTCCATGCCATTCAGGCCAGGGAACGCTTTCGCTTTTTCCAGCGCCAGGGCTGCGTCTACGTTATCGCCCGCGATAATACAGCCGTTCTGGGCACCTTTTTCACGCAGCAGGCGGGTCAGCTTACGGGTATCAATATCGGCAATCGCCACGATGTTATGGCGCTTAAGGTAAGAAGAAAGGTCCTCGGTGCTGCGGAAGTTGCTGGCAATCAGCGGCAGGTCACGAATGACGAGGCCTTGCGCATGAACCTGGGAGGATTCTTCGTCGGCTTCATTGGTGCCGACATTGCCGATATGAGGATAAGTAAGAGTGACGATCTGGCGGGAGTAGGAAGGATCAGTGAGGATTTCTTGATAACCGGTCAATGAGGTATTGAAAACGACTTCACCCACTGCCGTACCCGATGCCCCAATGGCCCGACCGTGGAATTGGGTTCCGTCTTCCAGAACCAACAGCGCTGACTTGATCAAAACGTCCTCCAGGGAATAAACATTCAATTTATTCGCATATTAATTCAAAACTAACGCCTGAATCAAATGCAAAAAGCGTCTGCCCTACGGATTTTTGGCAAACGGCGGCATTCTAGAGACAAGCCAGGTAAAAGTCTACCTTAAGACGAAGTTTTTATGTCTCTTTTACCGCTCAGAGTAAAAATATCTGATTTGAAGGTCAAAATAACCAGCTAACCTGGGGAAAGTAATCGGTTGCCGACCATGAATATTGAAAAACTGAAGGGATGGCAGTGAAAAAGTGGACCAAATGGTCAAAATTAACATTACAATAACACAAAAATGTAAGATAACAATAAATTTAAGAATGAATTAAACAAAATCATTAGAAAGCATTTAAAAAAACAAAAGGGTGAAATCAATCACCCTAAAATCAATCAATTAAAAACAAACAACCACATTTATAAGGATGCGTTTAACTACAAATTATTGAGATCTAGTACATCTCGCATATCAAAAATACCGTTCTTTTTACCTTTCAGCCACAAAGCCGATCTAACTGCCCCATTAGCAAACGTCATGCGGCTGGAAGCCTTGTGGGTAATCTCAACGCGCTCGCCAATATCTGCAAACATCGCGGTATGCTCCCCGACGATATCGCCCGCACGCACGGTGGCAAAACCGATGGTGCCAGGTACACGTTCACCGGTATGCCCTTCGCGGGTATAAACGGCACAATCTTTAAGATCTTTGTCCATCGCCTGAGCAATAGCTTCCCCCATCGCCAGCGCGGTGCCTGACGGGGCATCCACCTTGTAGCGGTGGTGCGCTTCGATGATTTCGATGTCGGTGTAATCGCCCATGACTTTTGCCGCTTTCTCCAGCAGCTTCAGCATGACGTTCACGCCCACGCTAAAGTTTGCCGCGAAAACAATCGGGATCTCACGCGCCGCATCGTTAATGGCCTGCTTGCCCGCTTCATCAAAACCCGTCGTGCCGATAACCATGCCTTTGCCATGCTTGAGGCAAAATGCCAGGTGAGCCAGCGTTCCTTCAGGGCGAGTAAAATCGATAAAGACATCGAAATCGTTGGCTACCGCATCCAGGCTATCGCTCACCAGCACGCCAGTTTTTGCTGCTCCGGCCAGTTCCCCCGCATCACTACCGACCAGGGAAGAGCCCGGGCGCTCAAGCGCCGCCCCCAGCTGAACGCCATCCAGCTGTAAAGCCGCCTGAATTAACTGGCGCCCCATACGGCCGCCCGCGCCCGCGATGGCTACGCGAATCTGTGCATCATGCATATCATTACTCTTTGGTTAAATAATTCGTAAAAACGTTATCAGGTTAACCAGCCCTCTAGCAGGCCGCCAGCCGAAAACACCCATAATTAGAATTTACTGTCATAGCCCGGCAGTTATCAATAACGCAGATAATTCCCCTGTTTTTAATGGGATAATTATTCACGGTGCCAACGCCAGAACCTCAGAAACCCACGCCTGAAAACCGGGAACATCGATATCCAACGCAACCTGCGCATTGGCCGGGCGTTCGAGACGATGTTCGAGATCCACCACCGTCGTTCCGCTGGTATAAGTGCCGTGCGTTTCTACCGCGACAAAGCAGGGGAATGTCTGGAATAGCTCGGGCTTCACCAGCCATGCAATGGCAGTCAAATCATGCATTCGAAGCCCGGTTTCCATACTGCCGCTGCGGTAATGGCTGAATAGCGCGTGCAACATATTCCCGGTGCGATTCAAGGCTGGTAGCTGAGCCAGAAATTCAGGCGCAAGCATTGCACGATTTGTCACATCCAGCCCACACATGACGATATCCAGCCCGCTGTCAAAGACGCGTGCTGCCGCCTCGGGATCAATGGCCATATTAAATTCAGCCGTCGGCGTAAAGTTGCCCCTCCCTGCAGAGCCGCCCATCATGACTACGCGTTTAATACGCGTCTTACATTCAGGGTACTGCGTCAGCAGCATGGCGACGTTCGTCAGTGGACCAATGGTAACCAGAGTCACCGGCTCGTCGCTGCTTTTCAGACAATCGTACATGGCCTGGAATGCGGGAATAGGCAGTTCACGACGAGATGTTGCGGTGAAGACATACCCTTCCATTCCCGACTCGCCGTGCACGTAAGCTGCATCCCGCAGTGGGCGCAGCAGTGGGACGGAAGCCCCTTTCGCCACGGGCGTCTCTTTCTGCCAAAACTCCAGCAGTTGGAGGGCATTACGCGTGGTTTTGTCCACCGAGACATTTCCAGCCACGGTAGTGATGAGTTTCAAATCAAGCTGGGGGGCAAATAAAGCCGCGGCAAGAGCAACCGCATCGTCGATACCGGGGTCGGTATCAAGAATAATCGGGGTTCTGGTCATGCTGTTCTCCATAAAAAATGCCAGCGGGCATACACCAGCTGGCATCTTCTCATAAACGGAAACCGGCGACGCTAATCCACTTCACGGATGTCCACGCGCAGTTCACGCGGCACTTCAAAGACGATGTTCTCTTCGCGCCCTGTCAGTTCCTGAGCTTCACTACCGCCAAGTTCGCGCAGGCGGGTGATGACGTTTTGCACCAATACATCAGGCGCAGAGGCCCCGGCGGTAACGCCAACGCAATTCACGTCTTTGAGCCATGCTTCCTGAATATCAGAAGCATCATCAATAAGCCAGGCGGCTTTCCCCATCCGCTGCGCCAGTTCGGCAAGACGGTTGGAGTTAGAAGAGTTTTTGGAGCCTACCACCAGAACAACATCAGCTTCAGTGGCCAGTGCCCGAACCGCTTCCTGACGGTTGGTCGTGGCATAGCAAATGTCGTCTTTGCGCGGGCCGATAATTTTTGGGAAGCGCTGACGCAGAGCGTCAATCACATCCGAGGTATCGTCCACAGAAAGCGTAGTCTGGGTCATAAACGACAGATTGCTTTCGTCTTTGACCTCAAGCGTCCAGACATCGTCCGGTGACTCCACCAGGTACATGCCCCCTTTCGGGTTGCTGTACTGGCCCATGGTGCCTTCCACTTCCGGGTGGCCGGCATGGCCAATCAGAATAGACTCTTCACCACGGCGGCTGGCTCGCGCCACTTCCATATGCACTTTAGTCACTAACGGACAGGTGGCATCGAAAACTGTCAGCTCACGGCTCTTCGCTTCGTTACGCACCGCCTGGGAAACACCGTGCGCGGAGAAAATCAGGATAGCGCCGTCCGGCACTTCGCTAATTTGCTCGATAAAAATCGCTCCACGTTCGCGCAGGCTGTCCACCACATAGCGGTTATGCACCACTTCGTGACGAACGTAGATAGGTGCGCCGTAAATCTGCAGCGCATTTTCGACAATGCTGATAGCGCGGTCGACCCCAGCGCAAAAGCCTCTGGGATTAGCCAACAGGATCTGCATTCAACGCCTCCAGGACCGGATCAACTTCCAGCACTTCAATATCAAAATGAATAGTCTGCCCGGCTAGAGGATGGTTAAAGTCTACGGTGATCGAATCACCGTTAACTTCACGCACCACGCCCGGCATTTCACTGCCATCCATTGCGGTAAAGAGCATGATCGCGCCCGGCTCCGGTTCGCCCGCTTCGACAAACTCACGGCGTGAGAAGTACTGGATCATATCCGGGCTTGGAATGCCAAAAGCTGCTTCAGGCGCCAGCGAGAATGCTTTTTTGTCGCCAGCTTTCAGGCCAACCAGCTGGTCTTCCAGGCCTGGCGACAATGTTTCATCCCCAAGGCGGAACAGCGCAGGCTTACCGTTAGCACGGGTTGACTCCGCGGTGGAGCCATCCTCAAGCTTAAGCGTAAAGTGCACCAGCACCGCGCTATTGGTTTGTACGGACTCAGCCATGGATTACCCTTTTTGCTTCGCGGGCTTGTCGGAGGAGACAAAGAATCCCTCCAGCACAATCAGCGCCGCGCCGATACAAATTGCGGTATCGGCCAGATTGAAGGTGGCAAAATGCCAGTCGCCAACGTAGAAATCGATCATGTCGACGACAAAACCGTGCCACAGACGATCGAACAGATTCCCAAGCGCACCGCCAATGATTAACGCATAGGCAATGTTATTCAGTTTCTGGCTGGCTTTAGCGCGATACATCATCCACACCAGTGCCACACAAATACCGATAGCGATACCCGCGAAGAACCAGCGTTGCCAGCCGCCTTTGTCGGCCAGGAAGCTAAACGCAGCGCCGTAGTTACGTGCATAGTGCAAATTCAGGGAAGGGAACAGGGATACCGTATCCCCCAGCATGAAATGCTGGAGGATCAGATATTTACTGCCCAGATCCACAATCAGCACTACCACCACCAGCCACAGCCAGCGCAATCCGGTAGAGAAAATGGGTTTCATCAAGCAAACTTACGTTGTTCGCCGTCACCGGCTACGTTGCTGACACAGCGGCCGCAGATTTCTGCGTGCTCCGCTACCTGACCGATATCGGTGGTGTAATGCCAGCAGCGCGGGCACTTCTCACCGTCGGCTTTACGCAGAGCCACTTTCAGCCCTTTGAGGATTTCGCTCTGCTGAGCGTCTTCACCCGCCTGCGCATAATCGGTAACCGCAGCCCCGGAGGTCAACAGGACAAATCGTAATTCGTCGCTCAGGCTGTTCAGCTTAGCCGCCAGCTCTGCGTCAGCGTACAGCGTGACTGCCGCTTCCAGAGAACCGCCGATGCGCTTATCAGCACGGGCCTGCTCGATAACTTTGTTCACTTCGCCACGAACGGTCAGCAGCGTGTCCCAGAACTCACCGTTCATCGCTTCGCTTTCCGCCAGGCCAAACAGACCTTCATACCATTCGCCGGTGAACACGTACTTCTCGCGCGAGCCTGGCAGGTAGCCCCAGATTTCGTCGGCGGTGAAGGACATAATCGGCGCCATCCAGCGAACCAACGCCTCAGCAATGTGGTACAGCGCGGTCTGGCAGCTGCGACGCGCCACGCTGTCCGCTTTCGCGGTGTACTGGCGGTCTTTGATGATGTCGAGGTAGAACGAGCCCATTTCGACGGAGCAGAAGCGCATCAGGCGCTGCACCACTTCGTGGAAATCGTAGCTTTCGTAAGAAGCAATGATATCCGCCTGAGCTTCTTGCGCGCAGCCAACTGCCCAGCGATCCAGCACCACCATATCTTCCGGTTTCACCATGTCGGTTTCAGGATTGAAGCCGTTCAGGTTGGCCAGCAGGAAGCGGGCGGTGTTACGGATACGGCGGTAAGCGTCAGCTGAGCGTTTCAGGATCTCGTCGGAAACGGCCATTTCGCCAGTGTAATCGGTAGATGCCACCCACAGACGCAGAATGTCCGCGCCGAGTTTGTTCATCACGTCCTGTGGGCTAACGGTGTTGCCGATAGATTTGGACATCTTGCGGCCCTGACCATCCACGGTAAAGCCGTGGGTCAGCACCTGACGGTAAGGCGCTTTGCCTTTCATCGCCGTGGAAATCATCAGGGAGGACATGAACCAGCCGCGATGCTGATCCGAACCTTCCAGGTACATATCCGCCGCATGGCCGTGGAACTCTGGACGCACGTCAACAACGGAAGAGTGAGTAGATCCTGAATCGAACCAAACGTCCAGGGTATCCGGCACTTTAACATAGTTGTCCGCGTCATCACCCATGATGTCGCGCGGATCGAGATCCCACCACGCCTGGATGCCGTCTTGCTCAACGCGTTTAGCGACTTCTTCCATCAGCTCGAGCGAACGTGGGTGCAGTTCTTCAGTCTCTTTGTGCACGAAAAGAGACATCGGCACGCCCCAGGTACGCTGACGCGAGATACACCAGTCAGGGCGGTTTGCCACCATAGATTCGATACGCGCCTGGCCCCAGTCAGGGATCCACTGCACGCCTTTGATCTCTTTCAGGGACTGCGCGCGCAGGCCTTTCTGATCCATGCTGATAAACCACTGTGGCGTTGCACGGAAGATGATCGGCGTTTTGTGGCGCCAGCAGTGTGGGTAGCTGTGCAGTAGTTTTTCAACGTGCAGCAGGGCACCTTTATCACGCAGGATATTTACGATCAGGTCGTTCGCTTTGAACACCTGAACACCGTCCAGGCCTTCATAGGTCCCCGGCAGATAGCTCCCGTCCGGACCAACCGGGTTGGCGATTTCCAGGCCGTATTTCTGGCTGATGGTGTAGTCGTCCGGACCGTGGCCACCGGCGGTGTGTACCGCACCGGTACCCGCGTCCAGAGTTACGTGATCGCCCAAAATAGCCGGGACGTCAAAGCCCATGAACGGGTGCTTAAAGCGCAGCAGCTCAAGCTCAGCCCCTTTAACAGTACCGAGAACCTGATAATCAGTTACGCCAGCGCGCTTCAGCACGCTTTCCATCAGGTCTTTCGCCACGATCAGCGCCTGGCCTTCAATTTGCACCAACACGTAATCGAACTCGGCGCCCAAAGAGATAGCGCGGTTAGCAGGCAGGGTCCACGGCGTTGTGGTCCAGATAAGCAGAGAGATCGGGCCATTGACGGCAGAGGCACCAAACTTAGCTTTTACCGCATCAGCATCAACGGCATTGAACGTTACGTCGATGGACGGGGACGTTTTGTCGTAATACTCAACTTCGGCCTCCGCCAGCGCAGAACGGCAGTCCACGCACCAGTGAACCGGCTTGGCACCTTTGTGCAGGTGGCCATTGCCGATGATTTTACCCAGCGCACGAATGATGTTGGCTTCAGTATTGAAATCCATGGTCAGATAAGGACGCGACCAGTCGCCCAGCACGCCCAGACGGATGAAGTCTTCGCGCTGGCCATCAACCTGCTCGGCGGCATATTTACGGCATGCGGCACGGAACTCGGCGGCGGACACTTTCTCACCCGGCTTGCCGATCAGTTGTTCAACTTTCAGCTCGATTGGCAGACCGTGACAGTCCCAGCCCGGCACGTACGGCGAGTCGAAGCCGGAAAGCCCTTTAGACTTGATAATAATATCTTTCAGAATCTTGTTAACTGAGTGACCAATGTGAATGCTACCGTTCGCATAAGGAGGGCCATCATGCAAAATAAAGGTTTTTTTGCCTTTTTTCGCATTACGGATGATGCCGTACAGATCGTCATCATTCCAACGCGCCAGCATACCCGGTTCGCGCTTGGCTAAATCGCCGCGCATCGGGAACCCTGTTTCAGGCAAATTTAGGGTAGATTTAAAGTCACTCATTAGATTCTCGGTTCCGTATTTCGGTTAGCCTTTCAGGCATTTGACTCAAAAAATTCTCGGGCTGACACCACATCTCTGGCGATTTGTGCCTTCAGCTCATCGAGTGAAGCAAATCGCTGCTCATTACGTATCTTTTTACGCAGCACTACTTCTATATGGCGACCATAAAGGTCCATTACAACGTCCAGTAAATGGACTTCAAGCTGCTGGCGTATTCCCGCCACCGTAGGGCGAGTACCGATGTTTGCCACGCCGGCAATCGGTTTTTCACCAAGGCCAGAGACTTCCACCGCATAAACCCCTTTTACCGGGGAAACATGGCGACGCAGCGGCAAGTTTGCGGTCGGGAAGCCAATAGTACGGCCCAGCTCATCCCCATGCACAACGCGGCCGGAGATCATAAACGGATGTCCTAACAGGTTTTCTGCCTGCTGCAGGTCATCATCGGCCAGCGCCTGGCGCACCGCAGTACTGCTGATACGCACCCCATCGTCACAAAACGTTTGGGTACTGGTGATATCAAAACCGTATTCGCGGCCAGCCTTCTGTAATAACAAGAAATCCCCCTGGCGACCAGCGCCAAAGCGGAAATCATCACCCACCGCGAGGAATTTTACCCCGAGTCGATCAACCAGAAGGTCGCTCACAAAGTTTTGTGCGCTCAGCGCGGCGAAGCGGCGATCAAAGCGCACGCACAGCACGTAGTCCACGCCACATTCGGCCAGGTAGCGCAGCTTTTCTCGCAGACGAGTCAACCGGGCAGGGGCTTTTTCCGGTGCAAACAATTCGAGCGGTTGAGGCTCAAAAATCATGACCATTACCGGAAGGTTGCGCGCACGCCCCTCTTCGCACAGACCTTTTAATAGCGCCTGGTGGCCACGATGCACGCCGTCGAAATTACCAATGGTGAGTACACACCCGTGGTGCTCCCGGCGCAGATTATGTATACCGCGTATCAGCTTCATGGCTGGCTCAAAACAGTGGAAATTGGCGGATTATACCAACTACCGCGATTAAGGTTAACCGGCGATTAGCGCCTTTAACGTAAAGCTTGAATGAATTCATTGTGCTGGGAAGCACTTTGCGCAGACTTCGCATTTGTCTTGACGAATTTTGATGCGAAAGACTGTATTCCGAAGCCTGATGCTGGTAGAATCCGCGCCATCACACGTAAGAGGTGTCGGAAATTTAACGACGCTTATTTGCACAAATCCATTGACAAAAGAAGGCTAACGGGGCATATTCCTCGGCCTTTGAATTGTCCACATAGATCATATTTGGGAGTTGGACCTTGGCTAATATCAAATCAGCTAAGAAACGTGCCGTACAGTCTGAAAAGGCTCGTAAGCACAACGCAAGCCGTCGCTCTATGATGCGTACTTTCATCAAGAAAGTATACGCAGCGATTGAAACTGGCGATAAAGCTGCTGCACAGAAAGCATTTAACGAAATGCAACCAATCGTGGACCGTCAGGCTGCTAAAGGTCTGATCCACAAAAACAAAGCTGCGCGTCATAAAGCAAACCTGACTGCGCAAATCAACAAACTGGCTTAATCGCCTTTTTGCTGTGAGCTTTGATAAAAAAACCGGCTAACGCCGGTTTTTTTATGCCTGTGATTCAGTCAACTTTAAACAGCGCTGAGTAATCCTTGCTACAGATACGCTGCACCGCAGGATGCTGAATCATTCGTTCGGCAAAAATGGCATGGTACTCCTCCAGCACGTTATCCATTCTGCCTATCTCGACGATATCGTCATCGCTATAGATATCCTGCGCATACAGCGTCGGCGCCACAAAGATAGCGTTATGGGCGGCGCCAAACGCCTTCATCAGCGCGGCATCATCAAACTCGCCCAGAATCTCAATCTTCAGTCCCTGGATGTTAATCCAGTTAAGCAGTTTCCGCCCTAGCATTGAGCGACGCCCAGGAATAAGCAGACGTCTGGTTTCCAGACAGGCGGGGAAAGGCAGTTCAGGCTTTGGCCCCTGGCACCAAAAGCTAATGCCGCATTCACCGAGTTTCACTGAGAACAACCCTTCCTGCTGAGTTGAATCAATCGGGCAGTCCGAAATGATCATATCCAGCTTATGCTGGCTAAGCTGCTCCAGCAGCATTTCATGGGTAGATTCAAAACAGCGCAGGTGGATCTGCTCATCCTCGACCACGGCCGCATCCAGCACGCCGCTAACCAGACGCTTGGATAACGCATCCGCCACGCCAACATCAAACAAAATGTTAGCTTCTTTACGGTAGTTAACGATATCCAGCATTTCCTGGCTCAGGGTAAACATTCTGTCGGCGTAGCGGAACACAAGTTGCCCCAGCTCCGAAGGGACAAGTCCCCTGCCCTGACGGCGGAATAGTTTGCCCTGCAGGCGCTCTTCAAGCGCTTTGATTTGCCCGGTGATCGTTTGTGGGGTCAGGAACAATGCCTCAGCGGCACCGACAACCGAACCTTCTTTGCAAACGTGCCAGAAATAATAAAGATGATTGTAATTGATATGGGACATGCCCTTCACTCCCTGATAATTAATCCATTATCGGATCATCTGACGATGATCCGGCAGCCAGTAACGTCATGAAGTCGCCTTAGGCAATCGTGCTTTTAGCATCATGTAACCGACGACGGCAGAGAGCAACGAGCCCAGCAGAATTCCCAGCTTCGCCCAGGTGATCAGCTCCGCATCAACGTCGCCAAAGGCTAGCGAAGCGATGAAGATCGACATCGTAAACCCTATGCCACAGAGCACGCCTACCGCCATGATGTCCCTGAAGCTTGTTCCCTCTGGCAGTGAGGCAAGTTTAAACTTGAGCGCCAGCCAGCAAAACAGGCTGATGCCTAGCGGCTTACCGATGAACAACCCGGCCATAATACCCAGCGGCAGAAGCGACGTTAGCCCCTGTACTGTCACTCCGCTGAGGGAAACCCCTGCATTAGCAAAAGCAAACAGCGGCAGGATCAGGAAGGCTACCCATGGATGCAGCACATGCTCCAGGTCCTGAGCTGGTGAGCGTCCCTTCTCTTCTTTCAGTGGAATGAAGAAGCCAATAATCACGCCCGCAAGCGTGGCATGCACGCCTGATTTCAATACCGCAGCCCACAATATTACGCCCACCAGAATGTAGACTCCGGTACGTCGCACGTTAAACAGGTTCAGCAATGCCAATGCCACAATGGCCACAGCAGCTATACCGAGCGACATCATCGAGAGATCGTGAGTATAAAACAGCGCAATAATTACAATCGCGCCAAGGTCGTCGATGATCGCCAGCGCCATCAGGAAGACTTTCAACGCCAGCGGAACACGATTGCCCAGAAGCGCCAGGATCCCCAAAGCAAAGGCGATGTCGGTTGCGGCAGGTATCGCCCACCCTTCACGCGCTACAGGATCAGCATAGTTGAAAACCAGATAAAGCAGAGCCGGTACGACCATCCCACCGAAGGCGGCAATGACCGGGAATGACGCCTGACGGCGATCGGCCAGTGAACCGATGACCATTTCCCGCTTCACCTCAAGGCCAATCATCAGGAAGAAAATCGCCATCAGGGCATCATTCACCCACAACAGCAGGTTTTTACTGATATCCAGTGGCCCAATTCTCACTTCAACAGGCGTGGCAAGAAACGCCTCGTAGCCAGCACTGGTCGACTCCATATTTGCCAGTAGCATTGCCAGTGCCGCGGCAACAATCAAAAAAATACCGCCCGCGGCATCATTCTGAAAAAAACGTTGCAGATTTTTAGTCATTATTTCACTCAACTCTCTAAGTAGCGTATTCATCCTGAACACTAATAGGGTAGCCAGCATAGCGATAATAACACATCGTTAAAAACAGCTTATATTGCAAGTAATGATCGAAAAAACCGATCGATATAAAGAGGCATAAAAAAAACCTGAACCGAATGAAGCAGTTCAGGTTTTTTTAAGCATAACAACAGGAAGAAATTACCGAGTTAAATCATCAAAGAATTTCTTCACCCCGTCGAAGAAACTCTTTGAACGCGGACTGTTATTCGCCCCGGTAGGGCCGCCGAAGCTCTCTTCTAAATCACGCAGCAGCTTTTTCTGCTTTTCGTTCAGGCTGACCGGCGTCTCAACAACAACGCGGCACAGGAGATCGCCCTGCGCACCGCCGCGTACGGACTTCACGCCTTTACCGCGCATTCTGAACAGTTTGCCGGTTTGCGTTTCGCCTGGAACCTTCAAGTTAACGCGACCGTCGAGAGTTGGAACTTCAATTTCCCCACCCAGCGCAGCCATTGCAAAGTTGATCGGCACTTCGCAGTAGAGGTTATTGCCTTCACGTTCGAAGATCGGGTGCTGTTTCACCTGAACCTGAACGTACAGATCGCCTGATGGCGCGCCGTGTTCGCCCGCTTCGCCTTCGCCAGACAGACGAATACGGTCCCCGGTATCCACGCCTGCCGGGATTTTCACCGACAGCGTTTTGGTTTTCTCTACGCGGCCGTGGCCGTGGCAGCTGTTGCACGGATCTTTAATGATAGTGCCGCGGCCCTGACAGTGCGGACAGCTTTGCTGCACGGTAAAGAAGCCCTGGCGCATTTGCACCTGACCCTGGCCGTGACAGGTTGGACAGGTCTGCGGAGAAGACCCTTTCTTCGCGCCGCTGCCGTGGCAAACTTCGCATTCTTCGAGCGTCGGGATACGGATCTCTTTGGTGACGCCACGAACCGCTTCCTCAAGCGTTAAGTCCATGTTGTAGCGCAGGTCTGCACCGCGGGACGCACGCTGGCGGCGTCCGCCACCAAAAATGTCGCCAAATACGTCGCCAAAGATATCGCTGAAGTCGGCACCACCGCCGCCAAAGCCGCCGCCACCGCCCATACCACCTTGTTCAAACGCAGCATGGCCGTACTGGTCGTAGGCCGCACGTTTTTGAGCGTCGGTCAGGATTTCGTAGGCTTCTTTGATCTCTTTGAACTTCGCCTCGGCCTCTTTATCGCCCTGGTTACGGTCCGGATGGAACTTCATCGCCAGGCGCTTATAAGCTTTTTTGATTTCACGCTCTTCCGCTGACTTCGGAACGCCTAAAACCTCGTAATAGTCTCTCTTCGCCATCTCTTTTTTCTGCCCTTAACATACGAGCACGGGCGTGGAGTAAACTCCGCGCCCGTGCCGGTTAATTACCCTGCATCAGGGCGATTATTTTTTATCTTTAACTTCTTCGAACTCGGCATCAACAACATCGTCGTCTTTGCCGGCGTTGGCGTGGCCTGCATCTGCGGCATTGCCAGCCTGCTGCTCAGCGTGCTGCTGCTGAGCCAGTTCCATCAGCTTCTGGGAAACTTCAGCCAGCGCCTGGATTTTAGCTTCGATGTCCGCTTTGTCTTCGCCCTTCAGGGACGCTTCCAGCGCGGTCAGCGCAGACTCGATAGCGGTTTTGTCGTCAGCCGGCAGTTTGTCGCCTGCTTCTTCAACCTGCTTACGGGTGCTGTGCAGCAGATGGTCGCCCTGGTTACGGGTCTGAACCAGTTCTTCGAACTTACGGTCAGCTTCGGCGTTAGCTTCTGCATCACGAACCATTTTCTGGATTTCGTCTTCGTTCAGACCAGAAGATGCCTTGATGGTGATCTTCTGCTCTTTACCGCTGTTTTTGTCTTTTGCGGAAACGTGCAGGATACCGTCAGCATCGATGTCGAAGGTGACTTCGATCTGTGGCATACCGCGCGGTGCCGGGCTAATACCGTCAAGGTTAAACTGGCCCAGATCTTTGTTATCCGCAGCACGTTTACGTTCACCCTGCAGCACGTGGATGGTTACCGCAGACTGGTTGTCTTCCGCAGTAGAGAACACCTGGCTGTGCTTGGTCGGGATAGTGGTGTTTTTGTTGATGAGTGCAGTCATCACGCCGCCCATGGTTTCGATACCCAGAGACAGAGGGGTAACGTCCAGCAGCAATACGTCTTTCACTTCACCCGTCAGAACACCACCCTGAACCGCTGCACCGATAGCAACAGCTTCGTCCGGGTTAACGTCTTTACGCGGCTCTTTACCGAAGAACTCGGCAACTTTTTTCTGCACCATTGGCATACGAGTCTGACCGCCGACCAGGATAACGTCCTGGATATCGGAAACGGACAGGCCAGCATCCTGCAGGGCAACTTTCAGCGGCTCGATAGAACGGTTGACCAGGTCTTCAACCAGGGATTCCAGTTTCGCACGAGTCACTTTGATGTTCATGTGTTTTGGACCGGTCGCATCTGCAGTGATGTACGGCAGGTTCACGTCGGTCTGCTGTGCAGAAGAAAGCTCGATTTTTGCTTTTTCTGCCGCTTCTTTCAGGCGCTGCATTGCCAGCGGATCGTTACGCAGGTCAATGCCCTGATCTTTCTTAAACTCGTCAACGAGGTAGTTGATCATACGGCTGTCAAAGTCTTCACCACCCAGGTGGGTATCACCGTTGGTTGCCAGAACCTCGAAGGTTTTCTCGCCGTCAACTTCGTCGATTTCGATAATAGAGATATCGAAAGTACCACCACCGAGGTCGTAAACCGCGATAGTACGGTTGCCGACTTCTTTATCCAGGCCGTAAGCCAGAGCGGCAGCGGTTGGTTCGTTGATGATACGTTTCACTTCCAGACCTGCGATACGGCCGGCGTCTTTGGTTGCCTGACGCTGAGCATCGTTAAAGTATGCAGGTACGGTGATAACAGCTTCAGTTACCGGCTCACCCAGGTAATCTTCCGCGGTTTTCTTCATTTTCTTCAGCACTTCAGCAGAGATCTGCGGCGGTGCCATTTTCTGACCTTTTACGTCAATCCATGCGTCGCCGTTGTCAGCGCCGATGATTTTGTAAGGCATGATGGCTTCATCACGCTGCACTTCTTCGTCCTGGAAGCGACGGCCAATCAGGCGTTTAATCGCAAACAGAGTGTTTTGCGGGTTAGTCACTGCCTGACGTTTAGCCGGCTGACCTACCAGGATTTCGCCGTCCTGCGTGTAAGCAATGATAGAAGGCGTGGTGCGGTCGCCCTCGGCGTTCTCCAGCACACGAGCAGTTGTACCATCCATAATCGCGACACAAGAGTTAGTAGTCCCCAGGTCGATACCAATAATTTTACCCATCTAAACGTCTCCACTAAAAATTCGTCATCATGTGGTTGTGAACCTGTTATGCGGGCAAAAGCGTCTGTTTCAACTGCCCGAAGCGTTTTTTTTCAGGTCCGCCAACTGCGGTTGCATACAAGATGGGGTCGCAACGCTTGCCATCAAGGGGCAGGTGAAAAAAAATTTTCCGCTTTCCCCCCGCTCAGATCATAGACGGCAGCGTGCTGCCTGATTATTATGCCGCGCCCGCAACCGGACTCCCGGCCGCGGGGCATTAATTAACACTACATTTCAGATGAATTTTTCAGAGGAACTATGGGCAACACTAAGTTGGCTAATCCAGCTCCCCTGGGCTTAATGGGCTTCGGCATGACCACCATTTTGCTCAACCTGCATAACGCAGGTATTTTTGGTTTTGACGTTACTATCCTCGCGATGGGGATTTTCTACGGCGGTATCGCGCAAATCTTCGCGGGCCTGCTGGAGTTTAAAAAAGGGAACACTTTCGGTTTAACCGCCTTCACCTCTTACGGCTCTTTCTGGCTGACGCTGGTGGCGATTCTGCTGATGCCTAAAATGGGCCTGAGCGATGCGGCCAACGGCCACTTCCTTGGCGCGTACCTGGGCCTGTGGGGTGTCTTCACCCTGTTCATGTTCTTCGGCACCCTGAAAGCACCACGTATGCTGCAGTTCGTGTTTGCCAGCCTGACCGTGCTGTTTGCCCTGCTGGCTATTGGCCACCTGGCAGATAACGAAGGTATGGTGAAAGTCGCGGGCTGGATTGGCCTGGTGTGTGGCGCAAGCGCTATTTACCTGGCAATGGGTGAAGTGCTGAACGAGCAGTTTGGCCGTACCGTGCTGCCGATCGGCGAAAAACACTAATCTTTCTTTCGCGGAAAGCAAAACGCGGAGCCCTGCTCCGCGTTTTTTATTCAGGAAGGCGTCAGCGCCCTTTCCTCTATCTTGTCCTGATGATGAATATCCTTTCTCAGCCAAATCCCCATCACTAAACCCACAATGGCAAGCGCCAGCACGTACCAGGCCGGAGCCATCGGCGAAACGCCCATCAGCATGGTGACCGCAATCGGCGTCAGGCCGCCAAAAATGGCATAGGACAGATTGTAAGAAAACGAAATGCCGGTGAATCGCACCTGCGCCGGGAACGCCCGCACCATAACAAATGGCACCGCGCCAACCACGCCCACGCTCAGCCCGACCAGGCCATACAGCAAGAAGAGATGTTCCGGATAAGTCCCACTCAGGTGATAAAACATCCAGCTGCAGATGGCGAGCAAGACGCTGCCGACGGTAAAGGTTTTCCCTGAGCCATAACGGTCTGCCGCCAGCCCTGCCAGCAGGCAGCCCACGCACAGCATAATCGTGGCAATACTGTTTGCCTGCAGCGTTAAGGCAGGTGCGATCCCATGCTGTTTTTGCAGCCAGATCGGCGACATCAAAATCACCACCACGATGCAGGCGGAGAGCAGCCAGGTCAGCAGCATAGAAACAACCACCGCTTTTTTATGTCCAACCACGACTGACTTCAGCGGCATCTCCTCGGCCAGCGCTTTACGCTGCTGCATTTCGAGGAAGATCGGCGTTTCACGCAGCCAGCGGCGAAGGTACATCGCCACCAGGCCAAAAATCCCCCCAAGGAAGAAAGGAATGCGCCAGCCGCCGTCATGAATCGCCTGCTGGGTCATGGAAGTATTAATAATGGTTGCCACCACGGAGCCCAACAGAATGCCGACGGTCAGCCCCATCGTCAAAATGCCGCAGGCAATACCAATCCGCTTATCCGGCACATGCTCAGAGACAAACACCCAGGCGCCCGGCACTTCGCCGCCGATTGCCGCCCCCTGCAGAATACGCATCAGCAGCAGCAACAGCGGAGCCGCAATACCTAACGAAGCGTACGTTGGCAACAAACCTATGGCCAGCGTCGGTACCGCCATCAGCAGAATACTGAGGGTAAACATCTTTTTGCGGCCGACCAGATCGCCAAAGTGCGCCATCACAACCCCGCCCAGCGGGCGCACAAGATAACCGGCCGCGAAAATAGCGAATGTCTGCACCTGACGCAGCCACTCCGGGATATCAGCCGGGAAGAAGAGCTCTCCCAGCACTGCCGCAAAGAAA
This sequence comes from Cedecea neteri, assembly GCF_000758325.1. Lineage (NCBI taxonomy): Bacteria > Pseudomonadati > Pseudomonadota > Gammaproteobacteria > Enterobacterales > Enterobacteriaceae > Cedecea > Cedecea neteri. The sequence goes on along the minus strand of NZ_CP009459.1, from coordinate 1,815,392 downwards.
ACGAAGATAATGAAGTCGTAGAATTCGAGGGCGCCACCGAGGGCAGCAAGCGTCAGGGTTTTGTAATCCTGCCGGTTAAGAGGTCTGGCGTGCTGTTTTGACATAGGGGACCGCTTGTAAAGAGGAGTGTTAATTATTTTTTCCGTTTAGCTGTAAAGCCAGAGTTACTATAACGGTAAAATATTCACACTCCATACCAATTCGATCTTATGTCACAAAAGCCAATTATTTAGGATTTTGTCTCGCGGCGAGCGCTTTTAGGGCGGAAAGCTGCTACCACATGGTCATGCGTTTCAACATAAGGGCCATCCAGCAACTGTATACAATACGGTACACTTGCAAAAATTCCCGGCACCACAACCTTGCCGTTTTCATCTTTCACGCCTTCCAGCGTTTCCTGAATAGATTTTGGCTGCCCCGGAAGGTTGAGGATCAAGGCCTGTTTGCGAATGACACCCACCTGGCGCGAGAGAATCGCCGTCGGAACAAAATGCAGGCTAATCTGACGCATCTGCTCGCCAAAACCCGGCATTAAGCGATCGGCAACGGCAAGCGTAGCATCTGGCGTTACGTCACGACGCGCCGGCCCCGTTCCACCGGTAGTCAGCACCAAATGGCAGGCCATTTCATCCACCAGCTCGCAGAGCGCTTGTTCAATGATGGATTGCTCGTCAGGGATAAGACGGGTTTCTATTTTAAACGGCGTCGTCAGCGTCTGCTCAAGCCACTCTTGCAGCGCAGGGATGCCTTTATCCTGATAAACGCCGCTAGAAGCGCGGTCTGAAATGGACACGAGTCCAATGCGTAAGGTATTCATATCAATCCCGGAAATCAGCAAGTCTGAGTGGAATGATACACGGGGAAAGGCGTTGCAGACAGGGAAAGCGGTGAAAAGCGTGGCCGACAGAAGCCGGCCACGAGAATGATTACAGCAGGTCGCCGATCATTTTTTCCAGTTTTTCCTGGTCGATTGCAAACTTACGGATACCGTCCGCCAGTTTGTCTACGGCCATTGGATCCTGGTTGTGCTGCCACAGGAACTGGGATTCGGTGATACGCTCAGGGCGCGCTTTCACTTCACCGGTGTAGCTCAGCTTACGCTCGATGGTGCCTTCGCTTTCTGCCAGCTCTTTCAGCAGTGCAGGAGCAATGGTCAGGCGGTCACAGCCAGCCAGCTCGATGATTTCACCGACGTTACGGAAGCTAGCACCCATCACCACGGTTTCATAACCGTGCTGCTTGTAGTACTGGTAGATTTCGGTCACGGAAACCACGCCTGGATCTTCCTGCGGCGCGTACTCTTTCTTGTCGGTGTTAGCTTTGTACCAGTCAAGGATACGGCCAACGAACGGAGAAATCAGGAACACGCCAGCTTCAGCACATGCGCGAGCCTGAGCGAAGGAGAACAGCAGGGTCAGGTTACAGTTGATGCCTTCTTTTTCCAGCTGCTCTGCAGCGCGGATGCCCTGCCAGGTAGAAGCCAGTTTAATCAGGATGCGATCGTTGCTGATACCTGCGTCGTTGTAGAGCTTGATCAGGTGTTTGGCTTTCGCGATGCTGGCTTCAGTATCATAGGACAGGCGAGCATCCACTTCGGTAGAGATACGGCCAGGGATCAGCTTCAGAATTTCCAGGCCGATGTTTACAGCCAGCTTGTCGGAAGCGTCAACCACCTGCTGAGCGCGATCGTTGCTCTGGCTACGAGCCCAGGTAATCGCTTCGTCGATCAGTTTACGGTACTCAGGGATCTGCGCAGCGTTAAGGATCAGAGAAGGGTTGGTAGTAGCATCTTGCGGCTGGTACAGCTTCATTGCCGCGATATCTCCGGTGTCAGCAACCACGGTGGTCAGTTGACGCAAAGAAGTCAATTTATCCGTCATAATGAGTGTTTCTCTTCAGGTGTAGCTTGTTAGGGAGATGTAACCGGTCTGGCTTGATGATATCACGCCGCCCATCAGGTGCAACCGCGACAAGTGCTGTCCGTCCAGTGGGCGAGAATATGCTAAACTCGACCGCCAATTTATCTGTAACGTAATGGATTGCATGGCACGGGCCCGTCAACCTCGCCGCCATCACGCATTAACAAGAGGGACGTTAATGACAGATTTTTTATTATTTATCAACGAGGTGCTTTGGGGATCCGTCCTGCTTTGGCTGCTGATTGGCGCGGGCATCTGGTTCACCTTTCGCAGCGGCTTCGTCCAGTTCCGTTACTTTACCCGGCTGCGCCTTTTCCTGCGCAACAGCGACTCGCCGGATCCTTCCGGAATATCCTCATTCCAGGCACTTTGCACCAGCCTTGCCGCGCGCGTCGGCAGCGGCAACCTTGCGGGCATTGCGCTAGCCATCTCCGCAGGTGGCCCCGGTTCGGTGTTCTGGATGTGGGTTGCCGCAGTGCTCAGCATGGCCACCGCCTTCGCAGAATGTTCCCTCGCCCAACTTTATAAAACCCGCGACAAAGAAGGAAACTACCGCGGCGGCCCTGCCTGGTATATGGAGCGTGGGCTTGGTATGCGCTGGATGGGCGTGCTGTTTTCCGTCTTTTTGATCGTTGCCTTCGGCATGGTATTCAACGCCGTACAGGCCAACTCCATTGCGATTGCCACTCACTACGCGTTTGATGTGCCAAAAATCTGGGTGGGCCTTTTCCTGGTGACTGTTACCGCACTGGTCATCTGGCGAGGGATGCGGACCATTGCCCGGATCTCCCAGTGGCTGGTGCCGCTGATGGCATTACTCTGGGTATGTATGAGCCTGTATGTTGTGGGGCTACACATTGAACGTTTCCCCGAAGTCATCAGGCTGATTTTCAGCCACGCCTTCGGCTGGCACGAAGCGGCTTCGGGCGCGCTGGGTTATACCGTCAGCCAGGCCATCACCAATGGCTTTCAGCGCGGGATGTTTTCTAACGAAGCGGGCATGGGCTCCACGCCTAATGCCGCAGCAGCGGCAGCCGCATGGCCTCCACATCCGGCCACTCAGGGCGTGGTGCAAATGTTTGGGGTGTTGATTGATACAGTGATTATCTGCACCGCGACTGCCGCCATTGTGCTGATGTCCGGCATGATGGACGGCATAGAAACGTCACGCAGCGGCATTATTCTGGTTCAGCAGGCGCTCAACTCAGCCGTAGGTGACTGGGGCAGCGGCTTTATCGTGGTTATCGTTTTCCTGTTTGCCTTCACGTCTATCATGGCTAATTACACGTACGCCGAGAACAATTTGCTGTTCCTGAACCAGGACAGCCGCGCGCTGAAATTTTTACTGCGCTTTATGGTACTTACCATGGTGATGTTCGGTACGCAGGCCGCATTACCGCTGGTCTGGCAGCTGGCAGACGTGGCGATGGCTATTATGGCGTTAACCAATATCACGGCGATCCTGTTGCTTTCTCCGGTGGTGAAAACGATAGCGGCAGATTATCTGCGCCAGCAAAAGCTGGGCATCTCGCCCATCTTCAACCCCAACCGTTTCCCGGAGATTAAGAACCAGCTGGCGCCCGGCGTCTGGGACAGAGACGTGGAAAAAAAACCTTAGCTGATTGCAGCCATAGGCCGCGACAGGCGGGAAATTTGCTAAAGTAACGGCCAAACTATGCAAGGAGTGGACATGCTAATTCTTATCTCACCTGCCAAAACGCTGGATTACCAAAGCGAGCTGCCGACGGACCGCTATACACAGCCAGAACTGCTGGAATACTCACAGCAGTTAATCAGCGTTGCCCGCAAGCTAAGCGCCCCGCAAATTGCTTCCCTGATGAGCATCAGCGATAAGCTGGCCTCTCTTAACGAAACCCGTTTCCACGAGTGGCACCCGGCATTTACGCCACAAAACGCGCGCCCGGCTATTCTCGCCTTTAAAGGCGATGTTTATACCGGCCTGCAGGCCGAAGAATTTAGCGATGCAGACTTTGATTTCGCCCAACAGCATCTGCGTATGCTTTCCGGGCTGTACGGAGTGCTGCGCCCGCTGGACTTAATGCAGCCTTACCGGCTGGAAATGGGTATTCGCCTGGAAAACCCGAAAGGCAAAGATCTTTATCATTTCTGGGGCGATACGATCACCGAGAAGCTGAATCAGGTGCTGGCCACCCAGGGCGACAATATCGTGGTCAACCTGGCGTCTGATGAATACTTTAAAGCGGTGAAGCCGAAGAAGCTGAACGCAGAGATCATCAAGCCCGTTTTCCTCGATGAAAAGAACGGCAAGTTTAAAGTCATCAGCTTCTATGCGAAAAAAGCACGTGGGCTAATGAGCCGCTACATCATTGAGAATCGCCTGACGAAGCCAGAACAACTCAAAGCGTTTAATACCGACGGCTATTTCTTTGATGAAGACGCGTCAGAGAAAAACGAACTGGTGTTTAAGCGCCACGAGCAGTAGAAAAAAACGCCAGCGTTAAGCTGGCGTTTTGCTTTGAACTCGCGCCGGTTATCTGTCCCAGCGATTATCATGGTGATAAGGCGGTGGGCCATCGAACCTTGCGTGACGCTGCCAACGGTGTTCACGCCACTCATAGTGCCTTGCCCACCAGTCGTGATCTCGCCAGTAACGGCCGTCCCAGTAGCGCCCGTGGTTGTCCTGATCGCCGAAGTGCAGCGTCACGGCAGGCACCAGCGTGATTTCTCCCGCCTGTACCGCCAGCGGCGTCACCACCAGCAGGGACAACGCCAGAAAAATGGATTTCAACATAGCTTGCTCCTTACTTCTTAAGCCGGCCCAGTGGGCCCGTTAAGATGAGCTTATGTCGGAAATCACGCCCGCGTTATTCTCCGCAATCCTAATCTCTAAGCATCCGCATTTTATGGGAATTTCTCCTTTTTTCCTGCTAAATGCCTGCTTATTTTCTCCCTGATTTACAGGGAAAAACGCCCCAGTCTGACCAGCAAAATGGGGCTTCAGGATTACGCTTTAACCATCATGAACTTACGTAGTTCGGCAAAATCAGCCGGGAGGTTGTGGGACAGCAGCGGCAGGTCTGCGCGGGACGCCAGTTCTTCCGGCAGAGGCAGCGCTTCGCCCAGAATCTCTTCCACGCTCTCTTTAAACTTCGCCGGATGCGCGGTGCCCAGGAACAGCCCAAACTCTCCAGGCTGAAGCTGGTCGCGCAAGGCACGGTAAGCAATCGCCGCATGCGGTTCGGAAACATAGCCAATCGCCTTCAGCTCACGCATCGTGTCTTTGGTGGTTTCGTCGGTCACTGCGGCGTAGCCAAGGTCGGTCAGGCGCCAAATTTTGCGGCGGAAAAGCTCTTCCACGCGCGGCCAGTTGTTCGGCTGGCTAACATCCATAGCGTTGGACAGCGTGGCTACGGTCGCTTTAGGCGCCCATTGGCCTTCCGCAAGGAAGCGTGGAACGGTATCGTTGGCATTCGTGGCGGCAATAAAGCGCTTAATCGGCAGGCCGAGGGATTTTGCCAGCAAGCCAGCCGTCAGGTCGCCAAAGTTACCGCTCGGCACGGAGACCACTAGCTGATTACGCGCTTCCTGCGGCAGCTGGGCTACCGCTTCGAAGTAGTAGCAGATCTGCGCCAACAGGCGGCTGATGTTAATGGAGTTTGCCGAGTTTAACCCCAGCGCCACCTTCAGCTCTTCATCATCAAATGCTTGTTTCACCAGCGCCTGGCAAGCATCAAAATCGCCGTCAATCGCCACGGTTTCGATATTTCCACCGAGGGTACAGAACAGTTTTTCCTGCAGCGGGCTGATTTTCCCACGCGGATAAAGAATAACGACGCGCACATTCTTAAGGCCGTAGAACGCATGGGCCACCGCCGCACCGGTATCGCCGGATGTTGCGGTCAGAATGGTCACAGGCTTGTCGCCGCTGATGTGAGTCAGCATCTGCGCCATAAAGCGCCCGCCAAAGTCTTTAAACGCCAGCGTCGGGCCATGGAACAGTTCCAGGCAACCCACGTCCGGCTCAACCATGTTCACCGGGGCAGGAAACGCGAAGGCCGCACGCACGCGCTCTTCCAGAATCTCCTGCGGGATCTCATCCCCGATAAATGCGGACAAAATTTTGCTGCTACGGCTGACAAAATCCATCTCCAGCATGGCGTCGATTTCTGTCAGTTCAAACTCAGGCAGCTCATGCGGGAAGAACAGACCCTGCTGTTTGCCCAGCCCCTGGGTAACGGCCTGTGCAAAGGAAACCTGCTCGTTGTGATCTTTAAGGTTGTACAGTTTCATGTCTTATCCCAAAACTCGTGCGCCAGCCGTATCCAGACGGCAAATATGTACAAAACCTTCCTGGTTCTGCAAATAATGTTGGCTGAGCCAGTCAGCCACGCGCTGCGCGGTATCGGTGTTATCGCACAGTGCAAATAAGGTCGGGCCGGAACCCGAAATCCCGCTAGCCAGCGCGCCGATATCCGCCACGGCTTTACGGGACTCATCAAACTTCGGCAGCAGTTTGGCGCGGTAAGGTTCAGCAATCACATCCTTCATCAGCTTCGCCGCGAGCGCAGGCTGGCGGGTATGACAGGCATGAATAAAACCGGCCAAATGGCGACCGTGGCTAATGCAGTCCTGGCGGCGGTACTGGGCAGGTAAAATCGCTCGCGCTTCGGCGGTTGAAACCTTAATGCCCGGATAGGCCAGTACCCACAGCCACTCATCAAAGCCTGGCACCTGCTGGCTGATGATGCCGTTTTCTTCGATCATCAGCTGCATGCCGCCGAGGAAACATGGCGCGACGTTATCGTAGTGAATGCTGCCGGAAATACGCCCTTCCAGCTCACCCATTAGTGCCAGCAGGCGTGTGTCGCTCAAAGGCTTACCGCAAAATTCGTTCATCGCCATCAAGCCAGCCACCACCGAACAGGCGCTGGAGCCCAGTCCGGAGCCGATAGGCATGTTTTTCTCAAGCGTCATCGCCACGGGAATAGTCTTGCCAATTTCCTGGCAGAAACGCTCCCAGCACTGATAAACAATGTTCTCGCGCGGTTCATCCGGCAGCTTGCTGGCGAACCGCCCAAGGTTGGTCAGGCTGAAGCTGTCTGCCGCTTCAACCGTCACGTAATCACCCAAATGCGAGCCATCAACCGGCGATACCGCCGCGCCCAGCACATCAAAGCCGACGCTCATATTAGCGCTGGAAGCCGGGGCATATACTTTAACCATCTTAAACTCCTAACTTCCATGACAGGGTGCGAAGCAGATCCGCGAAGACACCGGCGGCGGTAACATCGTTACCTGCCCCGTAACCGCGCAGCACCAGCGGCAACGGTTGATAATAGTGGCTGTAGAAGGCCAGGGCATTTTCGCCGTTCTTCACCTTATACAGCGGATCGTTGCCATCTACGGCGTCGATTTTCACTTTGCAGCTGCCGTCTTCTTCAATAATGCCGACGTAACGTAGCACTTTCCCATCGTCACGCGCCTTCCTCACACGAGCCGTAAACTCATCATCCAACTGAGGAAGGCGTGCCATAAAAGACTCGACGTCTCCGCTTGCATCAAAATTTTCTGGAAGTACGGATTCGATCTCGATATCCGAAAGCTCCAAATCGCTCCCGGTCTCACGTGCCAGGATCAACAGCTTACGCGCCACGTCCATACCGGAAAGATCGTCACGCGGATCCGGTTCGGTATATCCCATTTCACGCGCAGTGCTGGTCGCCAGCGAGAAGCTCATTCCCTCATCCAGCTTACCGAAGATGTAAGAAAGCGACCCGGAAAGAATGCCGGAGAAACGCTGCAGCTCATCGCCTGCATTCAGCAGGTTTTGCAGGTTTTCGATCACCGGCAGGCCCGCCCCCACGTTGGTGTCGTAGAGGAACTTGCGGCGAGAACTCTCCGCGGCATTACGCAGCTGGTGGTAATAATTCATGCTCGAGGTGTTGGCCTTTTTGTTTGGCGTCACCACGTGGAAACCTTCGCTCAGGAAATCGGCATACTGGTCCGCCACGGCCTGGCTGGAAGTACAGTCCACAATCACCGGATTCAGCAGATGATACTCTTTCACCAGGCGGATCAGGCGGCCAAGATTGAACGGCTCTTTGGCCTGCTCCAGCGCCTGCTGCCAGTTTTCGAGATCCAGGCCATGCACATTAGTCAGCAGGGCTTTAGAATTCGCCACGCCGCAAACGCGCAGGTCAATATGCTTCTCCTTCAGCCACGCCTGCTGGCGCTTAACCTGCTCCAGCAGAGCCGCGCCCACCCCGCCAACGCCCACGAGGAACAGCTCAATAACCTGGTCGGTATTAAACAGCATCTGGTGAGTCACACGCACGCCGGTCACGGCATCATCGTTATTGACTACAACAGAGATAGAACGCTCGGAAGAGCCCTGTGCGATAGCGATAATATTGATATTCGCGCGGGCCAGGGCAGCAAAGAACTTGGCGGAGATCCCACGCAGCGTTTTCATGCCGTCGCCCACGACGGAGATAACCGCCAGGCGTTCGGTCACCGCAAGCGGCTCCAGCAGCTCTTCTTTCAGTTCGAGATAGAATTCATCTTCCATCGCTTTGCGAGCGCGGCCGCAATCAGCCTGCGGAACGCAGAAGCTGATGCTGTACTCAGAAGACGACTGGGTGATCAGCACCACGGAGATCCCGGCACGGGACATCGCGGCAAACACGCGTGCGGCCATGCCGACCATGCCTTTCATTCCCGGGCCCGAGACGCTGAACATCGCCATGTTGTTCAGGTTGGTGATGCCTTTCACCGGCAGCCCTTCGTCATCGCTTTTGTCGCCAATGAGCGTACCTGGCGCCTGCGGATTTCCGGTATTTTTAATCAGGCAAGGGATCTGGAACTGAGCAATCGGGGTGATGGTGCGAGGGTGAAGTACTTTGGCGCCGAAGTAGGAAAGCTCCATCGCTTCCTGGTAAGACATCGACTTCAGCAGTCGGGCATCTGGCACCTGGCGCGGGTCACAGGTATAAACGCCGTCGACGTCAGTCCAGATCTCACAACAGTCGGCTCGCAGACAGGCAGCCAGCACGGCGGCAGAATAGTCGGAACCATTCCGGCCCAGAACAACCAGCTCACCTTTGTCGTTCCCGGCGGTAAACCCGGCCATCAGGATCATGTGATCCTCAGGAATACGGCTGGCGGCAATACGGCGGGTTGACTCTGCGATATCCACGCTGGAATCCAGGTAATGCCCTACCGCCAGCAGCTTCTCGACCGGATCGATCACGGTCACCTGGTAGCCGCGAGCCTGCAGCACGCCAGACATGATAGCGATAGACAGCTTCTCGCCCCGACAAATGATCGCCGCATTGATGCTGTCCGGGCACTGTCCCAGCAAGCTGATCCCGTGCAGAACATGCTTAAGCTGAGCAAATTCTTGATTCACCAACTCTTTCAGTTCAGCCAGCGGAAAGCCCGGCTGTGCCTCTGCCAGGCCATTCAGCAGTTCAGCAAAAATACGCTCTGCGTCGCTGATATTCGGCACAGCGTCCTGGCCCCCGATGGTTTTCTCAATCATCGCCACAAGGTGGTTAGTAATTTTTGCCGGAGCAGACAGCACGGTCGCCACCTGCCCCTGTTTGGCATTACTTTCCAGGATATCGGCAACGCGAAGGAAACGCTCCGCATTTGCCACCGAAGTACCGCCGAATTTCAACACTCGCATTGTTGTGACCCCTTGATTTTTTCCCGAAAAAAAAGCCCGCACTGTTTAGGTGCGGGCTTTTTTCATTTTTACCTGTATGCGTCAGCCCGCACCGTTACCTGTGGTAATGGTGGTTGTGATAATTGTGGTAATCAGGCTGAAGCGAAACATGGATGTTGTGTGCTCTAAATTTGTGATAGCTCTATTGGTTAAAGCAATCCCTTTACCAAGTCAATTTTTTTTAGTTCTGTCACAAAAAATTGCCTTGCCCGGTCGCGCTGAAAAATCCACCAAAAATGGGAGTAAAAGCGCGTAAATAGCGCAATAAGTTAGATGAACGTCTCAAAAAGAGACATTCAAAAAGATTTCATTCTGGCAATTTTTTTTCGATGTCATGAAGCAAACGGTGAAGCATTGCCGTGTCTCTGTGCTCCAGCAGGCCTAAACGCTGCTGAACCCAATCGACCATTTTTTGGTCGTCCGCGACTTCAAGACGATGCAAAAGTGCCGCCATTCGCAAACGCAGCGCATTCAATTGCTGCCCGTCACCGGCCACGTTTTCCACAGGCGGTTGCTGCATCAAAGCAGAAAGCTGGTAGCAATAAACCATCACGGCCTGCCCCAGGTTAAGTGACGGGTAATCCGCGACCATCGGCACGCCGGTTAAAACATCCGCCAGTTCCAGCTCTTCGTTCGTCAACCCGGAATCTTCTCGGCCAAAAATTAGCCCCGTGCATCCTACCCACTGGCGCTTTTCTTCAAGCATTGGCACCAGCTGTTGCGGTGTTGCGTAGTAATGAAATTTCGCCCGACTGCGGGCCGTTGTGGCGATAGAAAAATCCACGTCACTCAGGGCATCCGCGAGCGTGTCGAAGTGGCGAATCCCATCAAGGATATCGCCCGCGCCGTGCGCCACCCAGCGCGCTGCGGGTTGAAGATGCGCATCACTGGCAACGATCCTCATCTCCGTAAACCCCATGGTCTTCATCGCCCGGGCCGCGGCCCCGACGTTCTCTGCTCTGGCCGGTGAAACCAGGATAATTGGCAAACGCATTGGAACTCTCTTCTAAAATTCGTTAAAACGTGCGAAGTGATGCACAAATTTGGATAATACGCATCGCAAATTTACTTTGTTGCAACATATATTGTGGCAACGGCTTTCAATGAACTTATAACTTAAGCTTATGCTTTTACGTGATTATATACCATGAGAATGGGGCAAATACCGATTATATCCACTTGTTTAGCATGGTTTATTTTTCCGTAAGCTCATCACCGTCGCTGGCCAGATTCAGCTTACTTTTTTAACGCTTTACGATATTGATTATTAAAAAGTTGTGACAAAAGCTAGCATTGAGCTACGATGATTTAATGAAACTGTTAACGTGCTACAATTGAAATTGATATATGTCAACGAAGCGTAGTTTTATCAGGTGTCTAAGCAGCACTAGCCTGTTATGTTGCTGTTAAAATGGTTAGGATAACAGCCGTTTTTGACACCGTCGGGTCCAAAGGGAAAGCACCCACGACCAAGCTAATGATGTTGTTGACGTTGATGGAAAGTGCATCAAGAACGCAATTACGTACTTTAGTCATGTTAAGCCCGGCATGTTAATTTATGGCATGTAACAGGCAGGTCAGGGACTTTTGTACTTCCTGTTTCGATTTAGTTGGCAATTTTAGGTAGCAAACATGCAGACCCCGCACATTCTTATCGTCGAAGACGAATTAGTAACACGCAACACGCTTAAAAGCATTTTTGAAGCGGAAGGCTATGATGTTTTTGAAGCGACCGATGGCGCAGAGATGCATCAAATCCTTGCCGATAATGACATTAACCTCGTCATTATGGATATCAACCTGCCGGGTAAAAACGGCCTGCTGCTGGCGCGCGAATTGCGCGAGCAGGCTAACGTGGCGCTGATGTTCCTGACGGGCCGTGACAACGAAGTAGACAAGATTCTCGGTCTTGAAATCGGTGCGGATGACTACATCACCAAACCTTTCAACCCGCGTGAACTGACTATTCGTGCACGCAACCTGCTGTCCCGCACCATGAATTTAGGGGCCATCAGCGAAGAACGTCGTTCCGTTGAAAGCTATAAATTCAACGGCTGGGAGCTGGACATCAACAGCCGCTCTCTGGTTAGCCCGAACGGAGAACAGTATAAGCTGCCGCGCAGTGAATTCCGTGCGATGCTGCACTTCTGTGAAAACCCGGGCAAAATTCAGTCTCGTGCCGAGCTGCTGAAGAAAATGACCGGTCGCGAGCTGAAGCCGCATGACCGTACTGTCGATGTTACTATCCGCCGCATTCGTAAACATTTCGAATCCACGCCGGATACGCCAGAAATCATCGCCACCATTCACGGCGAAGGCTATCGTTTCTGCGGCGATCTGCAGGAATAAGCGGTTAGAAATAACGAAAAGGGCTGACATCTGTCAGCCCTTTTTTATGCCTGTCATTCAGCGGGAAATGCGTTCATTCCAGTCCCGGGTAAAGACCACGTCGCCGTTGTGTTGAACCGTCATCTTTCCACTGACGATAAAATGCGTCAGGTCACTGCGCAACTCCAGCACAATATCCGTATCCGTCCACCAGCCTTCCCGGCCGATTTTCATGTTCTGAGTCAGCAGGTAATGCGCCGAGAGAGGATCGCTGTTCTGCACGGTCAGCTGACGTCTGAGGCTATGATCGACGGTGGTATTGATATCATCAAACCGATACACGCCCTCGCCAAAAACACCGCCCACGCCCTGAGTGATGCTCTGCCAGCTGTCTTTCACCACGTCATAGCGCAGTTCGCGGTCGACCCGCCCCGGAGAGAGAATAGTCAGCGGCGTATTGGCTGCCGTTTCAGGATGAGGATTAGGGCCGGCAATCAGCTTAACTTCCCTGCAAACCGGCAATTGCAGCTGAGCACTGGCCAGATCAACGCTAAGCGTCGCATTTTCGGCCATCGGCCAAATCATCGGCCAGAAGGTAGTCGCGAGAGAAACCCGTAGCCGATGCCCGGCAGCAAAGCGCCAGGCGATGCCATCCAGCTGCACGGTGACGTTGACCTTTTCGCCGGGCACCAACGCGACGTTCTGCTCCTGCCCCTGCAGATGGCTCAGATTTACCCAACCGTGGCTGACGCGGGTCGAAGCCCCATCAGGCGCAACGTCTGACAGGCGGACATACAGCATGGCCGCAGGTTTATCGCTGGAAAGCGTGACGTCAAACTGCGGGAAACCGTAAATCGCCAGACTTTCGCTCAGCGGGGCGCTGTCGAAACTTTCTGCCAGTCCGTCGTCCATCCGCTGATCGCTCGGGCTTTCCCCCAGCACGCCAGCGCCCATCCACTCTCCGGCGAACAACCCGTGGTTCTGCACGCTACGGATATCCTGCCGGTATTCATCGGCTAAAGGCGATGTCGCCAGCCGACCAGGCTGCAAGTGCCAGCGCTGAGGGAAGGTTTCAGCATCCGTATCGTTCTCAATAGCAATCCACTCCCCAAAGGCCTGCGGCCGCTGCGAATCAGGTCGCTGGCTGTCGTTGAGCCAGGCCTGTACGCGCGGGCCATCCAGCACGTCGTTATCGACCTGTTTCAACCAGCGATCCCACCAGCTTACGGCTTCCTGCAGAAAACCGATGGCCGGCGTGGGCGAACCATCCTGTGGGTAAATATGCGCCCACGGACCAAGAATAGCTTTACGCGGAACGTTCAGGTTATCCATCAGGCGGAAAACCGCGTTGCTGTAGGAGTCAGCCCAGCCGCCCACCGCCATCACCGGGCAGGTGATGGCCTGCCAGTCTTCCCCCACCGAGCCGTGCTTCCAGTAATCATCTTTCAGCGGGTGTTCCATCCACAGCGCCGGGAAGAAAGGCATATTTTCAAGGCGATTCAGCCAGGCCTGATACCAGCCTTCCCCGACCAGCTCCGGGTCCTGTGGGCGACTTTGGTAGGCCAACATAATGCCGCCCCACCACAAATTGTCATTCAGCAGGCAGCCGCCTTTGTAGTGGATATCGTCGTTGTAGCGATCGTCCGTCGAGCAAACGGTGATAATGGCTTTCAGCGCCGGAGGACGGCGCGCCGCCAATTGCAGGCAGTTAAACCCTCCCCAGGATTTCCCCATCATGCCCACGGCGCCGTTGCACCAGGGCTGACGGCTGATCCAGTCGATCACCTCCAGCGCATCTTCCTGCTCTTGCAGGAGATATTCATCGGCCATCAGCCCATCAGAATCACCGCTGCCGCGCATGTCAACCCGCAGCACCGCATAGCCATTGCCGGCAAAATAGCCGTGCATCGGCTCATCCCGGGTACGCGTTCCGTCGCGCTTGCGATAGGGAATGTACTCCAGAATAGCGGGTACCGGCTGCTGCGAAGCCGACAAAGGCAGCCACATACGCGCGGCCAGCCGGGTTCCGTCTTTCAAAACAATCCACAAATGTTCCGTCACGCTCACGCTGTGGGGGAATTGCGTAATAAGAGTTTTCATGAAGCTCCTGCCATCGCATTTAACTGACGCTGACCCAGCACCTCATCCAGCCAGGAAGGGCGCATTTCCGGCACGGAAGTCAGCAGTTTTTCGGTATAGCTGTGCATTGGCGCGCTGAATACCTGCGCGGTCGGGCCCTGCGCGACGACGTTGCCCTGATACATCACCGCAACCTGCTGAGCAATGCGTTTTACCGTGCTCAGGTCGTGGGTAATAAACAGGTAAGACAGCCCCAGCTGTTCCTGCAGATTTCTCAGCAATTTCAGCACTTCTTCCGCCACCAGCGGGTCCAGCGCGGAAGTGGCCTCATCGCAGATAATCAGGTCGGGCTTCGCGGCCAGCGCTCGCGCAATACACACGCGCTGCTTCTGGCCCCCGGAAAGCGAGCCTGGATAGCGATCAATCAGATAATCAGGGAGTTCAGTCAGTTTCAGGAGTTCCAGAACCCGCGCGCGAACCTGCTGTTTATCAAGACCAAAATAGAACGCTACCGGGCGGCCAATCGCCTCCAACACGGTTTGCCTCGGGTTAAGCGCTACATCAGGCAACTGATAGATCATCTGGATACGGCGCAGCGTCTCTTTATCACGCTGCTGATAGCGGTTGGCCAGCACCTTGTCGGCGAAGGTCACGCTGCCTTTTGTATCAGTCAGCAGGCCGCAGAGTGCCCGGGCCAGCGTACTCTTTCCGCTCCCGGACTCGCCAATAATGGCCATCGTTTCTCCTTTGGCAATGCTGAGGGAGACATTGTGGACGACAGTCTTTCCGTTGTAGCCCGTCGAGAGATTATTCAGCGCCAGAAGCTGGCCTTCAGGTTTACTTTCGGCATGAACCGGAGTTAAAGCGTGGGCGCGTTCTGACACCAGCCGCTGCGTGTAACTTTCAGCTGGGTTCTGCAGGATATCGGCGGTGCTGCCGCATTCCACTTCGCTCCCCTGTCGCAGCACCATAATGCGGTCGGCAATCTGTGCGACAACCGCCAGATCGTGAGTGATATACAGCGCGGCGGTGTTAAACTCTCTGACCAGTTTGCGCAGCATCACCAGCACTTCGATTTGCGTCGTCACATCCAGCGCGGTGGTCGGTTCATCCATCACGAGAACGTCCGGCTTGCAGGACATCGCCATCGCCGCCATTGCTCTCTGCAGTTGCCCGCCCGAGAGCTGATGCGGATAGCGCTGGCCGATCGTTTCAGGTTCCGGGAGATCCAGCGCTTTAAACAGCGTTACGGCCCAGCTCTGGGCTTCTTCCGGGCTCATCAGGCCATGGCGAAGCGGCCCTTCACAAACCTGCTTGCCGATGGTCAGCGCCGGGTTGAACGCGGCGGCGGCGCTCTGCGCCACATAGGCCACGCGCTTACCGCGAAACTCGCGCTTCTCTTTGCTGGACAGGGCAACAATGTTTTGCCCGGCCACCAGCACTTCACCGCCCGCGATCCGACAGCCAGGTCGGGCATAACCCAGGGCCGCAAGACCGATAGTTGATTTCCCCGCGCCAGACTCGCCAATCAAGCCCAGCACTTCACCGGGCATCAGTCTGAGAGAGACGCCTTTCACCAGCGGCAGCCCCTGCTCGGTTTCAATGCGTAAATCACGCATCTGTAAAATCGGTTGTGTCATCCCTCTTCTCCCAGCGAAAGGTTATTACGCACCAGCAACCAGTCGACCACCAGGTTGACGCCGATCGTCAGCAGAGCAATCGCAGCAGCGGGGTACAGCGGAGCAAACTGGCCAAAGTTGATGGCCTGCGCGTTGTCGCGCACCATGCTGCCCCAGTCCGCCCACGGTGGCTGAATACCCAACCCAAGGAAACTCAGCCCGGCAATAAACAGGAAGGTAAAGCAGAAGCGCATGCCGAATTCCGCCAGCAACGGCGGCATCGCGTTAGGCAGAAACTCTTTACGGACGATCCACCACAGCCCTTCCCCACGCAGGCGCGCCGCTTCTACGTATTCAAGGCAGACGATCCCCTGCGCGACCAGACGAGCAAGACGGAAAACGCGAGTCGCGTCCAACAGCGCAATGGTTCCGACCAGCACCGGAATAGAGGTCCCCAGCACGGACAGGACGATCAGCGCCAGGATCAGCACCGGGATCGACATCAGAGTATCCACAATACGGGTCAGCACGACATCCACCCAGCGCCCGTAAATCGCGGCGGTAAAACCGGTAATAATGCCCACCACAAACGAAATAGAGGTGATCGCCAGCGCAATCGCAATGGTGGTTCGGGCACCAAACAGGATGCGCGACAGCATGTCACGCCCCAGGCTGTCGGTGCCAAACGGCATCGAACTGGACGGCAGCATCCAGATGTCACCCACCTGAGCCGTTTCGCTGTGCGGCGCCAGCCAGGGCGCAAAAAGCGCGGCAATCAAATTGACGGCAATAATGGTCAAACCCAATATTGCTGACAGCGGCACCGTGCGAATTTTGATATTTTTCATGGCCTACCTCGCATGCCGTAGTCGTGGGTTACACCAGATGGCCAGCAGATCTGCCGCCGTATTCAGCAGAATATAGGTCCCGCCAAACAGCAGCCCACAGGCCTGTACTACCGGCAAATCTCGTTTTGTCACCGCATCCACCATTAATTGCCCGATGCCCGGATAGACAAAGACCACCTCAACCAGGATCACGCCCACCACCAGATAGGCCAGGTTAAAAGCAATCACGTTAATGATTGGCGCGAGTGCGTTGGGCAAGGCGTGGCTCAGCACAATGCGCCAGCGCGAAAGCCCTTTTAGCAGCGCCGTTTCGATGTAGCTGCTGGACATCACCGCGCCGACAGAAGCGCGCGTCATGCGTAGCATGTGCGCCAGCACCACTAACACCAGCGTCAGCATTGGCAACGTGCAGGCATACAGCCTGTCGAGCAGGCTGGCATCCGGGTCGACCAGCGCGAGGCTGGGGAACCAGGCCAGGCGAATGGCAAAGAAGATCACCAGCACGTAGCCGACAAAAAACTCCGGCACGGAGATGCTCATCAGCGTTAGGGTGTTCGCCAGCCGGTCAAACCAGGAACCACGCCATACCGCAGAAGCAATGCCCAATACCACAGCTAACGGAATCGCGATCAGCGCGGCATACACCGCGAGGAATAGCGTGTTCGCCAGGCGAGGCAGCAGCTCGGCGCCAATAGGCTGGTTGTTGGCAAGCGAAGTGCCCAGGTCACCGTGCAGCACGCCGGATAACCAGTGCAGATAGCGATAAACCGCCGGCTGATCCAGGCCAAGCTGCAGACGCAGCGCGGCGATGGTTTCCGGCGTGCCGTTTTGGCCGAGGATGGCGCTCGCCACGTCGCCGGGCAGCAGCTCGGTGCCGACGAAGATCAGAACCGAAACCAGCCACAGCGTCAGCACGCCCAGCAATAAACGATGAAGGATCTGTTTTTTCATTACGACTCCAGCCAGACGCGTTCAGCCAGGCGGCCACCCATGAAGTTGAAGAGTGGATGAGGTTTCACGCCGCCAACTTTTTTGCTGGTGGCATCCAGATAGTCGCCAAACAGCGGGATCATCGCGCCGCCGTCATCCCGGGCAATGCTTTGCAGCTCGCCGTAAATCTCTGCCCGCTTTTGGTCATCAAGCAGCGATCGCGCCTGAATCAACAGGCTGTCGAATTTGTCGTTCTTCCAGTGGGTATCATTCCATTTGGCGGTGGACTGCCAGGCGGTGGAGAACATCTGATCCGCGGTTGGACGGCCGCCCCAGTAGCCCATGCTAAACGGCGCTTTCATCCAGACGTCATCCCAGTAGCTGTCCGCCGGCTGGCGTTTGATGCTGACCTGAATCCCTGCCGCCGCGGCTTCGCCCTGGAACAATGCGGCGGCGTCCAGCGCCCCGGCAAAGGCAGCGTCAGAGGACGACAGTTCGAGCGGCAGTGCGCTTAGTCCGGCTTTTTTCAGGAAGAACTTAGCCTTGTCAGGATCGTAGGCGCGCTGCTCCAGGCTTTTATTGAAGAAGCGATCGGTTTTCGGGATCGGATGATCGTTGCCCAGCGTGCCGTAACCCCGCAGCACGGTGGCCAGTAATTTCTCGCGATCGATGCCGTATTTAATCGCCGTCCGAACGTCATTGTTGTTGAACGGCGCTACGCGGCAGTCCATCAGGAAGGTGAAATGCTGCCCGCCAGCCGCCCGCACAATGTTCAGCGCCGGGCTGCGCTTCAGGAAATCGACGGTTTTAAAGTCCACGCGGTTGATGGCGTGTACCTGGCCCGAAATAAGGGCGTTGGTACGCGCGGTCGCATCATTGATGACCAGCACTTCAACAGCGTCCACAAACGCGCGGTTTGGCTTCCAGTAATTAGGGTTACGCTTAAAGTAGGAACGCACGCCCGGCTGGTACTGGTCAAAGACGAAGCCACCGGTGCCAATCGGGTGTTTCCAGTCGGTAAAGCCGTCCGGTACCACAACGAGGTGGTAGTCCGCCAGCAGGAACGGCAAGTCGGCGTTGCCGCTGTCCAGCGTCAGGGTAATTTCGTTCTCACCGCTCTTCTTCAGATCTTTGATGGCTGCCAGCTGCGTTTTAATCGCGCTACGCGACTGGTCGCCACGGTGGAGATTAATCGAGTAAAGAATGTCTTCCACCGTAAGCGCCTTGCCATTGTGGAAGGTCACGCCCTGACGCACTTTAAAGGTCCACTCCTGCGCACCCGGCTTCGCTTCCCAGCTTTCCAGCAGTTCCGGCGCGGCCTGGTTATTCTCATCAATTTCCACCAGGCCGTTCATCAGCATGTATGCCTGGTTCAGCGGCACCCAGTCGCTAAAGAGCGTGGGATCCAGAGAATCGCTGGTATTGCCGCCCGACATGCCCAGCTTCAGTACGCCCCCTTTTTTAGGCGTTGCTTCGGCAGCAAAACCTGCCAGCGGTGACAGCGATAACGCACTGCCCATACCAATCAGCGCCGCCGTATTGATAAATGAACGGCGGCTCATGCTCACGCCTTGCAGGTATTTTTTTTCGTCTGAACGATCGTCTTTCATTTATTTTTCTCCGTTATTATTTGTTTGTCTGACCACCGGCCAGATGCCATAGCACATCTATTTATGATTTATATCAAAACAGCCAAACACTGAGGCATGAGTTTTTCGTATCAGACTATGAAAAAAATGCACGGCAGAACCACGGCAAAAAAGATAATTTCCCGTTCACGGAGTCACATCAGGAAAGAAAAAGTGGAACTGCATACCCTTGTAGGTTTAATTGGCGTGTTTTGTTACCTGCTGGCATACGCGCTGGTTCAAATGCGAAGGCTATCAATAGATTCAAATGGTTATGCCTGTCTTAACATCGCAGGCTGCGTGGGCGGGCTGTATTCCCTCAGCCATGACTTTAATTTAGCATCGGTAATATCACAGTCGATGTGGCTGGTTTTCACGCTTATAGGTATGCATACTTCTTATCGCCGTCGTGGTGCGATGAAAAATAAAATACCGCCACTGGACTTAGAGACAATAAATAAACCAAAGGATTAAAATCGATTCATCACTTATTTTCGCTCAAGTTATATAAGAAAACGTTATGGCTAATAAAATAAGCAGATAATTTATTGATGACCAAAATATTAAAATAATCGTCTTTTGTGATTTACATCTATTTTCTGCTTATTCCGCCAAAGGTTGACGCTGCAGCCAGCTCATCACATGGCGAACAACCGGCTTCATGTAGCGATCCTGGGGGATAAGCAGGAAACATTTACTGGCGGCGGCCAGCTTTCCGGAGTGCGCCGCGACAAGCTCTCCCCGGTTAAGATAATCCTGCACCAGCCCTTCCCAGCCGAGTAATATCCCGTCGCCGCGCACCGCCGTCTCCACCAAAAACGGATAGTTATTGGCTCGCCAGGTTTGCCGGGGCACAAAGCTCAAAACATTTTGTGAAGCAAACCAGTCGCTCCAGCCGGTCCACTCCCGCTGCGGATCGTCCTGAATCAGCAGCGTGTGCTGCAGCAGCGCTTCCGCCGGTGCGTCCGAACCAATGCGTGACAGAAAAGCCGGGGAGCACATGGGGTAGCAGACTTCATCGAAGAGCGGCGTGGCATGAAAGCCGACAGGTACGCTTCGCAGGTAAAAAATCGCCAGATCAAATTCCGATGAGCGCAGTTCGGCGAAGTTATCGGTAATTTTCATGCGAATCTGTAAATCTGGCAGTTCACGATGCAGGGCGGAAAGCCGGGATGACAGCCACAGAGAACTCATGGCGCTGGTACAGGCGATTGTGACCTGGGGTAGCCCGGTCCAGCCCATAACTTCCGCCGTGGCGTGCGACAGGGCCGCCAGCTGCTGCCTGACCCGCTCGGCATAAGCTTCCCCGCGTGGCGTAAGAAGCACTCGCCGCTGGGTTCGGGTAAAGAGCTTGCAGCCGAGCATCTCTTCCAGCTGCAGAATTTGCCGGCTGGTGGCGCTTTGCGTCAGGTTCAGCTCCTCCGCCGCACGAGAAATGTTGCCATAGCGGGCCACGCATTCGAAGGCGATAAGGGTATTCAGGGGCGGTAGAGGCTCGATTTGCATCAAAGAAGCCTTAGAAGGCAACGGCACGGTCATAACACACTAATAAGGAAGGCAAGAACTGACAAGCCTGATGCATTAGAAATACATCAGGCTTCTCATGCCGGTCACGCGTCGATGCATCCGTTCAGCGCCAGAGGCGCAGATTATTTATTCCACGGAATAATCGGCACCGCACTGATGGCGTTCTTCGGCGAGCCTTCAACAACGCGGTCAGAGTAGGCAAGGTAGGCTAGCGCATTACGCTTCGCATCATAGAAACGCACTACTTGCAGCTTTTTAAACACCAACGAAGTTCGCTTTTGGAACACCACATCGCCCTGCGCTTTACCTGCTTTTATCTTGTCGCTGAGCTCAACCGGGCCAACCTGCTGGCAGGAAATGGCCGCATCAGACGTGTCTTCCGCTAATCCGAGGCCGCCCTTGATACCTCCGGTTTTTGCGCGGCTGATATAACAGGTCACATTCTTCACATCAGGATCGTCAAACGCTTCGACGACAATCTTGTGGTCAGGGCCAAAGACTTTAAACACGGTATCCACCGAGCCGATCTGCTCCGCGCTCGCGCCGTAGCTTACGGCCAGAAGCGCACTGCAAAGTGCTAAAGCTTTATATTTCATATTGTTACCATTGTATAAAAATTACCCTACGGGACTATTCAACAATTGGACAAAAAATCGTTGAATATCACATTATTAGCAAAACCTGCCTCCATAATCGGCAAATTTGGCACAACTTGTTAAATAAAAACGGTGAATGCATAAACTACAAAAATGCTATTATCCGCTACCTTAGTAAACAGGCATTCGCTTGTATGGATGAGGATATTTTATGGATCAGGCTGGGATCATTCGCGATCTTCTTAGCTGGCTGGAGGGCCACCTCGACCAGCCTCTCGCCCTTGATAATGTGGCGGCAAAGGCAGGTTATTCCAAGTGGCATTTACAACGGATGTTTAAAGAGGTTACCGGGCACGCTATTGGTGCCTATATTCGCGCCCGCCGACTCTCCAAATCCGCCGTTGCTCTGCGCCTGACTGCGCGCCCTATTCTCGACATTGCGCTTCAGTACCGCTTTGACTCGCAGCAGACGTTTACCCGCGCGTTTAAAAAGCAGTTTGCTCAAACGCCGGCGCTCTACCGTCGTTCTCCTGACTGGAGCGCTTTCGGTATGCGCCCACCGCTGCGTCTCGGCGAGTTTACGCCACCGCAGGCCCACTTCATCACGATGCCGGAAACGCATCTGGTTGGGGTGACGCAAAGCTACAGCTGCACGCTGGAGCAAATCTCCGATTTCCGTAATGAGATGCGCATCCAGTTCTGGACACAGTTCCTCGGCAACTCACCGACCATCCCGCGGGTGTTATACGGCCTGCATGAGCCTCGCCCAAGCTCGGAAAAAGACGACGAGCAGGAAGTCTTCTACACCACGGCGCTGACGCCGGAGCTGGCGAATGGTTTCCTGCCGGACTCGCATCCGGTGGTGCTGGAAGGTGGGGATTATGTGCAGTTTAACTATGAAGGGCTGGGCACCGGGCTGCAGGACTTTATCCTGACGGTTTATGGCACCTGCATGCCGTCACTCAACCTGACGCGCCGTAAAGGTCAGGACATCGAGCGTTTCTATCCTCAGGATGAAACGCGGGATCAGGACGTGCCGATGCATATCCGTTGTGAATACCTGATCCCGGTTCGCCGTTAACGCTGGATCTCATCCAGAGCAGGGACATCAAGATGCGAGATGTCTCCTGCTGTTTCAACCACCCATCCAGACGCCAGCCAAGGGCTGTGCTGATAATCCACGCGGGAAATCGAACAGTTGCGCAGACGCAGGCGACGTTCAGCCCACGCCGGTAAGCCAAGAATCGTACTGACCAGCCCACCCAGCGCCATACCGTGACTCACCAGCAATGGTCGGCTCCCAGCCGGCAGCTCGCGGCAGGCATTCAGTGCTTCGTGCATGCGGTTACTCAGCTCCAGCATGCTTTCGCCTTCAGGAATACGCCCGTCCGGCGTACCGTCCACCAGACGACGACGCCAGCCCTCCTCCTCTTCGGTCAGCGAGTCCATTTTGCGGCGTTCAAGCACGCCCA
Source organism: Cedecea neteri (assembly GCF_000758325.1). NCBI lineage: Bacteria > Pseudomonadati > Pseudomonadota > Gammaproteobacteria > Enterobacterales > Enterobacteriaceae > Cedecea > Cedecea neteri. The sequence continues at coordinate 1,792,738 of NZ_CP009459.1, read as the reverse complement.
TATTGAGCTCGCGCAGGCGGGCATCCAGGATAATCTCGCAGCCGCAGGCTTCGGCGATGATCTCTGCGGTGCGGCGAGTACGGCCTAAATCGCTGCTGATGATGTGGGTGATGCCAAGGGCTCTGGCTCGTTCGGCCACTTGCCAGGCCTGACGTTCTCCGTTTTCAGTCAGCGCGCTGTCTGACTGCCCCTGAATGCGGCGCTCAGCATTCCACTGCGTTTCGCCATGACGAACAAGGTATACCTGTAACATGCGTTTTTTCCGTTATACTCCGGTCACGAAATATCGAGAGTTCTGACTTATTATGAACCATGTCGTAGCTGCAACAACCAATCCCGCCAAAATTCAGGCGATTCTGCAGGCGTTTAGCGAGATTTATGGCGAAGGATCCTGCCATATTGAGCCAGTGGTCGTCGATAGTGGCGTGCCGGAGCAACCCTTCGGTAGTCAGGAAACGCGAACTGGCGCACGATGTAGGGTAGCGAATGCCCGGGAGATCAGACCAGATGCCGACTTTTGGGTCGCCATTGAGGCCGGTATCGACGAAGGTAGCACCTTCAGTTGGGTGGTGATCGAGAACCGCCAGCAGCGCGGCGAAGCCCGTTCGGCTACCCTGCCGCTGCCAGACATCATTCTGCAGAAAGTCAGTGCAGGCCACGCTCTGGGGCCGGTGATGTCGGACTATACGGGTATCAATGAGATTGGGCGTAAAGAGGGAGCGATTGGGGTGTTCACCGCCGGAAAGCTCACGCGTAGCAGCGTTTACCATCAGGCGGTGATTCTGGCGCTAAGCCCGTTTCATAACGAGATTTACCGCCGGGAATCTCTTTAGCGGTTTGAGCTGCCACCCTGCAGCAGCTCTTTTTCCAGCCATGCCCGTAGCTCAGTCGGCGCAGCTTTCAGGCTATTAGAGCCACGAGTGATGGTTGCGATACCCGCGCCCAGTTCATTCTTCAGCTCACGCTGGCTAAGCTCACCGCGCAACAGCTCTTCAATGATCCGTACCCGCGTGCCTAACGCCGTACGCTCATCCGGCGTCAACAGCAGCGTCAACAGGGGCATGTGAAGCTCCTGCCCGAAAGCTTGCTGCAACAGCCCCACAAAGCGGAGCCACTCTTTATTACTTTGCTCGGCCTGTTCCGCCGAATACTGAGAGAGCTGAGTCATGTCAGGCCACCATACTCTTTAACTAGTACGGCAGCATAACATACTCTCTGCGCAATCAGTAACGCCGCTGCCACTCGCTGTCAGACAGAATTTTGTCCGGCTGCCCCATGAAATAACGGTAATAGGCATCGTAGGCCAGCACGTTTTTCACATAACCACGCGTCTCGGAGAACGGAATACTTTCCACGAAAGCGATGGCGTCAATTCGCCCCGCGCTGTTACCCAGCCAGGTACGCACACGCCCCGGCCCGGCGTTATAGGCGGCGGAAGCAAAGATACGGTTGTTCTCAAACTGCTGGAACACATACTGCAGGTAGCTGGTGCCAATATTGATGTTGGTGTCAGGATCCAGAAGCTGCACCGGGCTGCTGTAACCTGGAATGCTGAACATCTTCACCGTATGGGTAGCGGTACCCGGCATGATTTGCATCAGGCCGCTTGCCCCCACCGGGGAACGCACTTTCGGGTTCCAGGCACTTTCCTGGCGGGCAATCGCCATCGCATAACTTTGTGGCACAGTTTTGCCGCTAACGTAGCGGGCAAAGGTGCCTTTATATGCCAGCGGGAAGCGCTCTTCGAGATTGTCCCATAGCTTGCCGGCAATGGTTGCCTGCACGCTGAGATCCCACCAGTCCTGCTCAAAAGCATAGCGCGCCAGCCCGGCCTGCTCCTGCTTGCTGCGGCTGGTGACCAGGTTTGCCCATTCGCTCCGCGCGGTGTTGTCCATATTCCAGTACATCAGCTCGCGGACGCGGGCCATTTCAGGCCCCTGCACCAGCGCCGGATTCACCGGTTCAGCTTTATCCACGCGCAGTGGGTATTCTTCTCCAAGACGCTGGGCGGCAACCATTGGGTAGAAGCCACGCTGCTGCATCAGGGCACGAAGAATGCCTTTCGCTTCGTCTTCACGTCCCCGCTCCAGCAGCAAATCAGCCTGCCAGTAGCGCCATTCGTCTTTCTCTTTGGCTTCCATCGGCAAACGCGCCAGCCAGGTATTCAGCCCTGTGCGATCGCCCGCACCCAGCGCCATGCGCACGCGCCGCTCAATCAACGAGGTGGACTGGGAACGCATAATGGCGTCATCCCGCCAGCGGGCCTGTTCATCCGTCACGTCGCTGCCCATCAATCGCCAGGCTACAACATCACGCAATTCCTGCACTTGCTCCTCGGTCAGCTTCTGCACCTGGGCCAGCGACGGGATCATCAGGCGAGCATTTTCTACATCCTGGCGGGCAACGCTTGCAAAGGCGATAGCGGCCGCCTGACGAGTGAAGTCCGTCGCCCCCACAGTATTGGCGAAGGTCAGCACCGTGCTGGGATTATTTTGCAGGCTGACCAGGGCGCTGGAGATGGTCTGGTATTCCGCCGGCATCTGGTTCGCAAGCGCATTCACCAGCGAGGTATTCCCCTCTTTCATCGCCAGACGGATTCGCTCAAGGTAAGCCAGCGGATCCTGCGTGCCGGAAGCTCGCCACGCCGAAAACAGCGCATCACAGCTTGATGGCTGGCTTTTTCCCGTCAGCCAAAGTTCTTTCGCACCGGCCCAGGCGGCATCCGCTTGCCCGGTATTCCATTTGGCAAAGTAGTAATTACATTTTGCTTCGTTTGTAGCAGGCGGCTCGGGGCTAAAAGCCAGCAAACCTCGCCAGTCCTGACGCCTTGCCAGCTCGTTAACAAACCGGGAACTTAAGGTGCGCGCCGGAGGCAGGGTTGGGTTCGCCTGGATAAACTGGGCCACCGCCACGGTCGGCTCGTTCATCAGGTCATCGGTAAGCTGACGGTATTCGAGATAAGGATAAAGGGGATAGGTTTGCAGCGTGGGCATGAGCTGCTGCACCACGTCCATTTGCTTGTTATCCCAGGCCTGTTTAATTTGCGCGTAGCGGTTGCGCTGCTCATCGAGAGAATCTGCACGTACCGCACCGTTTAACATCACCAGGCTAACGCCCGCGGCAAGCAACTGCCATACGACTTGTTTGGCTTTTACCACACCTTCTCCTCATTATTTTCCTGACGGCATCATGCCTGCGCTGCAATAAGCGAATGCATTCATGCTAACCAGGGGAGACGCAATACGCCACGTCCGGAAGGGATATTTTGGTCATGAAACGTATAAAGGCGCCCTGCGCGGCAGAAGCACGATACCCCGCTGGGATTAGACCGTGAAAACCGCTACACTTCGCCTTTGTTAAGTACCATCTTACATCACGATAAAAGAGGCAAAGTCGCACTGTGGCTCAATTCGTTTATACCATGCATCGTGTCGGCAAAGTTGTCCCGCCGAAACGACATATTCTGAAAAATATTTCGCTCAGCTTCTTCCCTGGCGCCAAAATCGGCGTGCTGGGTCTGAACGGTGCCGGTAAATCCACCCTGCTGCGCATCATGGCCGGCATCGATACCGATATCGAAGGCGAAGCCCGTCCTCAGCCTGGCATCAAGATCGGCTACCTGCCGCAGGAACCTAAGCTGAACCCGGAACACACCGTACGTGAGTCCGTAGAAGAAGCGGTTTCCGAAGTGGTTAACGCGCTGAAAGGCCTGGACGAAGTCTACGCCAAATACGCCGAGCCGGACGCGGACTTCGATAAGCTGGCCGCACAGCAAGGCAAGTATGAAGAAATCATCCAGGCGCACGACGGTCATAACCTGAACGTGCAGCTGGAGCGCGCTGCTGATGCCCTGCGCCTGCCGGACTGGGATGCAAAAATCGAGAAGCTGTCCGGGGGTGAACGCCGCCGCGTTGCGCTGTGCCGCCTGCTGCTGGAAAAACCAGACATGCTGCTGCTCGACGAACCAACCAACCACCTGGATGCAGAATCCGTGGCATGGCTGGAACGCTTCCTGCACGACTTCGAAGGCACCGTGGTGGCGATCACCCACGACCGTTACTTCCTCGACAACGTTGCCGGCTGGATCCTCGAGCTTGACCGTGGGGAAGGTATTCCATGGGAAGGTAACTACTCCTCCTGGCTGGAGCAGAAAGATCAGCGCCTGGCGCAGGAAGCCTCAACGGAAGCGGCTCGCCGTAAATCCATTGAGAAAGAGCTGGAGTGGGTTCGTCAGGGCGCTAAAGGCCGTCAGTCTAAGGGCAAAGCCCGTCTGGCGCGCTTCGAAGAGCTGAACAACACCGAATACCAGAAACGTAACGAAACCAACGAACTGTTTATTCCACCTGGCGCACGTCTGGGGGATAAAGTGGTGGAAGTTAACAACCTGCGTAAATCATACGGCGACCGCCTGCTGATTGACGATCTGAGCTTCTCCGTACCGAAAGGCGCCATCGTCGGCATCATCGGTCCGAACGGCGCGGGTAAATCCACCCTGTTCCGCATGATGTCCGGTCAGGAACAGCCTGACAGCGGCTCAATCACCCTCGGTGAGACCGTGAAACTGGCCTCCGTTGACCAGTTCCGTGACGCCATGGATAACAGCAAAACCGTGTGGGAAGAAGTCTCCGGCGGCCAGGATATTATGCGTATCGGCAACACCGAGATGCCAAGCCGCGCCTACGTTGGCCGCTTTAACTTCAAAGGCGTCGACCAGGGCAAACGCGTGGGCGAGCTGTCCGGCGGTGAGCGTGGTCGTCTGCACCTGGCGAAACTGCTGCAGGTTGGCGGTAACGTTCTGCTGCTCGATGAACCAACCAACGACCTGGATATCGAAACCCTGCGTGCGCTGGAAAACGCCCTGCTGGAGTTCCCGGGCTGCGCGATGGTTATCTCGCACGACCGCTGGTTCCTGGACCGTATCGCTACCCACATTCTGGATTACCAGGATGAAGGTAAAGTGGAGTTCTTTGAAGGTAACTTCACCGAATACGAAGAGTACAAGAAGCGTACCCTCGGCTCAGATGCCCTGGAGCCAAAACGCATCAAGTACAAGCGCGTAACCAAGTAAATGCAAAAGGCACCTTCACGGTGCCTTTTTTATGGTGGGTTCTCTTCCCCTCACCCCGGCCCTCTCCCCAGAGGGGCGAGGGAGAAAACAAAAGCCACAGGCCAGCGTACGCTTTACCGCTGCTCGCCCATCATCTCTTTCACCAGATCCACGCAGCGCAGGAAGCGCGAGTCATAGTCGGACTCTTCGACGTGAATAAACTCGATGTTGTTCTCTTTGAGCATCTCCACCAGCAGGTTCTGGAACGATTTTCTGTCCACATCGCTGCCGAGGCTGCGTAAACCGTCGGCCACCCATGGCGTATTGTTTTCCAGCAGAATCACCAGGTCAAAGCGGTATTCGTCGATCAGCGCCTGCACAAACGGGTGTTCGCGGCCTTCATACTTCTTGCAGAAGGCCTGAGTGGTCACGAAGTCGGTATCGATAAATGCCACTTTATTGGCGTACTTCACCGCAAAGTCGACGTACTGCGCATGGCCGATGGCAATTTTGTCGTAGTCTGAATATTGCAGCGCCATTTCGTCACCGCCCAGATGCGAGAAAACGTAATCGCGGCCGTACTCCCATGCACTGGTGGTGTTGAAGATGTTGGCGAGCTTGTTCACCATCCACGACTTCCCGCTCGACTCGCCGCCGAGTATCGCCACCGTGCGCACGAAGAACGGTTTTACTTCAGTAGGAATGTATTCCCAGTAGCGGAACGGGTTTTCACGGATTTGCGTGCCGCTGATGTTCATAAAGGTACGCTTAGGATCGACCACTACCGTTTCAATCCCGAGATGTTCGGTAAACTTCGCGGCATCCCCTTCTTCCGAGGTGTAGATCCGGTCTGGCGAAATACCTTTGCTGTCCATAAACGCTTTAATCCCGCGGCTCCAGACGTCCCAGCCGTGGGGATAAGGCTCCATCCCCTCCTCGTTAAAGGAGTGAATGCGGATATTCTTCTGATATTTAAAAGTTTGCAGCAGCCAGCGCAGGCGATCACCGGTGGTTGGCTGCTGGGACATCGCGCTATCGTCAAACAGCGCGCGGTCGCGGGGCTCATCATAGCCCATGATGATATGCAGCTCGTCCACCTGGCTACAGGCGCGCTGGATCAAGTAGATATGCCCGGTATGCAGCGGATAAAACTTGCCGAACACCACGCCGACTTTCTTTTCACGACGTGGGAATTCCAGCCCAAGGAAGCGGTGCAGCGCCTCAAGTTTTTGCGCGCTGGGGCTTTTGATTTTCGCGTTCAGTAACTGGCTCAGGTAGCCTTTAGTCATGCCGCTGGCGTCCGCCACCTGCTGTAAGGTACAGCCCTGCTGACGAATAGCCGTTTTAATATAGTCGAATGACGACACGCGCTGCCTCCTGCCGGAGCGGGAACGGTTCCCGCAAGTTACTCAATTATAAGTCGTCGAATACAGAAAGCGCATCAGCAAGTTTTTTCACGCCGAAGACCTGCATCCCTTCAGGAATTTTTTTCGGTACGTTGGCCTGAGGCACAATCGCGCGCTTAAAGCCGTGTTTGGCGGCTTCGGAAATACGCTCCTGCCCGCTAGGTACCGGGCGGATTTCACCCGCCAGCCCGACTTCACCAAATACCACCAAATCCTGCGGCAAGGCTCTGTCGCGCAGGCTTGAAACCATCGCCAGCAGTAGCGCCAGGTCGGCGCTGGTTTCGGTAACCTTTACGCCGCCCACCACGTTCACAAACACGTCCTGATCGGCCATTTGCAGGCCACCGTGACGGTGGAGCACGGCCAGCAGAATCGCCAGGCGGTTTTGCTCCAGACCAACGGCTACGCGGCGGGGGTTGGACATCATCGACTGATCCACCAGCGCCTGGATCTCAACCAGCAGAGGACGCGTCCCTTCCCAAACCACCATCACCGAACTGCCCGGCGTCACTTCATCTCCCCGGCTGAGGAAAATGGCCGACGGGTTGCTGACTTCGCGCAGTCCCTGCTCGGTCATCGCAAACACGCCCAGCTCGTTCACTGCCCCAAAGCGGTTTTTATGGCTGCGCAGAGTACGGAAGCGGGAATCGGCATCGCCGTCGAGCATCACTGAACAGTCGATACAGTGTTCGAGAACTTTTGGCCCCGCCAGAGAACCATCTTTCGTGACGTGCCCGACCATCACGATCGCCACACCTTTCGTCTTAGCAAAACGCGTCAGGTAGGCTGCAGTTTCACGCACCTGGGCCACGCTGCCCGGCGAAGATTGCACATCCGCCATGTGCATGACCTGGATCGAGTCAATCACCATCAGCTTCGGCTGTTCTTCCTCGGCGATCATACAGATCTGTTCGATGCTGGTTTCCGACAGCATATTGAGGTTTTGCGTCGGCAGACCTAAACGGTGGGCGCGCATCGCCACCTGCTGAAGCGACTCTTCGCCGGTGACGTACAGGGTTTTCATCTGCTCGCTCAGCTTGCAAAGCGTTTGCAGCAGCAACGTTGATTTCCCTGCGCCTGGGTTACCGCCGATCAGAATGGCGCTGCCCGGCACTACGCCGCCGCCCAGCACACGGTCAAACTCTTTAAAACCAGTGGAAAAGCGCGGCAATTCTTCCAGGCTGATGTCCGAAAGCTTTTGTACGCGGCTGACGCCCGCGCTCCCGGCATAGCCGGAGAGGCGCTCGTTGCGGGCAACCTGTGGAGAAGCGGCGATGCGCACTTCGGTAATGGTATTCCACGCGTGACAGGCGCTGCACTGCCCCTGCCAGCGCGGGTAATCCGCACCACACTCGTTACAAACAAATGCGCGTTTTGGAGCTTTCGCCACCTTTATACCTCTTGTTAACGTTCTTCCTGAATCAGGCTACCGGAAAGGATGCAGAACACGCCCATCAGATCCGCATGGCGAATACTGACTTCACTTTTCTCAATCACCTTCGGCTTAGCATGATAGGCAATCCCCAGGCCTGCGGCGTGGATCATGGGTAAATCATTGGCCCCGTCGCCAACCGCAACAGTCTGCGTGGCGGGGATTTCATATTTTTCTGCCAGGCGCTTCAGGGTGACCGCTTTGAACTTCGCGTCCACAATCTGCCCCAGCACCTCGCCGGTCAGCTTGCCGTCGCAAATCTCAAGTTCGTTGGCGACCACCGCCGTGAGGTTTAATGTGTCGCGCAGGTATTCGGCGAAGAAGGTAAACCCGCCAGAGGCAATCGCCACTTTCCAGCCTAGCGTATCGAGGTTTTGTACCAGAGATTTTAGCCCCGGCATCAGCGGTAGCTCGTCGCGGACCTGGCGCAAAATATTGGCATCCGCACCCTTCAGGGTCGCCACGCGCTGGCGCAGACTGGCGGTAAAGTCCAGTTCGCCGCGCATTGCGCGTTCGGTGACTTCGGCTACCATTTCCCCCGTTCCCGCCAGCTTGGCAATCTCATCGATGCACTCGATCTGAATGGCGGTGGAGTCCATGTCCATGACCAGCAGACCTGGCGTTTTCAAATGTGGAATTTTGCCCAGCGGCGCCACGTCCAGCCCGGCGTCGTGCGCAAGCTTGGTCGCGCGAGGCGTTAAAGAGCCAGCCAGGCGAATCACCTGGTAATCTTCCACGCACCATGCGGTCACAATCACCATCGCCGCCCCCAGCCTCCGCTGGTATTTGGTCAGGCACTGCTTGTCCAGATTGCGCCCGTACAGGAGCCAGCCACTGCGGCCAGCGCGGTAGTCCAGCGGCATCACTTCGTCACCGCTCAGGGAAAGCGGCAACCCAGGCCAAAGTGAAACATCGTTAGGCAAATCGCACCAGGTCAAACTGTTTGGCATTGCGGCTCCAGAATCAAGTAAACATACCCTTTTGCAGTCGGATTGCGGGCTGATGGCAAGGGGTTTATCTCCTCGCGCTGGCGTAAAGCCTGAGCCTCTGCCCTTTGAAGGATGCAGGGTATCCGGGTAAAAACAACGCATGAGGCTACCTTGTCCGCCTTGCTTCTGGCAACATTAAAGTAAGCAATTTTCCAAAGGTACATCATGGTTCGGGTAAAATTTAAATTTCGGCTCCACCGCGCAGTGATTGTGCTGTTCTGCCTCGCACTTTTGGTGGCGCTAATGCAGGGGGCGTCCTGGTTCAGCCGTGGCAGCCAGCAGGCGCGAAACGTTCAACTGGAGGAGCTGGCCCGCACCCTCTCCCGCCAGGTCGCGTTTAATCTGGTGCCGGTGATGAAAACTGAGAATCCGGATGAAAAACGCATCTCCACCGTGCTTAACCTTTTGACTAAGGATAGCCGTATTCTGGATGCCGCCGTGTACGACAGCGAAGGCGATCAGATTGCGCGTGCGGGGGAAAACATTGAGGTTCGCGACCGCCTGGCGCTGGACGGACAAAAAGCCGGCAGCTACTTCAACCAGCAAATTGTCGAACCTATCACCGATAAAAGCGGGCCTATCGGCTACCTGCGCATTACCCTGGACACCCACACCCTCGCCACCGAATCCAAGCAGGTGGACAACACCACCAATATTCTGCGCCTGATGCTGCTCCTCGCCGTCGCGATTGGCATCGTCCTGACCCGCACGCTGCTGCACGGCAAGCGCACCCGCTGGCAGCAATCACCGTTCCTGCTGACCGCTAATAAGAAGGTCACAGAAGAAGACGAAACGAAGTAAAGCTCCCGCGGTAAATTCGCCGTGCTGGCTGCATGTTAAGATAACGCCCTTATTCTGGGACAAGGATCTTTGTTATGTCGACTTTGCGTTTGCTTATCTCTGACTCTTACGACCCGTGGTTTAACCTCGCCGTTGAAGAGACTATTTTTCGACAGATGCCCGCCACGCAGCGGGTTCTGTTTCTATGGCGTAATGCAGATACGGTGGTGATTGGCCGCGCCCAGAACCCGTGGAAAGAATGCAATACCGGGCGCATGGAGCAAGATAACGTTCGGCTGGCAAGGCGCAGCAGCGGCGGCGGTGCGGTGTTCCACGACCTCGGCAACACCTGCTTCACTTTTATGGCCGGCAAACCCGAATACGACAAGAGTATTTCCACGGCTATCGTGCTGAACGCACTGGAAAGTCTTGGCCTTAATGCCACCGCTTCCGGGCGTAACGATCTGGAGGTCGAAACCGCCGATGGAACGCGTAAAATTTCCGGATCTGCCTACCGCGAAACCATGGATCGCGGCTTCCACCACGGCACCTTGCTGCTGAATGCCGATCTCAGCCGCCTGGCAAACTACCTCAATCCCGATCCGAAAAAACTGCAGGCCAAAGGCATTACTTCCGTAAGAAGCCGGGTCGCAAATCTGAGCGACATCAAACCAGGCTTGACCCACGAGCAGATAGCCGAGGCGATAACGGAGGCTTTCTTCGCTCACTACGGCGAGCGTGTGGAAGCCGAGCATATCTCCCCGGAAGCGTTCCCCGATCTGCCAGGGTTTGCCGAGACTTTTGCCCGCCAGAGCAGCTGGGAGTGGAATTTTGGCCAGGCGCCAGCCTTTACGCACCTGCTGGACAACCGCTTTAGCTGGGGCGGCGTTGAACTGCATTTTGACGTCGAGAAAGGCCATATCACCCGCGCCCAGATGTTCACCGATAGCCTTAACCCTGCCCCGCTTGAAGCGCTGGCCAGCCGATTAAAAGGCTGCCTGTACCGCAGCATTTTACTGCAGCAGGAGTGTGAAACGCTGATTTACAGCTTCCCGGAACAGGAAGCCGAACTGCGAGAACTTTCAGCCTGGATTGCTCAGGCGGTACGTTAGGCCAGCCGCCGAAGCCGATCGCTTAACTGCCCGACTTGCTCAGCCATTCCCGCCGCTATTTGCCGGAATGGCTCGCTCAGCATCACATTCAGGCTAAGCTCCTGCCAGTAGCGCTGCGCCCAAGGCTGCATCTCGAGCCACACTTCGCCGGGGATGTCGGCATCAATATTAATCTCAATGCAGTCTGCCCGCATATTGCCTGAGCTGCCCGGAGCCCAGGCCATAGGCAGCATATCGTAGACCGGCGTTAGCTCAAGCGGACGGTCGGAGAGAAAGAAAGAGAGGTTCCCGGCATGCATATCGCTGTTGCCAATCAGTCGGCCAAAAGCCCAAATGCGCTGCACCTGCCGAAGCGTGGCGGCCTCAACCATCCCCTCTTCTTTTAGGCGCGTCAAGGCTTTAGGCCAGCTAAGCACGCCCGCCGCATATTCACTTTGCACGCTTTCAAGAGAGACAATACTGCGCCGCCCGAAAACGCCCACGCAGTCAAAGCGCTCAACTTCGAGAAAGACCTGCCCGCTTTCCGTAGAAAGCAGATCACACCGTGCGGCAGCGATCCCTATTTCATTTAGCAGCGTTAAAGCGCGGGCCTCGGCGGTCAGTAAATCCGCCCAGCGGCGCTGGTTATCGTTCTGCATAGCCGGGGTGAATTTCACGATGGCATGTCGTGGCCCGCGAACAGTTTCACTGTAGCAGGCGAATTTAGGCTGCTCGCCTCCGGCAGATGAGCCGACAATTTCACCGTCTATCGCCCTGTGAGCAAGCTCAGCGTAAACCTTCAGGCGTTCATTATGAGGAATGGCTTCGGGAACTTCTCTCTCAGTCCACAGGCGATAACTCTCTTCGCCCACCTGCCACCCGCCCAGATTTTCCTGCCGCTGCACAGAGAGCGCCAGGAGCACATCCTCTTCTCGCCACAGCCGAATATCTTCCGGTAAATCGCTGTCTTTAGCTAACTCACGCCCCCAGGCCCTTCCCAAAAAACCCTGCGGCCGGAGATCGGTCAGGTACCAGGGCAGTCCATCAAACCAGCGGCTATCGCCGTTGTGATGCACAACCAGGCAGCTGCCTTTCGGCCACATGGGATAAAGCACACCAAACACCCAGGCTTTACCGGTATCGTCAATCTGCCAGAGCTGAAACTCGCGATGCTGCCTTACCGGGTGCTTTAATCCATACAGCGTCGCACGAGCTGAGCCGAATTTGATAACGTCAGTTTCAAGCGCTACCCGGCGAGAGAAAGTCGCCTGACTGATTCCCAGCCGTTGGGCCAGCGTCCTGGCTGGAAGAGGTCCGGTAAGAAGAAGGTCCGTTAGCTCACGCATATGAATAGATTAATGAATAGATACCTGAATTGATTTATAGCCGTGAATGACAGACAGGTAAAGGGGCTCAACCAAAAATAAGAAATAAAATGAATAGATAAATGGCATAAAAAAAGGCGCCCTAAGGCGCCCTTTAAACAAGAACAAAAACTTACTCTTTGTCGCCCAGCAGGACGGATTCCAGAGCAATTTTGATCATGTCGTTGAAGGTGGTCTGACGCTCAGCGGCGGTGGTCTGCTCGTGAGTACGGATGTGGTCAGACACGGTGCAGATAGTCAGCGCTTTCGCACCAAACTCAGCCGCTACGCCGTAGATCCCGGCCGCTTCCATTTCCACACCCAGAATGCCGTATTTTTCCATCACGTCGAACATGGACGGATCTGGCGTGTAGAACAGGTCTGCAGAGAAGATGTTGCCCACGCGAGCGTCAACGCCCAGCGCTTTTGCCGCATCAACCGCGTTGCGAACCATATCGAAGTCAGCGATAGCCGCGAAGTCGTGATCCTTGAAGCGCAGGCGGTTAACTTTAGAGTCAGTACACGCGCCCATACCGATAACCACGTCGCGCAGCTTAACGTCTGCACGAACCGCGCCGCAGGAACCCACGCGAATGATTTTCTTCACGCCGAAGTCGGTGATCAGCTCTTTCGCGTAGATGGAGCAGGATGGGATGCCCATGCCGTGGCCCATAACGGAGATCTTGCGGCCTTTGTAAGTGCCGGTGAAACCGAGCATGCCGCGCACGTTGTTCACTTCACGCACGTCTTCCAGGAAGGTTTCCGCGATGTGCTTGGCGCGCAGCGGGTCACCCGGCATCAGTACTACGTCAGCGAAATCGCCCATTTCTGCGTTAATGTGTGGCGTAGCCATTATGTATTCCTTGATTTAAAAAGTTAGCAATCAGGCGGGCAACCGCCCGCCCAAAGGGATCACAGCATGTTTTTGCCGTAGTCCATGTCGGAAAGACCGAAGTACTTCGCTACCGTCTGGCCGATATCCGCGAAGGTTTCACGGTGACCAAGAGAACCGGCTTTCACTTTCGGGCCGTAGATCAGCACCGGAATGTGCTCGCGAGTATGGTCGGTACCCTGCCAGGTCGGGTCACAGCCGTGGTCAGCGGTGAGGATCAGAATGTCGTCCTCTTTCAGCAGCGCCATCAGCTCCGGCAGGCGGCGGTCGAACAGCTCAAGGCCGCCCGCATAGCCAGCCACGTCGCGACGGTGGCCCCAGGAGGAGTCAAAGTCTACGAAGTTGGTGAACACGATGGTGTCGTCACCGGCTTCTTTCATCTCTTTGATGGTTGCATCAAACAGCGCATCCAGACCGGTTGCCTTCACTTTTTTAGTAATGCCGCAGTTGGCGTAGATGTCCGCAATTTTACCCACGGAAACAACCTGGCCATGCTTCTCATCAACCAGCTTCTGCAGCACGGTGGCGGCAGGTGGCTCGACCGCTAAGTCGTGGCGGTTGCCGGTACGCTGGAAGTTACCTGCTTTATCGCCAACAAACGGACGGGCGATAACGCGGCCAATGTTGTAGCCGCCTTCGGTCAGCTCTTCACGCGCGATTTCGCACAGCTCATAAAGCTTATCGAGACCGTAGGTTTCTTCGTGGCAGGCAATCTGGAACACGGAGTCAGCGGAGGTGTAGAAAATCGGTTTCCCGGTTTTCATGTGCTCTTCGCCCAGCTGGTCCAGGATCACGGTCCCGGAAGAGTGGCAGTTGCCGAGGTAGCCCGGCAGGTTGGCACGCTTGACCAGTTTGTCCAGCAGCTCCTGCGGGAAGCTGTTGTCGTGGTCGCTGAAGTAGCCCCAGTCAAACAGAACCGGCACGCCGGCGATTTCCCAGTGGCCAGACGGGGTGTCTTTGCCGGAAGAAAGCTCATGGGCCCAGCCGTAAGCGCCGATAACTTCTGCGTTACCGTCCATGCCTGCGGCCACTTTGCCGGTGGAGCCTTCATGAGCTTTGACCAGCCCAAGACGAGTCAGATTCGGCAGGTTCAGGGGGCCTTTACGGCCTTTGTCAGCTTCGCCTTTGGCGCAAGCCTCCGCGATGTGACCGAGGGTATCAGAGCCGACATCTCCGAAGCGCTCGGCGTCTTCGGTAGCACCGATGCCGAACGAGTCCAGCACCATAATAAACGCACGTTTCATATTATTCTCCGTACCTTGTGCTCTATAAAATAGGGATCAGATCAGTATACCGTTATTCAGTGATTCGGCGATAGACAGTTAGTGTTTCCTGTGGTGCTTTTTCGTCAATGCTGATTGCCGCCTTCACCGCCTTCGCCGCTTCCTGCCAGCTGGCTTCGTCTTTCGCGTGGATCACCGCCAGAGGACGTTCGCTGTCGATAGATTCCCCCAGACGCGCCATATCGGTAAAGCCGACGCTGTAATCAATGGTGTCGGAAGCCTGACGACGACCGCCGCCCATCGATACCACCGCCATACCCAACGCACGCGTGTCCATCGCCGAGACAAACCCGGACGCTTCGGCATACACCGCTTTACTCAGCATCGCCGTTGGCAAGTACTTCGCATAATTTTCAACGAAGTCGCTCGGACCTTTCTGCGCGGCAACCATGCGGCCAAATACTTCGGCCGCTTTGCCGTTGTCCAGCACCGCCTGAAGCTTCACGCGTGCTTCCGTATCGTCTTTGGCAAGCTTGCCGGAAATCAGCATTTCCACGCACAGCGCCATTGTCACATCAAACAGACGCGGGTTGCGGTATTCACCCGTCAGGAACTGCACGGCTTCGCGGACTTCTACGGCGTTACCCGCGCTGGAAGCCAGCACCTGGTTCATGTCCGTCAGCAGCGCGGTAGTCTTCACGCCTGCGCCGTTAGAAACGCCAACGATAGCCTCTGCCAGCTGGGCTGACAGCTCGTAAGTCGGCATAAATGCGCCGCTGCCTACTTTCACGTCCATCACCAGCGCGTCCAGTCCTTCGGCCAGTTTTTTCGCCAGAATGGAAGCGGTGATAAGCGGGATGGAATCCACCGTCGCGGTAATGTCGCGAGTGGCATAAAAACGTTTGTCCGCCGGTGCCAGCGAGCTGGTCTGGCCGATAATGGCCACGCCGACGTCCTTAATAATGTCGCGGAAACGGTTATCGTCCGGGAAGATATCGAACCCTGGAATCGCCTCGAGCTTGTCCAGCGTCCCGCCGGTGTGCCCCAGGCCACGACCTGAAATCATCGGCACATAGCCACCGCAGGCCGCCACCATTGGGCCAAGCATCAGCGAAGTGACATCACCCACGCCGCCGGTGGAGTGTTTGTCCACAATTGGGCCGTTGAGGTTAAGGCTTTTCCAGTCCAGCACGGTGCCGGAATCCCGCATCGCCATCGTCAGCGACACCCTTTCCGGCATAGTCATGTCGTGGAAGAAAATGGTCATCGCCAGAGCAGCAATTTGCCCTTCAGAGACGGTGTTGTCGCGAATGCCGTTGATAAAGAAGCGAATCTCTTCGTCGCTCAGTACCAGGCCATCACGTTTTTTACGAATAATTTCTTGTGCGAGAAACACGGCAACCCCCTAAGAAATGCGGGTGAAAGGCGGCGGAAAATCCGCCGCAAAGGAAGATCAAAAAAGATTAGTAGCTGCTGGCGCTTTTCCCGTCACCATGGCCCAGCGCTTTCAGCAGGCTGGCTAACAGGCTGGACGCCCCGAAGCGGTAATGACGGGAGTCGGCCCAGCCGGCACCGAACAGATCGTCCGCGATAGCCAGGAACTGCGCAGCATCTTCAGCGGAGCGAACACCACCGGCTGGTTTGAAGCCTACGGTTTTTTCCACGCCCAAATCGCGGATCACTTCCATCATGATGCGAGCGCTTTCCGGCGTGGCGTTAACCGGCACTTTACCGGTCGAGGTTTTGATGAAGTCGGCACCGGCTTTAATCGCAATAGCTGATGCTTTACGGATCAGTTCTTCAGTTTTCAGTTCGCCGGTTTCGATGATTACTTTCAGCAGTACGTTAGCGCTGGCGCAGGCATCTTTACACGCTTTCACCAGGTCGAAGCCTACCTGCTCGTTACCGGCAATCAGCGCCCGGTATGGGAAGACCACGTCCACTTCGTCCGCGCCGTAAGCGATAGCGGCGCGAGTTTCTGCCAGCGCGATGTCGATATCGTCGTTACCGTGTGGGAAGTTGGTCACGGTAGCAATGCGGATGTCCGGCGTGCCCTGCTCTTTCAGGGTTTTACGGGCGATAGGGATAAAACGCGGGTAGATACAAATCGCAGCGGTGTTGCCGACTGGGGTTTTTGCCTGATGGCACAGAGCGATGACTTTCTCGTTAGTGTCATCGTCGTTCAGGGTAGTCAGATCCATCAGTTTCAGCGCACGCAGGCTGCTTTGGGTTAAATCGGTCATAACGCTCTCCAACAAAAGGGAAATAAGTCTCCGGCCTGGAAACTCAACACGTTGGAGCGGACTTGGTTCCTTGAAGAAGAGTGGTCACCTGGGTCACCCTCACGTTGAGATCCTTCTCACCGCACATTGCCGGTTGCAATGTTAGAATTCTAACACCCACTACCGATGCAATTTTGTGTCTCGCCTCACAAAAGCCAAAGCATGAATTGCAAGCTTTCATAGAGTATATGTGATTAAAGGAACAAAATAACGCGCTAAATTGCGTCTGAAAGCAAGAAAATGGCTGGCAGGGCGCCAGCCATCGGTTACCGCTTAATGTTATTATTATAACATTTATATTGCAGCTTACAGCGCCAGGAACAGCCCGGCGATGGTGGCACTCATCAGGTTAGACAGCGTCCCCGCCGCTACAGCTTTCATGCCCAGCTGAGCCACATCATGCCGACGGTTTGGTGCCATGCTGCCCAGGCCACCAATCAGAATGGCGATAGAAGAAAGGTTAGCAAATCCGCACAGCGCGAAGGAGATAATCGCTTTGGTATGGCCGGACAGCACCTGCAGGCCCGCCGCAGCCACTTCGGCATCATCCTTCAGGTAAGCGCCAAAGTTCAGGTAAGCGACGAACTCGTTGATGATCAGCTTCTGGCCGATAAACGAGCCCGCGACAGTTGCCTCACTCCACGGCACGCCAATCAGCCAGGCAACCGGGGAGAACACCCAGCCCAGCATCAGCTCCAGCGAGAGCTGCGGATAGTTGAACCAGCCGCCGATGCCGGAAAGCATCCCGTTCAGAAGGGCAATCAGCGCCACAAATGCCAGCAGCATCGCCCCGACGTTCAGCGCCAGCTGCATCCCGGAAGCTGCGCCCGAAGCCGCCGCATCCAGCACGTTAGCCGGGCGATCCGGATCGTTTTTCATCGACTCCAGCTCCGGGGTGTCGTTCGGGGTTTCCGTTTCAGGCAGCATTATCTTGGCAAACAGCAGCCCGCCCGGTGCGGCCATAAAGGACGCGGCAATCAGGTATTCCAGCGGCACGCCCATCTGCGCATAGCCCGCCAGCACGGAGCCCGCCACGGAGGCAAGGCCACCGCACATTACTGCAAACAGCTCAGAGCGGGTCATGGTTGAGATGTAAGGGCGCACAACCAGCGGCGCTTCGGTTTGGCCAACGAAAATATTCGCCGTCGCCGATAAGGATTCGGTGCGGGAGGTTTTCAATACCTTACGCAGGCCGCCGCCGAGAATACGGATCACTAACTGCATCACGCCAAGGTAGTAAAGCACGGCGATAAGCGAGGAGAAGAAGACGATAATCGGCAGAACGCGCAGCGCGAAAATAAAGCCGCCGCCGCCAAAAACCTCAAACATTTTGTCAGAAACCAGCCCGCCAAACAGGAAGGAAATCCCTGAGTTGCCGTAGGCGATGACGTTAGCCACCCCCTCAGACATCGCGAGCAGCACCTTACGCCCGACCGGAACGTAAAGGATCAACGCCCCGATACCGATCTGGATAAGCCACGCGCCAATGACGGTGCGCAGGTTGATCGCCTTGCGGTTGCTGGACAGTAAAACGGCGATCAGCAGCAATGCCACCATGCCGATCAATCCCATGAGTATTTGCATACAGTATCCCTGTGTATCAACTGGAAAGATTTGGGCTTTAGCAGCCCCTTTTTAGCGCGCGGATTATAACCACAGGGGCGAGAAAAGTGCCGGAGCAATCACGTATAGGACGAAATGTATAGAAACATTTACATAGCAAGGTGATGAGCATCACACTTTAGGCGTGACTCATTAGAAGGCGAATAATTCGTCTGCGTTGTTTTTCAAGGCATTAGCAATGATTTCTGCGGGTTCCGGGCGTAATTCACACAGCGCATCGAAGACCTTGGCGGCACGTTCCGGGCGGTTTGGCTGCCCCTGCCAGCCGTTCAACGGCATATCCGGTGCATCGGTTTCCAGTAACAGCGATGAAAGCGGAAGGCGAGCCATCACATCCCGGGTTTTGCTGGCTCGGGGATAGGTGATGGTGCCGCCGACGCCAATCCGATAACCCATCGCGATAAACCGTTCTGCCTGCTGCAAGCTTCCGGCAAAACCGTGCACCACGCCGGTTCTGGGTAAATTGTAGCGCTTCAGGTGCAGCGCCAGCTTGTCGTGGGTACGGCGGGAGTGAAGCAGCACCGGCAGATCGTAACGCTTCGCCAGCTTCAGCTGCTCGCTGAGGATAAACTCCTGCCTGTCGAATTGCGGATCTTCGCGATAAAGATCCAGCCCAATCTCGCCGATCGCGATCAGCTTCTCCGGCTTTTGCTGCAAAAGATCTTCTAGCGCGGCCAGCCCTGTTTCATCATGCTTTTCAATCACTATCGGATGCATGCCCAGGGCGGCATAAAGCGCCGGGTAGCTCTGCGCCAGCGCGAGTACGCGATTGAAACGTTCTGCTTCTATTGCGGGCACAATAATTTTACGCACCCCAGCCTCAGCGGCCAGCGAGAGACTGTGCTCTTCATCCCCGGTAAAGGGGGGAAAATCAAAGTGGCAATGGGTGTCGTAGAACGTAAAACTCACGCAAGATCCTCATTATCAAACGCCGCATCATTCGCCTGCAGGCCAGGGCTAATCGGTTTAACCAGCGATTCATTTGCCGCCGCAGCAGGGGGAATAACCAACGGGCCTGGCGTATTAATACGCGGCAAATGGCGCCTTAACGGTGGCTTAGCCACCAGCAGTTTGCCAATGGTGGCCAGGAAATAGCGCCCGCACAAGCGCCCCGTTTGATAATCCGCCGTCAACGAAGGCAGGCGGCTGCCGAGCGCGCTGCTTAATAGCGCTTTCGGGGGATAAATCTCGAAGATTCTCAGTTTACCTGGCGGCTTCTCAATGAAGTTTTGGATCTCACGGTAGCTTTCTTCGTGGTGCTGCACCAGGTTCAAAAGCGGCTGCAGACTGCTGTCGCCCAGCCAGCGCTCCATATGTTTAAACCACTGCGGCGTGTAGTACATCTGTGAAGGTACGGTACGAATGACCACCAGCGTATCCGCCCCGCGCTTAACCGCTTCCCGCACCGGTACCGCATCGCTGATGCCGCCGTCCTGATAGCTGATGCCGTCAATCTCCACGCCTGAGCGATAAAAACCGGGAATGGCACTGGAGGCTTTCAGCAAATTTAGCCAGGTATCCGCGGTCGGCGAAAAGTAATTCGCCGCATAGTCATCACTGCGGCAGGCGCACATAAAGAACTCTTTTCCCTGCTCAAACAGCGGGTCGGCGCTGGACATCGACAGCGGCAGTCTGGCGGCGGTCGACTCAATCAGCCAGTCGAGATCGATCAGATGCCCCCCGCGCGCAAAGCGTAGCGGATTGAAGAAATCCCTCGTCGTCGTAAAGCGCGTAATGACGCGGCGTGCGTATCCCGGCTGATTACACACATAAGCGGAGAGATTCTGCGCCCCGGCTGAGGTGCCAAGGAACAGATCAAAGGGGTTGAATTCCGCTCGCATAAATTCGTCCAGAACCCCGGCCGTAAAGATCCCGCGCTGCCCGCCCCCTTCACAAATCAGAGCGAGTTTTCCAGGACGAAAAGATTTAGTCGCCAGCGGCGCAATATTGCCGAGCGTAACGGGTATACGATTTCCCACCCTGCTTTCCTGAATTCTGTTGTTGTGAATTTATACCCTATACCCATAGCGCGCTAAGTAAAACGGCGAAAGCCAGTCACAAGGACTGGCTTAAGGTTGCTGACGAAGAGGGAAAAAGCGTGGTTTTCCCCTCTTTATGGTGAGCAGCCGAAAATCAATGAATTGATTTTCCTGTTTTTTTTAACGAGTCGTCTGGTATTTCTTTTCTATCGACAGAGGTTTGTCGACAGTATAAAGCCAGTCACGAGGACTGGCTTTTCTTTTGTATCGGCATGTTACTCACTGAGTGTTGCTAAGGACGTCTGCGCCCCATAAACAGACTGACCAGGAACAGAATGATCCCGACGATAAAGACAATTTTTGCAGCACCTGCTGCGGTACCGGCCAGACCACCGAAGCCCAGGGCCGCAGCGATCAACGCTATAACCAGAAAAATAATGCCCCAACGAAACATAGACTCTCCTTAACCATAGTGAATCTTATCGCTTCTTCACGTGCGCCGAATGGCTAACCCGCAGGCGATAATGTGTAAGGGTGGTGCTTATCGCCTCCCGGACTAACCCGGGAAGACGTTTAGGGTGCTGCTGTTACTTCACTTTCAGATCGTTTTTAACGCTTTTCACGCCTTCAACAGCTTTGGCAATGCTTTCAGCCTTCTCAGACTGGGCGGCAGACTTCACTTCGCCGGACAGCTGAACCACACCGTCAGTGGTTTCAACTTTTATATGGCGCGACGGCACAATGCTGTCGGCTAACAATTTCGCTTTGATCTCGCTGGTCGTGGCCGCATCCCCGGCATAACCTTTCACCGACTGCGTTTTCGCGTCACGAACGTGGAGTTTGTCGCTCACCGAGGTCACGCCTTCCACTTTTTTCGCCGTGGCGACGGCCTGCTCCGCCTGCGCCTGGCTTTCAACAAAACCGCTCAGGGTGACCACTTTATTGTCGGTTTTGACCGAAATATCGGTACTTTTAATGTTTTTATCGTCAACCAGCGCGGCTTTAACTTTCGCTGTGATGCCGCTGTCGTCCATGAAATTACCGACTTTAGTCATTGAGCTATCGATTTTTTTCCCTGCACTATCAGCGGTAGATTCCGTTTTATTGAGCAGAGTGTCTTCCGCAAAGGCACTGGTGCTTGCCAGTACAGAGCCCAACACAACCGCCAGCAGAGTTTTTGAAATCTTAGTCGTAGTCATCGATTAATTCCTGTAGGTTTGCTCATCATTTGAGCTTTCTCGTTTCTCGTAAGCTGAAAAAAATCAGCTATTAATATTGAGATGACCTGAGAAACGCCAACAAGACACCAGAAAATGATTAATTCCCGGAGCTTTCATCCAATAAAATTGTCATCACTTTGTTAAATATAGATCACAATCATAAAAGTGCATGACGTGTTGATGGAAAAAGCAGCAATGACGCAGGATTCGCGGGAAATTAAGAGGATTCTGCAAGAGGTTCAAAAGACAGGAAAAGTGAGAAGAGCGCGGCGAACGCCGCGCTCTGGCTGGCAATTAGTGCTCGCGCGTTTTACGGAAGGTCACGTCAGGGTAACGTTCCTGAGTAATGTTCAGGTTTACCATTGTCGGGGCGATGTAGGTCAGGTTATCGCCGCCATCCAGCGCCAGCTGAACTTCGTTTTTACGTTTGAATTCTTCAAACTTCTTAACGTCATTCCCTTCAACCCAACGCGCCGTCGCCACGTTCACCGATTCGTAAATCGCTTCCACGTTATATTCGCTTTTCAGGCGAGCGACGACCACGTCGAACTGCAGAACCCCTACCGCGCCCACGATCAGGTCGTTGTTGGCAATCGGGCGGAACACCTGCACCGCGCCTTCTTCAGAAAGCTGAACCAGGCCTTTAAGCAACTGCTTCTGCTTCAGCGGGTCGCGCAGGCGAATGCGACGGAACAGTTCCGGGGCGAAGTTCGGAATACCGGTGAACTTCATCATTTCGCCCTGGGTAAAGGTATCACCGATCTGAATGGTGCCGTGGTTGTGCAGGCCGATGATATCGCCAGGATAAGCTTCTTCCACGTGAGAACGATCCCCGGCCATAAAGGTCAGCGCGTCAGAAATAATGACGTCTTTCCCGATACGCACCTGGCGCAGCTTCATGCCTTTTTCATACTTACCGGACACCACGCGCATAAAGGCGACGCGGTCACGGTGTTTCGGGTCCATGTTGGCCTGGATCTTAAAGACAAAGCCGGTGAACTTCTCGTCCGCGGCTTCCACCAAACGCGTGTCGGTTTTACGCGGCATCGGAGCCGGGGCCCACTCCACCAGGCCATCCAGCATGTGGTCTACGCCGAAGTTGCCCAACGCGGTGCCGAAGAATACCGGGGTAATTTCACCGGCCAGGAACAGTTCGTGATCGAATTCGTTGGAAGCCCCCTGCACCAGCTCCAGCTCCTCGCGCAGCTGCAGAGCAAGATCTTCCCCGACGGCTGCGTCGAGTTCCGGGTTATTCAACCCTTTCACGATGCGCACTTCCTGGATCGTATGGCCTTTACCGGTCTGGTAGAGGTAGGTTTCATCTTTATAAAGATGGTAGACCCCTTTGAACAGCTTGCCGCAGCCGATTGGCCAGGTGATTGGCGCACAGCCAATCTTCAGCTCGCGCTCAACCTCATCCAGCACTTCCATTGGATCGCGAATGTCGCGGTCCAGTTTGTTCATGAAGGTGATGATCGGCGTGTCGCGCAGACGGGTAACTTCCATCAGCTTGCGGGTACGATCTTCTACGCCTTTCGCGGCATCGATAACCATCAGGCAGCAGTCGACGGCGGTCAGGGTACGGTAGGTATCTTCGGAGAAGTCTTCGTGCCCCGGGGTGTCCAGCAGGTTAACCAGGCTGTCGCGATACGGGAACTGCATCACCGAGGTGGTGATTGAGATCCCACGCTGTTTTTCCATCTCCATCCAGTCGGATTTGGCGTGCTGGCTTGAGCCACGGCCTTTTACCGTCCCGGCGGTCTGGATCGCCTGTCCGAACAGCAGCACCTTTTCGGTGATGGTCGTTTTACCGGCATCCGGGTGAGAGATAATGGCAAAAGTGCGGCGTTTAGCCACCTCTTGCAAATAAGGAGACAAAGTCATAATTACATCTTCTGTAAGTGCGCGCGGCCTTGAGCCACGCGGCGAGTGAACGTTATTTGGCGGCTATTTTACCCATCATTGCGGGTTTAACAATCAACAATCATGGCTTACACAGCAGTTGCTCCAGTTCACTTAGCGAGGTGACCTGCCAGGTCGGTTCAATCCCTTCCGGCGCGGTGCGCCCGTGGGCGTTCAGCCAGCAGGTTGCTATCCCGGCGTTGATACCGCCCAGAATGTCGGATTCTGCCGTGTCGCCAACCATCAAAACGCGGTCGCGCGGCGGCTGTTTCATCTGCTCGAAGGTATAGTCGAAAATGCGGCGGTCGGGTTTGGCGACCCCTACCTGCTCGGAAATCACCAGCAGGTCGAAATAGTCACGCAGGCCAGTGCGTTCAAGGCGGATCTGCTGCAGCGCGGTAAAGCCGTTGGTGATGATGCCAAGTTTCGCTTTGCCCTTCAGCGCATTCAGGAGAGAAACCGCGCCAGGCAGCGGGGCACAAATTTCGGCCATGGCGGATAAAAAGGCATCATTCAACTCTGCTGACGGCACATTCAGCCGCCCTGCCCAGTCCTCAAAACGTCTGAGCTGCAGCTGCAACGCGGTAATCGCGCCATTCTGGTAGTCGACCCACAGCGGCTTGTTTACCGCCTGGTACTCCTGGAAATCATCTGCGGTAAAGGTCACGCTGTAATCGAGAAACATGCGCTGCAAACCGCCGAACGCGTCAAAGGTAAACAGCGTTTCGTCCGCATCAAATAAAATCCAGTCCCAGTTCATCCACACACCTTTTAAAAATTAACCGAGGGGAAGCGCCATCACGATTGCGTCTTCCCGACCTTCTTTTGCAGGATAATAATTGCGACGCACCGTCGCTTCGTTAAAGCCCAGGCTTTCGTACAAGGTTCTCGCCCCAACGTTAGAGGCGCGCACCTCCAGCCACAGCGTAAAGACATCCCGTTTTTCAAGCTCTGCAATAAGATGCTCAAGCAGCGCTTTCCCAAGTCCTTGCCGCTGATACGCCGGATCGACCGCAATGTTAAACAGCGTGGCTTCATCGAGAATGACCTGCGTCACCGCAAAAGCGGCAAGTTTGCCGTCAACGTCCAGCCGTAAATTGAAATAGCGCTCGCCCTGGTTGCTGGCAAAGGTTTTTTCACTCCAGGGAAAAGCATGACTACGCTGCTCAATGGCATACGCGTCCGCCAAATCATTCGGCGTCAGGGAAGAAATCGTGTTCATGTTCGCAAATCTGTTGCCACAGCGCCTGTCGCGCGTTGCCATTGTGATAAAGCTCGTCAAGCGCAGGGGACGCGAGCTGCGCGCCGTTTAGCGTCAGCGGTTGCTCCACGCCCAGGCGCCAGCTATTGCAGCGGCTATCGGGCGGCATCATTGCCGCGCGTTCCGGCGTCAGTTGCATTACTTGCTCGGGGCTTAACGCTATGCTGCGTAAAATATCCTTCACCAGCGGATCGTTCAAGGCGGGTAGCGTCTCAGCCACCATCACTAAACGCACGCCAGCGGGCAAAGAAACCGCAATTTCGCCCTGTAAAGCCGTCGGACGGCGCAGCATCCACTGGGTAATACCCAGTTGCTGTAACTGCCAGTCGCGTCGGGAAGGGGAAGTCATAGCGAAACCTGTTGAGAGCGTAATTCGGGCGGCAAATATAGCAAATTCATCGAATCCACGCCATTAAAGCTCTATAATCCACGCTCTGATTTTCCAGGAGCAATTTGATGAGTGCGTTTACCCCGGCGAGTGAAGTACTGCTGCGCCACAGCGATGATTTTACCGAGAGCCGTGTGTTGTTTGCCGGTGACATGCAAGACGACCTGCCGGCGCGTTTCGACACCGCCGCCAGCCGCGCCCACACCCAGCAATTCCACCACTGGCAGGTATTAAGCGCGCAGATGGGCGAGAACGCACAGTATGGCCTGGTGGTCAGTGCGGATGACGTTGCCGACAGCAATACGCTTATCTACTACTGGCCGAAAAACAAGCCGGAAGCTCAGTTCCAGCTGATGAACATTCTGTCGCTGATGCCGGTTGGCACCGATGTTTTTGTCGTCGGCGAAAACCGCTCTGGCGTGCGCAGCGCAGAGCAAATGCTGGCTGATATTTGCCCGCTGACGAAAATCGACAGCGCGCGCCGCTGCGGTCTGTACCACGGCCGCCTTGAGCAGCAACCTGCGTTTGATGAAAACAGCTGGTGGGGTGAATACCCTCATGAAGGGATGACGGTGAAAACCCTGCCGGGCGTCTTTAGCCGCGACGGTCTGGACACCGGCAGCAAACTGCTGCTTTCCACATTGACGCCACACACCAAAGGCAAAGTGCTGGATGTTGGCTGCGGCGCAGGCGTGCTGGCGATTACTCTCGCCAGCCACTCGCCAAAAGTGCGCCTCACGCTGAGCGACGTTAGCGCACCGGCGGTCGCCGCCAGCCGCGCAACGCTTGCCGCTAACGGCATTGAAGGGGAAGTGATCGCCAGTAACGTCTACTCGGAAATCAACGGCCGTTTCGACATGATCATCTCCAACCCGCCATTCCACGACGGGATGCAAACCAGCCTCGATGCAGCGCACCAGCTTATTCGTGGTGCGGCTCGCCATCTGAATATGGGCGGCGAATTGCGCATCGTGGCAAACGCCTTCCTTGCCTACCCGAACGTGCTGGACGAAGTGTTTGGTAGCCATGAAGTTATTGCTCAAACCGGCCGCTTCAAAGTTTACCGCGCCGTGCTGACCCGAGCGGGTAAAAAGCGCTAAACGCGTTAAGGTGCCGCTTTTTGCATCACTCAGGAAAGCGGCACCAAATTAAGTGTTGACGAAGCTCAGAAAACATCTAGAATGCGCCTCCGTGGTTGTGATACTTCGGTATTACAGGTATGCGAAGGTGGCGGAATTGGTAGACGCGCTAGCTTCAGGTGTTAGTGTTCTTACGGACGTGAGGGTTCAAGTCCCTCTCTTCGCACCAACACAACCACGAAAGATATCGTTCGCACTGCGCGAAGGTGGCGGAATTGGTAGACGCGCTAGCTTCAGGTGTTAGTGTTCTTACGGACGTGAGGGTTCAAGTCCCTCTCTTCGCACCAATGCGAAGGCGATATCAAAACTCTTCAGATGCAAGTCTGAAAACTGTGCGAAGGTGGCGGAATTGGTAGACGCGCTAGCTTCAGGTGTTAGTGTCCTTACGGACGTGAGGGTTCAAGTCCCTCTCTTCGCACCACTTCTTATGAAGTGACTCTCTTTCTCTCCCCCAGCTTGTTTATCTCATCGATCCCAAATTCATCACAATCAACAGCAATCCGCTGGCAAATGCTACGCACGACGGCAGTAAAACAAAGTGTCTCAACGTTTTGTGGTAGAGCATCAATGCCGTTGCAAGCAGCCCGATAACCACCAGCACGCGCCACTGACTGAAACTGAGATCCAGACAGGCAAGCAGCGCCACGGCAAGCCCCGCCACCATTACACTCCAGCCACTTTCGAGTCGTCGTTGCAGCATTTTTACGCCCCATCATGATAATGATAACCAATATCATATGATAAATTTTCTCAACTGTCAGCGTAAAAACGTGCGCGGCCTATAGCTGAAATAGCCAGGGTTGACGTGTCATTTAATGACAGATTTTCAGTAAGGTGATAGATTGAGCGCCGGCTTTAGTTTGCCTTATAAAAATTCCAATAGTTGCCAGAAAAGCCGATAACTCGCTTTTCATTGATACGACACACACAACACCTGACGCGCTTACCCAAGACACAATCGTTCTATGACAGCCCAAACCTGGCGAGCCTTACTCAAAGCAAAGCAGCTGCTTTCTTTACGTTTATTTTTGCTGCTCAACGCCCTGGCAGCCGCTTTTGCTATGCTCTTTCCGATCCATTCGACCATGCGCATAACGCCGCCCGTTGTTGCTATTCTGCTGATTAGCCTGGCCTTGCTTGCCTGGCAAATGATGAATAATAAGCAGCTGATTAACCTGAATATTGTCTCGTTATTTCTTGGGTTATTATGGGCGGTGCATATTTTCATTAAAAACGCGGCCATCGGGGATCTGGACACCTCATTTCTGGTGATTAGCCTGATGTCGGTGCTTTTTATTGGCGCTATTGCCTTTATGAATAATATTGTGGCTTTCCTGCTGCACAGCCTGCCCGTGGCGCTGGTCGTACTTTGGCTGGGCAACGTTGACCAATGGCTGAGGGTGATTTATTCCATTGCGCTGCCCGCTATCGGGATCGCTATTCAGCATATTATTCAGAAACGTAATGACCGCTTCACCCAGCGGCTGATGAATAAGCTGCTCGAAGAAAAAGAGACGCTGACCGATCTCAGCATGCTCGATCCTTTAACCGGCCTGTACAACCGTCGCGGCTTTCAAAACCGCCTCGAGAACATCCAGGCCTCCGGCAGCGGCAGTCACTACGTTTTGCTGCTGGATATCGACCACTTCAAGTCCTACAACGACCACTACGGCCATGCGATGGGCGATCAGGCGCTGATCCGCGTTTCTGCGGCGATTCGCGATGCCGTGCGCTCAAGAGATCTTGTCACGCGCTACGGCGGGGAAGAGTTCATGATTATGCTCACCAACATCGACGCGGAACGTGCCATGCAGTCGGCGGAAAGGATCCGCCAGCGTGTTTTCGATTTGGACATCCCGCATATGTTTAATACCCAGGTCGCGACCAACGTTACCGTCAGCATCGGGCTTGCACCGTTCATCGAAGGCAGCATAGACGATGCCCTTAGCCTCGCAGATAAAGCGCTTTATCAGGCCAAAAACCAGGGAAGAAACAGTATTCTGACCAACGACATGCTCGCGGTGAATTAACCCGGCGAGAGACGTTCTGGATCGCCAAAACCGCCATCACTCAGCGATGGCGGTGAATACACCTTGCCAGAGATTTTTCCCAACGTTAGTATTGCTAATCATTATCATTTAGATTACTCCCTGACGAAAGTATGGCGCTTCACTCCCTCCAACTTAGCGATGACAGCGGTTGCTTTGTTCTTCCCTGGCCCCCAGCGGCAAGCCCGCTGGCAGATTCGCTGCGGGAGTATTTTGCCGCGCACCGCCCGTACTTCAATGACATCATCAAATTAAACGAACAGGCTCCCGCCACGGCAATGACGCTTAGCGAATGGCAACGCCCCGCCACGCTAACCTCTCTGATGGCGGCCTACGGCGACCATATCTATCGTCACCAGCCTGAACTTACCCGCGAGAATAAACCGCTGAAGTCGCTGTGGGCGCAATGGTACATCGGCCTGCTGGTGCCGCCGATGATGATGGCGCTGCTGACTCAGCCTAAAGCGCTGAACATTTCGCCTCAGCATGTACAGGTGGAGTTCCACGAAACGGGCCGGGCTAAATGTTTCTGGATTGACGTGGCTGAAGATTGCCGGGCAAGCGAGCAGTCGCTCACTGTTCGTCTGGAAAAATTCATCGTCGACGGTTTGATGCCCGTCGTGGCGGCGCTGGAAGCCAGCGAAGAGATTAATGCCCGGCTTATCTGGAGCAACACCGGCTACCTGGTGAACTGGTTCTTCGGCGAGCTAAAACCGCTGCTGGATGAACAAAGCCTGGCGACGCTGGTACAAACCTGTTTCTTTGAAAAACAGCTTTCATGCGGCCGGGAGAATCCGCTTTACCGCACGGTTATCTCGCGTGAAGGCGTTCTGGTCAGACGCACCTGCTGCCAACGCTATAAGCTGCCTGACGTCCAGCGCTGCGGCGACTGTACTCTCAAATAGCAAACGGCGGGTTTCCCCCGCCGTTCTTAATCCAGCTAAACCATTAAGCCAGCTGCTGACTCCCCTCCTCGCTCGCTCTCTGGGCTTCTTCTTTTTCCTGCTCCAGCAGCTGCTTCTCGTACACTTTGAAGAACGGGAAGTAGATGATGGACGACACGCAGGCCAGCAAAATCACCAGAATTGCGGCACGGAAGTCCCAGCCCAGCGCCCAGGCAGCACCGATTGGCGCAGGCGCGGTCCACGGCACCACCGAAATCACGCGACCAATCAGATCCAGTTTCATCGCGCCCCAGGCCAGCACGGCGTTAACCATTGGTGCCAGCAGGAACGGAATGAAGAACACCGGGTTCATCACAATCGGCGTCCCGAAGATCACCGGCTCGTTAATGTTAAAACAGGTTGGCACGATGCTCAGACGGCCAATGGAACGCAGGTGGGCAGATTTACTGCGCAGGTAACAAATAACCAATCCCATCGTTGCCCCGGAACCGCCGACCACGATAAAGAAGGTCCAGAACGCTTCCATAAAGATATGCGGCAGAGGTGCACCGGCCGCCAGCGCGCCCTGGTTCAGACCCAGGTTGGTCAGCCAGAACATCTGCAGCATCCCGGAGACAATCGCTGCCCCGTGAATACCCGCAAACCACAGCAGGTGAGCAATCAGTACGGCAAGCAGAATCGCAGGCAGAGAATCCGCCGCGGACACCAGCGGTTTGAACAGCGCCATAATGGCCTGAGGGATCAGCATTTCGAACTGGGACTGAATAAACAGGCTCAGCGGATACAGCGTCAGCACCACAACCAGCACCGGGATCAGCAGATCAAAAGAGTTTTTGATCATCGGTGGCACCTGGTCCGGCAGCTTGATGCCGATATTGTGTGCTTTCAGGAAACGCATCATTTCTACGCAGTAGATCGCCACCAGAATCGCGGTAAAGATCCCGGTGCCGCCAAGGCTGTCCACCGGCAGCGTGCCTTTGGTTTTCGGGGCCGCAACCACCAGGAAAGCCATCAGCGACAGCATCGCGCACATGAAAGGATCGAGCCCGTGCGATTTAACGTAGTGTTTACCCAGGTTGTAGGCAATCGCCGCACATATGTAGATAGACATGATGCCCATCGTCATATCAAACGGCGTTAAAATCTGCCCTTCAAACTGCTTCGCCAGGTCGAGCCAGGCGCGAGCAAAGCCCCATGTCGTGGTGGGCGAAAACGGTGGATAAGCAAAAACCAGCAGGAACGAGCCAACAATCATAAACGGCATCGCAGAAATAAAGCCGTCGCGAATAGCCATCACGTGCCGCTGGGAAGAAATGCGGCCAGCTATCGGGCTAACGTAGTTCTCAACAAACCGAAAAATTAAATTAAAAGCAGCATGGTTGGAAGACATAGTGGCTCTCCTGTCAGGCTATCAACGCGAGTGCATCGGCGAGAATTCTGTCGCCGCGCATCATTCCGTAATCCATAGAGTTAATGACCGTGACCGGGATCCGTTTGGGCGCGGCCTGAGCCTTAAAATCTTCCAGACGGTATTTGATCTGCGGACCGAGTAAACAGCAATCAAATTCAGGCATAACATCCGTGAACTCTTCGATACCCACCGCCTTGATCTCAACCTCAATCTGTTGATCCTGGGCGGCCTGTTTCATCCTGTTCACGACCATACTGGTAGACATACCAGCGGCACAGCATAAAAGGATACGTTTCATAGACGACTCTTATTATTGGGTACAGGGGGTGGTTACAGGATTCAGTATTCCTCGCGGAATTTATTACTGCAACCGGTTACCGTAACCGGTTTCAGTGATTGTGAAGGAGATCCAGAAATTTCTGACAAGGCGGGTATGAGATAAGTATAAGCGGTTTACAGAAAGCACAAGCTTATGCGAAATTATTTGCCACCTGGATCAGGAGAAAATCATGAGTTTGCAGTCCGTGCGGCAGTTCTTCGCCGACCATGCCCCCGATATAGATATCATCGAGCTAAACCAAAGCACCGCTACCGTCGCACTTGCCGCCGCCGCCCACAATGTGGCTCCTGGGCAAATAGCCAAAACGCTCTCATTAAAAGTCAAAAACGACATAATCCTGATCGTCGCGAAGGGCGATGCACGCCTTGATAATAAGAAACTTAAAGAAGCATTTGGGTCCAAAGCGCGCATGCTCAGCAGTGATGAAGTGGTGAACTGGACCGGGCATCCTGTCGGCGGCGTCTGCCCGTTTGGGCTGGAAAACCCGCTGGCGGTGTTCTGCGACATCTCACTGCGCCAGTACGATGAAGTGTTGCCCGCCGCTGGGGCTATCCACAGCGCCGTCCGCATTTCACCTGAACGTATGGCCGAACTCACCCACGCTAAATGGGTGGACGTCTGCCAGTAAGTTTACTGCAGCCGGAAGTAAAAGACTTTCGGCTCAGTTAACGCTCCAACCCGGTAATACGCTTGCGATACTCATCCGGCGTTTCCTGGGTTAAGCGGCGGAACATCGTAATAAACGCCGATGAACTGCCGTACCCCAGCTCAAAAGCGATATTCTCGACGGTCCATCCCTCGGCCAGTAAAGGCATCGCTTTCACAATTCTTAGCCTCTGCCGCCACTCCGCCAGCGTCATACCCAGCTCCCGCTGGCAACGTCTCATCAACGTTCGCTCACTGGTATTGGCCAAAGCCGCCAATGCCGCCACGGAACGGCTATCCCCAGGGTTTTGTTCCAGCACGTTAAGCACCCGCTGAACCAAAGGATCGCCGGATCCTGGCAAATAGTTCCCCACCCGTTCCGCCTTAATCAGCCGGTCAACCAGCACACGCAGGAACCGCGATTCCTCTTCAGAAGGAGGGATGCCCGGCGGGTTAAGATGTAAATGCTCGAGCATCGCCCGGACGAGAGGCGTGATAGCCATAACGGTCACCTGCTGCGGAAACGCTGCGCACTCCGCGAGGCTGACATATACGGAGCTGTGCCACGCCTCCATCCGATTTTGCGCCAGATGCTGCGTGTTCGGCGGCAGCCAGATACCGTACTGGGACGGCACCACAAAGTGCCCTCCGGCATATTGCACCTCCACAACGCCGCTTACCGCTGAGACAAACTCTCCCCAGGGATGACTGTGTTCCAGGTACAAACCGTGCGCAGGCATCGGCGCGCTGCGAAAGTACAGCGTGGCCGGAAGCTCGCCGGTAAAAGGCGCGATAAGGATGCTGGGCGTTTTCTTTGGCACGGATATCCACCTTCAAAGTCGTCGAGAAAACATTGACCGAAACGCACGATGGCATGGCGGTTTCTCACTATATCAAGCATATCGCCCCAGTTAATAATGCGTTTTTCGGGAGAAAACGCATGTCCAAATACAAAACCATCGACCGCCTGGCCGTCGCCGGGATGATCACCCTCTGTCTGATATGGAGCCTGCAGCAGCCCGGCCTGAAAGCCACGGCTGAGGACGCCAGCCCCATCCTACAGATCGCCTTACGTTCCGGTATAGGCGCGGGGCTGGTCGCGCTTTATATGCTGTTGAGAAAAGAGAAAATTCAGTACGCCTCCCTGCCCTGGCTTGCAGGCGCGGGAGCCGGAGTTCTGTTTGCGCTCGAGTATTTGTTTCTTGGCATCGGCCTGCGTTATACCAGCGCCGCGCACGGCGTAGTTTTTCTTTATACCGCACCGCTGTTTGCCGCCGTGGGCCTGCACTTTACCCTGCGTTCTGAGCGCTTGGCGCCGGTACAGTGGATCGGGATCGTACTGGCATTTATTGGCGTAATTGTCACATTTTCAGCGCCAGATGGTGGGCATTCATCACTTTTCGGCGATCTCCTTTGCCTGCTTTCCGGTGCCTCTTGGGGCGCAACCACTGTGTTGGTTCGCACCTCCCGTCTGACCCAGATGTCCGCCGCCCAAACGACGCTGTTTCAGCTCGCAGGGGCTTTTATTGTGCTGCTTGCAGCGTCGTTCATGCTAGGGCAAACTCGCTTTAACCCAACGCCGCTACTGCTGGGCAATATGGTCTTTCAGTCTGTGGTTGTTTCCTTCCTGAGCCTGCTTATCTGGTTTGCTTTACTGCGCCGCTACCAGGCTTCTGCGCTCGGCGCCTTTTCTTTTGTCACACCGCTGCTCGGGGTCGTGTTTGGCGCCTGGTTACTGAATGAAAAGATAAACGCCGGTTTTCTGCTGGGATCGGTTTTCGTCATCGGCGGCATTGTCTGCGTGAGCTGCAATCAATGGCTGGAAAAAATAATCACGTTTCATCGTCGGGGATAGTGACGCAAAGCTTGATCTGACGCGGCTAATGAAGCGATGCGCTCATGTTAAATGGATAAACGTTAAGCGCATTTCCTTCTCTTTGGTCAGGATCAAGCATGCAGCCAGATGTTGCTTCCCAGCGGGACGTCACTCGTTTATGTATTCAATGCGCGCTCTTTTTACTGCAGCACGGGGCAGAAAGCGCGCTGGTAGAGGAGCTTTCAACGCGCCTTGGCAAAGCGTTGGGGATGGACAGCGTGGAAAGCTCAATCTCCGCTAACGCCATTGTGCTTAGCACCATTAAAGACAATCAGTGCCTGACCACCACCCGCAAAAATAACGATCGCGGGATCAACATGCACGTCGTCACCGAAGTCCAGCACATCGTGATCCTCACCGAACACAAGCTGCTGGATGCCAGGGACGTTCTCAAACGCTTCGAACACATCAAACCGCTGCGCTACCCACGCTGGCTGGTCGTCCTGATGGTGGGCCTTTCCTGTGGCTGCTTCTGTAAACTGAACAATGGTGGCTGGGACGGGGCGTTTGTCGCCTTTATCGCCAGCTCGCTGGCGATGTACGTGCGCCAGCTTCTCACCCACCGCCAGCTTCATCCGCAGATCAACTTCTGCATCACCGCGTTTGTCGCCACTACCGTTTCGGGCCTGCTGATCGCCAAAGGCCCGTTTGCCGCCACTTCCAATATTGCGATGGCCGCAAGCGTGTTATTACTCGTCCCCGGTTTCCCGCTGATTAACGCCGTCGCCGACATGTTCAAAGGCCACGTAAACACCGGGCTTGCTCGCTGGGCGATGGCCAGCCTGCTCACGCTTGCCACCTGCATTGGCGTAGTGATGGCGATGGCGGTATGGGGGCTAAGAGGATGGGCATAATCGAGTTTGTTCTGGCTCTGGCCCAGGACATGGTGCTGTCTGCCGTGCCGGCGGTGGGCTTTGCGTTAGTCTTTAACGTGCCTCAGCGCGCCCTGCCTTACTGTGGCCTCCTCGGTGCTATCGGCCACGGCTCACGTATGGCGATGATGACGGCGGGTTTAAACATCGAGTGGAGCACTTTTCTGGCTTCGATTCTGGTCGGTATCATTGGTATTCAGTGGTCTCGCTGGTACCTTGCTCACCCTAAAGTTTTCACCGTTGCGGCCGTGATTCCAATGTTCCCGGGGATCTACGCCTACACCGCGATGATCTCGGCGGTAAAATTGACGCACTTTGGCTACAGCGATCCGCTGATGATCCAGCTGGTGACCAACTTCCTGAAAGCGTCATTTATCGTGGGGGCGCTGTCCATCGGGCTTTCACTGCCGGGGCTGTGGCTTTATCGCAAAAAACCCCGGGTCTGATCGCACAGACCAAAACGCCGTCAAAATAAAATTTGCTATTTAATCGCGCGCTATCTATATTGAGAAACATGAAGAAGACATCGACCGAAACGAACGCCCTGCTGCTGGACAACCAGCTTTGCTTCGCGCTCTACTCCGCCAATCTGGCGGTGAACAAGCTCTACCGCCAGCTGCTTGCGCCGCTGCAGCTCACCTATCCGCAATACCTGGTGATGCTGGTGCTGTGGGAGCAGGACGATGTCACGGTGTCGCAAATCGGTGAGCGTCTTTTTTTAGACTCAGCCACCTTAACGCCACTGCTAAAACGGCTTGAAAGCGCAGGGTTGCTGCTACGTCAGCGCTCCCGCGAAGATGAACGTCAGGTGGCAGTAACGCTGACCCAGGAAGGGAAAGCGCTGCAGGAAAAAGCACTGGGTATTCCTGACTCCGTGCGCTGCGCTTCCGCCTGTAGCGTGGACAGCATGCTGGGGCTGAAGGCGCAGCTGGAAACCTTGCGCGGTAATTTAAATACGTAATAATTAATCGTCGATACTGTCGGCGATTTTTAAAACACCATATAAATCGCACGCTATTTTATAGCACAAACTAAATGTAAGATGAGGAACCTGCCATGTCTTTAGAAAAAGTCGTTTACACCGCAAAAGCCAAAGCCACCGGCGGCCGTGAAGGTCGTGCCACCTCTTCCGACGGCGTACTGGACGTCAAGCTGGGCCTGCCAAAAGAGATGGGCGGCGCGGGCGGTGAAGTCACCAACCCTGAGCAACTGTTCGCGGCGGGCTACTCCGCATGCTTCCTGGGCGCAATGAAGTTCGTCTCCGGCCGCGACAAAATCTCCATGCCGTCTGACGCTTTCATCGAAGGGGAAGTCGGCATCGGGCCACTGCCAACCGGGTTCGGTATCGAAGCGAAGCTGAACATCCACCTGCCGGGTATGGACGCTGCCGAAGCGAAAAAACTGGTCGATGCGGCACACATTGTTTGCCCGTACTCCAACGCAACCCGCGGCAACATTGATGTGACCCTGAACATCATCAACTGATGCTACAAGCCGGGGAAACCCGGCTTTTCCACCTGTACCCACGGTTTAAGACAACTCTCAATCCCCCTGCTTCCGGCCAAAGCGCTATACTCACGCCTGAAATCTCCTGCACCGCAGGCAAACAAAGCGAGTATCACAAGATGAAAGCAAGGAATAAAACGCTCTGCGCAATGGCGCTGGCAGCAGCCTTTTTCGCGGGCCAGGCAACGGCTGCCAACTGGCAGGAACAACTTTCCAGCGCCGCCAATGAGCTGACTAAAAGCGGCAATGCGACTACCACCAGCAATGGCGCTCAGACCGGCGGTCTGTCTCTCTCTTCACTGACCAGCCTGCTGAACGGCAACAGCAAATCTCTCAGCTCAAGTACGATGACCAATGCCGCAGGCGTGATGGAGTACTGCGCGAAGAACAAACTGGCTTCCGTCACCAACACCGACAACATCAAAAACCAGCTGATGACCAAGCTGGGGCTGGAAAGCAGTACCAAGCCTGCCGACAAGCAGGACTACAATCAGGGCCTGATGGGCTTACTGAACACGGCCAACGGCCAGAAACTTGACCTGAACAGCATCGGCAACTCGCCGCTGGCTGAAAAGGTGAAAACCAAGGCCTGCGATCTGGTGCTCAAACAGGGCATGAATTACCTGTCGTAACGGCACAAAAAAATGGCCTCTTGCTAAGAGGCCATTTTGCTTTAGTTTGCCAGCGAGCAGCTGTAGTCCAGCATCTCTTCCGCCGAGCCCTGATTCCCGCCCAGCAGTTGGCGAGGGTTAGCCAACAGCATCACATCCCCCTTCGTTGTCACCACTCGCGCCAGGCCAAAGTTTTCCATCTCATCGCCCTGAGCCTTCACGTACTCCGCCAGCACGGTAAACGGGTTCGCGTCTGCCGGGACTTTTCTCGCCAGATATTTATGGCCAAGGATCTCCGCGCCAAACGGCTGCCACTGGTCGCCGACTTTGTCGGCAAGCTGGTTAATGGATTGATATACCTCAGGCCGCAGGCAGGACAGGTGAATGTGCAGCTGGTTCTGAGAACGTCCGTAGCGAGAGTTGATCGCCAGCACCAAATCATCGTCCCGCACCGCTTTTGTGGTTTCATCCAGCAGATAGTGGCGATTCTCCCACGCATCCAGGAAGTAGTTTGGCGCGCCGTTTTCAAGGATCTTCTGGCTCTCGATGCCGGTGATTTTATCCGTCGGCATCAGCAGATTATGCAGCGGGCCTTTGGCATCTTTAAACACCAGGTAGCGCCCGGCCAGATCGACTTTCAGGCAAGGTGCAGGCGAGTTGTTCTGCTGCTGATTGGGAATGCACTGCTGGCTGATGATATTCCACAGAGCATCACTGTGACGATGCAGCAGCCACAGGCGGATTGCGACGGCGGCCACCAGCAAAATCAGCAGCACAACCACCACGCGCAGGATCTTTTTCATGTCAGGTTTCCTTGTAAAGTCAGAGCACTTTTCGTTGTTGTAATAGGCGGACGATAAGCTGGAAGCAGGCTTCAATTTGCGGCGCGAACGGCTCGGTACTGCGCATCAGCGCCACGGTGCGGCTCAGCGATGGCTGCTGCAAATGAATCACTTTCAGCTCAGGGTCCTGCAAAAAGGTGGTGTAGAGCTGCGGCAAAATAGCCACCGCCAGCTGCGAGCGCACCAGCCCATAAAGGGTTTCAATAAAATCAACCTGATAGCGCGCATTAAGCGTCAGGCGCTGGCTTTCCGCCATCGCCGCCACCAGCCGGCTGATATTACCTTTTGAAAACACCGCGATGTCCCGCTTCACCAGGCTTCGCCACGGCGCGTGGCTGGATTCTGCCAGAGGATCGAGACAGTTGACTACCGCCACGAAGGGATCTTCCTGCAGCGGATGGATCTCCAGCGTTTTGGGCACTGAGCTGTCCAGCGCCCCCAGGCCAAAGTCCAGCTGGCCGCTTTCAAGCTGGGCAATCAGCGCATCGTTGGTGCGGTCGTGAAACTCAACGCGCAGGCGAGGAAAAGCCTCTGCAATACGTTGAGGAATATCGGGAAATAAAAGGCTGCCAACCGAGGGCACCAGGCCTATGCGAAGCGTGCCGTCACCGCCATCCTGGACGATGCGCTGCATGTCATCAAACGCGCGCTGAGCGACGTTGAGCACGCGTTCGGCATGGGGCAGTAGCGCCGCGCCCAGGTCCGTCAGCGTCACTGCCGCAGCGGTTCTGTTAACCAGCTTCCCACCCAGCACGGACTCAATCTGCCGTAACGCACTGCTTAGCGCGGGCTGACTAATGGCCAGCCGGTTGGCGGTATCGGTGAAATGACGGAGTTTGGCCAGCGTCACAAAATACTGGATCTGTTTTAACGAGAGTGCGGGAAGGCGCTGCCAGGGTTCAGCCATTGGAGTATCAGGGTTGCCAGGTAAACGTTTGCCACAGGATAAACGTTTCTTATCGGCTGATAAATTAAATCATCTGGGCAAAGCGTATTCCCCTGCCTAGAGTAGCCGTCAGAGCCCCTTTTTTGGAACCTGTGATGACTCCTGCTGATTTACGTCGCCGCGCGGTAAAAGCCGCCCTCGGCGAAACGCCCTTCGACCTTCTGCTCATCAATGGCCGGGTCGTGGATATGGCCACCGGTGAAATCCGTGAGGCGGATGTCGGTATCGTCGGGACGCTCATCGCCAGCGTACATCCACGCGGCAGCCGCGAAGATGCCGAACAGATTCACGATCTCGCCGGAAACTATCTCAGCCCAGGGCTGATGGATACTCACGTCCACGTTGAAAGTTCCCACCTGCCGCCCGCGCGCTATGCCGAAATCGTCGTCGCCCAGGGCACCACAACGATTTTTTGGGACCCGCATGAGCTGGCGAACGTGCTCGGTATTGAGGGCGTGCGTTACGCCGTTGACGCCAGCCGCAACCTGCCGCTGCGCGTGATCTGCGCGGCCCCGTCCAGCGTGCCGTCAACGCCGGGCCTGGAAATGTCCGGCGCTGATTTTGCCGGGAAAGAGATGGAAACCCTGCTCTCATGGCCGGAAGTGGCGGGCGTAGCCGAAGTGATGGATATGCACGGCGTGCTGAACGGCAGCGAAAGAATGCTGGAAATTCTCAATGCCGGTCTGGAAAGCGGCAAACTGATTGAAGGACACGCCCGCGGCCTGAATGGCGCAGGATTGCAGGCCTACCTTGCCGCTGGCGTGACGTCAGATCATGAACTGACCTCCGCAGCCGACGCGCTGGAAAAACTGCGTGCCGGGCTGACCCTGGAGATACGCGGGTCACATCCGTACCTGCTGCCGGAGATTGTTGCCGCCCTGAACGGTCTGCCGCATTTGTCATCGCAGGTCACCGTCTGCACCGACGACGTGCCGCCGGACATGCTGCTGGCAAAAGGGGGCATCGTTGCCCTGCTGAACCTGCTAATTGAGCACGGCATGAAGGCCGAGGATGCTTTGCGCCTGGCTACGCTGAACGCCTCGCTGCGCCTGCAACGTCCGGATCTCGGCCTGATTGCCGCGGGCCGCACCGCCGACCTGGTGGTCTTCGATTCGCTGGAGAAACTGAGCGCCCAAACCGTGTATGTCGCCGGGAAGCTCGTCGCGGAACAGGGAAAAATGCTGGAACCCGTCGCGGCGCCGTCCATCGTTCCCCCGCGAGATACCGTTCAGCTGCAGCCGCTGAGTCCGAACGATTTTGTTCTCAAGGTGCCGGTGAATAATGGCCGTGCACGCCTGCGCCACATCAAGGGTGCTCGCTTCACCCAGTGGAGCGAAGTCGAGGTGGAAGTCCGACACGGCGAAGTTCAGGTCCCGGACGGCTTCAGCCTGATTTGGGTTCAGCACCGCCACGGTCGCCATGAGGCGAAACCACAGCTGGCGCTGCTCGAAGGCTGGGGTGAACTGCGGGGCGCGATTGCCACCACCTATTCGCACGACTCGCACAACCTGGTCGTCCTCGGCAGAGATCCGCAGGACATGGCGCTCGCCGCTAACGAGCTGATCGCCTGCGGAGGCGGGATGGCGCTTAGCCAGAATGGACAGATGCTGGCGAAGGTAGAAATGCCGATTGCCGGGATGCTCTCCGACCTGCCCGCCGCCGAGCTGGCGCAGCAGTTTGCTGAACTCCGTGAATTGAGCAACAAAGTCGCCGACTGGGAGCCGCCGTACCGCGTATTCAAGGCCATCGAAGGCACCTGCCTGGCCTGTAATGCCGGACCACATTTGACCGATCTGGGACTGACGGACGGCAGCACTCGCCAGATCGTCGACCCGCTTATTGAATGCCACGAACACCCGGCAGACGCACACACAACACATTAATCCGGAGAGCCAAATAATGGCCGAAAATTCAGTGTCTCAGGCAGCCAGCGAAAGCTGGCTGGAGCGGCGATTCCAGCTTCTCAGCCGCCAAAGCAAAGTGAAAACCGAATGCCTCGCGGGCATCACCGGCTTTCTCGCCGCCGCCTATTTGCTGGTTGTTATCCCTGGCCTGCTGGCCGTGGGCGGAATGGATAAAGGCGCGGCAACAACCGGGACGATCATCGTTTTCGTTCTCGGCACGCTGCTGATGGCGTTTTACGGCAACCTGCCGTTTATTGTCGGGCCGGGCATCGGCGGCTCGGTGCTGGTCGGCGTGACGCTTGCCGGGAGCGAGCATATTGGCTGGCAGATTGGCCTCGGTATCGCCTGCTGGTCCGGTATTCTGTTCTTTGCCCTTACCCGCCTTGGCCTGCGTGAAGTGGTCACCCGTTCGGTACCGCAGTCGATCAAACTTGGGCTAACGGCCTCCATCGGCCTGTTTGTTGCGGTGCTGGGCTTCCGCAACGCCGGGCTGGTGCTTGCCAACGCCAAAACCAACGCGCTGGCGCTCGGTGACTTTACTTCCACCGGGGCAATTGTGGCGCTGTGCGGCCTGTTCCTGGCGATTGCGCTCCAGGCTCGCCGCGTGCCGGGAGCCATTTTATGGGCGATTCTGTTTGCCACTCTGGTCGGTATTCCGCTGGGCGTCACTCACCTGCCGCAAAGCTTTATCGCCATGCCGCATTCGCTGACACCAGTGCTGGGGCACGTGGATATGCTCGGCGCGCTGAATATCGCCTTCCTGCCGTTCCTGTTTGTCTTCTTTGCCTCAGAGTTTTTCTCCACCATGGGCACTACGCTGGCGGTGGGTGGTGAAGCCGGATTGCTGGACGAACACGGCAATATGCCGCACATCAACCGCCCGTTTATGGTGGACTCTATTGCCGCCGCGCTTGGTCCGTGGGTCGGTATTCCGGCGGCTACGGCGCTGATCGAGTCTTCGGCGGCGGCAGAAGCGGGCGGTAAAACCGGCCTCACCGCGCTGGCGGCAGCGGTAATGTTCCTGCTGATGCTGCTGTTTACCCCAGTGGCATTGATGATCCCGAAAGAGGCTACCGCGCCCGCGCTGATCCTTATCGGCCTGAACATGTTCAGCGGCCTGCGCAAAGTGGATCTGGGCAACTTCACCGAAGGTCTGCCGGTGCTGATGATGGTGATGATCACGCTTATTGCCAACAGCTTCGGCACCGGGATCGCCGGCGGCCTGCTGTTTTACATCATCATTAAAGTGATTGCCGGTAAGTGGCGTGAAATTCCGGTGGGGCTTTACCTGCTGGCCATTCCGCTGGCGTACTACTTCGCCACTTTGGTTAAGCACTAGAAACAGAAAAGCCTCTCAAACGAGAGGCTTTTTTCTCAGCGGCTCATTTAGCCGTTATTTTGAATCTTCTTGATGATATTGGTGGTGGAACAGCCATCTTCGAAGTTCAGCACCATCACTTCCCCGCCGTTGGCCCAAACCTCTTTGCTCCCGGCAATTTGTTCCGGTTTGTAATCGCCACCTTTCACCAGACGATCGGGCAGGACTTCACCAATCAGGCGCTGAGGCGTGTCTTCTTCAAACAGTACCACCCAGTCCACCGCTTCCAGCGCAGCCAGCACGATCATACGCTGATCCTGCGGGTTCACCGGCCGGGTTTCCCCTTTCAGGCGTTTGGTTGACGCGTCACTGTTGACTGCAACAATCAGACGGTCACCCAGCTTGCGGGCATTCGCCAGATAGGAAACGTGCCCTGCATGCAGAATATCGAACACGCCGTTGGTCATCACCACACGCTCACCACGCTTGCGAGCAGCGGCAACCGCAACTTTCAGCTCGGCTTCGGTCATCACGCCAAAGCCCGTTTCCGCGCGGCCGCGCACCGCGTTTTCCAGCTCGACCGGAGAAACGGTTGACGTCCCCAGTTTGCCAACAACCACGCCAGCCGCGGCATTCGCGAAGTAACAGGCTTCTTCCAGCGAGTTCCCCGCCGCCAGCGTTGCCGCCAGCACGCCGATCACCGTGTCACCGGCGCCGGTCACGTCATAAACTTCCTGCGCCTGAGTCGGCAGATGGAAAGGCTCAATGCCCGGCTGAAGAAGCGTCATGCCTTGTTCGGAGCGCGTCACCAGCAGCGCCGACAGTTCATAATCGGCGATAAGCTTCATGCCACGTTCCACCAGCTCGGCTTCGGTTTTACACTTGCCCACCACGGCTTCAAATTCTGAAAGGTTCGGGGTCAGCAGCGTTGCACCGCGGTAGCGCTCAAAATCGGTCCCTTTTGGGTCGATGAGAACCGGGACTTTGGCTTCGCGAGCCAGGCGAATCATCTGCTGTACAGTGGCCAGCGCCCCCTTGGAGTAGTCGGAAAGGACCAAAGCGCCAATATGAGGAAGTGCCTGGCTAATGCGCTCATGCATAGGCTCAGGATCAATGCCCTCAAACCCTTCTTCAAAATCAAGGCGAATCAGCTGCTGGTTGCGTGAAAGTACGCGCAATTTGGTAATCGTAGGATGAGTCGGAACGGAAACGAAATCGCACTTCACGTTGACGCCTGCCAGGCTCTGGCTGAGCGCACGAGCCGCATCGTCAATACCGGTCAGGCCGACCAGGCGGGAGTTAGCACCCAGCGAGGCAATGTTCATCGCCACGTTAGCCGCACCGCCAGGACGTTCTTCAATGGTATCCACCTTCACCACCGGTACCGGGGCCTCAGGTGAAATACGGCTGGTTGGGCCGTACCAGTAGCGATCCAGCATCACATCACCAACCACCATGACGCCTGCACGGCTGTATTCGGGCAGCGTTACTTTCATTCCAGACTCTCCTGCGGGGAAAAATTTCGCGTGGATAATAGCATATTTATAAACTTACACCTGCAAGCTAGCATCCCAGCCAGCGTTGCCAGCTCAGGCGTACCTGCTCGCGCTCTTTCACAAAGGCGTCCAGCGCCACATGGCCCGGCAATTCCTGCAGCGCCAGATGGTGCAATTCATCCCGCAGCGTGACATAGGCGTGCGTCAGCGCTTTGGCCTCTGCTTCATCCATAATGTCATTCTGCGCCATCAGTTCCAGAATGCGCACGTTATCGGACCAGCGGGTTAGCTTCGGCGCTTCGCTGGCGTAGCGCAGCACCAGATATTGAGTAATAAATTCGATGTCGGTGATCCCGCCTTCATCGGCTTTAATATCAAAGCGATCGCGGTGCTTATTACCCAAATGCGCGCGCATTTTTTCACGCATCTCGCGCACTTCTACCTGCAAGGCTTCGCCTTCACGCGGCGTGCACAGGATCTCGCGTCGGATGGCGTCAAACTGGCGATTAAGCCCCGGATCTCCATACACCACGCGGGCGCGAACCAGCGCCTGATGCTCCCAGGTCCAGGCTTCATTCTTCTGATAATCAGCAAAAGATTCTGCGGTGGTGACCAGCATACCTGCCGCACCGGACGGCCTGAGACGAGCGTCAACTTCGTACAAAATCCCGGTCGAGGTACGCGTGCTAAACAGATGCATGATGCGCTGCGCCAGGCGCAGATAAAACTGACGGCCATCGATTTCACGCTCGCCGTCCGTCATCACTTCTATCGGACAATCATGCAGGAAAACCAGATCCAGATCGGAACTGTAGCCCAGCTCCCAGCCCCCCAGTTTGCCATAGCCCAGCACGGCAAAGCCTCGCCCTTCTCGGTCCTGCAA
Source organism: Cedecea neteri (assembly GCF_000758325.1). NCBI lineage: Bacteria > Pseudomonadati > Pseudomonadota > Gammaproteobacteria > Enterobacterales > Enterobacteriaceae > Cedecea > Cedecea neteri. The sequence goes on along the minus strand of NZ_CP009459.1, from coordinate 1,749,117 downwards.
ATGACGAGGCTGGCCGTAGCGCGCCACCATTTGCGCCCAGGCACGCTGCACCACCGCATCGAGAATCGCTTCCGCAAGCCAGGTCAGGTGGTCGCTAACCTTCATCACCGGCAAAGTGCCAGCGATATCAGCCGCCGCCACACGCAGCATCTGCGCCTGTTTGAACTGACGCAACGCTTCCAGCTGCTGCTCTTCGTCTTCGTCCGGCACGCGCAGCAGATATTGACGCAGTTCGTCGCGATAGGCGTCCATTGCCGTGGGCTGATACAGCGTATTGGGGTCGAGCAGTTCATCCAGCAGCAGCGGATAGCTGGCAAGCTGCGCGGCAATCATCGGCGAGGCCGCACAGAGCGTAATCAGGTGTTTAAGCGCGCCGGGGAATTCACTTAGCAGTTCCAGATAGGTTGTTCGGGTGAGGATCCCAAACAGCAGCGGCGTCAGGCGGGAAAACGTCAGCGGTGCGTCGGCCCGGGAACAAACTTCACTCAGCAAGTGTGGCAGAAGTTGATCCAGCACCTGTCGGCCACGTGGGCCAATGGTGCGTTTGTCGATCTCCTGCCGGAAATAGCTAACTTGCTTGAGTAATTCTGCCCGCGCCTCTGTGCTCAAATGACTCAGCACCGCCGTATTTTCATCGGCATCCAGGGCGTCGATCCATAGCTCGCGCCAGCCTTCAGCAACTTTATCTTCGCCGGCTTCCGGCTCGTCATCGCCAATCAGATCGTTAAAGACCTGACGCACGTCGTTCATATGCAGCTGCAGCGTTTGCTGCAGGGCTTCCCAGTCAGCCGCCTGCATCGCCCAGGCCAGCCGGGCGCGGTTAAGATCGTCGCCGGGCAAGGTTTGCGTCTGCTCGTCGTTGATGCTTTGCAGTAAGTTTTCCAGCCGCCGCAGATAGAGGTAAGCCGCCCGTAGTTTCTGCGCGTCTTCTTCCGGCAGCAGATGAAGCTGTTGAATGGCTTCCAGGGTGGGCAGCAACGAGCGGGACTGCAGCGAAGGTTCCCGGCCACCGCGGATGAGCTGGAAGACCTGCACAATAAATTCGGTTTCGCGAATACCGCCGGCGCCGAGCTTAATATTGTCCGTTAGCCCACGGCGACGGACTTCGCGGGCAATCATGCCCTTCATGTTTCGCAGGGACTGAATCACGCTGAAGTCGATGTAGCGACGGAACACAAATGGCCGCAGCATGTTGCGCAGCTCCTGGCTCCAGGCATCGTTGTTGTCGCCCATAATCCGCGCTTTTACCATCGCGTAACGTTCCCAGTCGCGCCCTTGCTCCTGGTAATAATCTTCCAGCGCGGCAAAGCTCAGCACCAGCGGACCGCTGTCGCCAAACGGACGCAGGCGCATATCCACGCGGTACACAAAGCCATCCTGCGTTGGCTGGTCGAGGACTTTAATCAGGCGTTGCCCCATGCGGGTGAAGAACTGGGCGTTATCCAGTTCACGGCGCCCGCCCTGAGTTGAGCCGTTTTCCGGCCACGCAAAAATCAGGTCGATATCGGAAGAGAAATTCAGTTCGCCGCCGCCCAATTTACCCATGCCAAGGATCAGCAGCGGCTGCGGCTCTCCTGCGGCGTTGCAGGGTGTGCCCCATTCACGGCAGCAGGCGGCATAAAGCCAGTCACGGGCGGCAACAATCAGCGTTTCCGCCAGCGCGCTCAGCTGCTGCAGCGTGCTTTGCGTATCTACCTGCTCCAGCACCTGCGCCCAGGCAATACGTACCATAATGCGGCGACGGAAAAACCGCAGCGCTTTCATCAACGCCGCTTCGTCGTGCACATCCTGCAGATCCTGCTGGAGCCAGGCAGCATAGTGCCGCCATTCGTCAGCCGTAGGGGCATCCTGCTGCAGGGTTTGCAGCCAGGCGGGATACGCCACCACGCTGTCACCAACAAAATCACTTATCGCCAGCACCGCTCGAGCTTCTTCGCTCAGTGTCAGGGAGTCAATCTCTTGCGGCAGGCGCGGTAAAAACGCCTGCAGGTGCTGCTGTAATAAAGGGGTCAGCGCCATCATGGTGGGTATCCGTTACCAGTCTATTATTTCCCGCTGTGCAGCCAGAAAGGCGCCTGCGAGATCGCTTCATTTCGGTAGTGCTCAATTTCTATGCGCTGGCGGGTGACGATGGCGTGACGCAGCCCCTGCCAGTTTTCCAGCCACGGCTGGGTTTGCGCATCGCTGTATACTCCGGCCAGCAGGCGGATAGCATCCGTTTCACGCGCCAGGCGCGGCAGCTGGTCTGCGTATGCATCCCCCAGCGGGCGCTGGAAGGCGTCTTTTAGCTCAGCCGCATGGCGGGAAAGATGCGTATCAGCAAAACGTTTAAAGGAGCTATCCAGCTTCGTGCGGCCTTTCTCATCAATGAACGGCTGCCACTGGCGCTCCACCAGCCAGCGGGTCAGCGCCAGCTTAGCGCTGCTTGCCTGTGCGCTATAGACAATCACTTCGGCTTTTTCGTCGCCGGCAAAGCGTACTTCGAGCGCAATCAGCTGCTCACGTAAGTGGGTACTCGCTTTTCTTGGAATAATACCGCCAAAAAGCGCGAGGGCATGACGCACGAGACCTACGGCATCAACCACCTGCTGCTTAGCCGCTTTCACGCCGCTAAGCCAGAGTTCTTCATGGTAAAGCCAGTGAGCGAGCGCCAGCTCCAGAGCACCTTCCAGCCCTTGCTCAACGCTGGCTTTAGCAGGCGGATACAGCACGCCCAGCGGTTTCACTTCGCGCACCGCATTGCCCTGGGCCAGATGATAGCCCCGTGCAGCCTTGCTCAGGCTACCCTGACGCAGGCCAGATTCTGTGACCAGGCTTTCCGCCAGAGCCAGTAAATCCGCCGTCTCACCGCTCAGCAGCTCAAGTTCAAGCTCGCAAATGGGAGTCTGGTGCTCACCGGCTTTCACTTCCCCCAGATCCAACGCCAGTTCAATACGGCTTTCCCCGTGAGTAACTACCCACTTTTCGCGCGCGAAATCCGTGCTGAACAGCGGCTTCACGTCGGCCTGTAAAGTCGCCACGTCCAGCCCTTCCGGCCAAACTTCTGCTGGCAGCAAAGCAAGGTCCAAATCTGGCTTGCTTAGCGCCACGTTGTATTCAGGGCGCTGATGCAACCCGCCGGTCACACGCCCGGCGATTTTCATCGTCATTTCGTATTGCCCGGCATCACCGCGAATACGCAGCCCCATGTCGTGGCGGCGCAGCAGGTTATCCGCTGTTTCATAATAAATATTGAGCAACTGACGAGGGTCGCTGTGCTCGCCCGGCAGGGCATTTAATTTGTCGCGCAGCGCGTCAAGTGCAGCGGGGTTAACGATGAATTTAAGTTCGATTTCCTGGGCCATGTCTTCTTTACTTATGTTTACGTCACACCAGGCGATCGCCTGGCGAACTAAATAGCGTCGATTAGGTCTGTAATAGTACGACAAAATACCCCGTCGGGTAGCGAATTTGCGGTAGGGCCAGAACGCCGGGTGGTCAAATTGACATCAGGATGATTCTCATTCAGGTTTACGGATTGCGCCGTCAGACTGTTGCCACTACTATCGTTCCACACTTTATGAAAATAACGACGAAATAATGCAGAAATTACGCCTGATTTGCCTCACTTTGCTCTCCCTTAGCGTTTCCGTCGTGGCTCATGCCGAAGAAAAACGTTATGTCTCTGATGAATTAAATACCTGGGTCCGCAGCGGCCCGGGCGATAACTACCGCCTGGTTGGTACCGTCAACGCAGGGGAACAAGTCACACTGCTGCAAAGCAACGAAGAAACTAAATACGGCCAGGTACGTGACAGCAACGGGCGTACCTCCTGGATCCCCCTCGCGCAGCTGAGCACCACCCCAAGCCTGCGTACCCGCGTGCCAGATCTGGAAAACCAGGTCAAAACGCTGACCGACAAGCTGAATAACATCGACACGACCTGGAACCAGCGTACCGCTGAAATGCAGCAGAAAGTGGCCCAGAGCGACGGCGTTATTAAGGGCTTGAAGGATGAAAATCAGCAGCTTAAGAACCAGCTTATCGTCGCCAAGAAAAAGGTGGATGCCGCCAACGTGCAGCTTGACGACAAACAGCGCGCCATCATCATGCAGTGGTTTATGTACGGCGGCGGCGTGGCAGGGTTTGGCTTGCTGATTGGCCTGCTGCTTCCGCACATGATCCCAAGCCGCAAGAAGAAAGACCGCTGGATGAACTAACGGCGGTACATTAGCCGTTGATTCCCCCTCGCATCTACACTTACCATTCGTGGTTCAATAACGGTGCCAGGGGTGTAAAGCGTGAAGATTTATCTTGTCGGTGGTGCGGTTCGTGACGGGTTGTTAAAACTGCCGGTTAAGGATAAAGACTGGGTTGTGGTTGGGGCAACGCCTCAGCAAATGCTGGATGAAGGCTACGAACAGGTCGGGAAAGACTTCCCGGTGTTTCTGCATCCGCAATCCCACGAAGAGTATGCGCTGGCCCGCACCGAAAGAAAATCGGGCCAGGGTTATACCGGCTTTACCTGCTATTCGGCACCGGACGTCACGCTCGAACAGGATCTCCTGCGCCGCGACCTGACGATCAACGCTATTGCCCAGGATAAGAATGGCGAGCTTATCGACCCGTATAACGGCCTTGCCGATATCGAGCGTCGCCTGCTCCGCCATGTTTCACCGGCTTTCAATGAAGATCCGCTGCGCGTGCTGCGCGTGGCGCGTTTTGCTGCACGTTATGCCCATCTTAATTTCCAGATAGCGCCAGAAACGCTCGCCCTGATGCGATCCATGACGGACAACGGCGAAATTGCCCATCTAACCGCCGAACGCGTGTGGAAAGAGACGGAGAATGCGCTGACCAGCCGCAATCCGCAGGTCTTTTTTTCCGTACTGCGCGAATGCGGCGCCCTGAAAGTCCTGTTCCCGGAAATCGACGCGCTTTACGGCGTCCCTGCTCCGGCAAAATGGCACCCGGAGATAGACACCGGTATTCATACGCTGATGACCCTGTCTATTGCCGCGCTGCTTAGCCCGGCAGTGGACGTGCGTTTTGCCACGCTGTGTCACGATCTGGGGAAAGGACTGACGCCAAAAGAGAAATGGCCCAGCCATCACGGCCACGGCCCGGCAGGCGTTAAGCTTGTGGAACAACTCTGTACCCGCCTGCGCGTGCCAAACGAGATTCGTGATCTGGCCAAACTGGTCGCCGAATTCCACGACCTCATCCACACCTTCCCGATTTTGCAGCCCAAAACGGTGATCAAGCTGTTCGACGCCATTGATGCCTGGCGCAAGCCGCAACGCGTGGAGCAAATTGCCTTAACCAGCGAAGCAGATGCGCGCGGGCGTACTGGCTTTGAGGCCAGCGATTATCCGCAGGGGAGAATGCTACGCGCGGCCTGGATTGCAGCGCAGAACGTAACGAATAAAGAAGTGATAGACGCAGGCTTCAGCGGCCCGGCCATTCGTGAAGAGCTAACGAAGCGGAGAATTAAGGCCGTCGCAGCCTGGAAGGAAGCGAACTGCCCCCAGCCGCAAGGCTGAGGGCGAAGGTTACTAGGTGAAGATAAAGAACACCACGGCGGCAACAATAAAGCGGTAAATCGCAAACGGAATAAACGAAATACGCTTGATGAGTTGCAGGAAGGTTTTGATGGCGACCAGCGCCACGATGAACGCCGTGACAAAGCCCACGGCAAACATCGGCAGGTCGCCCATGGTCAGGAAGCCGATGCTCTTATAGAGATCAAGCGCAGTCGCCCCCATCATCATCGGCACCGCCAGCAGGAATGAGAACTCAGAGGCCGCATAGCGGCTAACGCCCATCAGCATCCCACCGGAAATCGTTGCCCCGGAGCGAGAGAATCCCGGCCACAGCGCCAGACACTGGAAGCAGCCAATCATAAACGCCTGGCGATAGGTGATGTCGTCCACGCCTACGGCACGCGGCACCTTGGGTTTCAGGCACTCGGCGGCAATCAGCAGCACGCCACCCACCACCAGGGCATACATCACGTTAACAGGGTTAAACAGCGATTTAATGGCATCGTGCAGGACAAGGCCCAGCACGACCGCCGGGATCATGCCCAGTAAAATATGGATCAGAGAAAGACGACCAGTACCTACCCCTTCATGCTCAGGAGGGTGGCCAAAGTGGATACCAATCAGACCAAACAGGCGACGCCAGAACATCACCACCACGGCGAGAATAGAACCCAGTTGAATAACCACTTCGAAGGTTTCCGCGGTTTGCCCTTCGAAGCCTAAAAGATGCCCTACGATGATCATGTGCCCGGTAGACGATACCGGTAAAAACTCCGTTAACCCTTCCACAACGCCAAGAATGGCGGCAATCGCCAACGTTGGTAAATCGCTCATCACTTACCCCTCATCCCGAAAAACGAACACAAAAAACGGCACACGAATTACGTCTGCCGCAAAAGATACGTTGATAAGACCAGCACGTCGCCGTTTGGTTTAACGCTCAGGCCATTATTTGCTTTGTTTCAGATTATTGCCACGCTCGATAATAACACCGACATTTGTGGCCTGTGCAACGGCGCCAGGCTTGCTCACCTTTAACCGAATCCACGGAGAATTAAAGCGGGTCAACAGCAGTTCCGCAACCTCTTCAGCCACACGCTCCACCAGCGCAAAACGCCCGCCGCCGACGTGCTGCAAAACGGCTTCGCTGACATCCGCATAGCTGAGGCAATCCTTAACGTCATCACTGCCCGCCGCCTGGCGGTTATCCCAGGCCATTTCGATATCGAACACCAGCTTCTGTTCAATGGTTTGTTCCCAGTCATAAACACCGATGGTGGTGATTACCGAAAGTTGCTCTATAAATACAATGTCCATCACGCCCTGCCCGGTTTTTAGTCATGCCGGATACCACTTCCGGCGAAATATGCGTATTATCCACAGATGCAAAGAAGACTTCGACACTTTCAACATGGAACAGCGTTATGAGTGCAATCGCGCCTGGTATGATTCTCCTCGCGTATCTTTGCGGCTCGATTTCTAGCGCCATTCTGGTGTGCCGCATTGCCGGTCTCCCCGATCCACGCGAGAGCGGCTCCGGTAACCCAGGAGCAACCAATGTGTTGCGTATTGGCGGTAAAGGTGCGGCCGTAGCGGTACTAATTTTTGATGTGCTGAAAGGCATGCTGCCGGTCTGGGCGGCCTGGGCCCTGGGCGTAACCCCCTTCTGGCTTGGCCTGATTGCTATTGCCGCCTGCATGGGCCATATCTGGCCAGTGTTCTTTAAGTTTCAAGGCGGAAAAGGCGTCGCCACGGCGTTTGGTGCCATTGCCCCTATCGGCTGGGATTTAACCGGCGTGATGGCGGGCACCTGGCTGCTAAGCGTACTTCTGAGCGGCTATTCTTCCCTCGGCGCCATTATCAGCGCGCTGATAGCCCCGTTTTATGTCTGGTGGTTCAAACCGCAGTTTACCTTCCCGGTAGCGATGCTCTCCTGCCTGATCCTGATGCGCCATCACGACAATATTCAGCGCCTGTGGCGAGGGCAGGAAACGAAAATCTGGGCGCGATTTAAAAAGAAAAAGAAAAAAGACGAGTCTGAATAATCCTGTCTTATTTGAGCCCCGCAGAAACAATAAAGGAGTGATAAATCACTCCTTTATTCTTAGGTAAATCAGCTAAATGCTAAGCCTTCCAGTAATTATTCGCGGCCGCAATGGTCTGGAAATGAATCGCTATCACCTGAGATGACGCAATCAGCGCATCTGCGTCATTCGCGTAGACCGGACGCAGCTTTTTCAGCACTTCCGGGTCTGGCTGTACGGTTTTGACTCCCCGACGGCTCAGCGTTACCGCCAGTTCATACCCTGCCTGCGGATCGTCAGTTACCAGCGTTGTTAACCATTTATCGCTCATATTGTCCCACTCATTATCGTTATTGTATAAATTGCATTTTTTATGCACTTTAAGTGCACGACATTTATCAACATAATCCTGGCAAAAATCAATAAAAAAGCCCGCTATCTCAGCGGGCTTTAGGCGTGGTTTAACAAACGCTCAGCCGTTTAGCGCTCGGGGAAAAACATCGCGGCCAGTTCTTTACCCGGTTCTTCTGCCCGCATAAAAGCTTCACCCACAAGGAAATTATTCACATTAGCTTCACGCAGACGAATGACATGCTCGCGCGTAGCGATGCCTGACTCGGTCACAACCATGCGATCTGCCGGCAACTGTGCCAACAGGCTGATGGTCGTTTCTATCGTGGTCTCGAAGGTGCGCAAATTACGGTTATTCACACCAATAAGCGGCGTGGTCAACCGAAGCGAACGTTCCAATTCATCGGCGTCGTGTACTTCTACCAACACCGCCATGCCCAGCTCGTGCGCCTGGGCTTCAAGTTCCTGCATCTGGCTGTCTTCAAGCGCAGAAACAATCAGCAGGATGCAATCCGCGCCCATCGCCCGGGCTTCCACAACCTGCCACGGATCGATCATAAAATCTTTGCGTAAAACAGGTAGCTCACAGGCAGCTCGCGCCTGCTGCAGATATGCCGCGCTTCCCTGGAAAAACTGTTCGTCAGTCAGTACCGATAAACAGGCAGCCCCGCCCTGTTGGTAAGAAACGGCTATCTCCGCAGGATTGAAATTTTCGCGGATTAAGCCTTTCGACGGGCTAGCCTTTTTCACTTCGGCAATCACCCCCGCCAGGCCCGCATCACGCTTGTGGCGGAGCGCGGCAACAAAATCACGGTGGTTCTGTGCGGCGGCCTGTTCGGCAAGCTGGCTCAGGGAAATCGCTTTTTTGGCGGTGGCAATTTCTTCATTCTTAACGGCGATAATTTTGCTGAGGATATCGGACACAACGTTCTCCAGGTTCAGTCGGGTATCACCTTAGAGTGCCGGATTGTGCGCCGAAAGTACCGGGCTAATTTGGCTTTCGTTTGTTGCAGAATATGACTTGCAGGAAAGGGGTTCAGAAACAAAAAAAGGAGCGGTTAAACGCTCCTTTTAGTTTGCTTATCAGGCGGCGGGTAACTCTGCCAGCGGCCAGCGAGGACGCACGCTAACGCTCAGCTCGCCAGAAGTACCGGCTTTGAGGCGAATCATCCCGGCATAGGCGATCATGGCACCATTATCGGTGCAAAACTCCGGCCGCGCGTAAAACACTTCGCCGCGGCGTTTAGTCATCATCTCGGCCAGCTTAGCGCGCAGAGTGCGGTTGGCGCTCACGCCGCCCGCCATCACCAGACGTTTAAAGCCGGTATGCTCAAGTGCACGTTTACATTTAATGGCCAGCGTATCCACCACCGCATCTTCAAAGGCGCGGGCGATATCCGCGCGGGTCTGATCGTCCGCGTCGTTATCGCGAATGGTGTTTGCCGCGAAGGTTTTCAGGCCAGAGAAGCTGAAATCCATGCCGGGACGATCGGTCATCGGACGTGGGAAGGTAAAGCGTCCCGGCGTGCCCTGAGCCGCCATTTTAGAAAGCAACGGCCCGCCAGGGTAATCAAGCCCCAACAGCTTAGCGGTTTTATCAAAAGCCTCACCGGCCGCATCGTCGATAGACTCGCCCAGCAGTTCATATTTACCAATCCCGGTAACGCTGATGAGCTGAGTATGGCCGCCGGAAACCAACAGCGCGACAAACGGGAATTCTGGCGGGTTGTCTTCCAGCATCGGGGCCAGCAGGTGGCCTTCCATGTGATGTACCGGCACGGCAGGCACATCCCAGGCAAACGCCAGCGAGCGACCGATGGTTGCGCCAACCAGCAGCGCGCCAACCAGACCCGGCCCGGCGGTGTACGCCACGCCGTCGATATCTTTGGCGGTTAATCCAGCCTCTTTTAGGGCAGCCTGGATAAGCGGCACAGTCTTGCGAACGTGATCGCGGGAGGCCAGCTCCGGCACCACGCCGCCGTAGTCAGCATGCAGTTTCACCTGACTATACAATTGGTTGGCTAATAACCCTTTCTCATCGTCATAAATGGCGATGCCGGTTTCATCACAGGATGTTTCGATTCCCAGTACACGCATGGCTTGTTTTACCTCTTTGGCCCGGCGCGAAGTTTAATCCCGGTGGCTTCCTTTGTAAAACTTTGCTGCCCCTGGGTGCACCTTATGGTGTATAATCTGCGGCCCTGGAAGATACCGGCCCTAAAAGCCAGGTTTCTGGTCGTTCGGTGCTTTACAAAGCAGCAAGAGTTGCAGTAAAATTCCGCACCATTTTGAATTAAGCTGGCCTGTATGCCAGCGGCAAACCGAATTATTAAAGGTGAGAGTTACATGCCGGTAATTAAAGTACGTGAAAACGAGCCGTTCGACGTAGCACTGCGTCGCTTCAAGCGTTCCTGCGAGAAAGCAGGCGTTCTGGCGGAAGTCCGTCGTCGTGAGTTCTATGAAAAACCAACGACCGAACGTAAGCGCGCTAAAGCTTCTGCTGTGAAACGCCACGCGAAGAAACTGGCTCGCGAAAACGCACGCCGCACTCGTCTGTACTAATCTTCTGAGGATTCACTCCTCAACTTCAGACTGAGTAGTAGTTATAAGGCCGTGCTTCCGAAAGGAATGCGCGGCTTATTCTCGTTTATAAACTGACATATCCCTGAGCTTTTAGGCCACCGCCTGAGAGATGACGGATATAGCATGGGGCCTATGGCTGGACGAATCCCGCGTGTTTTTATCAATGACCTGATCGCTCGCACCGACATCGTCGACCTGATCGATGCTCGCGTGAAGCTGAAAAAGCAGGGCAAGAACTACCACGCATGCTGTCCATTCCATAACGAGAAAACCCCCTCTTTCACCGTGAATGGTGATAAACAGTTTTACCACTGCTTTGGCTGTGGCGCACACGGTAACGCCCTCGACTTTCTGATGAACTACGACAAGCTCGAGTTTGTCGAAAGCGTTGAAGAGCTGGCGACCATGCACAACCTTGAAGTGCCGTACGAAGCGGGCAACGGCCCAAGCCAGATCGAACGGCACCAGCGCCAAAGCCTGTATCAACTGATGGACGGCCTGAACGCCTTTTATCAGCAGTCCCTGAAGCAGCCCGCCGCAGAACCGGCGCGCCAGTATCTGGGCAAGCGTGGCCTGAGCGATGAAGTCATTAGCCATTTCGCTATCGGCTATGCGCCACCCGGCTGGGATAATGCGCTTAAACGCTTTGGCGGCAACAGCGAAAACCGCCAGGCACTGACGGACGCAGGCATGCTGGTCACCAACGACCAGGGCCGTAGTTACGACCGTTTTCGCGAGCGGGTCATGTTCCCGATTCGCGATAAACGCGGCCGGGTCATCGGGTTTGGTGGACGCGTGCTGGGCGATGCCCTGCCAAAATACCTGAACTCCCCGGAAACCGACATTTTTCACAAAGGCCGCCAGCTGTATGGCCTGTATGAAGCCCAGCAGAGCCAGCCGGAACCGGCACGCCTTCTGGTAGTCGAAGGATATATGGATGTGGTGGCGCTGGCGCAGTACGGCATTTCCTACGCCGTCGCTTCCCTGGGCACCTCCACAACCGCCGATCATATTCAGTTGCTGTTCCGGGTGACAGATAACGTCGTCTGCTGTTATGACGGCGATCGCGCGGGACGAGACGCGGCATGGCGAGCGCTGGAAACTGCGCTACCTTATATGACGGACGGTCGTCAGCTGCGGTTTATGTTCCTGCCCGATGGCGAAGACCCGGATACGCTGGTGCGCAAAGAAGGAAAGGACGCGTTTGAAGCGCGGATGGAGCAGGCTCAGCCGCTCTCCACGTTCCTGTTTAACAGCCTGCTGCCGCAGGTTGATTTGAGTACGCCAGACGGAAGAGCGCGGCTAAGCACGCTGGCTCTGCCGCTGATTAGTCAGGTACCCGGCGAAACGCTGCGTATCTATCTGCGCCAGGAGCTGGGCAACAAGCTCGGTATTCTGGACGACAGCCAGCTTGAAAAGCTGATGCCTAAACAGGTCGAGGGGGCAACACCTCGTCCGGCGCCTCAGCTAAAACGCACAACCATGCGTATACTGATAGGGTTATTGGTACAGAATCCGGAACTGGCTCCACTGGTCCCGCCACTAAGCGGGCTGGATGCCGCAAAACTGCCGGGTTTAACGCTGTTTAGCGGCCTGGTTGACGCCTGTCTGGCGCATCCGGGGCTGACAACCGGGCAGCTACTGGAACAATATCGTGGCACAAATGAGGCCACGACCCTTGAAAAACTCTCGGCGTGGGACGATATAGCAGATAAGGACATTGCTGAAAAAACGTTCACCGACTCGCTGGACCATCTTTTTGAGTCGGCGCTGGAGCTGAGATTTGAAGAATTAATGGCACGTTCCAGAACGACGGGGCTGACCCCGGCGGAGCGTGAAGAAGTCCGCGTGATCACGCAGTCGCGCGCCAAAAAATAGATTCGCGGCTTAACTGCCGAACATTGATCGGGTCACCCCCGAACGCCGCACGGACGGGCTGCGGCATAAAAATAAATCAGCCCTCGTACGTTATTGTTGGCGGCAACGCCTACCGACACAACCCTAATACTGAAGTGTGGATACCGTCTTATGGAGCAAAACCCGCAGTCACAGCTCAAGCTTCTTGTCCAACGTGGTAAGGAGCAAGGCTATCTGACCTATGCCGAGGTCAATGACCATCTGCCGGAAGATATCGTCGACTCCGATCAGATCGAAGACATCATCCAAATGATCAACGACATGGGCATTCAGGTGATGGAAGAAGCCCCTGATGCCGATGATCTTTTGCTTGCTGAAAACTCTAACAACACCGATGAAGACGCGGAAGAAGCGGCTGCCCAGGTGCTGTCCAGCGTGGAGTCCGAAATTGGACGTACCACCGACCCCGTGCGTATGTACATGCGCGAAATGGGGACCGTTGAACTGTTAACCCGTGAGGGTGAGATCGATATCGCGAAGCGTATCGAAGACGGTATCAACCAGGTACAGTGCTCGGTTGCCGAGTACCCGGAAGCGATCACCTATCTGCTGGAGCAGTACGATCGCGTTGAAGCTGAAGAAGCTCGCCTGTCCGACCTTATCACCGGCTTTGTTGACCCGAACGCGGAAGAAGATCTCGCGCCAACCGCAACCCATGTCGGCTCCGAACTCTCTCAGGAAGAGATGGACGACGATGAGGACGAAGACGAAGAGTCTGACGACGACAGCTCCGACGATGACAACAGCATCGACCCGGAACTGGCGCGCGAAAAATTTGGTGAGCTGCGTAAGCAGTACGAACTGACTCGCGACACCATCAAAGCGAAAGGCCGCAGCCACGCTGACGCCGCCGCGGAGATCCTGCAGCTGTCTGAAGTGTTCAAACAGTTCCGCCTGGTGCCAAAACAGTTCGACTACCTGGTCAACAGCATGCGCGTCATGATGGACCGCGTTCGTACCCAAGAACGTATCATCATGAAGCTGTGCGTTGAGCAGTGCAAAATGCCGAAGAAAAACTTCATCACGCTGTTCACCGGCAACGAAACCAGCGAAACCTGGTTCAACGCGGCCATTGCGATGAACAAGCCGTGGTCTGAGAAGCTGCATGAAGTGTCCGAAGACGTTCACCGCAGCCTGCAGAAGCTGCAGCAGATCGAAGAAGAGACCGGCCTGACCATCGAGCAGGTAAAAGACATCAACCGTCGCATGTCCATTGGTGAAGCGAAAGCGCGCCGTGCGAAGAAAGAGATGGTTGAAGCCAACTTGCGTCTGGTTATTTCTATCGCTAAGAAATACACCAACCGTGGCCTGCAGTTCCTCGACCTGATTCAGGAAGGCAACATCGGCCTGATGAAAGCCGTTGATAAGTTTGAATACCGCCGTGGCTATAAGTTCTCAACTTATGCAACCTGGTGGATCCGTCAGGCTATCACCCGTTCCATCGCCGACCAGGCGCGTACCATCCGTATTCCGGTGCACATGATTGAGACCATCAACAAGCTCAACCGTATTTCGCGCCAGATGCTGCAGGAGATGGGCCGTGAGCCAACGCCGGAAGAGTTAGCCGAGCGTATGCTGATGCCGGAAGACAAAATCCGTAAAGTGCTGAAAATTGCCAAAGAGCCTATCTCCATGGAAACGCCAATCGGCGACGATGAAGATTCGCATCTGGGTGATTTCATCGAGGACACTACCCTCGAGCTGCCGCTGGATTCTGCCACCTCCGAAAGCCTGCGTTCCGCAACGCACGACGTTCTGGCTGGCCTGACTGCGCGTGAAGCGAAAGTCCTGCGTATGCGCTTCGGTATCGACATGAACACCGACCACACGCTGGAAGAAGTGGGTAAACAGTTCGACGTTACCCGCGAACGTATCCGTCAGATTGAAGCGAAGGCGCTGCGCAAACTGCGCCACCCAAGCCGCTCTGAAGTCCTGCGTAGCTTCCTGGACGATTAATCGGTGCCAAAAATTGAAAAGCTCCCGCCAGGGAGCTTTTTTTTGCCTTGAATTTCTGGGCACTGTCGTTTTTCAAAGCGCTTTTTCCAGTCTCCCTCCGGACACTTCTTTTCATTCCCTCTCTCCCTCCGGGAGCTTCTTTTAATTCCCCTTCTCCCTCTGGAAGCTTCTTTTTATCCCCCTTCTCCCTCTGGAAGCTTCTTTTTATCCCCCCTCTCCCTCTGGGAGAGGGCCGGGGTGAGGGAAAACGGCAACACCTTATTTACCGCCCACGCACCGTCAACGACTCATTCAGCTCTCTATAAGCCTCAGCCAGATTATCCAGCGTGATGCGGCTCAAGCCGCTTGGATTAGGCAAAATCCACACCTCGGTATCACCAAGGGTAATCTCCTGCCTGCCCCATTTCACACCACGCTGCCTGAAAGCCTGCTCAAACGCCTGCTTACCCAGAATCGCCAGCGCTCCCGGATGGTACTCCTGCATCTTTGTAATCAGCTCTCGCCCTCCGGCACGCAGCTCCTGCAGCGCCACTTCGTTTGCCTGCACGGTTGGCCGCTCCACCAGTTTCGTCACGCCGCAGCCGTAGGAAAGCAACAGCTGTGCCTCCTCAGGCTTGAGCTGTCGGTCCGTAAAACCCGCGAGGTGAAGCACTTTCCAGAAGCGATTGGCAGGATGCGCAAAAGGCAGCCCGAGATGAGCGGATGATTTTCCCGGATTAATACCGCAGAACACGACCCGAAGGTCAGGCTGAAGGATATCGCTAACCATTGTATTTCTCAGCTGAATGAATGGAGTAGGAAGTATAAGGGATTGATTAGCCATTGTTTATAAAACAAGCACACGTCACTTAAGCGCTGGATCGTCACCGCCAGTTACATTATAATTCAGCGCCACGGCCCCTTAGCTCAGTGGTTAGAGCAGGCGACTCATAATCGCTTGGTCGCTGGTTCAAGTCCAGCAGGGGCCACCAAATTTTAGATTTAAAATCATATAATTAAGCCACTCTAGCGAGTGGCTTTTTTGTTTGCTGATTATTCATTGGCAGCAAAATGGCAGCAGGATTTTAACCATGCCCAATAAAAAAACCCGCCGAAGCGGGTTAGTTTGTCAAAAATTCATATGCCCCTGACCTCCATTTAGTGGATGAGGTGGAGCGTGATCGACTAGTCCTGGGGTAACAATAAACCGTACTACCGTTTCATGAGTGACAAAGGTGGTGCCGCAATTAACATTTTGGCACTGGCAGTAACGCTCCTTAGTGGTGTCGGAAACCCGGAAGCTACTCCGAGTATGTGCCGCATGTCCACATTTCGGACAATTCATCATAACCACTTTTCTCCTGCCGCCCTATCAATCACACAATGATACATCACAAACCCATTTTGTGAACAATCATTCCATTTATAAATCATCTATCTTCACCTCAAACTCAATACTGGTAGTAAATCCACTATCAGCACTAACGCTATGAGTCAGGGTTGTAATCGTCCATTCAGCATCATCAATAGGCTGCTTAAACCCTGAAACTTTCACCGGCATTTCGGTATAGAGATCAGCACGCCCTTCCGCCAATTGCAGAGAAAACGAAGCCACACCGCGCTGCAGCCTCTCCCACTGCATTTTGGCCGCCCGCTCGGCATTTCCCCGGCTTGCATAGGTACGACTCAGCACCAGGACATTTTCATCCGTTCCTACTAGATAATCGCCCTGTTTTTTCTCTGCTTTTTCCGCCTCGGTTGGCTCTGGCTTGGCCTTTTTTCTCCGGCGCTTAACCGTGGCAGTTTCTTTTTTTTGTGGCTCCTTCGTATCAAGCCAGCTCGCAATAACGCCCGTGTAAGCTCCCCGGTCAGCCAGGGTGAAGTGGTGCCCGTCCCCGGCCTGCCGTGTAATCGTGATGACAGGCAGCGGCTTACTGCTCGCCGTTCTTCCCTGCCCCTGCCGGATAAAGAGCAGGTTGCCATCTTTTATGGAGGCGATAGCCCCATACTGGCGGGCCAGCTTCATTAAAAAACTGGCGTCGCTTTCATTGGTCTGATCCATGTGCTCTACAGACTTTCCGGCCACATCTTTTCCCAGCGCCATTTTCAGCTTGTGTCTCGCAGCAACTTCCCTGACTACATCCCCGACCGTTGTTTTATGCCACGATTTTTCCCGGCGGGTGTTCAGCGTTTCCCGAAAATCCGCACTACGGGCGCGGATAGTTAACTTATCCGGCGCCCCGCTGTGCTCAATCTCATCCACAGTGAAAGCCCCCTTTGGAAACAGCGGCTGCCCCTTCCAGCCGAGAGCAAAATTGATTACTGCCCCACGCCGCGGCAGGACTATTTTTCCGTCCGCGTCGTCAAGCTCCAGATCGAGCTGGTCAGCCTCAAAGCCCCGGTTATCCGTCAGCGTCAGACTCATAAGGCGCTCATCCATCACCGTAGTAACATCCTTGCCCTCAATAATGATGCTGAAAGCCGGGGTTTTGCTGTTCAGATTTAATAAATCAAAGTTCACGACAATAATCCCCCAACGGCATTTTTCAGCTTACCTGCCGCTGCAGCCGCAGAATCCTGGAGGTTGCTTAGCTGGTCTTTCAGATCACCAAACATTTCTGTCAACGATTCATCGACACGCTTTAGCGTCAGGGTGAACTCAATCCGGCGTGGCATACCACTTTCAAAAAATTCCGTCCTGGTTGTACTCATGCTTTCAATGATGAACATGCCGTAAATCGTGCCGCTCCCCTCAATGAGTGGCCACGCCTTACCCAGCTCTGCCATCACCTCCAGCGCCAGCAGTGACAACCTGCCGCCGGTGATTTCCGGTAACAGAACCCCCGAAAGCGTCAGAGTGTCATTGTCAGGGCCAAGATACTGCGTTGACGGCCTGCGGTTTACGCGACTGTTTGTTGCGTGCCGCCAGCTGCGCTGATATTGCAATTCCTGATAAGGGATCGTCCGCAGTTGAAACACATACATTCCCAGAATCATCATCATGGCTCGTAGCCCCCCTGATCGCTAAAGTTGCTGCGGGCTTTTGCTTTCGCCCTGCTTTCACGCTCATTCAACTGGCGAGCGACCTCCCGCGCGATATCCTGCGCGTTTTGCCCCGGCTGGGTATAAATGGTGATTGGTGCGTGAGTTTCTACGTGCATGACCGGCGCAGGAGCTGCGGCTTTGTCAGCTTTAATGTTGTAAGAAGCAGCAGGCAAACTCATTGGGTGAAGCTGCGCCGCTTCCGCCGGTACTGATGCAACCCCCATCATCCCGGCAACCACAGAAGCCAGCGCCGCCGTCCGTGTACGGCTGGTGATATTAGCCGGGCCATTGATAATCTCAGGACCGTTTTCACCGGCAATCCCCCACTGCCCTTTTGGAATGTACCCGCCACGGTCATATGCGCCCGCATACTTCGGCCCTGGCGCCATTGTCGGCCCGGCACCTCCTGGCATGATCTGTATGGGCTGCTTACCGGGGGTTTTATCGTTACCCGTCATCCAGTCCGGCAGATAGTTTGTTACCGACGAAAGTTTGTTTTTCAGTGCTTCCCACTTCTCGTTAATGCCATTCAGTATCGAGTCGATGATTGAACTACCGTACTCTTTGAATTTTGCTGGCATGGCGGCAACATCACCCAAGATCTCATCCCATTTGTTGCTGATGGTTTGCTTAACCGTTGTCCACGCTTCCAATACGCCAGCCTTAATTGCATCCCAATTCTTCATGATCAGCCCCGGAAGGGTGTAATTGAAGAACAGAGACTTAATCCCCTCCCATGCAGCACTGGCCGCGTTTTTAATCCACTCCCACGCGGCAGACGTTGCGTTACACACCATATCCCACATGGCTTTAAATTTTGGCCCCAGCGTGTCCCAGTTCTGCCAGATGTAAATCGCACCTGCAGCTATCAGGCCAATCACGGCCAGAATCGGGTTAGCAAACATCAGGCGGCCCAGCCAGACGATGCCGGAACCAACTGTGCTAAATGCTTTTGATAGCAGGCCCAAAGATCCCGCACCTCTCAGCCCCAGCATCGCAAACTGGAAACGCAGCAGTGTTAACGGGGCCAATAGCCCAACAATGGCAAACATCACGCCGCCGAATGCAACCGTCAGGCCAGCAACAACCGCACCGATGGTGACAAAGGCTTTACTGAACGTTGGGTGCGCCTTGAGAAATTCAGCAACACCATGCAGCACGCCAGAAATTGATTTTGTCAGCTCACGCAGCCAGCCGTTATTTTTCTCGAATAACTCAACGCTGATATTTTCCAGCGCGGCGTGGAGCATGGTCATATCACCGGCCATGTTATCCAGCATGGTTTTCGATACCCGCGCCGCTTCGCCGTCATATTCCCCAGGCGCTCCGCGCATTTTCTCCAGCGAACCATCACCGGCTGCGTGCATTAAAACGCCAAACCCCGTCACGGCGTACTGCCCGGCGATATCTTTAAATATTTGCCCGCGGTCCACGTTGCCCATTTTTGAAGTCTTTGAATTGATATCTCGCAGAATATCAACCATATCCCGCATATTGCCTTTCTCGTCTTTTGTGCTCCCCCCTAATTCTGCAACTGCTTTAGATGTGCCGATACGGCTCAAAATACTGCGCATCGTCGTACCCGCCTGGCTTCCCTGAATACCGGCACTCCCCAGCATCGCGGTTGCCGCAGAAATGGTTTCCAGTGACTGCCCATATTCCCGGCCAACACCGGCAGAATATTTCAGCGACTCTCCCAACATCGGAATATCAACGTTATTTCGGGTAAACAGCGCGGTCAGCACATCAGCGACGTGGTCCATTTTCTCCGCAGGAATCCCCATTGCTGTCTGGATATTCGATGCAATGTCAGCCGTTGTCCCCAGATCGATATCACCGGCAGCGGCCAGATTCAGCATCCCCGGCATAGCCCCCTGAATCTGCTTCGCGCTGTAACCTGTACGACCCAGAAAATACTGTCCTTCCGCAACCTGCAGATCGGTAAATTTCGACTGTAACGGCAGCGTCCTGGCCTGATGCCTGAGTGCGGCCATTTCCGGGTCGTCTTTATTCTGGATGCGAGTCACGGCCTGGGTTTTACTCATCATGGCGTCAAAGTCATAACCCACGCTCAGTGTATTTTTCAGACCATTAAACATCGTGCGGCCGGTCGCCACGGAGGTATAGCCCAGCCCGGCCATCACGGCCCGCTGCTGGTTTCTGGCATTATATTTTTCACGAACGGCAGTCATCTTTGCCTGACGTTCGCCAGCAGATTTAAGCCGCTCCTGCTGCTGCTTGAGCGCGCGTGTGGCTGATTCCGTGTCTGCTTTTAACCGGCGCTGGGCATCTGACAACCTTCTGGTATCTATGCCCGCCTCACCCAATGCCTGGCGCTGCCGCTGCACAGACAAGCGAAGGTTTTTATATGTTTCACTCAGTTGACCAACCCGCCTTTTTGCCTGCTCTAATTCCCTAGCCTGCTTTTTTGTAGGGTTACTGCTTGCGGCAAACGCCCGCGCCAGTGCGGCAACTCCCTGGCGGGCTGATTCAAGGTTGCTTTTAGACCTTTCAAGTTCTGTTCGGGTCTTTCGGAATCCATCGATCCGGCCAGCCTGTTCATTCAGGCTCTTTAGCTGATCACGGCTTTTTTTGATGGCGCCAGCCAGCTCCTTAGAGCTGAACTGTGCTGCGCGGAATGGGCGGGTGAGTTTATCAACCGCATTTAAAACTACCTGCAGGCGCAGGTTGCTATCACTCATCGCTGGCCCCGCTTCGCTGAATTGCTTTATACCGCCACTCCAGCACCTCAGTTAGCGGCATAACATCAGTGACGGACGGCGGCCAGTGAAAGATGGTGGCAATGTCCGCCACCAGATCGTCAACCGTCAGGCTGTCGGTAAACCGGCAAGCACCGACTTCGGCAACAAAAAAGTCACCACCTCAACGGACAGCGTGGTTAAGTCCGCCGGGTCCATTTCCGCCATTTCCTGCTGCGTCAGTGCTGGCGTGGAAATGCGCGGAATAACGGTCATCATCGCCGACACATCCATATCCATCAGCGCCTGCAGACGAGTACCGCGCAGCGCACCGGATAATGGTTTGCGCAGGACAACTTCTTTAATCTCTGTCTTGCCGCGTTTAATAGGTGTATCAAGGGTTACGGCCTTTTCAGTCGTGGTTGCAGTCATTTTTATTTCCCGAAAATTAAGTAATGGCGCGGGTTCCCGCGCCTGTTATTTGGTTCAGAGGCCCAACGCAGCACGATGCGCTTCCATAAGATCAACCCCATCAACGATTTCAATCATGTTGACCAGATCGACCTCATACACCACTTCACCGTTAATGGTTAACTTGGCGTAGCTGTTGGTCAGGCTCACTTTCGTTGTGCTGCTCTCGCCAGTTTTCCATTCACCGGAATCAACTTCCTTAATGCGCCCACGTGTCACCAGTTCAACAGTCTGAACCTCACCGGTATCGTCTCGCTGAATTGAGCCGGTAAAACGGGTCTGAATAGCGTCAACTGTCGTTTTGCCGATCTGCTTGAATACCAGCGATTCTGTGCCGCCTAATGTGTACTCTGTATCCAGTGCGCCATCGTCCAGGCCCATATCAATATCAACGGCCCCGGCCATTCCGCCGCCCCTGAACTTTTCAAACTTACGGGTATACTTCGGCAGGGTTAGTGACTCCGCGATGCCCTGCCAGTTGTTCCCGTCATTGAACATATTCATGTGCTTTAACTTACGTGGTAATCCCATGACGCCCCCTTAAGCGCGAACCTGGCTGGAAAAATCCATCAGGTATTGATCGGTGATGCGCTGGCGCAACATCAGGTTTTCAAGCGGTGGCACTGGTGTGTAGTCGTAATCAATCGACAGCTTCCCGGCCTTGAGCGTGTCTTTGTCGTTCACGGCATCATCCAGCCAGCAGTGGCCCCCAATGAGATAGCCCTGGCTAACAAGACTGCGCATTTTTACGCGGATACCTTCGATAATGTCTCGCGCAAGGGATGGGGTCAGAGGCTTATCCACAGCCCACATGTGCGCTTCGGCCATCGTGTCAGACAGAACCTGCGCTGTGCGGGTGTAGCTTTCGAATGCGAAAAGCGGTTCATCACTGAGGCAGCGAGAACCCCAGAAGCGAAAACCGTCTTTTCTGACTAGCGTGGTAACGTCATTCTGGTTGAGCAGGCCCGCATCCGTCGCCGGGTCCTGTAGATCCCAAAACACATCCGCAGAAAGGCCGGTAACACCGTTGACTGCAACGTTAGACAGGCTTTTATGCCAGCCCGTCTGCTCGTCGATTTTTGCTCGCAACCCTAACGCACGGGCGGTGGCAAATGCCGTGGCATCCGCTTTCAACACAGTGTCAAAATTGATGAAGTCGGGCCAGATTAGCATCCCTTCACGCTGCCCGAAGTTATCCCGGTACGCGATAGCCTCCTCCATCGTTTTGCAACCGTATGCAGACAGGTAAGCGAATCCACGCAAGCTCTGAGCGATGCTCAGCAGCCCTGCCGAAACAGTTTTAGTGTCATGTCCCGGAACGCCAAGAATGCGCGGTTTAACACCAAGCTGGGCCTGCGCAGACAGCAACGCTTTCATGCCCGTTTTTTGTCCATCAGGCGTTGCGCCGCCAAGAATATTGGACGTTGTTTCTTCCTCGGTTTTTCCCTGGGCCACACGGACGACAACCGTCACAGGTTTTGTCTGATCAGCAATAGCCTGCAACGAACGGGCAAGAGTGCCGGACTCTCCCGCTTTGCCACTAGCAGTCAATACATCAGTTAGTAATACCGGTTTATTCAGGGGAAACACGGACGCATCGGCATCATCGCCGGTGCATACCATGCCCACAATAGCTGTACTTACCGTAGTAATGGGGCGGGTGCCTTCGTTGATTTCGACAACGCGCACGCCGTGGTGATAATCCTGAGCCATTTTTCAGCCTCTCTGTTACAGGGGTGCTCTTATGTTCAGGATGTTGGTCGTGATTCGCACGTAAGCGTGATTGTGCCGTGGTCAGTACAAAAGAAATTATGCTCAGCCGCGATGGTACAAAAGGCCGGTCGCTACTCGCGTCCGGCGGATGCAGTAAATTCGGGTTATGCTGATTCCAGTTTTACCGGCCAGTCTATTTCTGGCGCAAAGGATGTATCCACGGCATCCAGTGCATCAAGATAATCAAGCCACTCGTTATATTGCCCTTTTTCGGTGTCCTTTAGCCGCCCCATCGCAGCCTTGCCCGGCCATTGTTTATTGTTAATGTATTCATTAGCTTGCGCTATGCGACTTTGTTTTTCGGCCTCTGCTGAGGCAATCAACTCTTCCAGTGTCGCTTCACGCCTGACAATTTCGCCGTCCATATAGAGCCACCCCCCATGGATATCAGCGCGCCTGTTTGCCGTCGTGTTTTTGACTTCAGCAACGCTATAACCCACCGGCCATAAACCCGAGACATCATGCCCGCTGTCAGCACTGCTGATGCTGCGAATAATGTTTTTTTCGTCATAACACAATTTAATCGTGTCACTCTGAAACAGCTTTTGACACTCGTACCAGTCCAGGCCGTCGTCTGATTTCAAAAACATCACGCCGAGTTTATTTTTCAAATGCAATTGCTCAGGCGTCGCCGGATTCGCTAATTTAAAATTTCTAATATTTTGTAAAGCCATAATTAAACCCTCCCGATTGTATACCAAGCGCCAGTAATCATTTTTTGAATGTACGTAATATAAAAACCTTCGTTATTATCCCAGTTGCCATTCACTTGCGACCCAACAAACACCGCGCCCGGAGGTGCAACACGTTGCCCTGTATTTGCACCGGCGTCTTGATATTCAACGCCCGCCAGTCGGATATCCTGGATGGCGTAATTCTGCACCCACTGATAGCTCGGGAACTGCGAAAGGTCTTGCTGCGGTGGCGGATTATTCGACGAGTAAACACGCACATTACCCCCCGATTCAAACACCCCTAATGTTGATACAACGTTGCCACCTGAACTAATGCTGCCACCTGAACCAATATTGCCGGGGCTATAGAATGCTCCGTCATTCGGATTGAATGTCCATGCCGCCCCTGTTCCAGCATCAGTGATTCCGTGGATCAGGATTTGCGGAAACTCAGCTTTTCCGCTTGTAGCAATTCCGAGGCTGGCAGCAAGTTGATAACCAAGGTCTTTCGTCTGCACGACACCTTTAATCATCGGCAGATAAACATTTCCGACCGCATGAAATAGCGGTATTGCAAACGGCGCCTCTGAATGTTTGAGCTGCCCGGCAAAAGAGCCCGCCCCCTCCCATGTACCCAGCTTTATCGCATAATGCAATGAGTTATCAAGATAACCGACGTTCCCCCCGGCAGCCGGTACAGCGCCAGTTTCCTGCGCTGTCGGTCTGTTTTCTTTGTCGTATTGCATAACCCATACAGACCACGCCTTGTCGTAAAAGGAGCGGATGTAAGAACGGGAACCGGCATATACACGGTAAATCTGAGTGACACCGGCACTTTTATAGATTTCCAGTGAACCTGCGTTCGGTTCGGGATAATTTGCCCCCGAAATGGCGTTGATGTTAGCAGGCTGATAATACAATCCCGGCGTTAGGTAACTATTCAAATTAGCGGCTGCAGGGATGTAAGCCGCCTGGCCTTCAAAAATATCCTGTGCAGTAACGCTCATATCACTGTCCAGGGAATGACCGTTTACTTTTCGCGTTCGCGGCACACCACCGAGATTTTCCAACGCGGCGGCTTTATTCGGCACGTCACCCAGATTGCTGCTCGTGGATAAAAAATCCGTAGCGGGACGGACAGCCGCCGACCCCAGGCCGAGATTTAAACGGGCGGCATTTTTATCCGGCAAATCCCACAGATTATTCCAGACGTTTAAAAACGCGGTCGCGTCGTATTGTGCCGCCGTTCCCAGCCCCATGTTTTTGCGGGCAGTAACTTTATCCGGCACATCGGCCAGATTACTGTCTCTGAGCAGTCGTTTCTCGGCGTTCTGGTTCGCAGCATTCCCCGCATCTACGGCAACCTTCACCGCCTTAGGCGTGGCGGCAAGCGTCTCGCTGTCGCTGTTGGTGGCACTGCTCAGTTGCACAAACCCTTTTTCGTTCAGTGTTGCGTCGGGGTGATTGCGTGATTTAGCGTGTTTGTCGAGTGCGTCGTCAACGTACTCTTTTGTTGCGAGCACTGCCGAGTTATCTATGCTCAAATCAACAGCATCAACATTACTGAGCGCGACAACCATTCGCACAACCTGCTGACGGCCAGACCCTTCGGCAAGTTCAGGCTTATAGCTTTCAGCCATATTGGCTACAGCAATTAACACTCCTGCGTCGTCGAATAAACCCAATTCTCGCATCCAGAATCCGCCTGCTTCAGCAGGCACAATCAGCTCAGCCACTATACAGTTGGGATATTTGGGATGTTGTGTAATGGAGTTAATCGCAGCCCGCCAAACCTCCCGCACAAGGGCCGTCTGATTCGGATTAGGTACGGGAAGTTGCCCGCCGCCATCACCCACAGCCATTGTCGTAAACACAACTTTTTTACCGCCCGGTGGCAGAGCTGCTGCCAGCTTAATTATCCCTGCAGCAGTGATCAGGGTTTTAAATTTCTGGCTCATCGTAACAACTCCATATCTGGATATACCGTATAAATTTCACCGTCATGCACCACGCCACCGGCATACAGGTAGCCCGGAATATCCTGAACAATATTGAGTCCGATCAGATGCCTGCTGGCGGGTTTGGCATCGGCAATTAGCCGTTCCATTTCGTGATACATTTCTTCTGTTACACCACTTTCGAGCACGCCAATATTCAGGCGAAAGGTGCCTGGCGGATCATTGGCCTCCCACCATTCCTGAAAATTAATCACATAGCCCAACGGCTCTACAGCGCGACGAATGACCCCCCGCGTGCCTTTGTGGCTATGGACAAACCATGCACTGCGCACCACTTCGCGTTTCGTTTCCTCCGGCCAGCGTTCGTCCCATCGATCAACAGAAAATGCCCAGGCAAGATAAGGCAGAAATTTTGCAGGACAAGTTGTCGGGTTCCACAAATCACGTAATGGCACACGCAGATCAGATATACCGCTGCAGGCTTGCGCCAGTTTGCGCTCAAGAGGCGATGAACCCGGCGGCAACAGGCTATTACTCATCAGTCCCCCCGTTTGCTACGCTCCATTCAGTGCAGGATGCAGCCTGGGTTAAGTCCAGCACCACATCCGCCGCCGGTGCCGTCAACTCCACGCGCTGAACGCCCTCAACATGCAATGCAGCATAGATGGCGCTGCGTCGGATATCGCGGCCCAGTCGCCCCTGGCTGGCAATGTATTTCTGCAAGCTTGCTTTTGCTGCAGCAATAATGGGTTCCGCTTCCGGCCCTGGATAAAAATAAATCGTTGCATCAACACTGTAGGGTACAATCTGCGCACTTCTTACAGTGACGCGATCTGCAACCGGCCTGACATTCTCGCTATTCAATGCCCTTTCAACCACGGCAAGCAAATCAGGCGCTGCAGTCCCATCCCCCTGCGTACTGAGGACGGTCAGCACAACTTCGGCAGGCGCCGGGCTAATCGCACTGGCATCAGCAACACGGCCATCGGCACTGACTGCGTGAAACTTATATGCCGCTGTCGGGCCAGCAACGGACAGCCCCTCAAACGCTGATTGCGTTCTTCGCCGTAGAGCCTCATCGGCTTCCATGACTGCCGCGACCGGCGGAACCGCATCAGTATCAGCAGGACTGACGATCTGCCTGTTCACATTGTAATTTGCTGCGAGCTGCTCAAGGTCGTTCCCGCTGGCATAAGCAACCATCACAGCCTTTGCTGCCTCATTAATTCTTTGACGTAGCAGCAACTCACGATAAGAGCTTTCCTGCAGTAACTTTGTTACAGGCTCTGATTCCAGTGAGAGCGTGCGCCGGACAGCTTCTCGCTCATCCGCGGGATAAAGCGCAATAAACGCGGCTTTACGCATAGCCAGTAGCGTTTCAAAATCCGGCTCATCAACTATTTGTGGCGGAGGCAATTGCGAAAGATCAATGGCTGCCATTTTCGCCCCCTGTCGAAACGGTGAATGAAACTGGCGCACCATCAGTCCGCCGTCCTGTCAGATCGACATCCATTGCGCCATCAAAGCTGCTGTTAATCACGATTGAATCCAGTGCCAGACGAGGCTCCCAACGGCTCAATGCAGTATAAATTGCAGCCATCACCTGCAACCGCAGCGTTGGGTTTTGTGGCTGATCGATAAGGGCAAATAGCAGCGAACCATATTCACGGCGGGCTATCCTGCTACCTTGCGGAGTCATCAAAATATCGCGTACGGACTGGCGCAAATGCTCTATATCCGTGATCACTCGCCCCGTTTTCTGACTCATCCCCAGATAAAGTGTCATTGCGGCCCTCCGGATATATCGCCGCCGGATTTCACGCCAGAATGCGCGTGCTTATCGACGATCACGCCGTTAGAACTCATGCTGCCTCCGCCCTGTGTGACGCCCCCATTAACCACCACATCACCGTTAATGCGGGCCTGACTCGTCTCAACACTGACCCCGCCTTTAATAACCACATCGCTGTTAATCAGGGTTTCGCTTGCCTCGACGATAAACTTCGGCGTTTTGTAAGTGACGTTTTCCGACGCTTCGATCACCATGGATTTGATGCCCCGGACATACCACCGCCCGCTGGCAGGCTCATACTCAAACCAGCCCCCGTCCGGGTACTCCGTCACGCAACCGGCCACAGAATCCGACGGCGGCGCAAACTGACTCGAGTAGATGGCGGGCAGCACAAAAGCCGTCTCCAGATTGCCGCCCATGCTGAGCACCACAACCTGCTCGCCGGGCGACGGGCACCACCATGTACGGGCGCCACCGGCACGCAGCGTCAGCCAGTTAATCCAGTTGGTTTCAAGCTCGCCCACTTTCACCCGGCATAGCCAGTTAGCCCGATCCACCTCGGTCACAGTGCCGGTGCGGATCAGGTTGGTGATAAGGCGCATGATTTCTGTAAGTTGTGCGTTCATTAGGTGAGAGTGCATGACTCTAAGCATTCACAAAACGAATCGGCTTTGTATGGCGCATCCCACAATGAAGCAGTAATATCCTGACCTGAGGAATCCCTAAAAACATTGTCATTTTTGGAACAGGTCAATAATGCTTTTATATAAATACGTTGATTTAAGCACCGCAGATACAATCATAAAAAATTCAACATTGAAATTTTCAAAAGCCTCCTCACTCAATGACCCATTTGAGCTTACCAGCTTGCATTCTGATTCAGCTCTTGAACATGACGATCAAACGATAAAATACATCGTAGCGTCTCAGTCTTATGGAATTTTATCTCTCACAAGAAATCCTCTAAACCCACTAATGTGGGCGCATTATAGTAAGGGTGAAAAAGTAGAAGGTGGTTATGGCATTCCACTTGACCACGGAAACTGTTCTCATGCAGGTATTGTTTTCGGCATTGACATCAATGAAGCAGGGTTAAATGACATTGGCGCTAATGTAATCCCAGCTAAATATGGAAGTGTTATTTACACGTCGACAAAGCCCAAGGCATCTTTCGATAACTCCGAAAGCCATATATTTTTTCAAGGATTACAGTTCACTTTTACTCCTGGTTTGCTTGAGGTTCTTCAAAGAACATTTCTTTACAAGCCTGGATACTGGTCTTATGAAGAGGAGGTTAGAGTTGTTAGAAATGTTTGGCGAATTTCTGGCGAAATACAACCGGTAAAAAATTCAAGCTTTAAAGAAGCATATATTGGAATCAGAAATTCTTTTAATAAAAGCTACCTAATCAAAACCAAAGCAGAATTCAAAGAACACCTTCCTGAATGCAAAATATTTGTTTGTAGATTTGATAATTCTGAATGGACGTTCAATAAAATCACAATCGATGAGGCTATCGAGCAGTGTATCGCACTAGAATCACGACTCAACAAGCCAGCTCAGTAGAATGTCACGGGTGAGTTCTTCAACTTCGTCATTAACGCCCAGCAACCGGCGCTCTGCATAACGCACTTTTGGCCCCCGCTTACTCACTTTGTCCCGTAAGCCGTAGTGGTGGACCCTGGCAATGCGCTGTACCTGCCCAACAAACGCGACACTCGCAGAGTTAACAGACGAAGAGACGCGCAAAAATCTGGCAGTGCGAAGTTTTGAAAACATCTGCCGTTTAATGCGGCCTTTCTTGCTCCGGGCTGTCACCTTTCTGGATTCATACGCACTTCCATCCGGGTTGCGCTGCAGTCTGATATTATTCTGCTGTGTCCGACGCAGCTGCTGCGCCAGTTCCCGCATCATTTTCTTTCTGGCCGCAGGCTCAAGATTCGCCAGTAAAGCCTCCAGCCAAGCATCAACCTTCTGCAGATCATCCACGTTTCACAGTCCACATTTCGTCCGGTTCGTCAGGCTCCGGCACAGCCTCAACGCTCGCCACTCCACCGTCAGCGCTAACAATCACACGCTCAGTAAGTTGCAGGTTCAAACTGATATCGCAGATATCGTTTCGCAGAATATCCACCTCAAAAGTGAACAGTTTTTCGCGCAGTTCCGGGCTGTTAATAGCGTCCGGCTGATTATCACGAAGCCACAACAGCACTGGTGCCATCAGCAAATTTTGATCACCGCTAAAATCTTCAATTACCACGTTCAACGTGTAGCGGTATTCCCATGACATAGAACTGGCCCCGGTTGCTACAAGTGAGCCGTTATCAACGAAAAGGTGTAGTTTGTCCGGGTTGCCCCGGACATAAGCAACTGCTTCATTCAGGGCGCGGCGTAAAGACTGCGGCTTGTTCACTATTTCGCTCCTGACACGAAACTATCGTGTCCACCTTGTCAGCACAGGTCGCCCAGGCGGCCTCGGTTTCATCCAGCACCGCATTCAGATCACCGTTACTCCTGGGCGATGACCTTTCCAGTCGGCACTGCGTCACTTTTGGACAGCCACTCACGGTAAGCTGCACCTCCGGCGATGGCTGGACGCTCCCGCAGCCGGACAATGTCAGCAGGCAAAGGAGTGTCAGCCCAGCGGCGTAAATCCTCGTTTTCACGTTTTAGCTCCTCGATCCTGTGTTGACGGAGTCTCAGCAGCGAGGCGTTCTGCTCCGCTGCCGCATAAAGTCGCACCTGCTCCTGGCTGTTGGTTTCAGTCAGAATGGACAGGCCGATCAACTGGCTGTTTTTCTTCGTCAATTCCAGCGCTTTACTTTTCAGCACCGCGCCCTGCGTCTCTATGATGTGGCTGGCATTGTTAAGCCGCCACGACTGCCAGCCCAGCGCGACCAGTGCTAGCGCAAGCACTACCGCCAGCACACGCATCAGGCAGCCGCCGGTTTATGGAGCTGCGCACGAGCAATTTGATACAGGACCAGCGTCAGCAGATAAAACACCAAAGTGATTGCCCAGCCCGATATTGCTAGGCACGCAACAACAAGCAGCCTCACCGTCCATGTTCGCACTGGTTTTACCGGCTGCATCCTGAACTTCATCAATGCCGCCCTTACCTGGTTACGCGGCCCATCACCGGCGGCCCATCCGATAACGGCAAATGCCGCCATGAGCCAGGCAATAATGCACGCTACCTGAACAGATGCACCGACCAGAACCGGCGCCCCACTGCGAGGGTAAAGCAGACTGATAACGAGTAGTGCGGCCCACACTATCGGGAAAAACACGCTAATAAATTTCTTCTTCATCTTGCTATGCTCCTTGTAAGCACCAGGCCATTTCCCGCCCGCGACGGTTGTCCAGCCCCTGATTAAACACACCTTTCACATAAACCCAGCGCGGCAACTGGTGGCACGCATCCGTCCAGCGCCGCTGATTGAGCAACTTAACCAGCGTGGAGCTGCAGGCATTGCCTGTCCCTACGTTGAAAGCAAACGACACCACGGCGTCATAGACCTTTTGCGGCATCGACTGCAGCACACACTTATCCAGCGCCCGCTCCACACGCAGCACATTGGAGATCAGCCCCTGCGCTGCCTGTCTCTCCGTGATGGTTTTGCCCGGCACCACCCCTACCGTGTTGCCGATCCCATCAGTCCAGACATTGGCATCACACTGATATGGCTGCAGGCGGCATCCTTCGTAATCAGCAATAAGCTTCAGCCCCTCAACAGAGGTATTGAGCTGCTGAAACCCCGGCAGGGTTGCAGCAATGGCGAGCACAGCGCCAACTGCACAGCGCTTAACGATTGACGCGTTCATAAACCTCCAGGCTGATTTTTCCCGTAACGAGAAGCTGGAATGTTTTGCGCCGGTAATACCAGCTCACCGCAAACATTCCCGCGCCCAGGGCCATGCCCACTGCGGCGGCCGCATCCTGAATAGACCAGCCTCCCAGCCAGGCCAGAAAGACTGCGATCCAGTACACAATGAAGGCCGTGACTTTTTCTATTGTCATGGTCAGTCCCATAGCTGAACGGTCTGAGTGGTTGCAGCCCGGACCAAATCCGGCAGCTCCACTTCAAGCCCGTGAGGTAAAAAAGGGCCGTACTCTGCCAGCCCCGGATTTGCCTGTAGCACCTGTTCTGTGACGCCCTGCGTGCGCCCGTAATGACGCCAGCAAAGCGCATCCACAGTGTCATACTGGTGCGCACGCACTTTCATCAGATAAGCTCCACCGTGCAGTGCGGCGCATCCTGCACCCGGCTGATTGCCCAGCGGGCATCACGCCACAGGTCGGCGCTAGCCTCCGCCAGTTCTTCCCCGCGCTTTACCGCAGACGCCGTGGAATCATAGTCCTGATAGCGCTCATTGAGCACCGCACGCGCCCAGCAATACACCGCATTGCTGTAGTGATGCAGGCGCTCGCTTTTACCGTCCAGTTCTTCTGCGGGCACCTCTGCCAGCATCCGGTAGCCCAGCGCCTGCTGGCGCTGGCGGAAGGTGTACAGCTCCGCGTTGACTTCCGACATTGCCGTGAGCGCCAACTGTTTCAGCCGGGCGGGCGTCACCGTGCCGTCAGTGCGCATCACGCTGCGAAATTCGCACAGGTCCACATCAGGCCAGAACGGCGTATTTTTGATGACCTCCGCCTGTTCCGGGGCCTGCTCAGGCGCAACAAACTGCATATCGCTTTCTCCTGAAAAAGTGGGCGGTGGACGGGATTTTGATAAGGCTGAGCCTGTCGCCATCCCGTGCCGCCCGTGCGCGGGGCACGTTCCGTTACTGGCTCTCGTTGCGCAGTCTGCGCTCAAGCCGCTCTTTGTCTTTTTTCACGCCACAGCGTGGGTCGAGCTGTAGCGCATGAGTGAGGTGATTCAGGGCGGAGGCCGGGCTGAATTCGCAGAGCAAAAGACCAATGGCTTTATGTAGGCGAGCACGGGACTGATCGGGCATGTCGCTGCCGTCGGTCATATCCAGCGCCTGCAGCAAACACTCAGTATCAAAAGGTTGTGAGGCGATGATGGCGGCTTGCGCCGCGTCTGCCAGCTCCTCAACCAGCACCGTCTGCGGATTGCGGTTGCCGAGCGGCATCACCCAGCCATGGCGCAGCGCGTGGGCGGCGATTTGCAGCGCGCCAGCATAATCACCGGCGTCGATACGCCAGAGCATGGCGTACATCACCACGTCATCCTGCTGCGTGGCCTCCGCAACCAGTACACCCTCCACCCAGGCGGCATATTTCGGCAGCAGTTCCACCTTGATCTGCGCCTTTGTCACCGTGGACTGAATACCTTTCAGGCGGCGCTTATCCTCCGCCAGCTGCAGCAGCATCTGGTCATAGCCCGACGCATGACGAACACTGCCGCCCAAACGGGCGGCCTGTTCAGCCTGAACGCGCAAGCGGTGTTGCCGTGCAGGACTCAGGCTCATGCGTTACTCCCCGCCTTTCGGCGCGGCTGGCGCGCTGAAATCACCGATCTCGATGTTTTCCACCAGCGCCACGCAGCGGTAGTCTTCCACCACGTACGCCTCATTGACGGATTCAAAGTTTTCGATGCGGTCACGCTTCGGATTGTCGATAACCGCGCGACGGCGGGTGTCTTCCTGCCAGTAGATGGACAGGTTGTCCAGGCGAGTGACCAGCAGCGCATTAGCTGGGAAGAACGGCGCGCGCACCGCCTGCAGGCCCCCCATACGTTTCTGACTGATGATGAGGTCGGCGGAGATTTTCTCGCTGTTGTCCTGATCTTTGTTGACCAGTGGGAAATACTTATCCGCCAGCAGCGCACGACCACAGACCACCACCAGACCGTCATCGTCCTGGAAAATCGGATCAATCAGCTCGTTGACAGCATCCATCACCACAGCATCCAGATTGATGTACTGACCACCCGTCCCGACTTTAACCGGGGCGGCGGTAGTGGTGCCGTCTTCGGCGGTGGTGCTGCCCATCACGCAGTCCGGCGCATCTTCACGCACCTTCTGCAGCCAGCCTTTGTTCACGTCCTGTAGCATCGGGTTGTCGGCACGGTTGGAGGTTTTGGCACGCTTCACTCCGTTAAAGCCGATCATGATGCGGTCCAGTGCCTGGCGCTGAATGATGGCGTTACGGATACGCAGTTGGAAGTCCTGGAACTTCGCCCACAAGTCCAGCTTCGCGTAGGTCAGAACTGTGTCAAAGTTGGTCTGTTCGCACTTGTACTCCACATCCGTCATTAGCGTTGGATCGGTGGCTTCACGTTCTTTGGCAGTGGTGTCGGTGGTTCCGGCGATGGTGCTGCCGACACCCAGTCCCAGCAACTGACCGGACTGCTCAGATACTGGCATGATGTTGATTAGAGTGAGGAACGCGGCGGACTGCTGAATCTGGTCTTCCAGCGTCTGCTGCACGGACGGCTCCACCGTGAACTTGCTGGACAGCTCCTCCACCGGAACATTGTTCAGGCGGGCCAGCTGCATCAGGTAGGCGTTAAAGGCAAATTTGGTTTTCTGTTTCATCGGGTCTTGTGCTCCATCAGCAGTTAGTCACGGTGCCAGCGGGTGCATCAACGCCCGGCGCACGCTGGCGGTAATCCTTGCGGCTGTCTTCGGTGCTCAGTTGCTGCTGCAGCGCCGCAAAATCGGCCTGCTGTTGCTGCAATGAGGTTTCCAGCGCAGAGAGGCGGGTTTCCTGCTCAGACAGGGATTTGTCTGTGCGCTCGCCAAAGCTCTGCTGCTCAATGGCAACCAGCTCCACGGCTTTATGCACATCAGAGAAGCGCGCGTCATTGGTTTGCTCTTTTTTGGCAAACAGCGCGGTCACGCGGGAAAAGAGGTTCGGCTGATTTTCTTCCAGTTCGATCACCGTTTCGGCGGCGGCGGAGAACAGGTTTTCCGGGTTCAGCTTGCGGTTTGCCAGTGGGTTATGGGTGGCGGTGGCGCTGAATGTCAGCATTTCCGTGCCCAGGCTTGCCGGGTCATCCGTTGCCGCCAAGCCGACCAGATACGCCTTGCCAGAATCAGCAAACTGCGGGCTGACTTCCATGGAGGTGAAAAGCTTCTGGCCTTTCTTCACCAGGGCCACCAGGGCATCCGTCGGGGCCACATCGGCATAGAGCGCCATCTTGCCCGCCAGCGCACCATCTTTGATTTCCTCTGCAACCAGGGCGGTCACGGTGCCGTAGCGGTTAAAGGTGCTGTCCGGCAGGTAGGACTTGATGTGCTCAAGGTTAATCTGCGCGGTGTACACCGCCGGGTTGTAACTGGCTGCCATCTGCACCAGCCAGTCACGCTGGATTTCACGTCCGTCAGTGGTGGCACCTTCCACCCCGATGCGGAAACGCTTTGCTTTCGCTGTCATGAGCCATGCTCCGTTAGAAAAAACTTACTGGAGCCTTATGTTTGCTGGGATGGGGGGAGTGAAACAACGCGCGGGACTTGTACTGAGGACGACACAAAACGCAGCCGGGGAAAGGCGTCAGTCAAGGCCGTAATCTTGTGCCATGAACACCACACTGACTCCCACAGATCTCGATCCCCGTCGGCAGGCCATGATGCTGTACTTTCAGGGATACCGCGTAGCCCGCATTGCAGAAATGCTGGGCGAGAAAGTTGCAACCGTACACAGCTGGAAGAAGCGCGACAAGTGGGGCGACTATGGCCCGCTGGATCAGATGCAGCTGACCACTGCCGCGCGTTACTGCCAGCTCATCATGAAGGAGACGAAAGAAGGGAAAGACTTCAAAGAGATTGACCTGCTGGCGCGTCAGTCAGAACGCCATGCCCGCATCGGCAAATTTAACGACGGCGGCAACGAGGCCGACCTTAACCCTAACGTGGCGAACCGCAACAAAGGCCCGCGCAAGCCACCGGAAAAGAACGTATTCAGCGACGAGCAGACCGAAAAGCTGCAGGAAATTTTCCACGATTCGATGTTTGCCTATCAACGCCACTGGTGGGAAGCAGGCAACCGTCACCGTATCCGTAACCTGCTCAAATCACGCCAGATCGGGGCAACCTTTTACTTTGCCCGTGAGGCACTGATTGACGCCATCACCACGGGACGTAACCAGATCTTCCTATCCGCCAGCAAATCGCAGGCACATATGTTCAGGCAGTACATCATCGATTTTGCCAAAGAAGTCGAGGTGGAGCTGAGAGGCGATCCGATGGTCCTGCCTAACGGAGCGTGCCTGTACTTCCTCGGTACCAACGCCCGCACCGCGCAGAGCTATCACGGCAACCTGTACCTGGATGAATATTTCTGGATCCCGAAATTCCAAGAACTGCGCAAAGTCGCCTCCGGCATGGCAATCCATAAACGTTGGCGGCAAACCTACTTTTCCACCCCGTCGAGCCTGACGCACAGCGCCTATCCGTTCTGGTCCGGCGCGTTGTTCAACCGGGGCCGCAGCAAAGCCGACAAAGTGGACATTGACCTGACCCATGGCAGCCTGGCTCCCGGCCTGCTCTGCCCGGACGGGCAATATCGCCAGATTGTCACCGTGGAGGATGCGGTGCGTGGCGGCTGTAACCTGTTCGACCTCGACCAGCTGCGCATGGAGTACAGCCCGGACGAATACCAGAACCTGCTGATGTGTGAATTTATCGACGATCTCGCATCGGTCTTTCCGCTCAGTGAGTTGCAGGCGTGCATGGTGGACAGCTGGGAGGTCTGGTCAGATTTTCAGGCCCTGGCCCTGCGCCCGTTCGGCTGGCGCGAAGTGTGGATCGGGTATGACCCGGCAAAGGGTACGCAGAACGGTGACAGCGCCGGGTGCGTGGTGATGGCTCCACCACCTGTGCCGGGCGGCAAGTTCCGCATTCTTGAGCGCCATCAGTGGCGCGGGATGGACTTCCGCGCCCAAGCCGACGCCATCAAACAGCTTACCCAGCAATACAACGTGACTTACATCGGCATCGACTCAACGGGCGTGGGCCACGGCGTGTATGAAAATGTGAAAGCGTTCTTCCCTGCCGTGCGGGAGTTCGTCTACAACCCGAACGTGAAAAACGCCTTGGTGCTCAAGGCATACGACATTATCAGCCACCGCCGCCTGGAGTTCGACGCCGGGCACACTGACATTGCGCAGTCATTCATGGCAATCCGCCGGGCCACCACCGCCAGCGGCAACCGCCCAACCTACGAAGCCAGCCGCAGCGAAGAAGCCAGCCACGCAGATTTGGCCTGGGCAACGATGCACGCGCTGTTTAACGAACCGCTACAGGGCGAGGCCGCCAATACCAGCAACATTGTGGAGATTTTTTGATGAGTGAACACGACACCCTGACCAGCACCGTGCCAGTACAGGAAGCCGCGCAGCAGAAGAACACAACTCACGCCGAAGCGTTCAGCTTTGGCGATCCGATCCCGGTACTGGACCGCCGCGAGCTGCTGGACTACGTGGAATGCGTGCAGATGGATAAGTGGTATGAGCCGCCCGTGAGCTTTGACGGGCTGGCCCGCACCTACCGCGCCGCCGTGCATCACAGCTCGCCGATTGCCGTTAAGCGCAACATCCTGACCAGTACATTTGTCCCGCACTCGCTATTAAGCCAGCAGGCATTCAGCCGCTTTGTGCAGGACTATCTGGTGTTCGGTAACGCCTACCTGGAAAAACGGACAAACCGGCTGGGCGGCATTCTGTCACTGGAGCCATCGCTGGCAAAATACACCCGCCGCGGGATCGACCTCGACACCTATTGGTTTGTGCAATACGGCATGACCACGCAGCCTTATGAGTTCACGAAAGGCAGCATCTTTCACCTGATGGAGCCGGACTTAAACCAGGAAATTTACGGCCTGCCGGAATACCTGTCAGCCATCCCTTCCGCCCTGCTGAATGAGTCCGCCACGCTGTTCCGCCGGAAGTATTACATCAACGGCAGCCATGCAGGCTTCATCATGTATATGACCGACGCAGCGCAGAACCAGGAGGACGTAAACAACATCCGCCAGGCTATGAAAAGTGCCAAGGGGCCGGGCAACTTCCGTAACCTGTTTATGTATTCGCCCAACGGCAAAAAGGACGGCATTCAGATCATCCCGCTGTCAGAGGTGGCGGCAAAGGATGAGTTCCTGAACATCAAGAACGTGAGCCGGGATGACATGATGGCAGCTCACCGCGTACCGCCGCAGATGATGGGGATTATGCCTAGTAATGTTGGTGGGTTTGGGGATGTGGAGAAGGCCAGTCGCGTTTTTGTCCGCAACGAGCTAATACCGCTGCAGAAGCGACTGCAGGAATTTAACGACTGGCTGGGCGAGAAAGTGATTAAATTCACGCCCTATATTCTTGAAGATGAATGATTCTAAACTTATTTTTTTCGTCTTTGCTCACGCCTTGTCCGGGCTTCGATAAGGCGCTGAGGCTCAGTATAAAGCCGCTCTAAAAAAAGATAGGTAAAATCTTCAAGATCCTCAGCGGCAGCCTTATCCAAAATCCCCTCATGGGCACCATCATTTCCATCATCTTTGACACATTCAGCCAGCTCTCTCAAAGACTCAGGTAAAAGGTGATTATCAAAGAGCCACTCCATTCTTAACCCCAAGCTTCTCTTGATTTTCTGTGCAAGCCCTTGTTCACCATCAGGAACAAGACCTTTAGTCGCGTAATCAAGACAAAGCCTAAACATGGTTGCCGCTGCATTATAGCAGCCGATTGCCAGACATTTTGCACCTTCCTCATATGCATTGTTTATGTGTTCAGGCAAAAATTCTGGTGGTTCTTCTACGGCTATGTCAGCGGGTGAAATAGGTCTGCCCACTTCAACTACTTCCCTTAGCCCAAAAAGCCCACTCCCCCAATTGTAACCATCTAATGTTTTATTTTTTTCCAAAGGCCAGCACATAAACATAGTCGTTTGACGACATTCCCGACAAACGCAGTAAATCTCGTACTCGTGCGTTTTTGCTCCACCAAGGCTTGTATAAACTTTAGTGCAATTCAATCCATTAAAATCAAAAGAAATTTTCTGTGAACCACACCTTGGACAGTCGTCCACTAACGTCACCATGTCAGCTCTCCTCCTACTGGTGAAACTTATGCCTTACAATTGAACATCAACGGCTTGAAAACCCAGCCCTTTGATATCACAAATTCACTAATTCAACCATGAGCGCGCGCTCGTATCCCCGCCACGCCTGCCCGCTTTACGTAGTGGTTTTCATGCACCTGCATGATATAAGCAAAAGCCCGCCAGAACTGGCGGGCTTAGACATAAACGATCCTCAAACGATCATGCGTTTTCATGCAGCATGATCATGCACTCTTATGCGTTCTTATCCTTTGTCTCCTCTGGCTCAGAGCAATCATCAAAGGACAGGTAGGTCCCAGTATCAAACAGGGAAACAGCTTCTACCTGATCCATAGGAATCACGTGCCTGAAATGCTGCAAATTCAATCCCTCTGAATCCGCAGTAATGCCTTTCGCCAAGTACAGCTCGTAGTATCTATGCTGCTCATGGTAGCGAAGAGTATCTTTATCACGATAGCCGCTGATGTACGGAATTATCGCCAAATGTTGGGTATGGCTGTGTTCAATACGTGGAGCCGCGACATAACCGATATATACCTTTCGTGATTTAAGCGTAACGAAGATCAGCATATCTTCATCAATAGCCTGTACAAGAAGAGATTCGACACCATCCATTGAAGCCATTTCTCTATATGCGGCTTGTCTTACCTCTTCTTTCTCGAGTGACTTCCTTGCATTCTGACCTGCGGCATAGGCCAGTAAGCATGACATCCCCATGGAGAAAGCAAACAACAATGGGTAATTCATGACCTCTTTGACTGTAAGCCATGAGTAAATGTCTTTCATGCCGTATGTCGGCCAAAATAGGTGAGGCAACGAGATAATTAAGCTGAACAGCCAAAGAATGATGTAGAGCGCAAAAATGACGGCGAAACCTTGAACAACAAACTTACAACCGTGCATAGCGACATAAAAGTAAGAGGTCCAACCGTTGGTTCTGGCGTGACGTATGCGGGATTGATAGTGATTTTCTGTGTACCAAAACCCGCATACGAGAACAACCATTATGACAAGTGGTCCCATCGTCCATCCTTAACGTTTAGCTGCCAATTCCTTCATTCTGGCTTGCATAGAATCACGAACTTCTTTGTTGTTCATGTTGAGAACAGCATTCCCATTAGCATCAGTAGTAATTTTGCTATTGTTGGACTGCTCAATGTCCTGGCGGATAACATTCTGCATCCAACGCCCTGGTGCTGTGGCAAGCTTTCCTAAAATCTTAGTCATACGACCTCCTCGCTGTGCCTGCATACTTGTGGCATTGCTACTCATTCTTTTTGTTATGACCTTAGTGTAGAACAATGCCGGGTCGCGAACATCTTGTGGGATCGTTTACTTATCCCATTTTCACTACTACGACAAGAAAAACTGAACATAATTCAATCTCCCCGTATCCAAAAGCTACATATAGTGTGTCAAAGCTGAACCAACAACTACAGCCTAACGCCTCACTTAGTTCGTTGTTAAAACCTTGCTGACGTCAGAAGCAAGTTCTTACGCCAGCAACGTTCCTTATTGCAGCCAGCCATCATCATCCCAAGCCTGCTGCATGATCTCCATCACTCGTTTTTTGTCTTCGTCCAGTTTTAAACCGCTAAGTTCTATGCCATTGGCGCTTCCCTTGCGTATGCGGATCGCTTTTTTGGGGTAAAGAGGGGGCAGATTGCGGTAAAGCTCTGACTCAAGACTTTCCAGTGTTGCCTGGCTAATCTTCTGCTCTTTATCAATCATTATTTCAATGCGCATAGAGACCTCCTTAACTGGTGACGTCCATCGTTTGGCTGTATTCATGGTTACGAATTTTCGCCATCAGCTCGTCCGTCAGTTCCGACACCCACTGGATCGCAAGGCGTTTCTCTTCTTCGCTACACTCACTAGCCGCTACAAGCTTGATAAAGAAATCAATACGCTGGAGTTTCAACGACTCCAAAAGATAGTCCTGCATTTTCCCTCCTATCCTCACTACGGGATGAACCAGTCAGCATCCTCAGGAGTAGATGCTAACAACCGCGCATAAACACTGTTTATATATACAGTATAGAAGGATTTTGAGGTTGTAAATATTTTTTATCAATCAATCAGATGAGTATGTTTACTGAGGTTAATTATTAACTTCGCTCAGCGCCGTCATTATTGCCAGTCGCTCAACATGGGGCAGAGCTGCGAACTTATCGCGCCATTGCTTCGCCTTGCGTTTGATGCACTTGACCTGCCCCCAGGATTAGATACAACCTTCAGCTAGTAATGTCGGTTGGTTTTTCTTCATATTTCTCGTTTCGCCAGTCCGCTGCAAATTCAGCCGGAGTCTGGTAGTTCAGCGATGAATGTGGACGACACTCGTTATAATCCTGTCGCCAGTCATTAATCTTTTTCCGGGCGTGAACGATATCGCTGAACCAGTGCTCATTGAGACACTCATCCCTGAATCGTCCGTTAAAACTTTCAATAAATCCGTTCTGTGTTGGCTTGCCCGGTTGGATAAGCCGCAGCTCCACCCCATGCTCATAAGCCCACTGGTCAAGTGCTCTGCAGGTAAACTCCGGCCCCTGGTCCGTTCTTATCGTCGCCGGATAGCCGCGAAACAGTGCAATGCTGTCCAGAATTCGCGTGACCTGCACGCCTGAAATCCCGAATGCAGTGGTAATTGTCAGACACTCCTTCGTGAAGTCGTCCACGCAGGTCAGGCACTTGATCCTGCGACCGGTGGCCAGCGCGTCCATGACAAAATCCATCGACCAGGTCAGGTTGGGCGCCTCCGGGCGGAGCAGCGGCAGACGTTCTGTTGCCAGCCCTTTACGACGTCGTCTGCGTTTTACGCCCAGCCCGTTAAGGTGGTAAAGGCGGTACACGCGCTTGTGATTAACATGAAGGCCTTCACGGCGCAGTAACTGCCAGATGCGTCGGTAGCCAAAACGCCTGCGCTCCAGTGCCAGCTCAGTGATGCGCCCTGATAAATGCGCATCAGCCGCCGGACGCTGAGCCTCATAGCGGCAGGTCGACAGGGACAAACCTGTAAGCCTGCAGGCACGACGTTGCGACAGACCGGTCACATTACACATAAATTCAACGGCTTCCCGCTTCTGGTCTGTCGTCAGTACTTTCGCCCCAGAGCCACCTGAAGTGCCTCCTTATCCAGCATGGCTTCGGCAAGCAGCTTCTTGAGTCTGGCGTTCTCTTCCTCAAGCGACTTAAGGCGCTTAACCTCGGGCACCTCCATACCGCCATACTTCTTACGCCAGGTGTAAAAGGTAGCGTCGGAAATGGCGTGCTTACGGCAAAGCTCACGGGCAGAAACCCCGGCTTCGGCCTCTCGGAGAATACTGATGATCTGTTCTTCGGAAAAACGCTTCTTCATGGGGATGTCCTCATGTGGCTTATGAAGACATTACTAACATCGCGGTGTATTAATCAACGGGGAGCAGGTCACACTCCCTGTCGTTGTAATCCTTTCCCGCAAAGGTGTGCGAGTAGGGACGCCCCTCTGGGTTATTCATCCAGATTGTCTCAGTGTGCACACCAC
The DNA here is from genome assembly GCF_000758325.1 of Cedecea neteri. Classification (NCBI taxonomy): domain Bacteria; kingdom Pseudomonadati; phylum Pseudomonadota; class Gammaproteobacteria; order Enterobacterales; family Enterobacteriaceae; genus Cedecea; species Cedecea neteri. The sequence continues at coordinate 1,707,830 of NZ_CP009459.1, read as the reverse complement.
CGCGAATCATTGCCTGAAATTCTTTCTGACGCCAGCCCGCGAACTCCATGGATATAAACTGCATATATATGCACCATAAACCATACAATATAACATAACAAATCATTGGTTTTTTTTAGAGCAACTAAGTTGCTTTACACACATTACAATGTCATCGACATATTATTTCTTAGTATTGTAAGATATCTTCAAAATCTGACACGGAAAAAAAAATGATTTACAGAAAAAGATATGATGACTACGTTATGAAAATGATAAAAAAGATTCGTTCTTATTATCATGGAATGGCACTTTCATTTTCATTACATCCTGTAAAAGATGGAAGCGGAATAATAGTTCTAAAAATAGGGGTAAATGGACCAAAACCCTCTTATAGAAAGGAAGCAGCCACGCTTATGGAAGCGTTTGAAGGCGTTGAACAGAACATTTTCAAAGGAGATCTATCGCATATCAAATTCACTGGAACTAATATTATCTTTGACAACAATAAAGCTATTTTAGTCAAAGATAATACTAAAGAAGAATGGTCTAATACTGCTGTAGATGCAGATTTTAATAGAATATTCAGGATTAAGGATATCGTATGACTGGCAAAATAAGCTGGACAACCACTCATCCTGATGGAACGGTATCAAAGTTTGAAGCTGAAAGCGCAGCATTGAACAACACTGACATGGGGAACCTTAAGTCCTTCGTAGAATCAATCCCCAGAACAACTTCATCACCAGAAAAAAAGGAAGCTAAGCATTCCAAAGTTGTTGGAATTTCATTTCTTATATTATTTATAGCGTTAAACATTGGATATATGTTTACCCCTGAAAAATTCATACAAGATCATAATCTACTAATGATATTCATATTCTTATGTATCATAGTAGTGGGGATTTATTCCTTATGCGCACATTTGATTTTTGAAAACAACACTATCTCTATTAGCATTCTCATTTTAAGCCTTGTATGCATTGCTTTAACAACAAAAGTAACCACTATAAATAACATTTACAAAACAACTGAAAAATCTATCATTGAGAAAACGAAAGATAAATAAATCATAAATGCCAGCTGAAAATCAGCTGGCATTTAAACAAATTAACCCATCACTCCCAAATATAAACTTAGAAAGATTGCACTATTAATTTTTCCTTGAACTTTCAACAGGGGAGGCAGTTGTTGTCACGAATCCAACAGTTTGTCATAAAGCGCTTACTGGTAGCCGGACAAAATCAAACTGGCAATTTTTTAACAGGCTATAAAGGCTGGCCTGCAGTAGTTAATGATCTGCAACGGTACTCGATAAATGGCCAGCACTGTCAGGTCTCACGGTGAATGCCGTAACGCGGTACCACACCGTCAGAACTGACCATGTTGACACGGGCTATTTCCGTACTGAAAACGCACGCTTCATTCGGTTCAAAAGGTCATTAGCCTGCTGTTTAATCTCCACAATCTGGGACGGCAGACGTTGAACACCTGCCGCTGAACGGTTTCGGACAATAAGGCGCCTTTCATCAACCGTTAACACCTGATCGCCAAAGGCCACCACCGCGCCAGAAATCAACGAACGGACCATTCCGGCACTGGCATCCACACCACGCAGAACCAGAAGCTCACTAATTTGCTTTTCCTGCTCCGTCATAGGGCTGGCTTTTGGCCTCACTTTTACGCGCTTGTTAGTTATCCTTGCCGCGTCGCTCATCACCCGTTTTTCTTTCCCGGATAAAGAGCCAATATCCGCCCAGCTGGCACAGTCATTCATGACCGTGCCGCCAGGATCGGCCCGTTTTTCAACCTCCCGCGTACAGTTATTGACAGAACTCCGAGGGGCGGCGGGGCCGCCTGAAAAATCAAGGTCAAAACCGGAAACGCCGTCGGCCTGACGTTTCGGCACAATTTTGTATTTGGTAGTGCGCGTATGAATCAGCGATTCCGGCCCACGGATCGGAGAGTAAACGCCGGAAATTTTGGAGACGTCATCCCCGTAAAGGTTGCCGTTTTCGGTGACTTCATAGCTGAGGCGCACGCGCAGGAGATCACGGGAAACCAGCGGGCCACCCTGCGCACTCACGTACAAATCCCACGCGCTGCTGTCAGCGGCCTGGCGCACTGGCTCAATTTCGGGGTGCAGGACCAGCTCACGATCACCGAGGCGGCGCAATTCACGCCACACTGTTACCGGTGCGCCGCCTATCTGCTGGAACTGACGGATCGCCCAGCGAGACGCCCAGGCACTTACGCGGCGCGCCATCTCTTTCAGAGGCTTGCCGGTTTCATCATCCAGATCGTCATCAAGCTGATAGCCATCAATATTTTTTGAAATATATTTGGCGATATAGCCCGTAGCGCTGCCCTTCTCTTTCTCGATGGGTTTCATTTCGAAGCGGTTTTCAGCGGCGCCAGGCTCATTCCCATCCTCACGCATGGCGTGCTTACGAAAGATTGTTGTTGCTGGTTCGATATGCTCCGGGCGCATGAAAAGCAGGAGGTGCCAGTGCGGGGTTTCGTCGTGGTGAGGCTCAACAACGCGAAAGCCAAACACGCGAATACCATTGCGCAGCCAGGCCGCACGCGTGCGCGCCCATACTTTGCAAAGATATTTCTGCGTTTCACGCGGTGACGCGCCGCTGTATTTGTTGTTCCGGCGCCCGCCGTACTGCATTGAGTGGTATTTGGATGGAGCGGTAAGCGTGAAGAACGCCCCGGCCAGCCCGGCCTCATTCGCTAAATCTTCGAACCCGCGCATGCGCGCCATCAGTTCACGGCGCCGGTTGGCTGGGTTGGCAACGCTGCCGGCCACTTTATCAATCAGCGATACGCGCTCTCCGGTGTCCTCATCTTCCAGCTCCATTGCTTTCAGAAATTCGCGGTTGGCTTTCTTTTGCGCCGTCCACTCCTGCAAGCATGGATCACTGCAGTACGGTGCTGATTTCTTATGTACGTATCCAGCCGCAACCATCAGATGTTCACGCCAGCGAGCGTGCATACGACGCAGACGATTAAGCCACCACTGCGGAGACTGCAGGCGGGCCACTGCTTTCAGTGCGTCTTCCGCCTCCAGTTCTTCTTTGCAGTAGGCCGTCCAGCACGGGACCGGTGTTTTAAGGTGATTGGCAAGAAACCCCATGCGGCCATAACCTGACAGGGTGGCGAAATGGGGATCGGACGTACGGGCCATCTGGAAATCAAACTCGCGGTTAAACTCGCTACCCAACAGATCAGCAAGGTTATGCGCCAGCCGTTTCAGCTCTTTTTTCCCAGCCCAAAGCAGGCGCCAGAATTGTTCACGCAGAGGCAACAAAGCCGCAGGCATCACCCCCTGCGGCAGATACTGCTCATTGACCTGATCTATGCGACTAAGAACGAATCGTTCAAAGGTATTGATAAGCCAGGCATCAGCCGCTTGTTTGCCTTTGCGGTCTACCTGTTCAAGCTTTTGAGCATACATACGACGGACAAAATGAGGCAGCGAAGCCAGGCGACGACGAACTGTTCGGCCCCGATCTGGTGCTTCATCCGTTTCTGCCAGTTCGGCAATCGACAAACGCTTGCGATTGCCGTCCGGCGTCAGATACATGATCCCCGGCGCCGCATCGGCTTGCTTAAAACCGCCGATTGCAGGGCGCGGGGCATTCCATGCGTACTCAAATTTACTCATACAAGCTCCAGAGATAACTGGAAGGTATGAGCGAAACCACAAGGCCACGTTGAGCGATGCGGAGGAATAACTTTTTCGATTGTACTTTTCAGAACTGCACAACGGCCTTTCAGGATGAGCGCCTTAACTTCCTTCTCACTCAACCCTTTTGAATAGTCCGCTTCGCGTATTGAACGCGTTAATTCAGGATATTTAGTCTCGAACTTTGGAATATTGCAGGCAAGATTTGTGGAGTCAGCACTATCCAACGGGTAATTACCCAGCACGCGCCCATCCAACATGCGGAGGCCATGAATCTTTGTATCAAAACCATATCGACCATAAATAATGTCGAAAGCCTCAAACATCCTTCGATGCCAGGCTTGGGTTCTTACTACTGCGTATTTACCCGAAGAACCAAAACAAACACGAGGCCACTCCCTGCACAATTCCACCAAACGATCTAAGGACTCATGCAAATGCCAAACAGGTGCGGCTTTACCCTTAAACATCGAAGGAACTTGCTTTATTAGTTCATCATTGTCCTTTTCCCCACCTTCAACCACATCAGGGATAACAAAAAAAATCACTTTTTCATGGTGATAATATTGCAGCAACCATTGATAGAAACTGCGCCAGTCAATCACCAGACCACGCATCCATGCAGAGAACGCACCGTTATCAATCCCTACTCCTAAGGCATAGCGTATGGAAGCAGTAATCTGGTCTGGTCTGGCATATGAAACGAAAGCTCCGGCTCCGCTTACCGCAATTCGGTGAACGTCACCAGAAGCTCCCCATACTGGAGTCCCATGATAATGATGAACCTGGCGCAATACTCCCGTCATAACTAGAACCCAGCCCCCTGAATTGGAGCTGCGCCTGCGGCATAATCAACGCCATACAACGGCCCTTCATTGATAACGGCACAAGATGATTTAGAGACGGCGATAATTTCCCTGGCGGTTTTTGCTTCCCCCCCTGCTACGCCCATGCTCCGCTTTGCATCAAGCTCAAAGATTTTAAGATCACGATAAAGAGAGCGCGTTAGCTGAGTGTCACTATTGGACACGACAACACTGTGCCCCAGCGAGGAAAGATGAAGAAGTATTGAGGCAAGGTGGTACTGGTTATCCTCATCAAATCCTTTTGTGTGATAACCCGTAAAAGTTTCGTCGTATGGCGGATCGCAATAAACAACATCGCCACGCTTAACCATTGCCAACGTTTCTTCATAACTTGCACAGACAAAAGTGGCTCGCTTTGCTTTCTGAGCAAATGCGCGAACTTCATTCTCAGGAAAATATGGCTTTTTATAATTCCCATAAGGAACATTAAAAACCCCACTTTGGTTGTAGCGGCATAATCCACGGTAACAATGTCGATTCAGATAAAGGAAATATACCGCACGGTGAAGACGGTCTAATTTCTTATCATGATTAAAAACTTCTCGCACACGGTAATAATTTTCAGCAACAACAAAACTTTGAAATACCGCTTTTGCAAGATCAATAAAGCTTTCTGTATCTTGCGCAATAGTACGATACAGATTAATTAAGTCTGGGTTGACATCTGCGACAAGATAATGAGGATAGTCTGTCGCCATCATCACAGCACAAGAACCCGCGAAAGGTTCAACCAGTCGCGGACCTGCAGGCAGATACGTTTTCAGTTCAGGCATGATGGCGGTTTTATTTCCAGCCCATTTAAGGATTGTGCTCATAGCCCCTCCGCAACCAGCGAAAACAGCGCACCGCCTGCAGCAATACCAATCATCAGTCCTACAAGAATGAAAATGACCGCGCCGAACGAGTATTTCTTACGCTTACACTTCAACATTTCAGCATTGTTCACACAGCACCTCCGTTGTAGTGCTTACCTTTCAGCTCTGAAATTTCCTGACAGGTGACGCAGCACTGCACGCCCGGAACGGCGCGGCGGCGTGCTGGCGGGATAGGTGCATCGCAATCAATACAAAGCACACGAGAAGCGCCCGGCGTTTTGGCGCGGGCGTTATTGATGTGGAGCAGGCGATCTTCTTCAACGCGCTGCTGTACGAGGTCCATTGAATCAGCCATTAGTGCAGCTCCTGTGCTTCATGCTCAAAACGAATGGCTTCGCGGCGCAGCAGTTCTGCGGCTTCTTTACCATCCATACCTTTGTTAGTGATGTGAGTTGCCAGAGCTTCAAGGCGAATAGAAACGGCAGCTGCGCGAGCTTGACGCTCTTCGTTCTTTGCCCGACTCAACAACGTCCCCAGCGCATCGTTATCAACCTGAAATTCACGTACCTGAATATTTCGCATTTGTATTTCTCCTGTTTTGGGCAAAAGAATGCCCGGCGGGTTTACGCCATTTGTTTCATTGATGGATTAGTTCGGCATGGTTAGCCGTTTGGGAAATAAGCTCACCACTGCACGAAAATGATTCATTGCTTTTATCAACTCCCGCTTTTCGTCAGTAGTCAGTTCACTTAAATGAACGCCGTGACGCTCTGCTGGAATTTTTGCCATATAATAAATGGCTGCTAATGCGCGTTGATTCTCCCTGTTATTTACTGCTAATGGATTACGCATATCGTCAATAAAGCGCTCAAGCTCTGGCTCAATATTCATTCCAAAAACTCTGGACCTTATTTCTGCTATACGATTCAACCCCTCTGCCCGTTCACCACTGCTTAGTGAAACAGTCGCCGTATCGCCTTCAATAGCCATGGCATCCTCCGCTTTTTGGTGGAGAGCTGCGCCAGCAGTTCAGATTGCGATGAGGCCGGGTGCCAACGCTTGCCCTCTTTCCCCATAATCCAGCCGTGACCGTAGTGCATGGACGGACTCTGCCTTACCAGGAGCGATGCAAAAGACGGTTCTTTGTTCATCAGCTGCACCTCACATCAAACCAAACGAGGCACCCAGGCCTGTCATTGTGTCCAACGCTCCGGCCATTGCAGGATTAACCTGTAGGCGAGCCTGTAACGCCACCGCAGTCAGCGACATCATCCGGACTACGGAATTGACGCTACCTATGATCGCCCTACGACCGGCAACAGTTTTGGCATCCCCGGAAACAGCGCCAGCGGCGACCTTGCCAATCTCTGCAACTGCGCCCATCACATACTGGCCCATGTTCTCTTTAGCCACTTCGTTTGTCGGGACGCACGGTAGGCAGTGAATCTGAGCAAGGAAACCATCGACAAGCCCGGCATCCTCAGTGAGATCGGTCAGCAGCCAGATTTCAGCGCAGGTGAACTGGTGAGGCTGTTCTGGGTTGAGCTTGTTACGCAGTGTCTGAGCATTCATCCCAGCGTCAGCGGCCAACTTCACCATGTTGTGCTTAATCGCAAAAGCCCGGCAGGCTTCGTCAAAGTGCGGATGTTTGGAAACACGAAAATCAAACATGTTGAGAGTCCTTTTCTATCCCAGAATGGAACTATCAGGCTTGCATTACGACTTCGCAGCCCTGCGCTGCTTCCATCGTCAAAGCAAACATGTTGATTTCGATGAGGCTGTTAACACCCGCTTTCTTTCTGATTGGCAAGCGATTCTCACGGATCATCTGGCGGGCATAGCTTGGCTTGTAGCCGGTACGGCGGCAAAACTCATCCAGTGTGATGTAAGGCTCAGACACCACAAGATTGATGCTGGGACGCATTGTAAAATTGCTTTTCATGATGCACTATTCCTCAGTTTGGGTTGTCTCTACACTATTCGAGACTGTTATTTACTATTCGTTGCTTCACACAACGGAGAATAGGATCACAAAACGCCAATGTCAATTAATAACATCACAAAACACCACATACCACAAAAACTGCGAAACGAGATTATGCAGAACAAAGGTGGCCAACCTGTCATTGAGCGCATCCTGAAAGCCTACGGATTCACTACCCGCCAGGCGCTCTGCAATCACCTTGGAATATCACAGAGCACCATGGCTAATCGCTACGCTCGGAATACGTTTCCCTCTGATTGGGCAATAATTTGTAGCCTTGAGACAGGAGCTTCGCTCTTGTGGTTAGCAGCTGGTGATGGGGTAATGTTTGAGGATGAGAGTGAAGCGATTACTAAGACGCTCAAACACCTCATCATCACAAATGGTGTTGTAACATCACAAAATGAAATGATTTATGACAGTAGCCTTATCCCTCCAGGCCTATTCGCCCCTTTCTTAGTAACGTTCGAAAACTCAGTCTATTTAGTCGATAGCCACGATGGCGAAATCAATGATGGGTGGTGGCTAATTGAAATTGACGGGTTAACCAGCGTGAGAGAAGTTTTCAGATTCCCTGGTGGTCGTATACGCATTGAGAATGGTCGAGCCTCTTTTGAATGCCAATCACAGGACATAAAAGTGTTAGGTAAAGTGCTCTCCCATACACAGAGCTTGTAATTAATGGCTGTATCAAAACTTTCGAACGGCAAATGGCAAGCCCAGGTATTCCCTAATGGTCGGGACGGACGACGAGTACGCCGTCAATTTGCCACCAAAGGAGAGGCCCAGGCCTTTGAGCGTCATTTAAAAGAACAGGCGCAAGATAAGCCCTGGTTGGGTGAGATGGTAGACAAACGGCGCGTTACTGATCTTGTTGAAACATGGTTCAACGCTCATGGTGTGACTCTGTCTGATGGAGTGAAACGCAAGGGGGCGATGGAGTTTGCCTGCTTGGCTATGGGCAATCCTTTAGCGACTGAATTTAACGCAAAGCTTTTTGCGACCTACCGCGAACAACGGTTAAGCGGAAAAATCACCCGCTCAGATCGTGTGAAGTCAGTTGCCCCACGCACAGTTAATCTTGAGCTTGCCTATTTCCGAGCCATGTTTAACGAACTGAAAAGGCTTGATGATTGGATAGCACCGAACCCCCTGGAGAATGTCCGGGAGTTTAAAATTGACGAGGCGGAGCTGGCTTGGTTGACCGTGGATGAAGTTAAACTCTTGCTTGCTGAATGTGAGAATAGCAGAGCGCAGGACTTAGTGACCATAGTCAAAATCTGTCTCGCTACTGGCGCAAGATGGGGTGAAGCTGAATCCATAACCGGCAAACAAATTAACCCAGGCAAGATCACGTATATCAAAACAAAAGGTAAAAAGAACCGAGCCGTCCCAATCAGTGAAGAACTGTACGAGGTTCTACCCAAATTAAGAACATCAAAACCAGTGTTTACCGGATGTTATTCTGCATTCCGGGGTGCCGTTAAACGCGCGGGCATCGACCTGCCAGATGGGCAACTGTCACATGTTTTAAGGCATACATTTGCGAGCCATTTTATGATGCACGGCGGGAACATTCTCGTATTACAGCGCATCCTTGGGCATACTGATATCAAAGTGACGATGCGCTATGCTCATTTTGCTCCAGACCATCTCAATGAAGCAATTAAACTGAACCCATTAACATTGATAAACAATAAAAAACTTTAAATGGATGCCACTATGTATAGCACAAAGAAAAAATTTAAAGGTGTATGCCCACACTGCAATAATGTAATTGATTACCACGAGCTAAAATTCCAAGTAGTAAATGACATTGGAGAAATCCTCGCAAAATGTCAAAGCTGCGAAAACATGATAGGCATTCCGTGTAAGAACCCCGACGAGTCATATATTGTCAGCGGGGCTGATAAAATAGATTACTTAGATTACGAATGTGAACCACCATCAAAATTAGAAAAAATCACAGTACACTTCAAATATAAAGGTGATATTTTTAGAAGCAATCCAAAATTCGACACTGAAGCTTACAATCTTTATAAATGCCATGACTGTGATGATAACTTAGAAAAAAAAGCTTACGAAACCATGGCCGATCAATATCCAGAATGGGGACGAAAAGTTGTCCAATACATCTCTGAAGATATTTCAGGTTATGGATACGATGCTGAAAAATCAATAATTAAAACAGATTTTACTTGCGACTGTGGTAAAAACCACTCTGCATTATTCTATAAAGAATTCGACCATCGCGATTTTTCTGACGATGATTTTTTACTCGGAAATATAAATAATTGCATTCCTTTAGAAGATAGAATTGATGGAACCATTACAAAGTCTGATTTTATAGAATTAATAAAAAAATTAATTATTAGATGGGAGCTTTTGTTTGATAAAACCTATCTAATATTTCCTTATGTCGGTCATACGAGATCCGAAAGTCATGAATTACTGGATCTATGGGGAGATATCATATCCCAATCCAATTCAAATAAACTTAAGATAATTACTAAAACCCAAACATTGAACTCCTATAAAAATGCAGTATCTGCGGTTTTTCATGATTATAAAATTTTAAGCAAATTCAAATTTACTCCGCAGGTTATAGAAGACGCCACCAGAAACACTCGATTTCATGCAAAGATTTATTGTGGCGTAAATGACAATTATGTGGAATGCCTAAGTGGTTCAGCCAATATTGCCAAAGGCCCAACACATGAACAACTTACTTTTAAAAGCTATGATAGTTACGCTACTTTCTATGAAAGATTTTTGAAAGTGTTTGATACTCGTAAAGTTGCAGATGATGTATTTAGCATTGTAGAAAAGAACAATTCTAATAAATGCCATGTTCTTTTCGATCAATTAGAAGGTTATCGTCACTCGCAACTAGAAAGATCATCACTCATCACCCTCATCAAAAGTTAACGCTTCAAAAGTGGCAGCAAAGTGGCAACAGACCTATTCACTATGCTTTCATATTTATCATTATTCGATACAGCAACCCATTGAAAATAAAGTAACTTATTGTTTTGTAAGCTTTAAGATTGGGACTCATAATCGCTTGGTCGCTGGTTCAAGTCCAGCAGGGGCCACCAGACAAAAAAGGCTGACGAGAAATCGTCAGCCTTTTTGCTTACCATGATGACGAAGTAGCCAGCTCACACCAGCGCCCGAAGCTCTTCCTTCATATAAGCAGAAAAATATTCAGGGTTTTTAATCACGAGGCGGTTACCGGACTCAACCTTGTCTGCCCAACCGGCAACTTTTTTTGTGAAGTCAGTGTTCCATCCCTCCTGAACACCACGAGCCGTAACGTCGGCAGCACTTGCCGGGACGCCCAGTTGCTTCAGATACCTAAACATTCCCTTCGCGGTGCTCTCATCCATAGGGTGTGGCACGGAGGCCGAGGTGTTCATACCGCCAATGAAGTCTAATGCTTTATCAATCGCTGTTTGCATAATTTATCCTTAAAATTAAGCACTTAATTAATAAGACTCTAGATCGCGATATTCAATGTACCACCAATTTTGATTCATTTTTTCAGGGTCAGTCACGTTTAAGGCCTCTTCTCCCCTCCCCCACATTCGGATTTGGCTGCTCTGCGTCCTGCAGGCAGCCGCTGAAGATTAGAACTGCTCCCAGTGCTCTGAGCTGCCTGCATTCGTGGCAAGCGCAGGCTTACGAATCCTGGAGGTTGGTGCAGGTTCGACCTGGCGGGCGTTAGCCGCGGCAATGACCTGCCCGGTATTGAAGATACTCATCAACTGCACCAGACGAGTAGCTTGATCGCTGAGGCTCTCAGCGGCGCTGGCAGACTCCTCCACCAGCGCAGCGTTCTGCTGCGTAACCTGATCCAGTTGAGTGATAGCCACGTTGATCTGCGCAATGCCCTGCCCCTGCTCTTCCGTCGTCACGCCAATTTCAGAGATCAGCCCGGCCACGCGGTGGGACTGTTGCACCAGGTCATCGATCGTCGTTCCCGCCGAACTCACCATATCCGATCCTTTTGTTACCGTACGCATGCTGTCCTCAATCAGGACTTTGATCTCACTGGCCGCCGAAGCAGAACGCTGTGCCAGCGAGCGAACTTCCCCGGCAACTACCGCAAAACCACGTCCGGATTCCCCTGCACGAGCCGCTTCAACGGCAGCATTCAGCGCCAGAATGTTCGTCTGGAATGCGATGCCGTCAATAACGCTAATAATGTCGCCAATTTTCTGTGAGCTTTCGCTAATTTCACGCATCGTCAGCACCAGATTATTAACGGCATTCCCGCTTTGCGTGGCCGTTTCGCTGGCAGAGTTGGCCAGGCGAGTCGCAGTGCGCACCGTCTCGGCATTCTGCTGAATTGTCTGACTCATTTGTTCCATCGAAGCGGCCGTTTCCTGCAGGCTGGCCGCTTGCTCTTCGGTACGTTGGCTGAGGTCGGTGCTGCCTGCCGCAATCTCACTGGCCCCCACGGAGATAGAATGGCTGCTGTCTCGCACTTCACGCACAACCCCGAGCAAACGGCTACGCATCTCATCCATAGCCGCGAGCAGACTTCTGGTGTCTCCTTGCTTCAGTTCAACGGCGGTATTGAGCTGCCCCTCAGAAACTTGTTTGGCCACGGAAACGGCATAAACGGGTTCGCCACCGAGCTGGCCTTTCACCGCTCGCCCGATACCCCAGGCAATCAAAGAGCCAATCACGGCGCTGATAATCGTAATAATCAACAACAGGTTACCGGCAAAGTGCGCTTCTTCAACATAGCCTCGGGCCATGCCCACCGTGCTACCGGAATGATCGCTGATCATCTCGCTGAGCGCATCCAGCACTCTGGCCTGCGGGCCAACCACTTCGCTGATGACTAATGCACGAGCGGCATCGTACTGCCCCGCCGCGCTAACGCTCATCACCTTACGAAGCGCCTGGGAGTATGCCGGGCGAACATTGTTCAGGTTGTCGAACAGCTCGCGAGAGCGCTTGAGCCTCAGCGCCTTATCCAGCTGCTTCAAGAGGACGTTGTTGTCGGCGATACGCTTTTCGAGCACCTGGTTAGTTTTTGTAATGTAGTCCCGACTCTCGGCTTCGGTATGCGGCAGCGTGGTGAACAACGCCATATCACGAATATCGTGGGCATTGTCCGTAATATTATCCTTAATCTTTACGATCAGCAGTAAATTCACCAGCCGGACATTAGCGGCATAATTAAGGTTATTTCCAACAGAAACCAACTGCATTCTGGCAAATAATGCGACAAAGAATCCAATAGCGATGACCAGCGCAAAGCCAGCCCCCAGCATGGTACTAAGGCGCATATTCTTCAGTTTGTTCATAAATCCCTCTGAGCTTTAATGGTTATATCGCAGGCAATAAGAGGAGGTAATCGGTAGAAATCACATCAACGGTTGCGACGGTGTTTTTTTGAATTATCGATTTTTTATCGGCAGCCTGAGAGACTTCTTTAGCCATTATTTATAACGGTCTGCCCACATGAAATAATGACAAGGAGATGACAAACAATGAACGAATTAATATTTTAAAAATAAAATTAAAACTACTATTTTTAGGAGTGGCAGCCTCGTCCCATTCTGTGGTTAACGAGGCTGAAATTAGCGTTTTATCTGTGCAGGAATTATTTATCTGCGATGAAACGATCGTCGTCACCCACCGGGATATAAACGCGCACCCACTCCTTCCCATCAACGATATCCCAGCTGTGCCCTTCGCCGGCGGTATCCGCCGCAAGCAGCACTGTGCCTGGCTCAATGATGAACGTGGAGCCGTCGCTAACCTTAAACTTCAGCTTGCCTTTCAGGGTTACCACGTACTGCTTTTTCGGTGCCGGATGCACTCCTTTCTGCCACTCTTCAAAGGTATTACTGAAATAAAGATTTTCGGAAGAGAGCTTCGCCAGAGAGGGAATTGAACCTTTTACAAACGCAGAGTGATTATCAGCCGTGTTAATCAATTTTATCGCTGGAATACGGTGTTCGCTGGCATCTGTCTTTGTGGCTTCGGCATATCCAAACATTGAAACAAGTAAACCTGCAGTGGCCAACATAAGCCGTGTTATTTTTTTCATGATCGTGTCCAGGGTTAATTTCAGCCAGCAATTTTTTTGGTGAATAAATCACCGTGGCAAAAAATAAAATTCCATATTAGTACACCAGAGGCAATCAAATTCGTCAATATCATGCACGGCAAGTTTATTTAGTTAATAAATTAAATATACATAAAGAAAAATATGGAGTGAAAAAAATCCTGGCGAGAATGTCAATGCAGGCTGACGTTGACTGTCATTAAACGGTAAAAGAATATCTTAGAACAAAACAAACTAAAATACAGAAGGTGATAGTCATAATTTAACTTAACGCTTTATTCTAAAAATATAAGGATAGATTTAACCAGGTGGCCGGGTGCATGCAGTTCAGGGGTTGAACACATTCAAAGAAAAAACGCTGGTGTTTAAACCAGCGTTCACTCAGTCAGCCACAGGCGTTATCAGAGCTTCTCGCCGTTGCTCTCAATCACGTCTTTGTACCACTGGAAGGACTTCTTACGGCTGCGGCTCAGGCTACCGTTGCCTTCGTTGTCTTTATCAACGTAGATAAAGCCGTAGCGTTTTTTCATTTCGCCCGTCCCGGCGGAGACCAGGTCGATACAGCCCCACGGGGTGTAGCCCATCAGGTCAACGCCATCTTCCACTACCGCTTTTTTCATTTCTGCGACGTGCGCCGAAAGATAATCGATGCGGTACTGGTCGTCCACGAAGCCGTCGGCCTGCGCCACGTCAATCGCCCCAAAGCCGTTTTCTACAATAAACAACGGCAGCTGATAGTGATCCCAGAACCAGTTCAGGGAGTAACGCAGGCCCACCGGATCAATCTGCCAGCCCCAGTCGGATTTTTGCACGTACGGGTTAGAGACCAGGCTTTTTGATTCGTCGTAGTCGAACTGCGGGTTATCAGCGCTGGCTTTGGTGGCAAAAGACATGTAGTAGCTGAAGCCGATGTAATCGACGCAGCCTTCGGCCAACGCCGCGAGATCTTCGTCGGTAATATCCAGCTCAAAACCACGGCGCTCGAAGTAGTTCAGCAGATGCTGCGGGTACTTACCACGCACGTGCACATCGGTGAACCAGTAGCGGCGATGCATCGCATTCATCGCCATCATCATGTCGCCTGGCGCACAGGTCAGCGGGTAAATTGGGCACATGGCAATCATGCAGCCAACCTGCAGCGCAGGGTTGATTTCACGGGCTGCACGCACCGCCAGAGCACTGGCCACCAGCTCATAGTGCGACGCCTGATACATCACCGGCTCACGATCCTCACCCGGCTGATACTTCAGGCCCGAGTTGGTGAACGGCGCGAAGTCTTCGTGGTAGTTAGCCTGGTTGTTGATCTCGTTGAAGGTCATCCAGTACTTCACTTTGTGCTGATAGCGAGTGAAGACCACTTTCGAGAAGCGCAGGAAGAAATCAATCAGCTTACGGTTGCGCCAGCCGCCGTATTCGGTGACCAGATGGTATGGCATTTCGAAGTGCGACAGAGTAATCACCGGCTCAATGCCGTGCTTCAGGCACTCGTCAAACAGGTCGTCATAGAACTGCAGGCCAGCTTCATTCGGCTCCAGCTCATCGCCCAGTGGGAAAATACGCGTCCAGGCGATGGAGGTACGGAAACATTTGAAACCCATCTCGGCAAATAGCTGGATATCTTCTTTGTAGCGGTGATAGAAATCGATCGCTTCATGGTTAGGGTAATTTTTGCCCTGCAGCACGCCATCGGTAATTTCACGCGGGACGCCGTGAGCACCGGCCGTCATCACATCCGCCACGCTAACGCCTTTGCCACCCTCTTTCCAGCCACCTTCCAGCTGATGCGCCGCAACCGCGCCGCCCCACAGAAAACCTTCTTTGAATCCAGACATATTCTCTCCCTTAATTAGAGATCGCATGCTGCGACCGATAGTGCTGATTAAAATGGTAGACCGCGCCAATGAGTCCGGCATCGTTGCCGTGGCTGACGGTATCGATATAGTCGTCGATGGTGAACCAGGCCAGGTGTTTGCGCAGCAGCGCCAGGAAGCCAGGGCGTTCCACAATGCCGCCGCCGAGCAGGATTTTTTCCGGGTCGAACAGATTGACGAGGTTATAAAGGCCAGTGCCGAGATCGTTGAAGAACGCGTTCACCATGCGCTGGCAAGCCACGTCACCGACGTCAAAGCGGTCGAAAATCTCTTCCCCGCTGACGGCCTCAAGCGGCTTACCGGCATACTCCGCGTAGTCTTTACGCAGGGTTCTCAGGGTGCAGGTATCGTTCATGGTGTAACGGCGAACATCGCGTGGGCCAGGGCGTTCGGTCAGCATGTAACCAAATTCTCCCGCCCGGAAGCGTGCGCCGTGCACCAGTTGGTTATTGCAGAAAATCGCCCCGCCGATGCCGGTGCCGATGGTCAGTACCAGGAAGTTGCTCATCTGGGCCGCTTTGCCCTGCCAGCGCTCGGCCAGCAGAACGCAGTTAGCGTCATTTTCGATGGCGACGGGCAGCTGCGTGCGTTCTTCCAGCCACTCTTTGATGGCAAAGTTGTCGAAGCGGCGAATGGCCCCGCCCATTTCGATAAAGCCGGTGTGCGGATTGACATAGCCAGGGGCGCTGATCGCCACGCCTTCACAGCCGGGATGCGCGGCAATCCACGCTAAAATGGCCTGTAAAATTTGCTCGCCATCGCTGTCGTTGATCGTCTCTTTGCCTTTTGCCAGTATCTCGCCCTGCGAGTTGACGATCCCCATTTTTAAAGCCGTACCACCGATATCAAATGCGGCGATATTCATACGCTAATTCCTCCTGCATATTTCCGGCTCATCATTTATTTCCACTGAAACGAGGAAACTATTTCGCACCGGTCATATTCATGACTGGTAAAAGGAATACAAAAATTGACGAGTTCAATTTTTAATTATCAGTTCTGAAAACGAAGAAAATCTTAATCAATGGGAGGCGCATCAGGCAATAGAAGGGGGATAACACACTGAACAACTTTTGAACCTGTTAAAAGGCATGATATACAGTGAGTTAACGCTGATATTCATCTTTCATAAGCAACAGGTTCACTTTCATGAACATTGTTGAACCTCTTTTTAAAGCAGAACTGTGACCGACGTTGCGAATGCAAGGCCAGCCACAGCGACTAGCCCGTCTTACGAGGCAAAAAGTACTTCACCTGAAACTCGAACACGTTGGTGTAGAGGATCGAGTAATCAATCGGGCTGTGGCTGGCGTCAACGGACTGGGTTTCCATGCGGATAATCGGATCGCGGGTGCTGATGTGCAGCATTTTGGCAATTTCAGTTGACGGTAGAATGGGCTGAAACGCCTCGTAGCAGCCGTGAATTTTGACCCCACATTCATCTTCGATGTAGGAAAATTTCGAACGCTTCATGTGGTTGACCGTCAGGTCGGGGAAGCGGTTCACCGACAGCCAGGTCTCTTCCAGCTGCATCGGCACATTGTCGATGTGGCGCAGTCGTTTGGCGTAATAGACCGGTTCGCCGATGGCCAGTTGCAGGCGGCTCGCAATCTCTTCCGACGCCTGCTGCAGCTCAAATCTCAGCACCTGGCTGGACGGTTTTTTTCCTTCACTTCTGGCAATCTCGGTAAAGCTGTCCAGATGCGTAACCGAAGCCTGAAAATGTTTATTTCGTACATAGGTGCCGGACCCATGCCTGCGCTCAATCAGCGCCTCATCTTCCAGAACTTTCAATGCCTTACGCAAGGTATTACGTGACACATTATAGAACTCAGCCAGCTCTTTTTCCGAAGGGAGGATGTCGCCGATATGATAGGTTGGGCTGCTGATCCTGCTTTTTAGTAAGTTAACAACATCTTTGTATACCACTTTTGAACCTCCTTAATTCATTTAAAAACAGGCAATTACCCTTCCATTCCTATTAAAAGTCCAATATACGTTCATTTTTAATCTGTTTTTTGCACCACTCGGCGATGACTAACTGTGATCGAAATGGCAGATGAAGGCATTGATATTCATTAAGTTAGCCGCAGGTTGATTATCTACAAAGCGTTAAGGGTAAAAATGAAGAATATATTATTAGTTTGTGCCGCCGGGATGTCTACCAGCATGCTGGTGAAAAGAATGCAAGATCACGCCGAAGCGGGAAATATTTCGGTCAATATTAACGCGCTGGCGATTGCCGAGGCGAAAGAAAGAATTAAAAGAAATGAAGCAGATGTTGTTCTGCTGGGGCCTCAGGTTCGCTTCCAAAAAAGCGAAATAGAAGAAATCACCCAGGGGAAAATTCCAGTAGCGGTTATCGACATGAAGTATTATGGGCAAATGGACGGAAAATCAGTTCTTGATTCCGCACTGAACTTACTTGGCGACCATTAATCCTTTCCAGCCAAAATAATAACCCAATGGGTCATTGATTTGGTTTATCGTCACGAGGTTAAATATTGTAAAAATATTTCACCGATAAATTCAAATCCCCAGTAAATATATCTCTAATGATAAAGGGCGCATCATGAGTATAATGAATGCCTTTGAGCGCGGTATGGAAAAGCTCCTTGTTCCTATTGCGATTAAATTAAACTCTCAGATACACGTGTCGGCTATCCGCGATGCTTTTATTTTGTCATTCCCTATCGTCATGGCCAGTTCGCTGATCGTGCTGATTAACTTCGCCATCCTTTCACCGGATGGTTTTATTGCGTCACTGCTGCATCTCGGTGTGTTATTCCCTAACTTAGCCGAAGCCCAAAACATATTCTCCCCGGTAATGAACGGGTCGGTGAATATCATGTCGATCATGATTGCTTTCCTGGTCGCACGTAATATCGCCATCAGCTATCAGCAGGACGACTTGCTGTGCGGCCTGACCGCTATTGGCGCGTTCTTCGTGGTCTATACCCCTTATCAAATGATGGGCGGGCAGTCGTATCTGACGACGCAATATCTGGGTCCGCAGGGGTTATTTGTGGCGGTGATTGTCGCGCTGATTACCGGGGAAATCTTCTGCCGCCTGGCGCGTAACCCGAAGATCACCATCACCATGCCAGATGCCGTACCGCCAGCAGTTGCACGCTCATTTAAAGTATTAATTCCAATCTTCTTCGTGATGATTTTCTTCTCTGCGCTGAACTACTGCCTGACGAAAATCTCCCCGAATGGCCTGAATGAACTGATTTATACCCTGATTCAGGCGCCGCTGAAAAACATGGGCACTAATATTGTCGCGGTGCTGGTGCTTGGCGTGGTCACTAACTTCCTGTGGGTGCTGGGCATTCACGGGCCGAACACCACGGCGGCGATTCGCGAGACTATTTTCTCCGAAGCTAACCTCGAAAACCTCTCTTTTGCCGCGTCCAACGGCACTACCTGGGGCGCGCCATATCCTATCACCTGGGGAAGCATCAACGACGCTTTCGCCAACTACGGCGGCTCAGGGATGACGCTCGGCCTGCTGCTGGCTATCTTTATTGCCTCCCGCCGCGCCGACTATCGCGATCTGGCCAAAATGGCCTTCGTGCCAGGCCTGTTTAACATCAACGAACCGGTGATTTTCGGCCTGCCAATCGTGCTGAACCCGATCCTGATCATTCCGTTTATCATGGTGCCGTTCGTCAACTCTTTGGTGGGCTACACCTTCGTCACTCTGGAAATTATTCCACCGATTGCCTATGCCGTACCGTGGACAACGCCGGGGCCGCTCATCGCCTTCTTCGGCACCGGGGGGAACTGGATGGCGTTGATTGTCGGGCTGCTATGCCTGGCCATTTCCACGCTAATTTATTTACCGTTCGTTATGGCCGCCAATAAGGTAAATGCAGCACAGGCGGCGCAGTAATAAATAAACCGATGATAGCAATTTAATTTTCACCCGCCTCCGGTTATTAAAACCGGAGGCAAATAATAATTATACTTCTGGGACATTCTATGAATTCAAATTTATTGAAGGTTAGCTTATTGTCTGCATCCATCCTTCTGGCGTTATCCTCAACCCACGCAATGGCAGCAAAATTAACGGTTGAGCAGCGTCTGGAGTTACTTGAAAGACAATTATCAGAAAACAAATCAGAATTAAATAAAACGCAGAAAGAGTTAGCCATATATAAAGACAAGGTCGCTCAATTGCAGCCAGCCGGTAATAACGTGCAGTCTGGCCCGGCACAGGTGAATCAAACGGTTTATTCTCCGGTAGCCGACAACATCGAGAATGAAAATAATCATCTCGACACCAAATCCCCACCAACGCCGGTGAAAGGCACGCAAAAAGTGGCCGTGGTCAATAACGAAGGCGGCAAAACGACCGTAGAAAACGTCACCCTGAAAGACATTAGCAAATACATTAAAGATGATATTGGCTTTAGCTACGAAGGTTATTTCCGCTCCGGCTGGGCAGCGGCCAACCGCGGGTCGGCTCAAACCTACGCTGCAGGCTCGCTTGGCCGTTTCGGCAACGAAATGAGCGGCTGGTTCGACTTAACGCTGAACCAGCGCGTTTACAATCAGGACGGCAAAACCGCCAACGCCATCGTGACCTACGACGGTAACGTCGGGGAACAGTACAACGACGCCTGGTTTGGCGACAACAACGGCAACGAAAACATCATGCAGTTCAGCGATATTTTCCTGACCACCAGAGGCTTCCTGCCGTTTGCCCCGGAAGCGGACTTCTGGGTCGGGAAGCACAAGCTGCCTGAGTACGAAATCCAGATGCTCGACTGGAAATCATTAACCACCCAGGTGGCGGCGGCCATCGGGATCCAAAACTGGAACCTGGGCGTCGGCCAGCTTGACGCCTCCCTCAGCCGCAACGACGTTGACGTTTACTCCCGCGACTTCAGTCACACCACACAGATGAACACCAACTCGGTTGACCTGCGCTACCGCAACATTCCGCTGTGGGAAGACGGTTCGCTGTCGCTGATGGGCAAATATGCCTTTGCCAATAAGACCGACGACCAGAAGGACAACGAAAATAACGGCTCCTTCTTTAAGCTGAAGGATACCTGGATGGCGACGGCCATTGTGCGCCAGGATCTGCCGCGCGACACCTTCAACGAGTTCACCCTGCAGGTGGCCAATAACTCTTATGCCAGCAGCTTCGCTAACTTCTCAGGAGCCAGCAACTCCATGGCACCGGGCCGCTATTACTACGGCGACCAGACGGACGGCGTGGCCTGGCGTCTGATTTCGCAGGGAGAGATGTACCTCGCGGACAAAATTATCATGGCTAACGCGCTGGTTTACTCCCAGGGTAGCGATGTTTATAGCTATGAGAGCGGTGCCCACAGCGACTTCAGCAGCATTCGGGCCGTGATTCGCCCGGCGTGGATTTGGGATACCTGGAACCAGACCGGCCTGGAGCTGAGCTGGTTTACCCAGAAAAACAAAACCGAGCAAGGGGTTAACCTGAAAGAGTCGGGCTACAAAACCACGCTCTATCATGCTTTGAAGGTTGGCCCGAGCCTGCTCGGCTCCCGTCCTGAAATTCGTTTCTACGGCACGTACCTGAATATTCTGGACAACGAGCTGTCAAACTTCCGCTTTAACGAAAAAAGCAAGAACGAGTTTATGGCCGGCGTTCAGGCTGAAGTGTGGTGGTAATCCTCTTTTGCTAAGTGCATAAAAAACCCGTCTACAAAGGCGGGTTTTTCTTTTTCTATCAGCTCGCGCCCGCGCAGCTGTCCGGCACGGTATTCAGCCCTTCAGCACCGTGGGTGAAAGATTTAAATCGTTTTTGATCGTCCAGTTTGATGATGTACAGCGAATCAAAATCGCTGCCCGGCCATTTCGGCACCACGGTTGGGTCGCCGCCGGTTTTCTTCACCAGCTTTTGCGCCGCGATCACCAGGTTTTTATGCTCCCACGAGACAAAAGTCAGGCGGCCGCTGCTTTGGGTTTTCAGTAAATCATCCGCCAGCTCGTCCGTCTGCTCGGCGTGGTAATGCAGGTCGATGGCCTGAGAAAGGCGGATCGCGGTCGGCGTGATGGTGGTTAACGGGCGCAGCGAGCTGCCGGTTTTGTTCTCTTTCGGCGCAGCGGCGTAAATGGCATCCGGTTTGCCGTACTGGGTCAACAGAACCGACGGCAATTGCAACGCGCGGTTCAACCCTTTGCAGGTGAGCTGCCCGCTATTGTTAGCCGGTTTTTCACCGTGGCGCAGGAATACTATCGTGCTGTCAGCCTTCGCTATCATCGGGGTCAATAAGGCACTGCTTAGCAACACAACAAGCGCTTTTTTGATCATGTTTTTCTCGTTTTTATCAGGGGATGAAGCTTTTACTATAGAGAAGAAATCACGGAAAAAAACAAAACATTGGTAAGCAGACGTCACGCCCGCCGCGCCGGTTTCAGCGATTAACAACCGGCCATCGTTTTGCTATTCTGACGTCCGTTAACGTGATGACATATTCTATAAAAATCAGTAAAAACAATTAATAAGGAAAAGACGTGAGCACCCAGAGCGAGATGTTTAACAAAGAGATCGCGTGGTCTACCCGCCACATGGTTCGCACCCTCAAACAGGTTCAGGCGCTGCCCGACTTAAGCCACGTTCGCATCGCCTGCAATATGCATCTCGACCTGAAAATGATCCCGCTGGTTGAAGGCCTGCTGAAGAAAAATGCCAAAGTCTTCCTCACCACCTGCAACCCAACCACCGTGCAGGATGACGTTGTCGCTTACCTGGTTGCCGCAGGAGCGGAAGCCTGCGCCTGGCGCAATATGAACGACGCCGACTGGCGCGACTCGTGGGAAAAAGCCATCGCCTGGCGCCCAACACACCTGTGCGAAATGGGCGCGGACATCACCACGCTACTGCATCAGCGCGGCGAGTTTGGCGACGTGGTTGCCTGCCTGGAAGCGACCGGCTCCGGAGTCAACCGCCTCGCGGATCTGCGCCCTGGCTATCCAATCTTTAACTGGGACGATCTGCCGGTAAAAGAGGGCCTGCATAACCGCCACATGGTTGGCCTCACCGCCTGGCAAACCTTCTTCCAGACCACCCACCTCACCCTGCACGAAAAGAAAGTGCTGGTGATTGGCTACGGCCTGGTCGGCCAGGGCGTTGCCGCCGCCGCCAAAGCCTACGGCGGCCAGGTGATGGTTGCCGAGTTAGATCCGGCTCGCCGCCTGCAGGCCGCCTATGATGGCTGGCACGTGGTTGATATTCATGACGTGATTGCCAGCACTGACGTTGTCGCCACCGCCACCGGCGCGAAAAAAGTCGTCAGCGCAGCGGTACTGGATAAAGCCAAAGACGGCGTGTTCGTGCTGAACGTGGGCCACGTCGCCGAAGAGATCGACTGCGGCTACCTGCAGCAATATCCGACCGAAGAAGTGATGCCGTTTATCAACGCGTACCAGCTTAACGGCAAAACGCTTTACCTGATGGCGAACGGCTCGATGCTGAACCTGACCGCCGGCTTCGGCGACAGCCTGAATGCCTTCGACGTGACGCTAGCCGTGATGGCAAGCGGCATCAAACACATTGTGACCGACGGCCAGCACGCTGAAAAAGCGGTTTATTTGCTGCCGCAGTCCGTGTGGGAAAAAGCTCTGTAAGCGGCCCTCCAGCCCCGATCAAGTCAGGCCTCTGCGGAGTGCCTGGCTTTTTTTTCGTTTTCACCGAATAAAATCTCCGCCCCGATTGTTTACTCCTTACAAGAACCTGAGGAAGAGACAATCATGAGTTACCTGCCCCCCGAAGCTGCACCGCTCCGTAAGCGCTACGACGCCTTCAGCATGGCCCTCCACTGGGTCACGGCTTTCTGCGTCATATTCCTGTTTGCCAGCGCGCACATATGGGAAGTCCTTGAGCGTGGTACGCCCCTGCGCAAGGGCCTGCAATCTCTGCATATTTCCTTTGGCATCCTGCTTAGCGCGGTAATTGTCGTCCGGCTGTTCTGGCGCATTAGCGCCGCTTTTTCGCCGTCGAGAAAGCTGGAAAAAGTGCCGATGCCGGGCGCGTTTCGCATCGCCGCTCATGCCACCCACGGCGTGCTTTACATCCTGCTGCTAACCCAGGCCATGCTTGGCTTCCTGTTCCGCTGGGCGCAGGGGGAACCGTTCTGGTTCTTCAACCTCTTTGAAGTCCCGGACGTATTCAACATCGATCCAACGCTGCGCCATACCCTGGCAATGCTGCACAACAATGTGGCCTGGGCGCTGATCCTGCTGGCGGGGGCGCATGCCGCCGCAGCCCTGATTCACCATTATGTTCTGCGTGACGGCACGCTGCGCCGCATGCTCCCCGCCTGCAAAGGCAACTCTCGCTAACCTACAGGACGACACCATGAACATGCCTTCAACCCGTAAACTGCTGCCTTTGCTGTGCCTGGTTGCCAGCGGGCTTTTCTATTCCGCCGCCGCCAGCGCCATGGGCGACGATGACTCTAAAACGCCTGACTGCCCGAAAGGCCAGGTGTACGACAGCAAAACCAAAACCTGTACCGTGGAAAAAAGCAGCATGTTAAGCGACGGCGATAAGACGCAATATGCTTACCATCTGGCAAAATCTGGCCGTTACCAGGAAGCGTTAAACCTGCTGGATACCCTGCAGCAGCCCAACACGCGTGAAGCCTGGAACTACCGGGGCTACGCCACAAGAAAATTGGGGCGCACCGACGAAGGAATCGGCTATTATCAGCGCTCCATCGCCCTGGATCCGCACTATGCCAAAGTGCGCGAATATCTTGGCGAGGCGTGGATGATTAAGGGCCGCCCTGACCTGGCGAAAGCCCAGTTAGCGACCATTAAAACGCTCTGCGGAACCGGCTGCGAGGAGTATCGCGATTTAAAAGCCGCCATTGACGGGCACCCGGAGTCCTAAGGCTGAGGGCATAAAAATCACCGTCAACGAAGTTCGGTTACAGCTGGCCCAGCACCTTGCCCGCCTCTGGCGCTACGGCATGGTGCTGTCCCGCAATCGTGATGTGGCTGAAGATTTGGTTCAGTCTACCTGCGTGCGCGCTTTAGAGCGCTGCAGCCAGTTTCAGTCCGGCACGCGGATAGACCGCTGGCTGTTTGCGATTTTGTACTCTATCTGGATCAACGAAATTCGCGCCCTGCGCGTTCGCCAGGGCCAGGGCTTTGTCGACAGCGACGAGCTGAGCCAGCTGGCAGACAGCGAAAGCACCGAAGACAAGCACCAGTATCACGCACTGCTGCAGCAGGTTAGCGAGTTGCCTGAGGCTCAGCGCAATACCGTGTTTTTAGTTTATGTCGAGGGCTTCACCTATCAGGAAGCCGCCGACACGCTGGCCATTCCCATCGGCACCGTGATGAGCCGCCTGGCCGCCGCGCGGCTGACGCTGGCCAGGCACCTGATGCCGACGATGAAGAAGGAGCTCAAATGACGCGTCAATCCTTCTCCGCTCCGTGGAGCGATGAGGCTATCGTGGCCTGGCTGGACGGCGAAATGCGCGAGGATGAGCGCCACGCCTTTGAGCAGCAGTTGAATAACGACGCAGCCCTGGCCGCCCGCGTTGAACCGCTCATGCAAAGCCATCTGCCGCTGGAACAGGCTTTTGCCCCGCTTCTGGAAGAAGCGCCGGTCAATCGGATGCAGGCCAAACTCAACGTGCTACTGCATCAGCCGGTAAACGTGAACCAGCAGGCACAAGGCGTTAGCCGCCGTAGCCTGATAGCCGCCTCCCTCAGTTTCCTCGCCGTCGGCGTACTGGCCGGGCGCTTTATTCGCCCCGGCGAGCAAAAACTCAGGGGAGAACCTGAGATCCGCGACCTGATTGCGCAGTACATGTCGCTCTACAGCGCCGAAACGCTGGCGGACATCAACGTCACGCCCCAGGCGCTGCAAAACGGCCTGAACCGTATGCAGCAGGATATCGGCCTCCGGTTGCAGCAGGCGGAAGTTGAGATCCCGGAAGCCGAGCTAAAAAGCGTGAGAATGCTGCGCTACGACAGCACCTCCATCGCACAGATGGCTTATCTGCACGCCAGCTACGGGCCGATGGCGCTGTGCATTTCCCGCAGCAAGGCAGCCGACAGCCCCGCGCTGAAACACGAAGTTCGCCGCGGCCTGAACCTGGTCTGGTGGCGCAGCAAAGGGTATGAATATGTGCTGATAGGCCGCAATCCGCAGCAGGATTTGCAGCAAAGCGGCGAGCTGCTCCAGCGGCAACTCGTGTGAAATAAGCCCGGGTTAACGCCCAGGCTCGTTCAGCGGCCAGGACTCGAACAAATAACCGTCGAAGTTAATATCATCGACGTCGGACAGCTCCAGCAGCCGGTTTTTGACGTTTTCCAGGTGCTGCCACATCGCGTGTTTGGCCGCTTTGGCGTCTTTCTTAATCAGCGCCGCAAGGATTTGTTTATGGTCGGCAAGCCACTCTTGCCGATAGTGGTTGTTCTCCAGATGGCTGTGCAGCTGGATCCACATCGGGTTGTTTTCACGCCACTGCCAGGACTGCTTAAACAACTCCACCAGCATGCTGTTGTGGGTGGCCTCGGCCACGGCAAGATGGAACTGCCTGTCGCCGCTTTCGTTATCCCCGGCAACCAATTCCTGCTCTTCGACCTGCAAGGCCTGCCGCATTTTGAGAATATCTTCCCGCGTGGCCTGCTGAGCGGCAAACTCCGCGATATTGCTTTCCAGCAGCTGACGCGCCTGCAATAGCTCAAACGGCCCGGCATCGTTGCACTGGCTCGTACTGACTGGGGGATTAACGAGTTTATCCGGCATGGCAACCACAAAAATACCCGCCCCCCGGCGGACTTCCACCAGCCCCTCAATCTCCAGCATGATTAACGCTTCGCGCACCACGGTGCGGCTCACCGACAGCAGCGCCGCGATTTCACGCTCGGGCGGAAGACGATCTCCCAGGGCATATTGCTGCCGCGCAATCATGTCGCGCAGCATCACGCCAACTTCCTGATAAGGCCGCTGCGGCTGCGCGGCAGGTTTGTCCTGGATTTGCGGTTTCATCTTTACTCACGGCAGGTAGGGAATGAACCGGACTATAGCATAACTGGTTGACCCATTCCCTGGCCCGGCGAGGGCTATTTACCAAAGAACGCGCGCTGGATGGCCATCTCAACGCCGCGCACTTCCGCCAATCCTTTCAAGCGGCCAATCGCCGAATAGCCTGGATTCACCTTTTTATTCAGGTCATCCAGCATTTGATGGCCGTGATCCGGGCGCATCGGGATCAGCTCGCTTTGCCCTGCTCCTTTCCGGCGCTGCTCCTCTTCCACAATGGCTTTCACCACTTCATACATGTCCACGTCACCATAAAGGTGTGCGGCCTCGTGGAAGGTTTTAGGATTGTCTTCCCGCAGCGTTGAGCGCAGGTGCGTGAAGTAGATGCGAGGCCCGAAGCGTTTAATCATGCCGACCAGGTCGTTATCGGCCCGCACGCCGTAAGAGCCGGTGCACATCGTAAAGCCATTCGCCGGGCTATTGACCGCGTCCACCATCCACTGCATATCCTCCACGGTTGAAACAATACGCGGCAGGCCAAGTATGGGGCGCGGAGGATCGTCCGGGTGAACCGCCATCTTAATGCCAACCTGCTCAGCAACGGGGATAATGGCCTCAAGGAAGTAGGCAAAGTTTTCGCGCAGCTTGGCTTTGTCGATATCTTTGTAAGTGTCCAGCTGGGCGCGGAACTGGTCGAGCGTGTAGCCTTCTTCCGCGCCGGGCAGGCCAGCGATGATGTTGCGGGTCAGCCGCGCTTTTTCATCCTCGCGCATTTCCGCGAAGCGCCGATTTGCCTGCTCGATTTCTTCCGCGCTGTAGTCAGCTTCTGCCCCTTTGCGTTTTAAAATATGCAGCTCAAAAGCGGCGAATTCGATTTGGTCAAAGCGCAGCGCTTTGGAGCCGTCTGGCAGCGGGTATTCGAGATCGGTGCGTGTCCAGTCCAGCACCGGCATAAAGTTGTAGCACACGGTGTAGATCCCGCATTCCGCCAGGTTACGCAGGCTTTGACAGTAATTGTCGATCCACAAATCGTACTGCCCGCGATGGGTTTTGATCTCTTCATGGATAGGCACGCTTTCCACCACCGACCAGACCAGCCCGGCGGCCTCCACCACGGCTTTGCGTTTCAGTATTTCTTCGACCGGCCACACTTCCCCGTTCGGAATGTGGTGCAGCGCGGTGACGATCCCTGTCGCCCCCGCCTGCCGGGCGTCGGCCAGACTGACCGGATCGTTTGGACCATACCAGCGCCAGGTTTGCTTCATAATGACCCCTCACAATTCAAATTGGTTGACCAATAAACAATAATGATTAGGCACCACTTTTGGTGCATAAGATGACGTCTAAGTTCAGCCAATTCGGCGAGCGTGTCAATCCATAAGGGACAATTGGTTAACCAAAATCACAATTTAACACACAGCATTGCGCAACGAAGGGCAAAAGCTATTGGACATCTACAAACTACAGGCACAAAAAAACCCGCCGTAGCGGGTTTCTTCACTTCTGAAACGTCAGGCTGGATTACAGCGCAACAACGTTAGCAGCAGCTGGGCCTTTAGCGCCGTTCTCGATAGAGAACTCAACTTTCTGGCCTTCGTCGAGGGTTTTGAAGCTGTCGCTCTGGATTGCAGAGAAGTGTACGAATACATCTTTGCTGCCATCGGTAGGAGAGATGAAGCCGAAACCTTTCTCAGCGTTGAACCATTTTACTAAACCAGTCATTTTGTTAGACATAGCGATTACCTTATAGAATTTCTTGAGCCACTAAACGCGGCGAACATGGTCTGTTCAGCAGAGTTGGACTTATTCGGGCACTTAGGAGGAGACTCGAGAAGAAGGGATATCTAAGATAACGCTTGAACTGAGGACTGCTTTACTAAAACTGCTTTCATAAGGTCTGTGTTCCAAACCGGGTGCTAATCTCTCACGTCCGCCGTCATTTAGCAAGCATAGCGGGGAAATAAAAAAAATTCTCATTTAAGGGGGCGTGGCTTCCCCTCACCCTAACCCTCTCCCCACGGGGGAGAGGGATAAAGAGTCAAACCATTTCTGATTTCCCCCTCTCCACACGGGGGAGAGGGAACAAAGAACCTGACCATTTCTGATTTCCCCCTCTCCCTTCCAGGGAGAGGGCCGGGGTGAGGGTCAATCTTATTCCGCCACCTTCACAATCAGCTTGCCGAAGTTCTTCCCGGACAGCAGCCCCTGGAACGCCTCCACGGTGTTTTCCAGCCCGTCCACGATATCTTCGCGGAACTCAATCTCTCCGGCGGCGATCCACTCGCTCATCTGCTTGTAGAATTCCGGGTAACGGTGACCGTAATCCTGGAAGATAATAAACCCTTCCACGCGCATACGTTTTTTCAGGATAGTCGCCATCAGCTCCGGCAGACGGTCATGCTCAAAGGCGCTGTTATTGCCGTTGTACTGGCTGACCACGCCGCAAACCGGGACACGCGCTTTGGTATTCAGCAGCGGGAAGACGGCGTCAAACACCGCGCCGCCGACGTTTTCAAAGTAGACGTCGATGCCGTTCGGGCAGGCTTTGGCGAGCTGTGCAGCAAAATCGCTGGCACGGTGATCGAGGCACTCATCAAACTTCAGCGTCTCTTTCACATAGCGGCACTTATCTTCCCCGCCGGCAATGCCGATCACTCTCGCCCCGCGCAGGCGAGCCGTTTGCCCCACAACCGAGCCCACCGCGCCGCTGGCTGCGGCAACTACCACGGTTTCACCCGGCTGCGGATTACCGATATCCGTCAGGCCCATGTAGCCGGTAAATCCTGGCATGCCGAGCAGCCCCAGCGCCCAGGAAGGGTGAGACATGTTTTTCTCCAGCTTCTGCAGGCCTTCCCCGTTGGAAAGCGAATAATCCTGCCAGCCAGAGTCGGCCAGCACCAGGTCACCCGGCTGATAATCAGGATGCTGGGAGCTTTCCACGCGACTAACGGTTCCGCCGACGATAACCTCACCGATGGCAATCGGCGCCGAGTAGGATTTGGCGTCGCTCATACGCCCGCGCATATACGGGTCGAGGGAGAGGAAAAGCGTGCGCAGCAGCACTTCGCCTTTCCCCGGCGTAGGAACAGCGACTTCTTCCAGATGAATATCTTCGCGGGTCGGCATTCCCTGCGGGCGCTTCGCCAGCACAAAGCGACGGTTTTTCTCTGCGGTCTGAGCCATGAGGTACTCCTTCTATTATCAAGAGTGAAAACCTCAGCCTAGACAAAAACTGGCCGAATTAGCATGAAATTAGTGCTGCATAGCCGTTACACCGCAATTTCCGCTAAAACAGCGCTGACGGCCAGCAGATCCGCGCTCCCGCCGGGGCTGAGGTTGCGGGCGATAAGGTCGGCATCCATCTGCCGAAGATCGTCCTCATGCCAGCCTTGCTGAATCAGGCGCGCAGCGTAACGCTGCACATAGCGCAGTCCGTTTAGCCCGCCGCGCGAAACAAGATTGGTATCCGGGTTAGCGGCCATCAGCCGCAGCATCGCCGCAAGCAGGCGGCGCTTCGGGCAGCTCTCCGTCTGCCAGTAGGGCAGTACATGCTGGCGCACCGTCAGGAATCCGCTTTCCGCCTCACCGCGTGCGCCGGTCAGGCCAAACTGCTGATAAAGCCTTTCACCAACCGAAGAAGCCTTCCGGGCCGTAACCAGTTCTCTCTCCACAATCCCGCTGCAGATCTCGCTCACGGTGGAACACACCGCCGATGCAGTTAGCGCTTTGCCCTGCCCCTGCAGGCGGCCAGCGGCGGTAGAAAGCAGCCCCAGCGAAAACACGCCACCTTTGTGCGTATTCACCCCCTGAGTAGCCTGATACATCGCCTGTTCGCAGGCGATACCCGCCGGGCGGATCAGCCGCAGCATCTCACAGGCACCTCGCCCGGCATGTTCCCACCCCAAAGCGTGGAACGTGCTGAGCCAGGGGCCAATGGCCGCAATGCTGCCGAGAAACATCGGCAGATCCATATCCTGGTGCGAGCCGTTGTTGGCGGCATCCACCAGCCCTGGCTTTGGCGTTAACCACACCTCGTCCAGCAGCGCCTGCCGCGCCAGAGCTGGCACATCCGGAGCGACGGCAGTACTTGATTTAATCCCTGGCAAACCAGCCATCTATCAGCCTCTCAACGCGCGCGGTCACTTCATCCATGGGGTGGCGGCGGGAACGTGCGCAGGCGCGGGCGGGTTCGTTGCACACCAGGCAGCGTCTGCTCGCCAAATCCAGCGAAGTTCGCCCGACCGGGCCATTGTCGGGGCAAATCACATCCGCATCCCACAGCCTGCCGAGGGGATGAGTTTGCTCCAGCCCGACCGTGGCCGCTTTAAGTTCGCTGGCCGAATGCGCCACGCTCCACATCGCTTCGGCACCGGTTGGCAGCCACAGAACCTGCCGCTCAAGCACCGGCCAGCGGTTGCCCCACAGCAGCTGGTCGCAGGCCTGCAGCGCCACGGCCATGCAGTTGCGGTAGCGAATGCTGTCCTTTACCGCACCGGGCGCCACCAGCGTCAGGGAAAGCACCGGCTGGCGGTGCTTAACCAGCCATTCATGCTGCCGGTGCGCCCGCCGCTCTTTCGCTTCAAGCAGGGCCTCAAGGGTAACGCCCTCCGCTTCCACAAGCGTTTCACTCATTTTGCTTACTCCTCTTTAACCTGACGCACCACGTCGATCACGCTGCCGTCGCGGTAGCGGATCACGCCGACGATGCGCGGCGTAAACTCGATCGGCTTCGGCTCGCCGGTCAGGGAAATAGCACGCTGATAAAGATCTTCTATGCTCACGATCTTCATCCCCGCGCCCTCAAGTCGCTCGCGGATCTCCGGGCGAGCCGGGTTAACCGCCACGCCGTGATCCGTCACCAGCACGTCAATGCTTTCGCCCGGCGTAACGCACGTAGTCACCCGCTTAACAACGGTCGGAATACGCGTGCGCAGCAGTGGAGCAACCACAATGGTCAGGTTTGCCGCGCTCGCCACGTCGCAGTGCCCGCCAGAAGCGCCGCGCATCACGCCATCGGATCCGGTGATCACGTTGACGTTAAAGTCGATGTCGATCTCCAGCGCGCTGAGGATCACCACATCAAGTTGGTCACAGCTCGTGGCCTTCGCGCCGGGGTTGGCATAGACGTTGGTGGAGATCTCGACGTGGTTCGGATTACGCGCCAGCGAGGCCGCGGCCTGCCCGTCAAAGCACTGGGTGTCGAGCAGTTTTTCGATCAACCCTTTCTCATGGAGATCCACCAGACTGCCGGTGATCCCCCCGAGGGCAAAGCGTGCCACAACGCCATTACGCTCCATTTTTTCTTCCATAAAGCGCGTGCAGGCGGTGGCCGCCGCGCCGGAGCCGGTCTGCATGGAGAAGCCGGTGCGGAAGTAGCCCGAATGTTCAATAACTTCCGCTGCGGTGCGGGCAATCATCAACTCGCGCGGGTTGCTGGTGACGCGTGCCGCCCCGACGCTGATTTTGGCCGGATCGCCCACGGTGTCGACCTGAACAATGTAATCCACCTCATCCTGCATCAGGCTCGCAGGCATGTTGGGGAACGGCACAAGCTCTTCGGTTAACAGCACGACTTTGCGGGCAAAATGGGCGTCTACTTTGGCGTAGCCCAGCGATCCGCAGCAGGATTTACCGTGGGTACCGTTGGCATTGCCGTATTCGTCGCTGCACGGCACGCCGAGAAACGCCACGTCGATTTTTAGCTCGCCGTCCTGCAGCAGCTTCACGCGCCCGCCGTGGGAGTGAATTTGTACCGGCTCGGCCATCAGGCCATGAGAGATGGCTTCCGCCAGCTTGCCGCGCATCCCGGAGGTATAAATGCGGGTAATAACCCCGTTGCGAATCGGCTCGATCAGCGCCTCGTTGCAGGTCATCAGCGAACTTGAGGCCAGCGTCAGATCTTTAAATCCAAGGTGAGCCAGCGTGGCAACCACGTGATTAATCACCCGATCGCCTTCCCGGAAAGCATGATGGAACGAGATGGTCATCCCATCCTGAAGCCCGCTTTGGGCAATCGCCTGCTCCAGCGTGTCGCAAAGCTTGCGGGTTTTCTTCGCGTCGGCATCCGCCAGCCACGGCGTCGTCTGATGCGCCCCGTCAAAGCTTCGCAGATGGGCCAGATGCGGGTACTCAAGGTGTAAAAATTCGGTCATATTGCTCATTGTTTTATCCTTAACGGCGCACGCCGGAAGCCGCGGCGCGCTCAAGCACCACCTGCGCATGGTTAATGATTGGCGCGTCGATCATCTTGCCGTTGAGCGACACCACGCCCAGGCCGTTGCGCTCCCCTTCGTCGGCGGCGGCAATCACCCGGCGGGCATAATCGACTTCGTCCTGGGTTGGCGCATAGGCGTTATGCAGCAGCTCAATCTGCCGGGGGTTGATCAGCGATTTGCCGTTGAAGCCCATCTTGCGGATCAGCTCCACTTCCCGCAGGAACCCGGCTTCGTTATTCACGTCAGACCAAACCACGTCGAACGCGTCAATCCCGGCGGCGCGCGCGGCATGAAGCACCGCGCAGCGGGCATAGAACAGTTCCGTGCCGTCGCCACGCTCGGTTTGCATATCCATCACGTAGTCAAACGCCGCCAGCGCAATGCCGATCAGACGCGGGGAAGAACGCGCGATGGCGACGGCGTTGATCACCCCCACGGCAGATTCAATCGCCGCCATCAGCTTGGTGGAGCCCGGTTCGCGCCCGCACGCTTTCTCAATACGTTCGAGATGGGATTCCAGCAAGAAGATATCTTCCGGCGTGTCGGTTTTTGGCAGGCGCACCACGTCCACTCCGGCGCGCACCACGGCCTCGAGGTCGGCCAGGCCAAACGGGGTGTTAAGTGGGTTAATGCGCACCACGGTTTCGATGTCGCGGTACATCGGGTGCTGCAGGGCATGGAACACCAGCACGCGGGCGGTGTCTTTCTCACGCAGCGCCACGGCGTCTTCCAGATCGAACATGATCGAATCCGGGCGGTAAATAAAAGCGGTGGAGAGCATGGCGGCGTTAGCGCCGGGGAGGAACAACATGCTGCGGCGGAGTTTTTTCATTGTAGTTTTCCCCAGTCAATCTGTTCGGCATCGGCGGCACGGAGCACCGCGCTTTGCAGCCGGGCGCGGATCACGCAGTCCAGCGCCCCTTTGTCTTCCAGAATAAAAATCCCCTCTTTCACGCCGAGCTGAGCGAGCGTTTTCTCCGCCACGCGGCGAATCTGGTCGCCAAACTGCTTTTGTACTTCGCTGTGTATCATCAGGCTGAACTCACCTTCGGCGGGGGCGACTCTGACCAGCAGATCGCTGGACTCCAGCGTCCCGGCTAAGGCTTGCTTTACGATTCTCATAAGGCTTTGTCCTGGTTAAAAAATTCAGGCCACATCCCGCGCGTAGTGCCGCTGGAGATGGCTAAAGGTACTGTCCGGGACAATGTCCCGGATGCGGGCCATTTGCTGGCTCTTGAGTAAGGCTCGCACTTCAGAGGCGGAAATCTCTCGTCCGGCGGCGTGGCATTTTCGCGGCAGCTCGATCACCTGGATCGACGCCGCACTGTGATGGCGGTGCACTTCCAGCCAGTAGCGCATGGCCTGGTTGTACTCCCGGGTCACCGCGCAGAACGGCTCGTTGCCGACGAAGCGGTGCGTCACGCCCAGCGCCGGAGCAACGTAATCACGGAAAATCATCAGGTCCATTGCGCTCCAGGTTTTGTCGATAAGCCCGCTCTCTTTCAGGAAATAGCCCGGAAAGGTGGCGCGGGAGATCAGGTAGTCGGACCCCGGATGCACAACCACGTTAGGCAAGTGGGCCACTCCCTGGCGAACCATCTCCCACCGCTCCTCGAACGGAAAAAATGAAGCGTCCTCACGCACCACAAACAGGTGCAGCCAGTCGCAGCGCTGCGCCGCCTGCTCGGCCAGATAGCGGTGCCCGAGGGTGAACGGGTTGGCGTTCATCACGATGGCGCCGATCCGGTTGCCCGGTTTCCGCTGTTTTTCCAGCCCGGCGCAGTAGCGGCTGATGCCGACGGGCGTGTTTTCCATCAGCACCGCCGCCTCATCCACCTGCACCAACGGCCAGAAGCCGCTCTGGCGAAACCGGTCGAGGTTGTACGGGCGGGTAAACAGGAACAAATGCGCCTGCCCGCGTTCCATCGCGATATGCTGAATTTCCCCCAGCAAACGCACGCTGAGGTTGTCCCCGCGCCAGGCTTCATCCACCGCCACGCATTTGATGGTGCGCCACGCCAGCCCGGCACAGCCGACGATCCTGGTCCCTGAAAGGGCGACGACGAACAGCTGAATGTCGACGTCCAGCCCGAGCTGGTTACGCCCCAGCAGATCCCGGATGGCGGCCAGCGCCTGCGGCTGGCGCAGCGGATCGACGATGCTGAACTCGATGGGGTTGGGCTGGAACATAGCGTTAGTGCGCCACCGCCCCGGAAGCCAGAGGCTCACGGGCCGCAACGATCACGTTGCTGAGATGGCCAATTCGCTCGATTTCAACTTCGATGCGGTCACCCGGCTGCATGAACAGCGGCGGCGTGCGCTTTTTGCCGACCCCACCGGGAGATCCGGTAATGATCACGTCCCCCGCGCTGAGCGAGGTAAAGGTGGAGATGTATTCGATAAGCTCGGCGACCTTGTGGATCATGCTGCTGGTGTTATCTTCCTGCACCATGCGGCCGTTCAGCCAGGTGCGGATCGCCAGATCGTGCGGATCGCGAATCTCATCCGACGTGGTCATCCACGGGCCAAAAGCCCCGGTCTGCGGCCAGTTTTTCCCGGCGGTAAACCAGGTGTGCTGCCAGTCGCGCGCCGACCCGTCCATATAGCAGCTGTAGCCCGCGACGTGGTTCAGGGCGTCCGACGCAGAAATATTTACCCCGCCTTTGCCGATGATCACCGCCAGCTCGCCTTCATAGTCGAACTCGCTGGAGTGATGCGGTTTCACCACCGGGGAATCATGCCCGGTCTGGGAGTCTGCAAAACGCACAAACAGGGTCGGGGCCGGGTTGTGCTGGTCGAACTCTTTACGCTTGTCGGCATAGTTCATGCCGACGCAGAGGATTTTCTCCGGGCGCTCGATGACCGGCAGCCAGCGGACGTCTGACGCCGCCACATCGGCCTTCAGCCCGGCAAACGCCAGCGCTTCATGCACCGCGTCCGCCGCCAGCAAAGCCTTTAAATCTGCAAAACGCGAGCCTAAGCGGCGGCCCAGGTCAACGATGCCTTCCGGCGTTACAACGCCGTAGCTCCGCTGGCCCTGAAGTACATAACTTGCGAGTTTCATAACAGTTCCTGGTTAATCAAAAGTCAGACAAGAAAGTTGCCAAGCACCAGCAGCGCCACCGAGACGTTGATCGCCCCGCCGATGCGGGTTGCAATCTGGGCGAACGGCATCAGCGACATGCGGTTACCGGCGGTCAGAATGGCGACGTCGCCGGTCCCGCCCTGCCCGCTCTGGCAACAGGACACAATGGCCACATCGATAGGATGCATGCCGATTTTTTTACCGACGAAGAAACCGGTCGCCACCAGCGCGCTGACGGTGCTGACGATGACCAGCAGATTGGTGATGGTGAAAGCGTCAACCAGCTCGTTCCACGGTGTGATGGCTACGCCCACGGCAAACAGGATTGGGTAGGTCACGGCGGTCTGGAAGAATTTATAAACCACCTGCGAGCCCGCCAGCATGCGGGGGGAAACGCCATGGCAAAGCTTGATCAGCACCGCGACAAACAGCATCCCGACCGGAGCCGGCAGGCCAATCAGTTTGTGCAGCAGCATGCCCACCATGTAGAGCAGTACCGCCAGCAGCGCGCCGGACGCGATAGTGGTCACGTCTGCTTTACCGTTGAACAGGGCGGCGGTTTGCTCTTTTTCACCCTGGCTGGTTTTACCCGGCATCAGTTCGCCTTCGCCGGTCAGGTGCGGGAAGCGTTTCCCCAGCTGATTCAGGCAGCCGGAGATAACGATCGCCGTCAGGCTGCCCAGCATCACGATAGGCAGAATGCGCCCCAGCGCCACGCCCTGATCCATATGCAGCAGGGTGGCGTAGCCGATGGAAAGTGGGATCGCCCCTTCCCCGACGCCCCCTGCCATGATCGGCAGGATCAGGAAGAAGAAGATCTGGAACGGCTCAAGGCCCAGCGCCAGGCCAACGCCCATGCCAACAATCATGCCCACCACTTCGCCGCACAGCATCGGGAAGAAGATGCGCAGGAAGCCCTGAATCAGCGTGGTGCGGTTCATGCTCATGATGCTGCCGACGATAATGCAGCAGATGTAGAGGTAAAGGATGTTGGTGGATTTATAGAATTTGGTGGTGGACTCCACCACCACGTCCGGCAGCAGGCCGTAGTACACCAGCGCGGAAGGAATGAACGTGGCGCAGATTGCGGCGGCGCCCATTTTGCCGATCACCGGCAGGCGTTTACCAAACTCGCCGCAGGCGAAGCCGAAGAAGGCCAGCGTCGCCACCATCACCACGATGTCGCTCGGCAGTTTGCCGCCGAGGCAGTCGATGGCGATCAGCGCCCCTGCCAGCACAAACAGCGGCAGCGGGATGATCCCCACTTTCCAGCTGTCGAGAATATGCCACCAGCGCTCTTTGAGAGTCGGCTTATTAATATCAATGGATTCAGGAATGATGTTGTAGGAATCATCGGTCGTGCTCATATCAAGCCCCTTATTTTAATTTGTCGGGGCAGACTAAAAGATTAAATACCCCTGTAATGTGAGGGGTAGCAGATTAAAACCGTTAATTTAAAGGCATCTATGACGTTAATGGTTTTTATTATGCCGTGGTTTTTATGGTTTTTATTCCAGGCTTAGACAAACCTTAAGAGAGTGCGAAAAATTCGCTTAAATTAACGAAAAGTGCCGTTGCGTGAGGTTGTTCAAACTTTCGTTCAAAGCCGCGCCGCCAGCGGGGTATCGGTGTTAAGCTGCCGTTTTGCCTCACTGAATACACGCCCGGCCTATGAAAGTGTCCTTTCAGATACGCTTATTTATCTACCTGGTTGCCTTTTTTTCCGTGCTCTTTGCCATGCTCGGAACCTATTACTATTTCGACGTCGGCCGCCAGCTTTATCAGGAAATGAGTACCCGGGCGAGAATTCAGGCGGAAGAGATTGCCTTAATTCCTACCCTGCAGGAGTCGGTGGAAAAAAAAGATATTCCGGCAATACACAATTTTATGCAAAAGCTGGTCGTGCATAGCGATGCCAGTTTTATCGTCATCGGCGACGAGCACGGCATTCATCTTTATCATTCCGTGCATGCCGACCGCGTGGGCAAAACGCTGGTCGGCGGCGATAACGAGGAAGTGCTGCAGGGCAAAAGCATCACCACGCTGCGCAAAGGCGGCCTCGGCCTGTCGCTGCGCAGTAAAGCCCCGATCTTCGACCAGCACGGCAAAGTCATTGGCATTGTGTCAGTGGGCTACCTGAAGAGCTACCTCGATGACGTCACGTCCGGCAAGGTGATCAACATCCTGCTGGCAGCGATCATTTTGCTGCTGGCGCTGTTTATCTTTTCCTGGTACTTCACCCGCAGTATCAAAAGGCAAATGTTCTCGCTGGAGCCGCGGCAGATCAGCCTGCTGGTGCGCCAGCAAAAAGCGATGATGGAATCGATCTACGAAGGCGTGATCGCCATCGACAGCCATTCGCAGATCGAGGTGATCAACAAGGCGGCGAAGAAACTGCTAGGCCTGGAACAGCCTTCGCGCGAGATCCGCGGCAAGCAGATTGCCGAGGTGATCCAGCCGGTGACGTTCTTCGATCCCGAAGTCATGCTGGCGCGCGATACCCACGATGAAATCTGCGCCTTTAACGATCTCAGCGTACTTGCCAGCCGCGTGCGCATCGAGCTTGAGGGCGTACTGCAGGGCTGGGTGATCACCTTCCGCGACCGCAAAGATATTGATAGCCTGAGCTTCCAGCTCAGCCAGGTGAAACGCTACGTGGACAACCTGCGCATTATGCGGCACGAGCAGCTTAACCGCATGGCAACCCTTGCCGGGCTGCTGCACATGGCCCGCTACGATGACGCCAAACGCTATATCAAAGCGCAGTCCGAGCACGCCCAGGAAGTGCTGGATTTTGTCTCCGCGCGCTTCTGCTCCGCTACGCTGTGCGGGCTGCTGCTGGGGAAATACGCCAGAGCGCGCGAGAAAGGCGTGTCGCTGGCGTTCGATCCGGCCTGCAGCATGGCGAGGATGCCGACCAACGTGCCGGAATCCGAACTGATTTCGATTATTGGTAACCTGCTGGATAACGCCATCGAGGCGACCCAACGCGCCGAAGGCGAGCACCAGCCGGTGGAAGTCTATATCGTGATAAACGACCGGGAGCTGGTCATCGAGGTGGCCGACCACGGCGTCGGCATTGCGCCTGAACTGCGTGACCATATTTTCACGCCGGGCGTTACCACCAAAACCCACGGCGACCACGGGCTCGGCCTGCACCTTATTGCCAGCTACGTCGCGCTGGCGAAGGGCACCGTGGAAGTTTCCGATAACCTGCCGAGCGGCACCGTGTTCTCAGTATTTATTCCAGATGTTGTCGTTCCGGGGAGCGACCTCAGCCCAACGTAAGGCTTTTGAGTATGCAAAATGAAATGATTAACGTGCTTATCGTGGAGGATGAGAGCGAGCTGGCCGAACTTCACGCGGAGCTGATTGATAAGCACCCCCACCTGCACCTGGTGGGAATAGCCAACAGCCTGGCGGCCGCCCAGCGCCTGATGCTGGAAAAGCAGCCGCAGCTTATCCTGCTGGATAACTATTTGCCGGACGGGAAAGGCATCACGCTGTTTGGCAGCGACCTGTTAAAACAGCACGCCTGCTCGGTGATCTTCATCACTGCCGCCAGCGACATGGACACCTGCAGCCAGGCGATTCGCAGCGGCGCGTTTGATTACATCCTCAAGCCGGTCTCGTGGAAACGCCTGAGCCACTCGCTGGAGCGCTTCGTACAGTTCAGCCAGCAGCAGCGTGAATGGAAGGTGGTGGATCAGCAGAACGTCGATAAGCTTTACGAGCTACAGGCGCGTAACGCCCCGCTGGATGCGGGCAGCAAAGGTATCGAGGAGAACACACTGGAGCTCGTCCAGCGCCTGTTTCGCGAAGCCGAGGCCCAGCGCTGTTTCTCAGTAGACGACGTGGTCAGCGAAACCAAACTCAGCAAAACCACCGCCCGCCGCTACCTTGAACACTGCGTTGAGAAAGGCTTTCTCAGCGTTGAAATGCTATACGGCAAGATTGGTCACCCTCGCCGTCTGTATAAGCGGAGCCAGCCGGATAGCGCTGGCTAACTGCCTAAAACGCCTTAACCCAGGACCGTGACTGCATCCTGCAGGCGGGTGGCGCGGTGCTTCACCATCGCCGACACCTGGGCGCCCTCTTCCACCAGCGCAGCGTTTTTCTGTGTTATCGCGTTCAGTTCTGCCACCGCGCGGGTAATGTCCGCCAGGCCATCGGCCTGCTCTGACGTAGCGTGGCTTATCTGTCCGAGAAGCTGAGTGACGTTCTGCACCTGAGCCACAATATCCTGCATGGTGCGCCCCGCCTCGTGTACCTGCACCGTGCCGGACTGCACCTTGCTGGCGCTGGCGTCAATCAGCTTGCGGATGTCATTCGCCGCGCTGGCGCTACGCTGCGCCAGGTTGCGGACTTCCCCGGCCACCACGGCAAACCCTTTGCCCTGCTCACCGGCGCGAGCCGCCTCTACCGCCGCGTTAAGCGCCAGGATATTGGTCTGGAAAGCGATGTCGTTAATCAGGCTGGTGATGGAGCCGATGCGCTGGGTGCTGTCGGCAATGTCGTCCATGGTGGTGACCACGGTTTCCATCGCCTGGCCGCCCTGCGCCGCCGCATCGCTGGCGGAGCTGGAAAGCTTGTCTGCCGCCGAGGCGGTTTCTGAGTTAGTCTGTACCGACGCCGCCATTTGGTTCATGGTCGCCACCGTTTGCTGCACGTTAACCACCGTCTGGCGGGTACGTTCATTCAGGTCGTCATTGCCTTTCGCCATCGCCTCGCTGCCGCTGCGCACGTTCGCCACCTGGCTGCTAACGTCGTTGATAAGCCAGCGGCACATCAGCCCAAGCTGGCCGATGGAGCGCAGGATCACCCCAATTTCATCGCTGCGCTGAAGGTGTTTCACGCGATGGCTGTTGCCGGTGGCCACTTCCAGGGCCTGGCGGGCCACGTTTTCCAGCGGGCGGGCAATTTGCCA
This sequence comes from Cedecea neteri, assembly GCF_000758325.1. Taxonomy (NCBI): domain Bacteria; kingdom Pseudomonadati; phylum Pseudomonadota; class Gammaproteobacteria; order Enterobacterales; family Enterobacteriaceae; genus Cedecea; species Cedecea neteri. The sequence goes on along the minus strand of NZ_CP009459.1, from coordinate 1,667,313 downwards.
CTCCAGCAATGCGCAGGCAAAGGCGGTGAATGCCGCGATGGCTAACATTTGCAGCGGGCTTTGTCCGAGAGCAAACGCCGAGGCCATCAGCAGGACGAACAAACCGCTCATTAACCCGCGAATACGCCAGCGCAGGGACATAGTCGGCAGCTTGCCGAACAACCCTTTACGTAGCACCAGGCCTTTATAAACGATCTTGTTGCTGCGGCCTTCGTTCAGCGCCTTGTAGAGCGGCTCAGCGGCGGCGATCTCTTCCGCCGAGGCTTTAGTGCGGATAGACATGTAGCCGGTGGTTTTACCGTGACGCACCACCGGCACCGCGTTGGCACGTACCCAGTAATGGTCACCGTTTTTACGGCGGTTTTTCACGATGCCCGTCCACGGCTCGCCCTGCTGCAGGGTGAACCACATATCGGCAAAGGCCGCTTTAGGCATGTCGGGATGTCGCACGAGGTTGTGCGCGGCGCCGCTTAGCTCATGTAGCGAGTAGCCACTGACCTGCACGAAGGTATCGTTCGCGTGCGTAATGTAACTTTTCAGATCGGTGGTGGACATCAGGGTCGTATCGTCATCAAGCGTGTATTCACGCTGGGTGACCGGCACATGGGCGGACATAGCAACTCCCTTTGAGAGGTTATCCAGATGTTAATTCTTTGGTGGTATGCATGTTATTTCGGCGTAGCGAAATTTTACTTTAGTTAAAAAATTTGATATTGATCACAGTTCTAAGTATTAGCCACATAATTTATGAGACTAGTTTAAGCATTGCACTTCACATAGTTTCAATAGGTTATTACTTTTCACTTCGCTTCATTGCCGCCTCATCTGAGTGCTGCAGTTTTCACCAGCGCTTATTGCGCGGCGCACTACACTTACAGAGGGAATTTTTACCCCCGCAAGGAAAACACGAGGATAAAGAATGCTAAAAAGGAAAAAGAAAGTCAGACCGATCAAGGTCAGTGACGTCACCATCATTGACGATGCGCGTCTGAAAAAAGCCATCACTGCCGCTTCACTGGGCAACGCGATGGAATGGTTTGATTTCGGTGTTTACGGTTTTGTTGCTTACGCGCTGGGTAAAGTCTTCTTCCCGGACGCCAGCCCTAGCGTGCAGATGATTGCCGCCCTGGGGACCTTCTCTGTTCCTTTCCTGATTCGTCCGCTCGGCGGGCTGTTCTTCGGGATGCTAGGGGATAAATACGGTCGTCAGAAAATCCTGGCTATCACCATTGTCATCATGTCGCTCAGTACGTTTGCCATCGGGCTTATCCCGTCCTACGCCACTATCGGCATCTGGGCACCTATCCTGCTGCTGCTGGCAAAAATGGCCCAGGGCTTCTCGGTCGGCGGGGAATATACCGGGGCATCTATTTTCGTCGCCGAGTACTCTCCCGACCGTAAACGCGGCTTTATGGGCAGCTGGCTGGACTTCGGTTCGATAGCCGGGTTCGTCTGCGGCGCGGGCGTGGTGGTGCTGATTACCGCCATCGTCGGCGAAGAAAACTTCCTCGACTGGGGCTGGCGTATTCCGTTCTTCCTCGCGCTGCCGTTAGGTATCATCGGGCTTTATCTGCGCCATGCGCTGGAAGAAACCCCGGCGTTCCAGCAGCACGTTGAAAAAATGGAGCAAGGCGATCGCGAAGGCCTGGCCGAAGGGCCAAAAGTCTCGTTCAAAGAGATCGCTACCAAGCACTGGCGCAGCCTGCTGGTGTGTATTGGTCTGGTTATTTCAACCAACGTGACCTATTACATGCTGCTGACCTACATGCCGAGCTACCTGTCCCACAACCTGCATTACTCGGAAGAGCACGGGGTGCTGATCATCATCGCCATTATGGTGGGGATGCTGTTTGTGCAGCCGATGATCGGCCTGCTTAGCGACCGCTTTGGCCGCCGCCCGTTCGTGTTCCTCGGCAGTATTGGCCTGTTCTTGCTCTCCATTCCGGCCTTTATGCTGATCAACAGTGGCGCCATTGGGCTTATTTTTGCCGGTCTGCTGGTGCTGGCCGTGGTGCTGAACTTCTTTATCGGCGTGATGGCCTCAACCCTGCCGGCGATGTTCCCCACCCATATTCGCTACAGCGCCCTGGCGAGCGCCTTTAACATTTCGGTGTTAATTGCTGGCCTGACGCCAACGCTTGCCGCGTGGTTGGTGGAGAGTACGCAAAATCTGATGATGCCAGCTTACTACCTGATGGTGGTGGCGGTTATCGGCTTGATTACCGCCGTGACCATGAAAGAAACGGCCAACAAGCCGTTGAAAGGCGCGACGCCAGCAGCGTCTGATATTGCCGAAGCGCGAGAAATCGTGCAGGAGCATCACGACAATATCGAGCAGAAAATCGAGGACCTGGATAAGGAAATCGAAGAGCTGCAGGCGAAGCGAACGCTGCTGGTGCAGCAGCATCCAAGGATCAACGAGTAATCTTCCCCTCACCCTGACCCTCTCCCCGTGCGGGAGAGAGGATGAACAGAACAGCCCTCACCAGCGCGTGGGGGCTTTTTTTTTGGCTTTTGCTTTTTCAAGACAGCGTTTAAGCGAAGTCTGTCACTCCGAAATGTTTCCGTTCACCCATAGATCTGTTTCCCCTGCACGTTCAAAGCACAGGTCGCGTGTTATCCCCCTCACCCCGGCCCTCTCCCCAGGGGGGCGAGGGAGAAAACAAGTTACGGGAGATATTGTTTATTCCCTCTCCCTCCGGGAGAGGGCTAGGGTGAGGGTAATAAAACCAGAAGCAACGCAGCGGTTACAGGAGCTACAGATAAAACAGAAGTGGAAGTGAACGGAAACTTAACCGAACCTGCATAATCGTGGATATCTACACCCCCTCCAGAAAGCAAACCCAGCCTCGGGTTCTCAGCACTTTATCGCATTGGATATATCGTATATTTATATGCAAAGCGCAATTTTGACTTTGTGAATTGAGATAACTCACCTAACGTAAATACACAGAGAAAAGTCGATAAAAAACACCATTACAGGGTACACACATGCAAAAAAAAGTTCTGCCATTACTGCTGCTGGCGGCGCTGTCTGCCGCTTCCCACGCTGCCACGCCGCCGGATACCCTGGTGGTAGCTCAAGGGCTGGATGACATCGTCAGCCTTGACCCGGCCGAAGCTAACGAACTCTCAAGTATTCAGACCGTGCCGAGTCTTTATCAGCGCCTGGTGCAGGCAGACCGCACCGATCCGGCCAAAGTCGTGCCAATTCTGGCAGCCAGCTGGCAGGGCGATGCGGCCAATAAGAAACTGACCATCAAGCTGCGCCCGGACGCTAAATTTGCCTCCGGCAACCCGCTGCGCCCGGAGGACGTGATCTTCTCCTACACCCGCGCGGTCACGCTGAACAAGTCCCCGGCCTTTATCCTGAACGTACTGGGCTGGCAGCCAGACAACATCGCCAGCCAGCTGAAGAAAGTGGATGACCATACGCTGGAAGTGCACTGGACCGCAGACGTCAGCCCGGCGGTTGCGCTGAATATTCTTTCCACGCCTATCGCATCTATCGTGGATGAAAAAGCGGTTGAGCCAAACGTGAAGGCCGGTGACTTCGGCAACGAATGGCTAAAAATGCACTCTGCCGGCAGCGGCCCGTTCAAAATGCGCGTCTATCAGCCGCATCAGGCTATCGTGCTGGATGCCAACCCGACATCACCGGGCGATGCGCCAAAAGTGAAGAACATTATTATTAAAAACGTGCCCGATCCGGCCGCTCGCCGCCTGCTGATTCAGCAGGGTGACGCGGACATCGCCCGCGATTTAGGGTCTGACCAGACCAGCGCGCTGGAAGGCAAACCGGGCGTGAAGGTGCTGAGCATTCCTTCAGCCGAGCAGAACTACCTGGTGTTTAACGTCGGCAACAACGCCAACCCGCTGCTGAAAAACCCGGCGCTGTGGGAAGCGGCTCGCTACCTGGTGGATTACCAGGGCATTACTAAAGATCTGCTGAAAGGTCAGTACTTCGTTCACCAGAGCTTCCTGCCGGTCGGCTTCGCGGGCGCGCTGGAAAACACCCCGTTCAAATTTGATCCGGCGAAAGCGAAAGAAATTCTGGCGAAAGCGGGCATCAAAGACGCGCATTTCTCGCTGGATGTGGAAAACAAACCGCCGTTTATCACCATCGCTCAGTCCATGCAGGCAAGCTTTGCCCAGGGCGGCGTGAAGGTTGATCTTCTGCCGGCCGCCGGTAGCCAGGTGTATGCCCGCGTGCGCGCGAAACAGCACCAGGCCGCCATTCGCCTGTGGATCCCGGATTACTTCGACGCCCACTCCAACGCCAGCGCGTTCGCCTATAACGACGGCAAAGCCAGCACCGTGGCCGGGCTGAACGGTTGGCAGATCCCGGAGCTGAACAAACAAACGCTGGCGGCCGTGGCAGAAGCTGACCCGGCCAAACGCAAAGATCTCTATACCAAACTGCAGGAAGAGCTGCAGCGCAGCTCCCCATACGTGTTTATTGACCAGGGTAAAACTCAGGTTGTGGTGCGCGATAACATCAAAGGCTACCAGCAGGGCCTGAATGCGGATATGGTGTATTACGATAACGTCACGAAATAACTGAACGGCCCCTCGCCCGCCCTTTCCATCGTGAAAGAGGTCGGTCGGGGGGTTAATCACCATTAGCGCATAAAAGAGTTACCCATGTCCGAAGTCTCGCCTTCGTCGCAGCGCCTGCGGCGTCCGCTGCTCACCCTGCTTCAGGGAATATTTACCCTTGCTCTGACCCTGATTGGCCTGCTGCTGATTACCTTCGCGCTGTCTGCGCTGTCCCCGGTGGACAGAGTGCTGCAAATCGTCGGCGACCACGCCAGCCAGTCCACTTACGATCAGGTTCGCCACCAGCTTGGGCTGGATCAGTCGCTGCCCGTGCAGTTCTGGCACTATCTGGTCAATCTCGCCCACGGCGATTTAGGCATAGCCAGCTCAACCGGCCAGCCGGTTCTGCATGATTTGCTCTCTGCTTTTCCCGCCACCCTGGAACTTGCCACCCTGGCGTTGATCGTCGGTAGCGTACTTGGCGTACTTTTTGGTGTGCTTTGCGCCCGGTTCGCGGGTTCACCGCTGGATCTCGTGGTGCGAACGTTTACCCTGCTGGGCAACTCCGTACCTATTTTCTGGCTGGGCCTGCTGATGCTGGCGCTGTTTTACGCTCGCCTGCAGTGGAGCGCCGGGCCTGGACGACTCGACGATATCTACCAGTACAGCGTCGAGGCTAAAACCGGCTTCGTGCTGATCGATACCTGGCTTTCCGGCGATAAAGGCGCGTTTCTCAACGCCATTAACCACCTGATTCTGCCGGTATTGCTACTGGCCTATTATTCTCTCGCCAGCATCACCCGCCTGACCCGCACGGCCTGCCTGAGCGAAATGAACAAAGAGTACATTACGCTGGCCCGCGCGAAGGGTGCAGGCGACATGGCGATTCTGCTGCGCCATGTGTTGCCCAATATTCGCGGCACGCTGTTCACCGTGATAGCCCTGGCCTACACCAGCATGCTCGAAGGTGCGGTGCTGACGGAAACCGTCTTCTCCTGGCCGGGCATTGGCCGCTATCTGACCACCGCGCTGTTTGCCGGGGACACCACCGCCATCATGGGCGGTACGCTGCTGATCGGCGTGTCCTTTGTGCTGATCAATAACCTGACCGACATACTGGTGCGCGCCACCGACCCGAGGATCCGCTAATGCCGTCTTCTCTCTTTCTGCGACGCATGCTGCGCTCCCCGGCGGCCCTAAGCGGGCTGATTATCATTGCCGGGCTGGTGCTTATCGCGCTGTTTGCGCCGTGGCTGGCTCCGTTCGATCCTAACTGGCAGGATGCCGCCGCGCGCCTGCAGGCGCCCAACGCCCAACATCTGCTGGGTACTGACAGCTATGGCCGCGACCTGCTTTCTCGCCTGCTTTACGGCACCCGCCCGGCGCTGGGTCTGGTGCTGCTGGTGACCGTTATTACCCTGCCGGTGGGGCTGCTGATTGGCATTCTGTCTGGCTATTACGGCGGCTGGCTGGAGCGTATCCTGATGCGCTTTACCGATGTAGTCATGTCGATGCCGCGCCTGATTCTCGCCTTTGCCTTTGTGGCGATGCTCGGCCCAGGGCTGGTTAACGGCGCGCTGGCGCTGGCTTTGACCACCTGGCCCGCCTATGCCCGCCAGGCAAGAAGTGAAATACAGCGTCTGCGCCACAGCGATTATCTTGCGGCCGCAGAAATGATGGGCATCAAAGGCTTGCGGCTGCTGGTCGGCCATATTCTGCCGCTGTGCCTGCCTTCCGCCATCGTGCGCCTGGCGCTGGATCTGGCCGGGATTATTCTTGCCGCCGCCGGGTTGGGTTTCCTGGGCCTGGGCGCCCGCCCGCCGATGTCCGAATGGGGCGCGATGATTGCCGACGGGATGCAGGTCATTTTCGATCAATGGTGGATTGCCGCCATTCCGGGCACCGCCATTCTGCTGAGCAGCCTGGCCTTTAACCTGCTGGGCGATGGCCTGCGCGACGTGCTGGAGCCGCAACATGACTAACAGAATTACCGTGTCCGGGCTGAATATCGACTACCCCGGCAGCCGGGTGGTAAGCAATCTCTCCTTCACGCTGGGCAATGAACGCCTGGCGCTGGTCGGCGAATCCGGCTCAGGAAAATCCATGACGGCCCGCGCGCTGATGGGCCTGGTGCGTAAACCGGGCAAAGTGAGCGCAGAGCAGCTCAGCGTGATGGGGCACGACCTGCTCGACATGAATGCCCGGAGCTGGAACCAGCTGCGCGGCAGCGATATCGCCATGGTGCTGCAGGACCCACGCTATGCGCTGAACCCGGTCAAAAACGTACAGCAGCAAATTGACGAAGCGCTACGATTGCACCAGAAGCTGTCCACCGCCGAACGCCGCGAGCGCTGCCGCGAGCTGGTGCAATCCGTTGGCTTGCCGGACGCGGTACTGCAGCGCTACCCCGGCGAACTGTCCGGCGGCATGGGCCAGCGCGTAATGATCGCCATTGCGCTCGCCAATAATCCCAAAGTGCTGATCGCCGACGAACCTACGTCGGCGCTCGACGCCCGCCTGCGCAACCAAATCCTTGAGCTGCTGGTAGCCCAGTGTGAGCAGCGGCAAATGGCGCTGCTGCTGATTAGCCACGATCTGCCGCTGGTGGCCGAACACTGCCACCGCGTGTTGGTGATGTATCAGGGGCAGAAAGTGGATGAAATGTCGGCAAGCGAGCTGCCGCAGGCCACACATCCTTACACCCGCACGCTCTGGACCTGCCGTCCAAATGCCGACACCTACGGGCAGATGCTGCCGACGCTGAATCGCAGCGAATTCCAGCCAGGAGAAACCTATGGCGATCGTTAAGGTTGATAATCTGAGCGTGCAGTTTGCCGCCAAAGGCGGGGTCAAAACCGCCGTCGCCGGGGCCAGTTTCGCCCTTGAACAAGGCGAGACATTCAGTCTCATTGGCGCCTCAGGCTGCGGGAAATCCACCATCCTGCGCGTGCTGGCCGGGCTGCAGCGTGACTGGAAAGGTGACGTGGAGCTGCTGGGCAATCGCATTGCGGCAGGGAAACGCTTCCAGGGGGCGCTACGCCGTGAAGTACAAATGGTCTTTCAGGATCCGTACGCTTCGTTGCACCCCAACCACACAATTTGGCGCACGCTGGCCGAGCCGCTGAAAATCCACGGAGAAAGCGAGATCGAAGCCCGTGTAGCGGAAGCCTTAAAGCAGGTTGGACTGCCAGCCGACGCTGCAAAACGCTACCCGCACCAGCTTTCTGGCGGCCAGCGCCAGCGCGTGGCGATTGCTCGTGCGCTACTGTTACGTCCGAAAATCCTGCTGCTCGACGAACCCACTTCCGCGCTGGATATGTCGGTCCAGGCGGAGATCCTCAACCTGCTCAACCGCCTGAAGCAGGAGCACGGCATGACCTATCTGCTGGTCAGTCACGATGCCGACGTGATTGCCCATATGTCCGACCGGGCGGCGTTTATGGCCAACGGGGTGATTGAGCGCAGCTTTGATCGCGATGCGCTGGTTAACGGGGAACACAGGATGGCCCACGCGTAACGCATTATTCCAGCGTGACCATTTCTTCGTCAGACAAAGCCAGAATACAGCGATTACGGCCGGTGTTTTTGCCGTAATACATGGCTTTATCTGCCCGACCAATCGCGCTATGCAGTGAGTCATCCGCGCTGACCAGGGTCAGCCCGCCGGTCACCGTCACGCGAATAGCCTGATCGTCCACGCTGACGGGGTGACTGGCTAAATGCTGGCAAATTCGCTGGCCGGCTTGCTCGGCCTGCTCACGGCCGGTCGCTTCAAGCAGCATAATAAATTCCTCGCCGCCAAAGCGATAAATACGCTCCTCGTTGCGCGTGGCCCCTTTAAAAATGGACGCGACGCTGCGCAGAACATCATCCCCCGCGTTGTGCCCCCAGGTGTCATTGATCGTTTTAAAACGATCAATATCCATGATCAGTAAATAAAGGCTGCGCTCCGCACGCTCGCAGCGAGAGCGTATCAGCGGAAATTCCTGATACATTAAATGGCGTAGCGGCAGGCCGGTTAAAGCGTCGTACAAATTGCGGTAGGAAAAAAGGTATTCTTTATATTGGTCGATACTGGAAATAAATTTTTGTTGCGCCTCATTGTAATTATTCAATAATTCTTCGCTAACCTGTCTGGCGATAATAGATAACATTAATGCCCGGGCAGCATTGTGCATAGCGGTGTGGTGCTTATCAATCAGCAGAATCAGCTCCCGATCCAGGCTAACACCTTGCAAGCGCTGACCGAGCCAGCGGCTGAAACGGCAATGCTGGTGGGAATGCCTATCGTTGATTTCTTTATCGGGTTCACCGCCCAGCAGGCTAAGACGCAGGCATTTATTTGCCCAATTATAGTGATCGCGGATGGCAATATTCAGCTCTGATAAAGAGCTATCGATGTCCTTTATATTGATAGTCACGCTGTGCACACCTTGTGTTTAACGGGTCAAATTAATATCCACCACCTGATGATAACGAATATCGCGGGTTAATTTTCACGCCGAATCATAACTTAAACAAAGCCTAAACGATAAACCCATATTAAAAACTTTACGAATAAGGACATTAGTTGTCATACGGTATTTCAGAATAAATAAATAAGTATCTATTAACCATTAAGAAAAATTGAACAATAACATGCGAAGCTTTTATTTCTCTCCTGCGCCAACGAGAAACATTTCGCCCCAAAGTGGTGCAAACCTCTTTTCTGCAAGGTCATGCCCACTCATTTGGCCTTCAGCATTAAAACACGCAAAATGTAATCTATTGTGATTAATTATTGCACAGATGGACTCCTGCGGGCGTTTATCCCGATTTCACTTACGGCGCGTTACCTGGCGCAATCCCTGCAATACTTATTTTGTGTATCGCGTGATACGCCACACCCAGGAGCACATTTTGAACAGGTTACCTTCCAGCGCCTCGGCCCTTGCCTGTACGGCGCACGCACTGAACATTATCGAAAAGAAGTCACTTAGCCATGAGGAGATGAAGGCGCTAAACCGGGAAGTGATTGATAGCTTCCAGCAGCACGTTAATCCGGGTTTTCTTGAGTACCGCAAGTCCGTTACCGCCGGCGGGGATTACGGAGCCGTAGAGTGGCAAGCGAGCAGCCTGAATACGCTTGTCGACACCCAGGGCAAAGAGTATATCGATTGCCTGGGTGGGTTCGGCATCTTTAACGTGGGGCACCGTAATCCAGTCGTTGTTTCCGCCGTCCAGCATCAGCTTGAAAAGCAGCCCCTGCACAGCCAGGAACTGCTCGACCCTCTGAGGGCGATGCTTGCCAAAACGCTTGCCACACTGACTCCGGGTAAACTCAAATACAGCTTCTTTAGCAACAGCGGCACCGAATCCGTGGAAGCCGCGATAAAACTGGCTAAAGCGTACCAGTCGCCCCGAGGGAAATTTACCTTTATTGCTACCAGCGGCGCGTTCCACGGCAAGTCTCTGGGTGCACTTTCGGCTACAGCGAAATCCACTTTCCGCAAACCATTTATGCCGCTACTGCCCGGCTTCCGCCATGTACCCTTTGGCAATATCGAGGCATTACGCACGCAGTTCAGCGAATGCCGTAAAACTGGCGATGATGTAGCTGCACTGATCCTGGAGCCGATTCAGGGAGAAGGCGGGGTGATCCTGCCGCCGCCAGGCTATTTGCCTGCGGTACGCCAGCTTTGCGACGAATACGGCGTGCTGCTGATCCTGGATGAAGTGCAAACCGGAATGGGCCGCACCGGCAAGATGTTTGCCTGCGAGCACGAAAACGTGCAGCCGGACATTCTCTGCCTTGCGAAAGCGTTGGGCGGCGGCGTGATGCCGATTGGTGCCACGGTTGCGACGGAAGAGGTGTTTTCCGTGCTGTTCGATAACCCGTTCCTGCACACCACCACGTTTGGTGGCAACCCGCTGGCCTGCGCTGCGGCGCTGGCGACGATTCACTATCTGCTGGAAGAAAATCTGCCTGCTCAGGCGGCTCAGAAAGGGCAACTGCTGCTGGATGGCTTCCGGGCACTGGCCCGTGAGTTCCCGGACCTGGTTGTTGAGGCGCGCGGCCAGGGGCTGTTAATGGCGATTGAGTTCCGCGACAACGACATCGGCTACGACTTTGCCAGCCAGATGTTCCGCCAGCAGGTACTGGTGGCCGGGACGCTGAATAATTCGAAAACCATTCGGGTCGAGCCGCCGCTGACGCTGACCATTGAGCAGTGCGAGCATGTGCTTGAGTGCGCGAAGCGCGCGCTTTACAGGCTGAGAGTGACGCAGGATGAGACAGCAGAGGCGCAGGAAAGCTGATTGACACTCACCCCAACCCTCTCCCTAAAAGGGAGAGGGTGTTTTCCCTGTTCCATCTACTCCCTTCTTTTTTATCCCCTCTCCCTGTGCTGAAGGCATTATCCCTATTCAGATCTTTATTTTTATCCCCTCTCCCCCAAGGCGAGAGGGTCAGGGTGAGGGGCATTCCCTACGGCAGCAGCCCAATAAAACTCTGCTTCTTACGTGGCTCAGACATCATCTCATCCAGCTTCTCAACGCAAGCGAGATAGTGCGGGGTCTTCTTGTGCGCCAGCACCGCGGCCTCATCCTGATAGGCTTCGTAAATATAAAATCGCGTTGAAACCTCCGGGTCCTGCAGCACGTCAAAGCGTAAATTACCGGGCTCTTTGATGGCACCTTCGTGATTCGCCCGAAACACGTCCAGAAACTCGTCGACGCGCTCTGGCTTGATGTTGATCTCCACCAGCGTGACGTTCATGCCTTACCTCCCTGATGCTTCGCTTCAAGCCAGAACTGATAGGCTTCGCGGGCAGATGCTTTCTCGTGTACCACCTTCTTCACCGCCTGCAACATCGCCAGGGGTGCTTCAGACTGGAAGATGTTGCGACCCATATCCACGCCGGATGCCCCCTGGTCTATCGCCTTAAAGCACATCTCCAGCGCCTCCTGCTCGGGCAGCTTTTTTCCACCGGCGATAACGATCGGCACCGGACAGCTGGCGGCGACTTTCTCAAAACCTTCCTCAACGAAGTAGGTTTTTACAAACTGGGCCCCAAGTTCGGCAGCAATACGGCTCGCCAGCGAGAAATAGCGCGCGTCACGGGCCATCTCTTTGCCTACGCCGGTGACGGCAAGTGTAGGAATGCCGTAGCGCGTCCCCTCGTCTACCAGCTTGATGATGTTGTTGATCGACTGATGCTCATACTCGCTGCCGATATAAATCTGCGCGGCCACCGCGCAGGCGTTGAGGCGCATAGCATCTTCCATCGTCACGGCGACGCTTTCCCGCGAGAGTTCGCTGAGGATCGAATTACCACCGGAGGCACGAAGCACAACGGGCTTGTTGGTCGCAGACGGGACCACGCTACGCAGAATGCCGCGGGTACACATCAGCACGTCGGTTTCAGGAAACAGCGGCGCAATAGAGAGATCAATGCGCTCCAGCCCGGTGGTCGGCCCCTGAAAATAACCGTGATCGAAGGCCAGCATCACGGTGCGCCCGGTGTTGGGGTTAAAGATCCTCGCCAGCCGCGACTGCATGCCCCAGTCCAGCGCCCCGCTTCCCTTCAGGTAAAACGCCCGGTTTTCCTGCGGCTGGCCAATACCGAAGTCTTTCCCGTCTTTAATATCATCCAGATCTGCCATCAAGTTCTCTCCCGGATCCATCAGTGAATAAGAGATAGTGTTCAAAAACTTAGTCAGGGATCGCCCATCGCAACCGTGCAGCGATCACAAAACATCCAAATAGATCGCCCAGATCTCCCGCGATGGATAAGAGTTTATTTATTGAACGAGCGACGGAAGAGGTCTGTGAATGAGTTATCTACTTGCACTGGACGCCGGAACGGGCAGTATTCGCGCCGTGATTTTCGATACTTCTGGCCAGCAAATAGCCGTTGGCCAGGCCGAATGGAAGCACTTGAGCGTAACCGACGTGCCGGGATCGATGGAGTTCGATCTCGCCGTAAACTGGCAGCTCGCCTGCCGCTGCATCCGTGAAGCCCTGCACAAGGCTAACCTCTCCTCTTCGGCGATTAGCGCCGTTGCCTGCTGCTCTATGCGGGAAGGGATTGTGCTGTACGATCGTCACGGTGAGCCAATCTGGGCCTGCGCAAACGTGGATGCCCGCGCCAGCCGCGAAGTCAGCGAGCTGAAAGAGATCCACGACTTCCAGTTTGAGTCCGAGGTGTACCAGGTTTCAGGCCAGACGCTGGCGCTGAGCGCCATGCCGCGCCTGCTTTGGCTGGCGCACCATCGCCCGGACATCTACCGCCAAGCCGCCACCATCACCATGATCAGCGACTGGCTGGCGGCCAAACTTTCTGGCGAGTTGGCGGTTGATCCTTCTAACGCCGGTACGACCGGCATGTTGGATCTGGCGACCCGCGACTGGCGGCCTGCTCTGCTGGATATGGCCGGGCTGCGCGCCGACATACTTTCTCCGGTCAAAGAAACCGGCACCGTGCTGGGCGGCATAACGCCGCAGGCGGCCGAAGAAAGCGGGCTGCTAAAAGGCACGCCGGTGGTGATGGGCGGCGGCGACGTCCAGCTCGGCTGCCTGGGATTGGGCATCGTCAGGCCCGGGCAGACGGCGGTGCTGGGCGGCACATTCTGGCAGCAGGTGGTAAATCTGCCGGCCATCAAAACCGACCCCGACATGAACATCCGCATTAACCCGCACGTCATCCAAAACATGGTGCAGGCGGAATCCATTAGCTTCTTCACCGGCCTGACGATGCGCTGGTTCCGGGACGCCTTCTGCGCGGAAGAAAAGCTGCTGGCCGAGCGCCTCGGCGTGGATACCTATGCGCTGTTGGAAGAGATGGCAGGCCGCGTACCCGCAGGCTCCCATGGGGTGATGCCCATTTTCTCTGATGCCATGCATTTCAAGCAGTGGTATCACGCCGCGCCGTCGTTCATTAACCTTTCTATTGACCCTGAGAAATGCAACAAAGCGACGCTATTCCGCGCCTTAGAGGAGAACGCGGCGATTGTCTCCGCCTGTAATTTGGAGCAGATTTCCGGCTTTTCTGGCGTGAAGTTCGACTCGCTGGTCTTCGCCGGGGGAGGTTCAAAAGGCGCACTATGGAGCCAAATACTGAGCGATGTCACCGGCCTGCCGGTGCGCGTCCCGGTGGTCAAAGAGGCAACGGCGCTGGGCTGCGCCATTGCCGCAGGCGTGGGTGCCGGGCTTTTCGATTCGCTGGCCAATACCGGCGAGCGCCTGGTACAGTGGCAGCGGGAGTTCACGCCGAACCCGGCGCACCGCGAGCTTTACGACGAGATGAAGCGCAAGTGGCAAAAAGTGTATGCCGACCAGTTAACGCTGGTGGACAGCGGCCTGACGACGTCGATGTGGCAGGCTCCGGGGCTTGTGCCGAGAGTTGCAGGATAATTTTCCCCTCACCCCAGCCCTCTCCCCAAAGGGTAGAGGGGGAAAATAAACAGCGGAACATTTTTTATCCCCTCTCCCTTTCAGGGAGAGGGCTAGGGTGAGGGTAAAGGCACTTTGTATCACACTGTATCCACGACCCCGCCAGATACGCAGCCATGCAAAAAAGGCGGTTTGGAAAACACGCCACCTACAATCCCGTGATGTGATAACCGAACATTTTCTAATGGCTTTGGAGAAAACATCATGTTCAACAAACTGACCCTGTCTGCGCTGATTGCCCCTCTTTCTCTCTCAGTGGTTTTCGCCTGCCAGGCGGAAGCCGCGGGGTTCGATGCTAATCAGATAAAACAGATTAACGCGGGCGTGCTGAACGTCGGCTATGTCGATCTCGGCCCGAAAGACGGGCAGCCGGTTATTCTGCTGCACGGCTGGCCCTACGACATCAACAGTTTTGACTCGGTAGCGCCTGAGCTGGCAAAGCAGGGTTACCGGGTTATCGTGCCTAACCTGCGCGGCTTCGGCAGCACCCGCTTCCTTTCCCCATCCACGCCCCGCAACGGTGAACCTGCGGCACTGGCTCAGGATACGGTGGCGCTGATGGACGCGTTACACATCAAACAGGCCATTTTTGCTGGCTATGACTGGGGCGCGCGCACGGCAGATATCGTGGCGGCGCTGCATCCTGAACGGGTGAAAGCGCTGGTGTCGGTCAGCGGCTATCTGATTAGCAGCCAGGAAGCAGGGAAAAAACCGTTGCCGCCACAGGCCGAGCTGCAGTGGTGGTATCAGTTCTATTTCGCGACCCCGCGCGGCGCGGCAGGCTATGAGAAGAACACTCATGACTTCGCCCGCCTGATCTGGCAGCAGGCTTCACCAGGCTGGAAGTTCAGCGATGAGACCTTTAACACCAGCGCCAAATCGCTGGATAACCCGGACCACGTCGCCATTACCCTGAGCAACTATCGCTGGCGCCAGGGGCTGGAAAACGGCGAGCAGAAGTACGCGGCTGATGAGAAAAAGCTGGCTGCGCTGCCGAACATCACCGTGCCAACTATCACCATTGAAGGCGACAACAACGGCGCGCCACATCCTGCACCTGCGGCCTATGCGGCGAAATTTACCGGCAAATATGAACACCGAACCTTCAGCGGAAACATCGGCCACAACCCGCCACAAGAAGCGCCAGAAGCGTTTGTGAAGGCGGTGGTAGACGCAGGTAAGCTGTAGTAAAAAAGCTATGCTAGTTTTACCCTTCACTTTTAGCGCCGGGAGCCCCAGGTGGAACATATCGATCATATTCTCGTGGTGGACGACGACCGCGATATTCGCGAGTTAATCGTCAGCTATCTGGAGAAATCTGGCTACCGGGCCACCGGCGCGGCCAACGGCAAGGAGATGCGTTCCATTCTGGATAAGCAGCACGTCGATTTGGTGGTGCTGGACGTGATGATGCCTGGCGACGATGGGCTGACGCTGTGCCGCCAGCTGCGGAGCGATAAGCACAAAGATCTGCCTATTTTGATGCTGACCGCCAGAAACGAAGACAGCGACAGGATCCTCGGCCTCGAAATGGGCGCGGACGACTACGTGGTAAAACCTTTTGTCGCCCGGGAACTTCTGGCGCGGATCAAAGCGATCCTTCGTCGTTTCCGCGCCTTGCCGCCTAATTTACAGGTGACCGAAGCGGGCAGGATCATCGCTTTTGGCGAGTGGCAGCTTGATACTTCTGCCCGGCATCTGATTGATTTACAGGGCACGATCGTTGCCCTGAGCGGGGCGGAGTATCGCCTGCTGCGCGTGTTTTTGGATCATCCGCAGCGCGTTTTGACGCGCGATCAGCTGCTGAACCTGACTCAAGGCCGCGATGCAGAGCTGTTTGAGCGCTCCATCGATTTACTGGTCAGCCGCGTCCGCCAGCGTTTAAACGAAGATGCCCGCACCCCGGCCTACATCAAAACCGTGCGTAGCGAAGGCTATGTGCTTTCCGTTCCCGTGACGATCGTCGAGGCGCGAGAATGAGGCTTTGGCCCCGAACTCTGCTTTCCCGCCTGTTTCTTATCGTTCTCGTCGGCCTGCTGCTGGCTAACGGTATGACCCTGGCGCTCACCACGCTCGAGAGGATGAACAGCGCCCGCAACGTGATGCTGGATAACCTGCAAAACAACGTTGCCACCAGCGTCGCGATCCTCGACAAGCTACCGGCTAATGAGCGCCCTGGCTGGCTGGACCGGCTCGCCCGGGAAAATTATCACTACATTCTTGGATCGGGTACGCCAGGTAAACCGCCTGCCGACGAACGTTCGAAAGATGCCATTGCTTCCCTGAAAGAGGCGCTGGGCGAGCATTATCAGCTCGATTTCACTGCCATTCCCGGTATACGCTCCCATATTCAGGCGCATTTGACGCTGGCCGACGGCTCGCCGCTGACCATCGATCTCACACCACGTATGCCGCCGATTGAAACCTGGCTGCCGGTGGTGATTGCCATTCAGCTTGTCCTGCTGGCGCTTTGCGCCTGGTTCGCTGTGCGCCAGGTGGTGCTGCCGTTTACCCGTTTTACCCGCGCCGTTGAAGCGCTGGAACCCGCCAGCTCAAGCCCCGTGGACATGCAGGAAAGCGGCCCGCAGGAAGTGGAACACGCCGCCAAAGCATTTAACGCGATGCAGGCCAGAATCCAGGGCCACCTGAAAGAACGCACACAAATTCTGGCGTCCATATCGCATGATTTACAGACGCCGATTACCCGCATGAAGCTGCGTCTGGAGATGAGCGACGAGCCAGAGCTGCGCGACAAGCTGATGCAGGATTTGGACAACATGACGCATCTCGTCCGCGAAGGCATCGCCTACGCACGGTCGTCGGAAAGTCTGGAAGAAACGCCCCAGCGTGTTGAGTTGAGGGCGTTTGTTGACACTATTACCTGCGATTATCAGGACGTCGGCAAAGCAGTGACGTTTGCCGCATCGGAAGTGCCACTCCCGCTTTCGACCCGCCCCCAGGCGCTGCGCCGTATTCTGACCAACCTGCTGGATAACGCGCTGAAGTTTGGCTCTGCGGCAGAAGTCCGCCTGACGATGGGAGCCAGCCAGATAACGCTGGCTGTTTGCGACAACGGGCCGGGGATCCCCGAGGAGGAGCTGGACGCCGTGTTGCAGCCTTTTTACCGCGTGGAAAGTTCCAGAAACCGCGACACCGGCGGCACCGGGCTTGGGCTGGCGATAGCCGCCCAGCTTGTCGGCCAGTTAGGCGGAAAATTAACGCTGAGCAACCGCCCACAGGGCGGTTTGCAGGCCAGTATCTCGCTGCCTGTAACCTGATTGTATCGCTCTGTATGCGGCTGAGCCCCCGACAAACAAACTGACAATCAGGACGGTTTTCCCACACATCACGAACACATCAGGCGGGTTAAATACCCCGAAATCATCCTGTAACCGTGAGGTGTGTTATGCCCGTTCTGATTGCCTTTCTTGGCGGTATGCTCAGTTTATTAAGCCCCTGTACGCTGCCCGTTATTCCTCTGCTTTTCGCCGCATTTCGCGGCAAAAAACGCCAAATCATCGCCCTGCTTGCCGGCATGGTGACCATGTTCACCGCCGTGGCTTTACTGGTCGGTGCTGCCGGAGAGTGGATCGTGCGCGCCACGCTGGTTGGCCGCTGGGTAGCGCTGGGGATGCTGGCACTTGCCGCGCTCACGCTCATCTTCCCCGCGCTTGCCGAACGGCTGATGCGCCCGGCGGTGCAGGTGGGGAATGCCATCAACAACCAAAGCTACCGCGCTCGCGGCACGCTGTCGGCTTTTCTGGCAGGACTGGCGGTGGGGCTGCTTTGGTCGCCTTGCGCGGGGCCGATTTTGGGAGCCATTCTCGGTATCGGGTTGTCCGGCTCTTCGGCTGCCACCACCGGCCTGCTGCTGGCGACCTACGGCAGCGGCTGCGCGCTGATGCTGGCACTGCTGTGGTTCTGCGGTCACCGGCTGCTGACTCGCCTGCGTGAAAAAATGGCGCTGATGGCGCAGCTGCGTCGCGCGGCAGGGGTAGCAATGCTGGCTACCGTGGCGTTTATCGCCTCTGGCACCACGGCGGTGCTGCAAAACGCCAACGGTTTCGGCGCGAAGCTGGAGCAACGCCTGCTGGCCTTCTCCCCCACCATCGCGCCAGCGCCTAAGCTGCAGCCTGTTGTGGATCCCGTGCCCTCCAGCGCGATGCCGCCGCTTTCCGGGGGAACCGCATGGATCAATAGCCCACCGCTGACGCCAGAGGCGCTGAAAGGCAAAGTCGTGCTGATCGATTTTTGGACCTTCGATTGCATTAACTGCCAGCACGCGCTGCCGCACGTCCGGGAATGGGCCAACAAGTATAAAGATCAGGGCCTGGTGGTGATTGGCGTGCATACGCCGGAATATCCGTGGGAGAAAGATCTCGATTCGGTGAAAAAGGCGGTAGCCAAGTGGCAGCTGCCGTACCCGGTCGTCACCGACAATAACTACCAGATCTGGAATGCCTTCGGTAACCAGTACTGGCCAGCGCATTACTACTTCGACGCCCGTGGGCAGCTGCGCAACGTCTCTTTCGGCGAAGGTAACTACGAGCAGCAGGAGCAGGTTATTCAGAAGCTGCTGAAGGAGGCTCGCGCCTGATTGACCTTCCGGGGAGGCGGGAATATGACTCTCATCACATTCGCCGCACTCCCCTTTTCCCTTTTGCCCCGCGACGGCTAAATTAGAACTCATCCGACCACATAACAATAAAATTACATTCTGGACACAATCATGAGCTACTCGTCGCTGCTTACCCCGTTGGATCTTGGCTTCACCACTTTGAAAAACCGCGTGCTGATGGGCTCGATGCACACCGGGCTGGAAGAGCTGCCGGATGGGCCTGAGCGCCTCGCCGCTTTCTATGCCGAACGTGCCCGGCACGGCGTGGCGCTGATTGTCACCGGCGGGATCGCCCCTTCGGCCTCCGGGGTGACCGTTGCCCACGGCGCGGTGCTGAACGATAAGAGCCAGCTGGCGCATCACCAGATTGTGACTGATGCAGTTCACCGCGAAGGCGGTAAGATTGCCCTGCAGATCCTGCACACCGGGCGCTACAGCTACCAGCCTAAGCTGGTCGCCCCGTCGGCCATTCAGGCGCCGATCAACCCGTTCAAACCCCACGAGCTGAGCCACCAAGAAGTGTTAACGCTGATTGAGGACTTTGCCCACTGTGCCAGCCTGGCGCGTGAAGCCGGGTATGACGGCGTGGAAATCATGGGCTCGGAAGGCTATCTGATTAACCAGTTTTTGGCCGCCCGCACTAACCAGCGCGACGATGAATGGGGCGGAGACTACGGACGCAGAATGCGCTTTGCCGTTGAAGTCGTCCGCGCCGTAAGGGCTCGCGTTGGCAAAGAATTTATTATTATTTACCGCTTGTCGCTGCTCGACCTTGTCGAAGGTGGCGGTAACTTTGAGCAGGCAGTTACGCTCGCCAAAGCGATAGAAAAATCGGGAGCAACGCTGATTAATACCGGCATCGGCTGGCATGAAGCCCGTATTCCTACCATCGCGACCTCAGTGCCGCGCGGCGCGTTTAGCTGGGTCACCAAAAAACTGAAAGGCCACGTCGCACTGCCGCTGGTGACCACCAACCGCATCAACACCCCGGAAACCGCCGAGCAGATCCTGGCCGACGGTGATGCCGATATGGTGTCGATGGCGCGCCCTTTCCTGGCTGACGCGGAGTTTGTTTCTAAGGCCGCTGAGAATCGCGCCGATGAAATCAATACCTGCATCGGCTGCAATCAGGCCTGCCTGGATCAGATCTTCGTGGGCAAAGTCACCTCTTGCCTGGTTAACCCGCGCGCCTGCCATGAAACCAAAATGCCGGTTGTACCCACTGCACAACCGAAGCGTCTTGCGGTGGTAGGTGCAGGCCCCGCTGGACTGGCTTTTGCGGTCAACGCCGCCGGACGCGGCCATAGCGTCACGCTGTTTGACGCTGCGGCGGAGATCGGCGGGCAGTTTAATATCGCCAAACAGATCCCCGGCAAAGAAGAGTTTTTCGAAACGCTGCGCTACTACCGCCGGAAGCTGGCTCTCACCGGCGTGGATGTGCGCCTGAATCAGTACGTTACCCCGGAGATGCTGCACGACTACGACGAAGTTATTCTGGCCTGCGGGATTGAGCCGCGCCTGCCGGAGATTGACGGCATCGGGCATCCGAAGGTGCTGAGCTATGTCGACGTGCTGCGCGACAAAGCCCCGGTGGGCAAACGCGTGGCGGTGATTGGCGCGGGCGGGATTGGGTTTGATACTTCGATGTACCTGAGCCAGGAAGGGGCGTCCACCAGCCAGAGCATCGCCGAATTCTGCGTGGAATGGGGGATTGATACCAGCCTGCAAACGTCAGGTGGCCTGCGCCCGGAAGGGCCGCATCTGCATAAAAGCCCGCGCACTATCTTCCTGCTGCAGCGTAAAACCAGCAAGCCGGGGGAAGGCCTGGGCAAAACAACGGGCTGGATCCACCGCACTACGCTTGCCGCGCGCGGCGTGAAAATGATGGCTGGCGTGAACTACGAGCGCATTGACGATGCCGGACTGCACATCACCGTGGGCGGGGAGTCTCAGCTGCTGGAAGTGGAAAACGTGATTATTTGTGCCGGGCAGAACCCACGCCGCGAGCTGGCTGAGCCTTTACAGGCTATGGGCAAAACCGTGCATTTGATTGGCGGGGCCGATGTGGCGATGGAGCTGGATGCCCGACGCGCGATTGCGCAGGGCACCCGTTTAGCGCTGGAGATTTAGCGGCGACGGCCTAACTTCACCGCTTTTAGCACCACGAACTTGTTGTTCGTTGCCACCGTGGTGCAGTTGCCGAAGATCTTCTTCAGCTTGCGGAAGTAGTCGAGGTGGCGGTTGGCCACGATGTACAGCTCGCCGTTGATTTTCAGGCAACGGCGAGCGTGATGGAACATCTCCCACGCGATCTGATCCGTCAGGGCATGCTGCTGGTGGAACGGCGGGTTGCACAGTACGGCGTTAAAGCGGAAAGGCTCCACGCCGGACAGCGCGTTGTTAATCATAAACTCACAGCGGTCGATGTCACCCGGCAGGTTGGTTTCAACGTTCAGGCGCGCGGAAGCCACCGCCATCGGCGATTCATCCACAAACACCACCTGCGCCAGCGGGTTTTTCTCCAGCAGCGTCAGGCCAATCACGCCGTTACCGCAGCCCAGATCGACGATCTCGCCTTCCAGATCCGACGGCAGACTTTCGAGGAAGAAACGCGCGCCGATATCCAGCCCGGTGCGGGAAAAAACGTTGGCGTGGTTGTGAATCGTCCACTCGGTGCCGTCCAGCTTCCAGCTCAGTGTTTCCGGCACATCTGCCAGATCCGGTTTGGTGAAGGTCGGGTTAATCAGACGCGCTTTTTTCCACGCCAGCGTGGTCGTGGTTGGCCCTAAAATCTTTTCAAACAGCTCCAGCGTCGAGTTGTGAATATCCCGCGCTTTCGCGCCCGCAATGATGCGGGTTTCCGGCGTCACGACTTTGCGCAGCGCACGCAGCTGCTGCTCAAGCAGGGCCAGCGTTTTAGGAATTTTAATCAGCACCAGCCCCGGCGCCTGCGGGTAAGCCGCAGTGCTGTCGAGGAAGGTGACGCTGTTTTCCGGGATTTCGTTCTCGCGCAGGTTTTCACGCGTGGCCAGCTCGCTTAAGTAGGAGTCGCCAATGCTGTATGGCTTGTGTTCAGCCAGCACGCAGGCCAGCGCACCGAAGGTATCGTTAAAAACAAGAACGGGGCCGACTGGCTCAAGTTCGTCTACCTGCTGCAACAGGTAGTCATCTGCCGCTTCCCACGCCTGCAGCGGGTTTACGTCGTCCGTTTCCGGAAAACGCTTCAGCGTCAGTGAACGAAAACCGTTGTCTAATTGGCTCATCGGCCCTCCTGGATGGTAAAGTTTGGTGATATCCCCATAGCGGGGGCGAGAGTATACCTTTTTTTCCTTCAACCTGAGACAAGCATGAGCGAACTGATTTATTTAAGCGGCTATCCGGAGCATTTGCTCTCGCAGGTGCGCACCCTGATTAGCGAGCAGCGCCTGGGCGCGGTGCTGGAAAAACGCTACCCGCAGGGGCACAACATCGCGACCGATAAAGCGCTTTATGCTTACACTCAGGAGTTGAAAAACCAGTTTCTGCGCAATGCGCCCCCGATAAATAAAGTCGCTTATGACAACAAGATCCACGTGCTGAACAACGCGCTGGGGCTGCATACCGCGATTTCTCGCGTGCAGGGCAACAAATTAAAAGCTAAGGCGGAGATTCGCGTGGCGACCGTGTTTCGCACCGCCCCAGAAGCTTTTTTACGCATGATTGTGGTTCACGAGCTGGCGCATCTTAAGGAGAAGGATCACAACAAAGCGTTTTACTCCTTGTGCTGTCATATGGAACCGCAGTATCACCAGTTAGAATTCGATACACGACTTTGGCTTACCCAACTGGCGCTTAGCGGCGCGGCTTGATAAAGCCCCGATTTATTGATTATCGACTTCCGGAGAACGCACCCGTTTATGATACGTTTCGCTGTGATTGGAACCAACTGGATCACCCGCCAGTTCGTGGATGCCGCCCATGAGAGCGGCAAATATAAGCTGACTGCGGTGTATTCCCGCAGCCTCGAACAGGCGCAAAGCTTCGCCAACGATTACCCGGTGGAGCATCTGTTTACTTCACTGGATGAGCTGGCGCAGAGCGATGTGATCGACGCGGTGTATATCGCCAGCCCGAACTCGCTGCACGGCCCGCAGAGCCTGCTGTTCCTGAGCCACAAAAAGCACGTCATTTGCGAGAAACCGCTGGCGTCTAATCTTGCCGAGGTTGAAGCGGCCATCGCCTGCGCCCGTGAAAATCAGGTGGTGCTGTTCGAGGCGTTCAAAACCGCCAGCCTGCCTAACTTTATTGCCCTGCAGCAGGCGCTGCCGAAGGTGGGAAAAATTCGCAAGGTGCTGCTCAACTACTGCCAGTACTCTTCCCGCTACCAGCGTTACCTGGACGGTGAAAATCCGAACACCTTTAATCCGGCGTTTTCTAACGGCTCGATCATGGACATCGGTTTCTACGTGCTGGCCTCAGCGGCGGCCTTGTGGGGCGAGCCGCAAGCCGTTCATGCCACGGCTTCCCTGCTGGACAGCGGCGTAGACGCGCACGGCACCGTGCAGCTGCACTACGGTGATTTTGACGTGACTCTGCTGCATTCCAAAGTGAGCGATTCGACGATTCCAAGCGAAATTCAGGGTGAAGCCGGATCGCTGGTGATCGAAAAAATCTCTGAATGCCAGCGGGTGACGTTTATCCCGCGCGGCGGCAAACCGCAGGATCTGAGCCAGCCGCAGCATATCAACACCATGCTGTACGAAGCGGAGACGTTCGCGCGTTTGGTGGAAGAGAATGAGGTCAATCACGCCGGGCTGGTGACATCGCGCATCACCTCAGCGCTGGCGACCAAGATTCGCCGCCAGACCGGGGTGAAGTTCCCGGCGGACGACGTGGGCCAGCAGGCCACGGCATAAAGTATTTCGTATAAAAGTAGGTATCAAATATTGACCAAAGCCATGGCTTGTCATATTTTGTTACCTGCAAAGGGGAGTAACTTCATTGCCGGTTAATCGTCATTACGATGCGCAAGCATCCGGTTGCCGGGCGACGTGAAAACGTCGTAAGTGAGACCTTGCCGGAAGGCGAGATCCCTGTTGCAAGCGAAAGCGGCTGGCGTCTTCTGATGTTGGCCGTTTTTGTTTTCAAGGAATCTCATTATGCATACTGTCGGTACCCCGCTGCTCTGGGGCAGCTTCGCCGTCGTGGTCGCCATCATGCTGGCGATCGATCTGCTGGTTCAGGGCCGTCGCGGCTCGCACACCATGTCAATGAAACAGGCGGCCGTCTGGTCGCTGGTTTGGGTTTCACTTTCCCTGCTGTTTAACCTCGCTTTCTGGTGGTATCTCAGCGGCACTGCCGGGCGCGAAGTCGCCGATACTCAGGCGCTAGCCTTCCTCACCGGTTACCTGATCGAAAAAGCGCTGGCGGTCGATAACGTCTTCGTCTGGCTGATGCTGTTCAGCTACTTTGCCGTGCCTGCCGCGCTGCAGCGACGCGTGCTGGTTTACGGCGTGCTGGGCGCAATCATTCTCAGAACCATCATGATCTTCGGCGGCAGCTGGCTGATTACCCAGTTCGAATGGCTGCTGTATGTGTTCGGCGCTTTCTTGCTCTTCACCGGTGTGAAAATGGCGCTGGCAAAAGAGGACGATACCGGCATCGGCGACAAGCCGCTGGTTCGATGGCTGCGCGGCCATCTGCGCATGACGGATAAGATAGAGAACGAGCGCTTCTTCGTGCGCCAGAACGGCCTGCTGTACGCGACGCCGCTGCTGCTGGTGCTGATTCTGGTCGAGCTGAGCGACGTGATTTTCGCGGTAGATAGTATTCCGGCGATCTTCGCGGTGACCACCGACCCGTTCATTGTGCTGACGTCGAACCTGTTCGCGATCCTCGGCCTGCGCGCCATGTACTTCCTGCTGGCGGGCGTGGCAGAGCGCTTCTCGATGCTGAAATATGGTCTGTCGGTGATCCTGGTGTTTATCGGTATCAAGATGCTGATCGTCGATTTCTACCATATTCCTATCGCCGTTTCGCTCGGCGTGGTGGGCGGTATTCTGGCAGGAACGCTGATTATTAACGCCTGGGTTAACCACCGTAACGACCAGAAGACGTCGATTAAATAGACCAGCTTTTCATCACAAATTAAGGGGCGTAATGCCCCTTTTACGTTCTGGCAATCCGCCATCGCATCAAATTGCTGAATATGTCACACGAATGTTAATGATCAGTTACGAAATCTAACACTGAACGCAATTCCAGCTTGAAATGCTTTTTCCTTCCCCGCTTTTCCTTATACTCACCGGGCAAACACATTTTCTTACAACCGCATAGACGTAGCTCACTACGCACGCGGCACAGCACGACATCACTGAAACACAGGAAGGTATTCAT
Source organism: Cedecea neteri (assembly GCF_000758325.1). NCBI lineage: Bacteria > Pseudomonadati > Pseudomonadota > Gammaproteobacteria > Enterobacterales > Enterobacteriaceae > Cedecea > Cedecea neteri. The sequence goes on along the minus strand of NZ_CP009459.1, from coordinate 1,642,348 downwards.
GAGTTCGCAAGCTTCTGGACTACTGCAGCGCTTTGCCCGCGGCAGCCTCGTAAAACAAATTCTCGTTGGCCTGGTGCTGGGCATTCTGCTCGCGCTGGTCTCAAAACCTGCCGCTATCGCAACCGGCCTGCTCGGCACGCTGTTCGTCGGCGCATTGAAAGCCGTGGCGCCGGTGCTGGTACTCACACTGGTGATGGCTTCCATCGCGAACCATCAGCACGGCCAAAAAACCAATATTCGCCCTATCCTGGTGCTCTATTTACTGGGCACTTTCTCCGCCGCGCTGACCGCCGTCGTCGTTAGCTTTATGTTCCCTTCCACGCTGCACCTGACCAGCGGCGCTACGGACATTACTCCGCCGTCCGGGATCGTCGAGGTGGTTCACGGTTTACTGATGAGCGTGATTGCCAACCCGATACACGCCCTGCTGAACGCCAACTACATCGGTATTCTGGTGTGGGCGGTTGGTCTGGGCTTTGCTCTGCGCCACGGCAATGAAACCACCAAAAACCTGGTGAACGATTTGTCTGACGCGGTGACCTTTATCGTGAAGGTGGTGATCCGCTTCGCCCCTATCGGGATCTTTGGCCTGGTCGCCTCCACGCTTGCCACCACCGGTTTTTCCACGCTCTGGAGCTATGCCCAGTTACTGCTAGTGCTGTTGGGCTGCATGTTCGGCGTGGCGCTGATCATCAACCCGCTGCTGGTGTTTATCACCACTCGCCGTAACCCGTATCCGCTGGTGCTGGCCTGCCTGCGCGAAAGCGGCGTGACCGCGTTCTTTACCCGCAGCTCCGCGGCGAATATTCCGGTCAACATGAGCATGTGCCAGAAGATGAACCTGGATCGCGATACTTATTCGGTGTCGATTCCGCTGGGCGCAACGATCAATATGGCCGGGGCGGCCATCACCATTACGGTGCTGACGCTGGCGGCCGTTCATACCCTGGGCGTGCCGGTGGATCTGCCAACCGCGCTGCTGCTGAGCGTGGTGGCTTCACTTTGCGCCTGTGGGGCTTCGGGCGTGGCAGGCGGTTCGCTGCTGCTGATCCCGCTGGCCTGCGGCATGTTCGGCATTCCGAACGAGATTGCCATGCAGGTGGTGGCGGTCGGCTTTATCATCGGCGTATTGCAGGATTCCTGCGAAACCGCGCTGAACTCCTCTACCGACGTTATCTTCACTGCCGCCGTTTGCCAGGCAGAAGATGCTCGTCTGGCGAAGGCCGATTTGTTACGCGGTTAATTCTGACGAGCCACGCTGGGTGTTCGGCACTGACTTAAACCACAGCATCGTTTCTGGTTTTTACCCTCACCCTAACCCTCTCCCTAAAAGGGAGAGGGGATAAGCGCTATACCCCTCAGCTTACTTTCTCGCTCGCCCCTTGGGGAAAGAGGATAAACCTTGTCTCCCGCAGCTTGTTTTCTCCCTCGCCCCCTTGGGGAGACGGGATAAACCCTGTCTCCCGCAGCTTCTTTTCTCCCTCTCCCCCTTGGGGAGAGGGCCGGGGTGAGGGGAGGACCGGGAATTCATAGCGTGACACCACTTTTAAACAGCGCCAGCTCGCGAAAATCATTTTTCTCGTTGCAGGTTGGCGCGCCGTTCACTTTCTCAACTATCGTCTCAATAAACTGCGCCAGCAGCTCGGGCATCGTGCTGCCATGCAGCAGCCTGCCCGCGTCAAAGTCTATCCAGTGCGGTTTCTTCGTGGCTAGCTCGCTATTGGTAGCAATTTTTAGCGTCGGCACAAAGCCGCCGTAGGGCGTCCCGCGTCCGGTGCTGAACAGCACCATATGGCAGCCTGCCCCCGCCAAAGCGCTGGTAGCGACCGCATCGTTACCCGGCGCGCTCAGCAGGTTTAAGCCAGTCTGTTTTAGCCTTTCGCCATAGCGAAGAACATCGACCACCTGGCTTTCACCGGCTTTTTGCGTACAGCCGAGGGATTTCTCCTCAAGCGTGGTGATCCCGCCCGCTTTATTCCCCGGCGACGGGTTCTCGTAGATCGGCTGCTGGTGTGCGATGAAGTAGCGTTTGAAATCGTTGACCATTGCCACGGTTTTCTCAAACGTGGCTTCGTCCCTGCAATGGCTCATCAACAGCCGCTCCGCACCGAACATTTCAGGCACTTCCGTCAGCACCGTAGTACCGCCGTTCGCCACCATATAATCCGAGAACCGGCCCAGCATCGGGTTGGCGGTAATACCGGAGAGGCCGTCCGAACCGCCGCATTCCAGCCCAAATTTCAGCTCGCTCAGTTTTCCAGGTTCACGCCTGTCGTGACGCATGGCCTCATACAAGGCTCGTAAATGCTCCAACCCCGCTTCAACCTCATCGTCCTGCTGCTGAAGCGCCATGAAATGGACGCGTTCGGGGTCGTATTCCCCCAGCGTTTCGCGGAACGCACCGATCTGATTGTTCTCGCAGCCCAGCCCCACCACCAGCACCGCGCCCGCGTTCGGGTGATGAACCATGTTTTGCAGCATGGTGCGGGTATTGAGATGGTCGTCCCCCAGTTGGGAGCAGCCAAACTGGTGGCTGAACAGCCAGGCACCGTCGATATCCGGGGCGTTATTGGTTTCCTGCAGGAAGCGGCTCAACATCTGACGAGCCATGCCGTTCACGCAGCCGACGGTCGGCAGGATCCATAGCTCGTTACGAACGCCGATCGCGCCGTTGCTGCGGCGATAGATGTTGACTTCCCGGTCGCCAAAAGGCTCCACCGCGGGCACGACTTCCGGCTGATAGCGGTATTCATCGACGTCATTAAGGTTGGTGCGCAGGTTATGGGAATGTAGATGCTCACCTGCGGCAACATGGCAAAGCGTGTGGCCAATGGGCAGGCCATATTTCACGACGTTTGCCCCTTCGGCAATCGCCTGGAGCGCAAACTTGTGGCCGCGCGCGATCGGCTGGCTCAGCCTGAAAGCTTCCGGCGGAGTGCCTACTTCTTCGCCTTCCGCCAGGTCCACCAGGGCGACAGCAACGTTATCCAGCGCATGGATCCTGATATATCGCATCCCGGCCTCAGTTCAGCTCAATGGCAAAATAGTCGCGGGCGTTGTTGAAGCAGATGTTTTTCACCATCTCCCCCAGCAGCGGCATATCTTCAGGCACTTCCCCCGCCTGAACCCAATGGCCCATCATGCGGCATAGAATACGGCGGAAGTATTCGTGGCGCGTATAGGAGAGGAAACTGCGGCTGTCGGTCAACATACCGACAAAGCGGCTCAGCAGCCCAAGCTGGGCGAGCTGAGTCATCTGCCGCTCCATGCCGTCTTTCTGATCGTTAAACCACCAGCCGGAGCCAAACTGCATTTTGCCAGGCATGCCTTCGCCCTGGAAGTTACCGACCATCGTGCCAATCACTTCGTTATCCCGAGGATTGAGGCAGTAGAGAATGGTTTTCGGCAGCAGGTTTTCTTCATTTTGCTTGCTTAACAGTTTCGACAACGGCTCGGCCAGCGGGCGATCGTTGATAGAATCAAAGCCTACATCCGGCCCCAGCAGGCGGAACTGGCGCTGGTTATTGTTACGCAGCGCGCCGATGTGGTACTGCTGCACCCAGCCGCGACGGGCGTATTCCGTGCCAAGCCAGGCCAGCACCGCCGTTTTAAATTGCGCGACTTCGGTGTCGTTAACCGCACCGCCAGCCAGGCGACGGGCAAGAATTGCGTCCAGCGTGGCTTCATCCGCTTCGGCAAAGACCACCACGTCCAGCGCATGATCGGCCACCTTGCAGCCGTGGGCAGCAAAATGATCGAGCCTTTTGCTCAGCGCCGCCTGGAGATCGCTAAAACGACGAATGTCGGTATCGGACACGGCGGCCAGCGTCGAAATGTAGTCGGTAAACGTCGCCTGCTCGATATTAAAGGCTTTGTCCGGCCGCCAGCTCGGCAGCACTTTGATGTCGAAGCTACCGTCTTTAGCCACGGCGGCATGGTGCACCAGAGAATCCACCGGATCGTCAGTGGTGCCGACCATTTTCACGTTCATCTGCTGCATGATGCCGCGGGCGGTGAATGAATCCTGCTCCAGCAAGGCGTTGCACTGCTGCCAGATATCCTCCGCCGTTGCCAGCGAGAGCAGTTTGCCGGTAATGCCAAACGGGCGACGCAGCTCCAAATGCGTCCAGTGATAGAGCGGATTGCCGAGGGTATGCGGCACGGTGGCAGCCCAGGCATCAAACTTTTCGCGGTCGCTGGCATCGCCGGTGCAAAGCCGCTCGGCCACGCCGTTAGTCCGCATCGCCCGCCACTTGTAGTGATCCCCTTTCAGCCAGATGTCATACAGGTTTTTAAAGCGATAGTTGTCGGCAATTTGCTGCGGCGGCAGATGGCAGTGGTAGTCAAAAATGGGCTGCGATTTCGCGTAGTCATGGTACAGACGGCGGGAAAATTCAGTATCAAGAAGAAAGTCGTCAGTCATAAAGGGGGTCATAGGAGATTTCCTCTGCAGATAACGGTGCTATGCATTCGCATCATGATGGCACAAAGTTATCACACCAATTTTTCTGCAACGACCTCAATTTTGCGTCAATGGTCACAAAACAAACACATAAATTCCGCCTTTATATGCATAAAACGGACTAAATCCCGCGCCGATACTGACCTGAGAGCAAGATATAGCCCAACATTACGCGAAAATGCTTTTGTGATATCACTCAACTTATAAAGATGTATGACAAGTTATCTTTCAAACCGTCGCAGTACCTCTTGCCGGGCATCGCTTGCCGCGGCCCATGGGTGACAAGAGCAGGAACGGAAGCCGATTTATCGGGAACAACGTTCACAATAAAGACGGGATGGGGTTAGAAATGCGAAAAATAAAAGGTTTACGCTGGTACATGATAGCGCTGGTGACGCTGGGCACCGTGCTGGGCTATCTGACCCGCAATACGGTGGCCGTCGCGGCCCCCACGCTGATGAGCGAACTGAATATCACTACGCAGCAATACTCGTGGATCATCGCCGCCTATTCGGCTTGTTATACCGTTATGCAGCCTGTCGCGGGCTATCTGCTTGACGTGCTGGGTACCAAAGTGGGCTACGCGGTGTTCGCCGTTGCCTGGGCTATTTTCTGTGGCGCAACCGCGCTAGCGGGCAGCTGGGGTGGTCTCGCTCTTGCCCGTGGCGCAGTCGGTGCCGCCGAAGCTGCGATGATCCCCGCAGGGCTAAAGGCCAGCAGCGAGTGGTTCCCCGCCAAAGAACGCTCTATTGCGGTGGGGTATTTCAACGTCGGCTCTTCCATTGGAGCCATGATTGCCCCCCCGCTGGTAGTCTGGGCCATTGTGATGCACAGCTGGCAGATGGCGTTCATGATAACCGGCGCACTTAGCTTTATCTGGGCCATGATCTGGCTGTGGTTCTACAAAAATCCCCGCGACCAGAAAAAACTCACCAGCGAAGAACGCGAGTACATCATTAGCGGCCAGGAAGCCCAGCACCAGACCGATAACACGAAAAAGATGTCGGCGTGGAAAATCCTGCGTAACCGCCAGTTCTGGGGCATCGCCCTGCCGCGCTTCCTCGCTGAGCCCGCGTGGGGCACGTTCAATGCCTGGATCCCGCTGTTCATGTTTAAAGCCTACGGCTTCAACCTGAAAGAGATCGCGATGTTCGCGTGGATGCCCATGCTGTTTGCCGACTTTGGCTGCATTCTTGGGGGCTATTTACCGCCGCTGTTCCAGCGCTGGTTTGGCGTTAACCTGATTGTTTCACGCAAGCTGGTGGTCACGATGGGGGCCATCCTGATGATTGGGCCTGGTACGATAGGCCTGTTTACCAGCCCTTACGTGGCGATTGCCTTGCTCTGCGTGGGTGGATTTGCTCATCAGGCGCTGTCCGGGGCGTTAATTACGCTTTCTTCCGACGTTTTTGGCCGGAACGAAGTCGCCACGGCGAACGGACTGACGGGCATGGCGGCCTGGACCGCCAGCACCTTGTTTGCCCTGGTCGTCGGCGCGCTGGCCGACACGATGGGATTCAGCCCGCTTTTCGCAGCGCTTGCCGTGTTCGATCTTCTCGGCGCGATTGTTATCTGGACGGTGCTGAAAAACCAGTCTGCCAGCGAACTCGCGGCCGCAGCTCCCGTCCCGGAGGCCGTGACACAGTCCTGATGTAAAAACCGCCGCCTTCGGGCGGCAATTCTCACGTTGGTTGCTAGAGCGATACCCGGAAAAGTGGTATAACAAATTTATTCACGTACAGCCCTCTTCCGGAGCAACTTATGGATGCCGTAGAACCCCGCCGCCTTTATCAGCAGCTTGCCGCCGAATTAAAACAACGCATTGAAACCGGTGTTTATCAGGTCGGGGAAAAACTGCCTGCGGAGCGGTTTATCGCCGAAGAGAAAAACGTCAGCCGCACCGTCGTCCGCGAAGCAATTATCATGCTGGAAGTGGAAGGTTACGTTGAGGTTCGCAAGGGTTCAGGTATTCACGTGATGTCTAACCAGGCAAAATACATGACCGTGCCGGATGAGCGCTTTGAGTTTGCCAATTATGGCCCTTTCGAGCTGCTGCAGGCGCGACAGCTTATTGAAAGTAATATCGCGGAGTTCGCCGCAACCCAAGTCACCAAGCAAGATATTGTGAAACTGATGGAGATCCAGGAAAAGGCGCGAAAAGAGCAAACTTACCGTGATTCTGAGTGGGATCTGCAGTTTCACGTCCAGGTTGCACTGGCTACGCAAAACGGCGCGCTGGCAACCATCGTCGAAAAAATGTGGAGTCACCGCATCCACAACCCGTACTGGAAGAAACTGCACGAACACATCGATATGCGCCCGGTAGATAACTGGTGTGACGATCACGATCAGATTCTTAAAGCCCTGATTCGTAAAGACCCACATGCTGCAAAACTGGCGATGTGGCAGCATCTGGAAAATACCCGTCAAATGCTGTTTAACGCCACCAGCGATGATTTTGAATTCAATGCTGACCGCTATTTCTTTGCAGAAAACCCGGTCATTCACCTTGATACAGCCGCAAACGGTCAAAAATAGTCATTTTTACGGCCGAGGGTAAGCAAACCATAAATAGTGTCAGCGTTTGTAAATACCCTCGCCAGCATCTCCCCCAGTAAGCAAAATCATTGCTCAACAAACTGCAAATACTGTGACGTATAACGCGTAGTTTTGTTACAATTAGATGCAATTTCACCGTCTGTGTGGGTTTCGTGCCCTCTCGCTGTCGTTTTAGGTCATGTTATTTCGACTCAGCGGCGCGGGCAGTGAGTTGTAGCCAGCAAATGATAATAACAACCATGCTGCATTCTGCTCATCCGTTTACACCGGCGACCTAAACAAAGTGCCAGGAACCCTGAATGGAACTACTGACTCAACTGCTCTCCGCTCTCTGGAGCCAGGATTTTGAAACACTCGCCAATCCGTCGATGATTGGCATGCTCTATTTTGTGCTGTTCATGATTTTATTTCTTGAGAACGGCATACTGCCGGCCGCGTTCTTACCCGGCGACAGTTTACTCGTGCTGGTTGGCGTTCTGATTGCTAAAGGCGCAATGGGTTTTCCCGAAACAGTCGCACTGCTGACCATCGCCGCAAGCCTCGGCAGCTGGCTGGGCTATATCCAGGGGCGCTGGCTGGGAAATACCCGTATCGTACAAAACTGGCTGTCGCACCTGCCGGCCCATTATCACCAGCGTTCACACCAGCTTTTCCATAAGCACGGGCTGTCTGCACTGCTCATTGGGCGCTTTATTGCTTTTGTTCGTACCCTGCTACCAACTATTGCCGGATTATCGGGTCTTAATAGCGCGCGCTTTCAGTTCTTTAACTGGATGAGCGGCCTGCTATGGATATTGATTCTGACAACTCTGGGCTATTTGCTGGGCAAAACGCCAGTCTTCCTGAAGTACGAAGACGCTTTGATGTCGTGCCTGATGCTGATCCCGGTGGTGCTTCTGGTCATCGGTCTGGTCGGTTCGTTAATCGTGCTTTGGCGTAAAAAACGTAGCCAAAGTCGCTAGAGGAATTCGATGAAATTTGCTTTCACTCGCCGCCTGAGGGCGGCGCTGCTTGTTGGAGCCCTGGCGATTGCGTCGCTGATGGTGTGGTCCGGCATGCAGAATAAGGATTCCACACTCGAAATTCGTGCCTCACGGCAGGGCGGCAGCATTCCCGACGGCTTTTATGTCTGGCACCACCTGGATGCCAACGGTATCCGCTTTAAAAGCATTACGCCGCTCAATAACACCCTATTGGTCACGTTTGATTCCAGCGCACAGAGTGAGGCGGCAAAAGAAGTCCTAAACCGCACGCTGCCCCAGGGGTATGTTATTGCTCAACAGGATGGAGACAAAGACGCGCTAGCCTGGCTCTCTATACTACGTCCTGACCACAACCACCTCGGCTAGTCCCCCCTTCTTTCAGTCTGAATTTGCTATCCTCTTCTGGGTTTTTAGCAGATTCATGACTATGCTTTACCCGTTTTCACCGCTATTTATCAGCGTTTTTTCACCACAATGGAACGATGCATGGAGTATGATCGTCCGATACTTTTATGAATCGTCTTAACAAACAATGGAAGGTTTAACCATGAATTACCGCACCGTACTGGCACTGGCTTTACTCACGCTAACTTCTGCCGCACAGGCAAATACCCTTTGCAGCGAGAAAGAGCAGGATATTCAACGCGAGATTGGCTATGCGGAAAAACACAACAATCAGCACCGTATTGATGGCCTGAAAAAAGCGCTGAGTGAAGTGCGTGAAAACTGCAGCGACGCAGGTCTGCGCGCTGAACACCAAAAGAAGATTGCCAAACAAAAAGCTGAGATCGAAGAGCGTAAAGCCGATCTCATCGAAGCCCGCCAGAAGGGCGACCCGGACAAAATCACCAAACGTGAAAAGAAACTTGCGGAAGCAGAAGATAGCCTCAAAGCTTTAGAGAAGCGTGATTACTGATTGTGTAGTCGCAGACTTTAAGGATCCATCTCAAACACTCGGAGAGAACTATGTCAAAAGATACTACGTCAGAACATTTACGCGCTGAGTTGAAATCCCTGGCAGATACGCTTGAAGAAGTCCTGAGTGCGTCCACGGACAAGTCAAAAACTGAACTGGACAAACTGCGTGCCAAAGCGGAAAAAACGCTAAAAGAGAGCCGGGATCGCCTGGGCGAAACCAGCGAGGCCATCGCCAAACAAACCCGTGAAGCGGCCGCCAAAGCGGATGATTATGTTCGCGAGAATCCGTGGACCGGCGTAGGCATTGGTGCGGCGGTCGGCGTCGTGCTGGGTGTGCTGCTGGCTCGTCGCTAATATGGCGGATTCTCACCAAAGCCAGGGGCCGGGCAAAAGCGTGCTCGGCGTTGGCCAGCGGCTGGTGACGATTCTGGTCGGCATGGTCGAAACGCGTGTGCGTCTTGCCGTGGTCGAGCTGGAAGAGGAAAAAGCACACATCGTCCAGCTGCTGCTGATGCTCGGCCTGACCATGCTGTTCGCCGCCTTTGGCTTAATGAGCCTGATGGTGCTGATTATCTGGGCCGTTGATCCGCAGTATCGTCTTAACGCCATGATTGCTACCACCGCCGTCCTGCTGTCGCTGGCATTGATCGGCGGTATCTGGACGCTGCGAAAGTCTCGTCAATCAACCCTGCTGCGCCACACCCGGCGCGAGCTGGAAAACGACAGGGACCTGCTGGAAGAGGATAAGCGATGAGTGATGCAGAACGCGTCAAACGCAAAGCCTATTTACTCAGTCAGGTTCAGCAGCAGCGGCTCGATCTCAGCGCCGCAAAACGCGACTGGCTACAGGTCACCAGCCCCTACGATCGCGGCTGGAACACTCTAGTCAACCTGCGTAGCTACGCGATGATCGCCAGCAGCGTGTTGGCAATCTGGACGGTGAAGCACCCCGGTAAACTCATGCGCTGGGCCAAACGAGGATTTGGCGCCTGGAGCACCTGGCGGCTTATTCGTAACACGCTTAACACCCCCTCGCGCTAAACTTAAACACCGCCTCTGGCGGTGTTTTTATTTCTGCCCTTCTCTTCCTTACCTCGTATTTTTACTTTCCTGACTTAGTTTCCTCAGGATATTTGAAGAACTTAGACAGTTTTCCTTGCTAACAATCTTTTTTCACCCCGTCTATTATCCTCCCCATCGACAGCAAACATCGGTAATCACTGGAGTTTGCGCACCTTTTAAGCCCTGGCCGAGTAAGCCGGAAAAGAAGAACCGCTGGAGAGTAAAATGAAAAAATTAGAAGATGTTGGCGTACTGGTTGCTCGTATTCTGATGCCAATCCTGTTTATTACCGCTGGCTGGGGCAAAATCACCGGTTATGCAGGTACACAGCAGTACATGGAAGCGATGGGCGTGCCGGGTGCACTGCTGCCGCTGACCATTCTGCTTGAGTTCGGCGGCGGTCTGGCCATTCTGTTCGGTTTCCTGACCCGCACAACCGCGCTGATCACCGCGCTGTTTACCGTGCTGACCGCGTTCCTGTTCCACAGCAACTTTGCTGAAGGCGTGAACTCCATTATGTTCATGAAAAACCTCACCATCGCAGGTGGCTACCTGCTGCTGGCGGTCTTCGGCCCGGGCGCAATCAGCCTTGACCGCGTCCTGAATAAAAAATGGTAAGCGTTCTATACTGATGAACACCGAGAAAGCGAAGACACCGTCTTCGCTTTTTTGCTATTGAGGAGGAGAAAAAATGGGACAACTCATCGACGGCGTCTGGCATGACGTCTGGTACGACACCAAATCGACCGGCGGCCGCTTTAAACGCTCTGAATCCGCCTTCCGCAACTGGCTGACTGCCGACGGCACAGCGGGGCCCTCCGGCAAAGCAGGATTCGCCGCAGAGAAAGATCGCTATCATCTGTATGTGTCTCTCGCCTGCCCCTGGGCGCATCGGACGCTTATCGTGCGCAAGTTAAAAGGCCTCGAGCCATTTATTTCCGTTTCCGTCGTTAACCCGCTGATGCTGCAAAACGGCTGGACGTTCGCGGAAGATTTCCCGGAGGCAACCGGCGACACGCTTTACCACCACGACTTCCTGTATCAGCTTTACCTGCAGGCCGATCCTCATTACACGGGCCGCGTGACGGTGCCCGTACTTTGGGATAAGAAAAACCAGACGATCGTCAGCAACGAGTCCGCAGAAATCATTCGGATGTTTAATACGGCCTTTGATGCGCTTGGTGCACGAGCTGGAAACTATTACCCCGACGAGCTCAAAAGCGAGATTGATGAGCTGAACGGCTGGATTTATGACACGGTAAACAATGGCGTGTACAAAGCGGGCTTTGCCACTTCTCAGGAAGCCTACGATGAAGCCGTTGAAAAAGTCTTCATCTCCCTGGCGCGTCTGGAGCAAATTCTTGGTCAGCATCGCTACTTAACCGGCCCGCAGCTAACCGAGGCAGATATTCGCCTGTGGACGACCCTGGTCCGTTTTGATCCGGTGTATGTCACCCACTTCAAGTGCGATAAATACCGCATCAGCGACTACCCAAATCTTTACGGTTTCCTGCGTGATATCTATCAGTTACCCGGCATCCGTGAAACGGTAAGCTTCCCGCATATCCGTACCCACTATTATCGCAGCCACAAAACGATCAACCCAACCGGCATCATTTCCATCGGCCCTGCACAAGATTTAGACGAGCCGCACGGGCGAGATGAGCGGTTTAGGAAGAGTTAAGAATATTCAGCGCAACAACGATTTACGGCCTATGCATTCACGACTATTCTTGAATCGATCGCTTCCCGTTCAGGTGATTGTCGGATAATCAAGGCAGGCCTTAGATGGATTGGTATTTCAAAGCATTAAGAAATTACATTGGGTTTGGCGGGCGTGCTCGCCGCAAAGAGTACTGGATGTTTCATCTGGTGAACTTCATCCTGGCGGGCGTGCTGAGCGTGCTGGATAAAATGCTTGGGCTGCACATCGCCAAGGATGAAGGGGCGCTCACCACGATTTATACCGTTCTGGTTTTCCTGCCGCTTTGGGCAGTCCAGTTTCGCCGCCTGCACGACACCGACCGCTCAGCCTGGTGGCTGTTGCTGCTGTTAATTCCGATTGTCGGCTGGCTGATTATTCTGGCATTCAACTGCCAGGACGGCACACCGGGAACTAACCGCTTTGGGCCAGATTCTAAAGCCCCCGAACTCTACTAAACAAAAAGGGCGTACCGTCAGGCACGCCCTTTTTTATCGTCAGGCTCTACGCTTAAAACGCTTGCTCACTCTGCTGTTCAGCTTTCTTCGCCAGACCATCCAGCAGTTTCTGATGAATACCGCCAAAGCCGCCGTTGCTCATGACCAGAATATGATCGCCAGGCTGGGCCGTTTTCACTACCATCTCCGCGAGCGTGTCCACATCCGCACTCCAGTGTGCTGGCTGCACGCACGCTTCCGCCACTTCAGCAACCTGCCACGGAATGTGCTGCGGTTGAAGCAGGAACACTTCGTCCGCGCGCCCCAGAGAAGGGGCCAGATCGTCTTTGCATACTCCCATTTTCATGGTGTTAGAACGAGGTTCCAGCACGGCCAGAATGCGAGCGGTACCGCCCACTTTCCCGCGCAGGGCAGCAAGCGTAGCCAGAATCGCCGTCGGGTGATGAGCAAAATCATCATAAACGGTGACGCCATGCGCTTCACCGCGCAGTTCAAGACGACGACGGGCGTTCACGAAACTACCCAGCGCCTGAGCTGCGTCAGCAGGAGTAACGCCAACGTGGCGGGCAGCGGCAATGGCCATCAGGCCGTTATGCATGTTGTGTTCGCCGACCAGTTGCCAGTTCACGGTGCCCACGCATTCGCCGTCCAGGTAAACTTCCCACTGCGAAGCATCGGTCGTCAGCTTCTTCGCCTGCCAGTGGCCCTGATCGCCCACCAGCTCCTGCTCGCTCCAGCAGCCCATCGCCAGGGTTTGCTTCAGATTGACGTCGTTTTCCGGCCAGATAATTTTGCCCTGGCCTGGGACAATGCGTACCAGGTGATGGAACTGCTTTTGGATCGCTTTCAGATCGTCAAAGATATCCGCGTGATCGAACTCGAGGTTATTGAGGATCAGCGTCCGCGGGCAGTAATGGACAAATTTTGAGCGTTTGTCGAAGAACGCGCAGTCATATTCATCGGCTTCAATAACGAAGAAGGGGCTATCGCCCAGGCGCGCAGATACGTCAAAGTTGCCCGGTACGCCGCCAATGACAAAGCCAGGCTTATAGCCACAGGCTTCAAGGATCCAGGTCGCCATGCCGGCGGTGGTGGTTTTACCATGCGTCCCCGCCACCGCAATCACCCAGCGGTCACGCAGCACAAAGTCATGCAGCCATTGCGGCCCGGACATATACGGAATGCCCTGCTCCAGCACGGCTTCCACGCACGGATTTCCGCGCGTCATCGCGTTACCGATGATCACCAGATCCGGGTGTGAGTCGAGCTGACTGGCGTCATAACCTTCGATTAACGAGATCCCCTGCTCTTCGAGCAGCGTACTCATCGGTGGGTAAACATTGGCGTCCGAGCCCGTCACTTCATGCCCTAAAGAGCGTGCCAGCATCGCCAGGCCGCCCATAAAGGTGCCACAGATCCCTAGAATATGAATGCGCATACGAAACTATCCTTTCTTTGTTTGGCGCACATTCTAACCGCATGGCTGCGGAGGCGAAACGCATTTCAGGATATTCCTTATCTTGCTGGCGCGATTCACCTGTGCGCGACAATTTGAAAATTTGTTAAGATTGTTGCGATCGCTTTATCCAACATAATGATGCAGGGAAAGTGTTATGAAAACGTTAGGTGAATTTATTGTCGAAAAGCAGCATGAGTTTTCCCATGCTACCGGTGAGCTCACGGCTTTACTGTCGGCAATAAAGCTGGGCGCTAAAATCATCCACCGCGATATCAATAAGGCCGGTCTGGTCGATATCCTGGGGGCGAGCGGTGCCGAAAACGTGCAGGGCGAAGAGCAGCAAAAACTCGACCTGTTCGCGAATGAAAAACTGAAGGCAGCGTTAAAAGCGCGCGGTATTGTGGCCGGTATCGCTTCCGAAGAAGAAGACGAGATCGTGGTCTTTGAAGGCGCCGAGCAGGCAAAATATGTCGTGCTGATGGACCCGCTTGACGGATCTTCTAACATCGATGTCAACGTGTCCGTTGGCACCATTTTCTCTATTTACCGCCGCATTACGCCAGTCGGCACGCCGGTCACCGAGGAGGATTTCCTCCAGCCAGGTAACCAGCAGGTTGCTGCAGGCTACGTGGTTTACGGCTCATCAACGATGCTGGTTTACACCACCGGCTGCGGCGTACACGCCTTCACCTACGATCCTTCTCTCGGCGTGTTCTGCCTGAGCCAGGAACGTATGCGCTTCCCGGAAAGAGGCAACACCTACTCCATTAACGAAGGCAACTACATTAAATTCCCGACCGGCGTGAAGAAGTACATCAAGTTCTGCCAGGAAGAAGATGCCGCCAGCAAGCGCCCGTACACCTCGCGCTACATTGGCTCCCTGGTCGCGGACTTCCATCGTAACCTGCTGAAAGGCGGTATTTATCTTTACCCAAGCACCGCCAGCCACCCGGAAGGCAAGCTGCGTTTGCTGTATGAGGGCAACCCAATGGCGTTCCTCGCGGAACAGGCCGGCGGAAAAGCCAGCGACGGGAAAGAGAGAATTCTGGATATCATCCCAACCACGCTGCACCAGCGCCGCCCGTTCTTCGTCGGCACGAAACACATGGTCGATGACGTAGAGCGCTTTATTCGCGAATACCCGGACGCCTGATGACAACGGCGTGCCGCCGCCATACCCGCAGCGGCACGCTGAAAATCAGAGGACGAAAGTGCGCTTAACTCGCTCGGAAACGCAGAAATAAGGGATCCAGATACAGGCCCCAAAGAAGTTACGCATCAACGTTTTTGCCGCGTCAAAATCGATCGGCACTTCGAAGAAGGCCTTGGCGAAGTAAAGATCCAACGCCTGGAAAACGATTCCTGCCACGAACAACACAATATAGTAGCGTGGTAGCTGGCGCTTTTTACGGAAAAAGAGGCTAGAAACGTAAATGGCCGAGGCAAACAGGCCTGCAAACCCTACGGCTTCGAAAATCAGTACTCCCCAGGCAGCCCCGGTAAAATAATCATAATTATTCGTTATTATTTTCAGAGTGTTAACGAAAGCGATAAAGTTGAACAGAACCGAAAGCACCAAACCCAGCGCGGGGACATAAAGCCAGCCACGGATACGTTTAAACTCTTTCTCCTCACACACAGCGCAGTAATCGCTGTCTTTTATCGCTTCGTTATCACACTGAATGCAGATTGCCATAGATCCCTCTTAAAAATCCTAACAGATTGTTTATACGTTAAATTTTTATATTAGAGCAAAGCCGGGGGATGAATCACCCCACCAAAATGAGTAGCGGCGAGGACAAAATGCCGTTCACCGCTACGAATGACTGTTGATTAATAGCGGAACGAAGCCATCGCGGCGACCAATTGCTGCGACTGTTCTTCAAGCGAATGCGTGGCCGCAGTGGATTGCTCAACTAAAGCCGCATTCTGCTGTGCCGCTTCATCCATCTGGCTGACCGCAATATTGACCTGCTCAATACCGTGGCTTTGCTCGTTAGACGCGTTGGCAATTTCGCGAACCAGTTTAGTCATACGCATAATTTCTTCGGCGATTTCGTCCATCGTTTCCCCGGCCTGTTGCGCAAGCTCGCTGCCCTCACCCACGTGAGTTTGCGAATCGGAAATCAAGGTGCGGATCTCTTTTGCTGCCTCAGCGCTGCGGCTTGCCAGGGTACGAACTTCACCGGCTACTACGGCAAAACCACGGCCTTGTTCACCTGCCCGGGCGGCTTCCACCGAAGCGTTAAGCGCCAGAATATTGGTCTGGAAAGCGATGCCGTCGATAACGCTCAGAATGTCGGCAATACGTCCTGCGCTGCCGGAAATATCGCGCATTTTTTCAATCACGTAGCAAACCATTTCGCTGCCACGGTCGGCGGTATCGGAGACGACTTTCGCCAGCTTGTGCGCCTGCTCGGCGTTATCGGCATTTTGCTTCACCGTCGCCGTAATTTGCTCCATGCTGGCCGCCGTTTCCTCCAGCGAGGTCGCCGTGGACTCCGTACGTTGGGAAAGATTGAGGTTGCCCGCCGCCAGCTCACGGCTGCCGGTATCAATCTGGGAAGAGGCATCCCGCACGCGGCTGACCGACTCCACCAGCGAGGTTCTCATCGCCACGATCGCGCTGGCAAGACGGCCAAATTCGTTGTTGCCCGTTTGCGGGAGCGGTTGGGTTAAATCGCCATCGGCCACGTACTCCAGTTGATGAATCGCCTCATCCAGTGGCTTCAACAGCAGGTGGCGCAGCGCCAGCCAGACCAGCACAATAATCGCGGCGGTCAGCAGCGCGGCAAAAATAATAAAGCCCAGAACAAGGGTCTTGTGCAGCTGAACGGCAGCCACTTCGCTGTTTCCGCGCGTTTCACCCCAGCTCTGGAAAGCCTGCACGTCATTATCAAACTTCTGCCCCAGCGGGATCAGGCTTTTTTCCAGCAGGTCGTAATAGTCGTCCGGGCTTTGCTTTTGCAGCGCGGCAAGCATCGGCGTAATACCTTGCGCCTGATAGGCACCAAAGCTCTTTGCCAGGCCGGTAAGCAGGGCGTTACCCTGGTCGTCATTCACGCCGCTGTCGATGACGGACTTAAGGTTTTTCTGCGCCAGCCCAACTTCACCCACGATCTTCTGCGTGGCTTTTGTCGCGTCGTCCAGCATGCCAATTTCCATCTGGCGTACCGCCTGGCTTGCCTCGTTTCGGGCGCGAAGCAGCAGAATATAGCCATCGCTAATGCGCACCATTTGCTCACCCTGCAGGCGGTTGATACGCTCAAGAGAAGTGGAACTTTGCTGCAGGGCATAAATGCCGATGCCGCTTACAACCAACAGCAAGAACGTCATAACCGCTAACAGCGTCAGCAGCCCCGTGCGAATCGACAAATTTCTCAACATGCTTAATTCCCGGTTTAACGATGGCTCATGAATAAAGTAGTGAGCGTGTTATCGGCAATTTTCGGAAAATGTTTAATCAATTTGCGTTATTTACGTTCGTTAAGTGCTTGTTGCCATGATGTTTAACTCAATTATGACAATGAAATGACTCAAGATTTGAGTAGCCTGAAGCGGGGTATTTGACCCGTCGGGGGGCTCGCGGTCAAAAAACAGCAAAAGACATTTAATCGCAGTTGGCTATAATATCGGGCACTTGAAATACACCAGGTTAAAGGAAACAGACATGAGCTTACTCAACGTCCCAGCGGGTAAAGATCTGCCGGAAGACATCTACGTTGTTATCGAAATCCCTGCTAACGCCGATCCAATCAAATACGAAGTAGACAAAGAGAGCGGCGCGCTGTTTGTTGACCGTTTCATGTCTACTGCAATGTTCTACCCGTGCAACTACGGTTACATCAACCACACCCTGTCTCTGGACGGTGACCCGGTTGACGTACTGGTCCCAACCCCATACCCGCTGGAGCCAGGTAGCGTGATCCGTTGCCGTCCAGTTGGCGTTCTGAAAATGACCGACGAGTCTGGCGAAGATGCAAAACTGGTTGCGGTTCCGCACACCAAGCTGAGCAAAGAATACGATCACATCAAAGATGTGAACGACCTGCCAGAACTGCTGAAAGCGCAGATCACTCACTTCTTCGAGCACTACAAAGATCTCGAGAAAGGCAAATGGGTGAAAGTTGACGGCTGGGATAACGCCGAAGCTGCTAAAGCTGAAATCATCGCTTCTTTCGAACGCGCTGCTAAGAAGTAAGTTAGCCCGCCAGAAAGAAAAAACACCGCCTCAGGGCGGTGTTTTTGTTTATTCGAGGATGGCCTGAAAACGTGCCAAAACTTCCTCGACAATGTCTGCCGGAACGGTTTCAAGTTTCTGTGCTCCACGGCATTCAAGATCGACCATTCTGGCTTGATTAATTAACACCACGCCACAGGTCTCTGTCCCGCATCCGCTAAGTGAAACGGCAAAACCTGCGTCCCTTGCATAATTTCCGCCCTGGGTTATAGGTGCCACTAGCGCAGTGCCCGTCTGGTTAAATGCCCGGGTTGAAAGCACAAGAGCAGGACGGCCTTCTCCCTGTTGCTCCCGGCCAACGGCGGGATTGAACCCCACGAGAACAATATCTCCCCTTTCAAAACCCCCGCGTCTCACCAAACTTCTTTCCCGACCGGGTTATCCTTGCCCCAAATGTCTTCTTCAGAAACTTTTGGTGCCGACGGGTCGCCCTGAGCCAACAGTTCGTCCAGCGTGTATTTCTTCCTTATGGGTTTCATGATCAGTTGATTATTCATCACTTCAGCCTCCAGGCTTTGTCCAATTTTTACGCCTAGTTCATCCATTAGTGCTCCGGGAATGACCATACCAGCACTGTTCCCCCATTTTTTGATGGTAATGCGCATACGCTCTCCTGACAGGGCATGTTATACAAAGTATAAACAACACTGTACAAGATGTCGCCAGTTATAAGCGGAAAGGGCCGGAATAGCCAGCAAGGAAAAGATGCTGATTAAAAATATGGGAAGTACTTTCCAAAGCGTGCTGCAAAATCAGGTAAGAGGATAATTCGCTGGGAAGCAGGCAAAAAAACGGCCATGTGTTGGCATGGCCGCTTAGGTGTGATTAATACTTTTCTCGATCCAGCCAGTTCCCGCTGTCGATTCGGGTTAACCCCTCGACAGGACGCTGATAGACATACATCCACGCGCCGCCGTATGGAGTCTGAATCAGCTGACGGCTGTACTCTCCCCCTTTGGTGCGCAGCGCGTCCAGCTCAGAAAGCGTAGAGGCGTCTATCCGGTAAACTTCGCCGGAAACCACGCCATCACCCGGCACGGCGCCTGGATAATGCCCAAGGCTATACAACACGTAGTTTTCCTGCGTGTGGTCGCCCAGCCACTGGGCGTTGGTCATCCAGTGGCTGTTGCCTTGTTTGCGTCGTAAACTGCCGTAAACAAATATTCGCATTGCTAAAACTCAAACTGATAGAGCAGATCTAGTGCCTGATCTACGCCAGACACCGCTTCCAGATACAGCTTAGGCATCAGACGATAACGTAACGTTAACGTCGCCAGAGAGTCAAAAATACCTACGCCATATTTAACCTGTAGACCCGGCAGTACATAGCCGCTAACCACCACCTGAGAGGAATCACCCACCCCCGCGGTGTCGAGCGCCAGATTGCTTACGCCAAACGTCTCGCCGATTTTACCCACAACCTGACCACTTTGTGCAACCCCCAGGCCCACAAGCATCGACGTCATCGCGTCGCCGTCGTTACCGGAAGTGTCTAAACCCTGGCCGCGAAGCAGGTAGGACAAGGCTTCCTGCTGGGACATCGCCGGATCTGAGAATATTTCAGCTTTGGGTTCATCTGCCGGGCCGGTCACACGCACGCCAGCCGTCACGCTGTTTTCGGTCGAGTCCGGGTTACGGATAGCTTCAATATTCAGGTACGGGTTGTCCGGCGGGCCGGAGAACAGCAGTTCGCCTTTGCGGACGATAAGATCCTGGCCGTAAGCATGGAAACGGCCCTGAGGAATGTTGATCTGGCCGTTGAGGCCGAGTCCCTGCTTGTCCTGCACCATTTTCAGATCGCCGGTCAGGCGCGCTTTCAGGCCGAAAGCGTCCAGCCGCACGTTGTTGCCGACGTGAATCGTCAGGTTGCTGTTGATCGGGATCCCGGCGGATTTAGGGCTAACCGGCTTCAGATCTTTATCCAGCATCACTTCATCACTTGAGACACCCACGGCGCTGTCCGGCACATCATGTACCACGATACGCGCCCACGGCACATCAACGTTCCCGTTGAGGGTAAACAGGCTTGGTGTGGCCACAAATTCAATATCCGGGGAAACGTCCAGGCGCACCATCGGCGGCACGGTAATGCGCACTTTGCTACCTTTCGCGGCTATGCGCGCCCGCCAGTTGTCGATTTGCGTCCAGTCGGCGTCGCCGCTTAACACAATCTGGCCTTGCTTAGTGCGCACCACGCCCTGCAGGGTGGAGTTCATCCCGTTGAAGTTCATGGCAATCTGGCTTGGCTGCATCTCGAACGGCATAAAGTTGCCTTCAACATCGACGCCATTGAGCTGCATTTGCCCGAACATCTGTGGCCGTTCAAGGTTGCCACCGAGGCGTAAGTTCGCGTTCAGCGTACCATCCGCTTTTTCGCCTTTCGAGAAGATGGCGTTGGCAATCGCCAGGGAGAAGTTGCGAATATTGACGTTGCCGCCGAGGTTACGTCGCCCCTGTGGGTCGGTGATTTGAACCTGGCCGTCAAACTGCCCGTTATTCGCCACCTTCACCAGCCAGCCAAGCTGGGCGCGGTTATTCTTCAGTTCGGCGTTAAGGTCTAGCGTGTCGAAGGCAACCGGCAAGGTATTGCCGTTCACTACCTGCGCCACCTTCACGCCGCGCCCGCTGAGCGTTACCTGGCCCTGCGGCAGGCCGCCAGCTTCGCTGTCCCAGCTCACGTCAGCCTTACCGGTAAACACGCCGCTGGCCTGAGTATCCGCAGGCATCAACGGCTTCAGCATGGCCAGATCGAAGCGGTTGAGGTTCACCAGCGCCCGGCCTTTCGCCCCGGCGTCGATAGTTTGCGGCACACACAGTTCGGCGTTCGGGTTTACCCAGCAGTGCGGGCCAATGGCGATTTTCTGTTCTTTATTGCGGAAGTCCAGCGTCAGCTCGCGGTTGAGCGCCCACGGCCCTACCAGCGTATCAAAACGGGTATCCGTTAACTTGCCGCGCCAGCGCTCTTCGTTACGGTCGAAGCTGCCGCTCAGGTTGAGACGTCCGGAAACAGGCTCTCCCTGAATACGCAGTTGAAGCTGGTGCTGCTTCTCATCACCTTTGGCGTCCAGCGTGACGAGATCTACTTTCACGCCAGGCTGAGCAACACGTTCTACGCGCAGGTTGAGGTTCCCGGCGATTTGGTCGCTCGATTTTACATCACCTTTCAGCAGAACACGGGCAATCGTCAATTCCTGCCAACGCAGGCCGTTAGCGGTCAGGTCAGCCAGCAATTGTGGCGCTTTTACGTCGCCGCGAACCTTCACGATCCCTTTCGCCGTCCCACCTAAACCAGGCAAGGCGTTGTCCAGATTCGGGGCATTTATGTTGGCGTCAAGGTTAAGATCTTTTTCGCCAAGTTCGCCTTTCACGTCTACCGTGTTGCGGCCCAGTTCCAGATGCAGGCCCGGCACTTTCCACTGCATGTAGCTGTTACCCTGCAGCGTGCCTTCCACATTGACCTTATTCTGCTTCACGTTGCCGGCAAGCTTCAGCTCGGAAATATCCAGCTGCCAACTGCCGCCATACAGGCTGCCCCGGGTTTTGATCTTGCCGTCCAGCTTCGCGGGCCAGTCCGGGAACTGCTTCGCCGTGTTGATGCCAGTCAGCGTTATTTCCCCCTGCCAGCTGATGGCTTTGCTCCAGTCCACCAGCGCTTTCAGGTCGGTGTTGCCCTGCAGCGCAGCCACACGCAGCTTATCGAGGCTAAACTGCTGTTCGTTGCCTTTGCCATCCAGCGTGATAGTGGCAGGCGGAACCTGGTCGCCCTTCACGGCTGTGCTAAAGGCCAGCTTGTAGTCGGTCATTTTGCCGGTCAGGCGCAGTTTCAGATTGTCAGCCTGATACTGCTTCGCGCCGGTCAGCGGCCAGGCAAGCTGCTTGCTGTCCAGTTCGACGTTGAGCGGCAGCCCGGCTTCAGCCAGGCGGGTTTGGGCATTCAACTGCATCCCCACCGGCCCTGACAGATTGACGCCCACTTTCAGCTCGTCGCGCAGCGCACCGCCCACGGTCATCTTCACTTTTTCGCCTTTCAGCGGGTCGATGTTCAGCGTGCTGTTAAGCGTTAAATCAACCGGCCAGTTGTCGCGCAGCTGCGCGCTGCCGGTGGCGTTGACCAGCCCCTGCGAGGAGTCTACATCCAACGCATCCAGCTTGAGATTGCCGTCGATGCTGCTCACTTTCAGCAGCAGAGAGTTGACCAGCAAATCCGTATCGCCGGTCAGGCGCAGACGCGCCCCGCGGAATTCCTGAATATTCAGATTTACCGGCAGATTCACATCCGTCATTTCCGGCAGCAGCGGCTTCTCAAACAATTGCTTCAGCGTTTCCCCGAGCGGCGCTTCTTCCGGCTGAGGGTTTTGAATTTTCGGCTCAACAATCTCTTCTTTTGCCACCTGCGCGGCTTTCGGCAACGCAATCAGCAAACCTTCCAGCGATGTCGGGGTCAGCGTCAGGTTACGCTGCTCCCAGGTCAGGCCGCTGGTGAAGTCCATCACCGAGACGGTGGTGTCGTCGATTTTCACGTTAACGTTATTCAACGCCACGCGGCTCAGGGTAATCGGGTACGGCGTGGAGAGATTCAGCGGGCCGCTGTCCTCTTCCTGCACCGGGGCAGACGGCGGCATTTTTTTCGTGTCGACCGCAATATCTACATCTTTCAGCGAAAAATCATTTACGCACAGGCTGCTGTGCCACAGGCAGTTTAGCTTTACCGCAAGATGAACCTCGCCCGCACGCACGGCGACTCCGGGCTGCTCATAACGCAGGTTCTTTAACGTCAGATTGCGCCAGCCGCCGTCAACCTGGGCGATATTCAGCCCCGGCACCCAGCGATTAGCGCCTTTAAACAGCAAATGCAGGCCTGGCGTAGTTCCCACCAGGAACCCGACTGCCGCGATCAGCAGTACAATCACAGCCAGCACCGCGAGGCTTATTTTCTTCCAGCGACTCATAGTTCAGGCCCCAAACCGATGTAAAACTGTAAACCGTGCTCTTCCTTGTCACCCACCGGTACGGCGAAGTCGAGCTTGATAGGCCCAACCGGGGATTGCCAGCGCACGCCAACACCCGCGCCGGTTTTGAAGTTGCTGCGTTTGATGTCATTCACCGCTTCACCGGAGTCAACAAACGCCGCGCCCCACCATTTGCCGGTCACGTTGTACTGGTACTCCAGCGAGCCGGTGGCCAGTTTGGAGGCCCCCGTTAACTTGCCGTTGCTATCTTCTGGCGATATCGATTTGTATTTATAGCCACGAATACTGCGGTCGCCGCCGGCGAAGAAACGCAGATCCGGCGGCACTTTTTTGAAGTCGTTGGTTTCGATCCACCCCACATTGCCGCGCACGACAAAACGGTGTTTTTCATACAGCGAACGGATCCAAACGTTTTGCGCCTGGAACACGCCGAAATCGACGCCGGAACCCCAGGCCGTATTAGAGACATCGATCGAGTAACGCTGTGAGTCACCCCACGTGGGCATCAGGCCCCCCCGCGAGCGGGTACGATTCAGGCTAACGCCAGGATAAAGCAGCATCGTCGTGTTGGTGACGTCGGCCTGGGTAAAGTGGTCGAGGCTCCAGCGCAGGTTAACGGCGCGCTGCCAGCCACTGGACATATCCCAATAACGGGACAGCGCCACGGTGGTGGAGTCCGATTGGGTATCGTTGAGATCGGTTCGTTTAAAACCGCCCTGGACCAGGTAATACTGCTCCAGAGGGCTTTTTAACAGCGGAACTTTGTAGCTGAAGTCGAGCGTTTGCTCAGGGCCGGAAAGGCTGGTGCTGGTTGTCAGGCTGTGGCCGTAGGAGTTCATCCACGGTTTTTTCCAGCTGGCCTTCACGCGCGGCCCCACGTCCGTGGAGTAACCCACCCCGGTTTCAATGGTGTTTTCAGTACGGGGCGTCACGACGCCCTGCAATGGCAGCACTTTAGTCTGGCGTGATTTGTCAAATTCGGGCGCCACTACCACGGAGTTAAACCAGCCGGTGGCGGACAGACGGCGGTTCAGTTCGGCCAGGTCGCTCGACTGGTAATAGTCCCCCTGCTTGAAAGGCACAAGGTTTTGCAAATACTCTTCGCGAATCTGGGAGCCCTGAAAGGTCACCGCCCCAAAGCGATAGCGCTCGCCGCTGTCGTAATCGATATCCCAGAATGCCTGATGCCTTTCGAGAGATACGCCTAACTGGCTCTTACGGAAATCGCTGTCGAAGTAGCCCTTACGCAGCGCAATGCTGGAGAGGCTTTTTTTGAAGTTATCGTAGTCAGCGTGATCGAGCACGGTGCCGATTTTAGGCCGCTTGGGCAGCAGCGCCAGATAGTCTTTATCGGTTCGCGCCCCGCCACGCAAAATCACGTCGGTACCGCCAATTAACACAGGTTGGCCGGCATCAACTTTTGCCAGCAGAACCTGGCGCCCCCCGTTCTGCGGCGGTGGTTTGAGCGTAAAATTAATGGTTGGCTCGTAGTAGCCCAGCGCCTTTAAACCAGCGCGAATGGCATCATCGACGCGCGCCTGGAAGCGACGATCCGGCGTCACTTCATCGCTTTCGATGGTGGAAAGCTGAGCACGGACGTTTTTTTGCAGTTCGCCGCTGAGTCCTTCAACCTGCAGGCGCACGCTCGCGGCGTTTGCCCATGTACTCGCCACACACAGGCCTGTAATACATAAAGTACGGATTCCTGGCACGTTTTCTCCTGAATATCCTTGTTCCCACCCCTGGAAGGAAACGTCATTCCCGCTCCGCGGATTAACAAAACCCTAACACTAAGGGTTGAAAATAACTCACTAGCCTAAATCTTTCTTATATGTAATGTAGTCTCTAACTTGTGTGTATTGTCTGAAATTGCACGACTGATGACAACAGCACGCTTTTTTTACCGATTTTCGGGAGATCCAACGCTATGTCATTCTTCGACAAAACGCACACTGTGACGCAGGCCGATGCCCTGCCTGGCCGCAACACACCGATGCCGGTGGCCACGCTTCATGTGGTTAACGAACACTCAATGACCAATGTACCAGATGGGATGGAAATCGCGCTGTTTGCGATGGGGTGTTTCTGGGGCGTAGAACGTCTGTACTGGGAAATTCCAGGCGTTTACAGCACCGCGGCAGGCTACAGCGGCGGCTACACGCCCAACCCAACCTATCGAGAAGTGTGCAGCGGCCAGACCGGCCATGCTGAAGCAGTGCGCGTGGTTTATGATCCGAAAGTCGTTAGCTACGAGCAGCTTTTGCAGGTGTTTTGGGAAAACCACGACCCGGCTCAGGGGATGCGCCAGGGCGGCGACGTCGGCACCCAGTACCGCTCGGCCATATACCCGCTCACGCCGGAACAGGACAAAGCCGCCCACGCCAGCCTTGAACGTTTCCAGGCCGCGATGAATGACGCCGGTGATAAACGCCAGGTCACTACTGAAATCGCCAACGCCGGCCCGTTCTACTATGCGGAAGACGACCACCAGCAATATCTGTATAAGAATCCGCACGGCTACTGCGGCATTGGCGGCATCGGCGTTTGCCTGCCGCCTCAGTAAGCTTCGCGATAAAGCCAGTCAACCGACTGGCTTTTTCTTTAACGTCGTTAACCAAAGCCAACCCACGCCTTTTGATTATTCACATCCAGCGTCGCGGAAGTATGCCCATTCCCGAGGCTGGCCATGCTGATGTTATTTGCCACACCATGCTTATTCAGCGCCGCCAGCATCGCCCGCACGTTACCCGCCGAGCCCTGATCGTTAGCTCCGACCAGAAACACCTCGGTTTTGTGCGCCGAAGGATACAAATGCCGGGACAGCATATCTTCCAGAGGAATTCCCCCTGAACCACTGCGCTGCGGGTTATCCATATGCAGCGCCAGGCTTTTCCCATCCTGAACAATCATCGCCGCCAGGCAAGGCGCCAGGTCGGTGGTGAACAAGGCAGTTTTCTGCCGGGGCGGCTGATGAATGACCTGCGCACGGTTATTGCCCTGGGCAAAAAACTGCAGTTTGTACCCTTCATCCGCAAAACGTTCATGTGAACGACGAAAAGGCACGCCCTGGTTGTGCTGATTCATCGCCAGCTGCAGCGTTTGCAGGGACCCCAACTGTAAAAGCGCTTTGGCCGGAAAAGTCTGCAGCGGGTTGCCGGACAGATTCAAATGTTTAAGGTGCGTCAGTGCGCCCAGGGAGTCAGGTAGTGCCGTCAGACCTCGCTCGCTCAGATCTAATGTTTCCCCACGGCACTGAAAGTTATTCATGATTTCGCTGCAGGCCGCCGCTCTGGCTTTGCCTTCTTCCGCTGTAGGAGCCGCAGCGGTCCAATTCTTAAGATCGCCGTGTAAATCACTAGCGTGCAGGCCAGAGGAAGCGGTTTTCACCGCTGCCGTTGAGGATGTGGTGGAGAATGGTGGCAGACCTGAAGGTCGCGCCGTCGTAGAGTTAATATGCATAATCAGGCTCCGAAAATAGACTGCCTGTATGTGGACGTAACTCCCCCATCGGTTCCTTACACCTGCTGCTCTGCGGCATTAAGGGTGGTGGCTGGCTGGCGATTTAGGGCCGCCTGCAGCTGATGCCCGATCCAGCCTGCCGCCGAGTTCACGGCCACCGGGACCTTTTCCTGTAACGTTTGCGTCATTTTGTCCGCCACGGCGTCAGCGAGAATCTCAGCCGCAGGCACGGCAAAGAACACCGGGGCAGAGGCCACGACGTTGGTCGCATGGCTGATGGCGCTAAGCGATGCAGCATTCACTCTGGGGAAGGCGCTGGCAATCGCTCCGCCAATGGCGCTACGCAGGCTAATCACACCGGCAAAACCTCCGGCCAGCATCGCCGTTTTCCCAAGGCTCGGTGCAGAAAGAACGCTTGCCGTCGCTTTCAGGCTGTCTGTGGCAATGTCCAGGGGCAGCTTCGCCACGCGCTGAGCGGCGTTTTTAAGCGTATCGCTCACCACATGCGTATTTTTCAATTCAGTGAACCGCTGCTGCCAGTCGTTGCGCCCCAGCAAATACTCCGGCCCGGTTCGGCCTTTGCTTTCGTCCACCGCATGGAGAATAGCGCTCATTGCACCACCAGCCACCACACCACCCGCTGCGGACAGCCATGTATCGGCTTCACCGGCCACTTTCGCCCCGGCAAAATGCGTCAGCGTGGCCGCCGTCGCCAGGCGTGCAAGATTGCGGGCGGAATAGGTCTGAATGGCTAACCCGGTTTCTGCCACTGTCGTCAACAGGCTCGGTTTAAGATCTTTGATCGCTTCGCGCATGGCCGGATGCAGGTCGCTGTCTTTGGCAGACAGCCAGGGATTCGTTGCCGTGGCGCGGTTAAGCAGCGTGGTACCAATGGTGTCGGCAATGCTGGACTGCAGGCCAGCATGGAGACCAATTTCCGCCGCAGTGTGGGCAAAAGCACTCAACAACGGGACTTTATCGAAGGCGACAGACGCGGCGGCAAACGGAATAGCTCGCACGGCACCTCGCGCAACTTGCCCTAGCCTGTCCAGCTGGTGCCCTTTGGTCAGCACGGCTTCAACAGAGGCGGGCGTTTCCCCCATTTTATGTAATTCACGGGTTCTCGACTCAATCAGGGCATGCATTTCAGCATGGTTATCGCCGTTAATATGTTTGCCAAACAGCGCGCCAAGCTGGTGATGGATCGCGGCTTCATTGGCCGAGCCATAAACGCTGTCCCCCACAAAATGCAGGCTTTCATGCGCGCTGACGGCTGCAGAAGTGGCCACCGACGAGCTGGAAGCAATCGATGCCGGCCGCTGGCCGCCGTGTTCCGGCAAAGGAGGAGGTTCCGCCGCATGCCTGTGCGCGGAAGTAACGGAATTGACCATGTGAATGCTCTCCTGATAATGGGCTAACCGGTCAGGTGAGTGGCAAAAAGAGACGAAAAGTTCCGGGGATAAAAAGAAGAAAAGCAGCTTATACAATGCGCTAACCGTTAAGCCCATTAATCAAAAAAACAGATCAATAAAAATCCGGCTAATCACCGGTTAAATTACAGCCTCTGGTAGCACATCCCTTCCTTACGCTATACTACTCCTTGAATTTGCTGGCTCGTTCACAAAAGCGGCCAGCATTTCTTGTGTTTGACCCCTAAGATTTATCCACTTTCCCCTTCCGAGGACCTGGCCACAACAGCCAGATAAATTATGTTAAACAGTATTTTGATAATACTTATCCTTATTGCTATTAGTGCCTTTTTCTCAATCTCTGAGATCTCGCTTGCCGCCTCTCGTAAAATCAAACTTAAGCTGCTGGCCGATGAAGGCAACGTCAATGCCCAGCGCGTGCTAAAGATGCAAGAAACGCCGGGCATGTTCTTTACCGTCGTACAAATTGGCCTTAACGCCGTGGCCATTCTCGGCGGTATCGTCGGCGATGCGGCTTTCTCACCGGCGTTTAAAATTCTGTTGGAGCGTTTTCTGGCTCCGGAACTCGCCGACCAGCTCAGCTTTATTATCTCATTCACCCTTGTCACCAGCCTGTTCATTCTGTTCGCAGACCTCACCCCGAAACGCATCGGTATGATTTCTCCCGAAACGGTTGCTTTACGTATTATCAACCCGATGCGCTTCTGTCTGTTTGTTTTCAGACCTCTGGTGTGGTTCTTCAACGGCCTGGCCAACGTCATTTTCCGTATCTTCAAGCTGCCGATGGTGCGTAAAGACGACATTACTTCTGACGACGTTTATGCGGTGTTTGAAGCCGGCGCGCTGGCGGGCGTACTGCGTAAGCAGGAACACGAACTGATTGAAAACGTCTTTGAGCTGGAATCACGTACCGTGCCGTCCTCCATGACCTCGCGCGAAAACGTGATTTGGTTCGATCTGCACGCCGACGAGCAAAGCCTGAAGTCCACCATCGCTGAACATCCGCATTCCAAGTTCCTGGTGTGTAACGGCGATATCGATCACGTCGTTGGCTATGTTGATTCCAAAGAGCTGCTGAACCGCGTACTGGGCAACCAAAGCATGGCGCTGAACAGCGGTGTGCATCTGCGTAACGCCCTGATTGTGCCGGATACCCTGACGCTCTCCGAAGCGCTGGAAAGCTTTAAAACCGCCGGGGAAGACTTCGCGGTTATCATGAACGAATACGCGCTGGTGGTGGGCATCATTACCCTGAACGACGTGATGACCACTCTGATGGGCGACCTGGTCGGCCAGGGGATGGAAGAGCAAATCGTTGCCCGTGATGAAAACTCATGGCTGGTGGAAGGCGGCACGCCGATTGACGACGTGATGCGCGTGCTGGATATCGACGAGTTCCCGCAGTCCGGTAACTACGAAACCATCGGCGGGTTCATGATGTTTATGCTGCGTAAGATCCCGAAACGCACCGACTCGGTGAAGTTCTCCGGCTACAAGTTCGAGGTGGTGGATATTGATAACTACCGCATCGACCAGCTGCTGGTGACGCGTATCGACAATAAGCCTGTCGCGCTATCGCCAAAGCTGCCTGATGGTGAAGCGCCTCAGGAACAGTAGGCTTACCGCAGAAACATTAACGGCCCCTTCGGGGCCGTTTTTTTTACGTTCATCTATGGGCCTAGCCCATATCCGCCTGTAAGCGCATCACCTGGCGGTTGACCTCGGACATGACCGAGTAGTGCTGCTTATCCTTAACCTTCGGGACAAGGATTTTGCCCTTATCAAATTCGAAAGCGCCAACGTCCTTGATATACAACCGTCCACGGAACAGGATCTTCACGTACTTCGCCACCTGAAGGGGGTTGTAACGTTGGAAAATTTTCATTGTTCTTTACTCCTGCATGTTAACGCCTCTGCGAGCTACATTTGGCCCGACAAAATGAGGCGAAAAAGTTTGGTGCTCGAAAACTATAGTCCAGATATCGAAGGTCACCTAGTGTGTAGAAGTTTTTTTACTAAAAGATTACAAAGTTGCAGAACAATATTTTTAAATGTAAAAAACGGCAGCGTAAGCCTTCAAATTTCAGGGTTATGTGCGTCAGCCCGCAAACTGGCACTTTGCTTGCGGGACAGATGCTTATTCAGCACATATGCTTAAAACATTGGCCCAAGTGGTCGGATCACCTGCTAACAACAATAAGGAGTCACCGATGACCCTGCGCAAAACGCTGGCGCTGTCTCTTCTGCTGCTGCCGCTTATGGCCTCAGCCCATAACTTTGAAAATAACCAGCGCGTTTCCCCTATTGGTATTACCGACAAGGGCGAGCTGGTGCTGGATAACAGTAAGTTTAGTTATAAAAACTGGAATAGCGCGCAGCTGCCTGGGAAAGTGAGAGTCCTGCAGCATATTGCCGGCCGTTCGAGCGCCAAAGAAGAAAATGCGGCCATGGTCGAAGCCATCAAAGCGGCAAAATTCCCGCATGATAAGTACCAGACCACCACCATTGTGAATACCGACGACGCAATTGTTGGCACCGGCATGTTTGTGCGCAGCAGCATCGAAAGTAATAAGAAAGAGTTTCCGTGGTCGCAGTTTATCGTCGACAGCAACGGCGTAGCGGCGAAGGCGTGGCAGCTGCAACAGGGTGGCTCAGCTATCGTGGTGCTGGATAAAGAAGGCAGGATCCAGTTCGCCAAAGATGGTCCGTTAACCCAGCAGGAAGTGCAGCAGGTGATTAGCCTGCTGCAAGGGTTACTCAGTAAATAGAAACGCGGAAGCCGGGGTTCAGGAACGACTCACGCGGGGTATAGTCCAGCGGCTTGCCCTGCCAGTCATGAACGTGCGCCCCGGCAGCGACCGCCACCGCATGCCCTGCTGCGGTGTCCCAGATATTGGTTGGCCCAAAGCGAGGATAGAGCTGAGCCTGGCCGTCGGCCACCAGGCAGAACTTCAGCGATGAGCCAATGGCCGTGGTCTGGTGCTCGCCCATCTGCTGGAGATACTCTTTCAGCTCGCTATCGTTGGCGGCATGAGACCGGCTGACCACCACGCGCGGTGGACGGGCATCCCGCACATGAATCTGATTGCGTACGCCACACTCTTCTTTCCAGGCCTTCCCTTCTGCGGCGCTGTACATAATCTTCAGCACGGGCGCATAGACAACGCCCATCACCGCTTTCCCGCCTTCAATAAGCGCGATATTCACGGTGAACTCGCCGTTACGCTTCAGAAACTCTTTTGTACCATCCAGCGGATCGACCAGCCAGTAGCGCTGCCAGCTTTGGCGGGTATCCCACGACTGGGGATCTTCTTCTGACAGCACGGGAATCTCCGGCGTCAACGCTTTCAGCCCCTTCAGAATAATATCGTGCGCAGCCAGATCTGCCGCCGTCACCGGGGAGTCATCAAGCTTATGGGTTGCCTCAAGCGGCTTTACCCCGTCATAAACCTGCATGATAGCGACCCCGGCCTCGCGGGCCAGCTGGCAAATTTGTTCTAACATTCTCCACCTCGTGTTGTGTCTCTGCGCTACATCGAGCGAATAACTTATTGTTTTACTTATATCTCATTGCACCGCGATGCGCTATCTGTGAAGCATTTCTGGTTTACCGGACTTAAATTCTGGCAGACTTCACAAAATTGTAAGCAACAGTCTGTATATACATTGCCCTTTGTGGCGTACCTCTAAAAAGGACATTTAAACATGATTAAGTTTAGCGCAACGCTTCTGGCGACGCTGATAGCCGCCAGCGTCAATGCGGCCACCGTTGACCTGCGGATCATGGAAACGACCGATCTGCACAGCAACATGATGGACTTCGATTACTACAAAGATACGCCGACAGAGAAGTTCGGTCTGGTACGCACCGCAAGTTTGATCAATGCCGCGCGCGGTGAAGTCACCAACAGCGTGCTGGTGGATAACGGCGACATTATTCAAGGCAGCCCGCTGGGCGATTACGCCGCCGCCAAAGGGCTAAAAGCCGGGGAAATTCATCCGGTTTATAAAGCGCTGAATACGCTCGACTATACGGTCGGCAACCTGGGCAACCACGAATTCAACTACGGCCTCGACTTCCTGCACAAAGCCCTCGCTGGCGCGAAATTCCCGTATGTGAACGCCAACATCATCGACGTGAAAACCCAGAAGCCGATGTTCACGCCGTACCTGATTAAAGAAACCGAAGTCAAAGACAAAGACGGCAAAACCCAGACGCTGCGCATCGGCTACATCGGCTTCGTGCCGCCGCAAATCATGACCTGGGACAAAGCCAACCTGAGCGGCAAAGTGACGGTGAACGACATCACTGAAACGGCGAAGAAATACGTGCCGGAAATGCGCCAACAGGGCGCTGATGTAGTCGTCGTGATAGCCCACTCGGGGCTGTCCAGCGAGCCTTATCAGGCGATGGCCGAAAACTCCGTTTATTACCTCAGCCAGGTGCCAGGCGTGGACGCCATTATGTTCGGCCATGCCCATGCCGTATTCCCAGGGAAAGACTTTGCCAATATTAAAGGGGTCGATATCGAAAAAGGCACCCTGAACGGCGTACCTGCCGTGATGCCGGGCATGTGGGGCGACCACCTCGGCGTGGTGGATCTGGTGCTGAACAACGATTCTGGCAGCTGGAAAGTCACCAGCAGCAAGGCGGAAGCGCGGCCAATTTATGACAGCGTAGCCAAAAAATCACTGGCGGCAGAAGATCAGAACCTGAAGAAAGTGCTGGAGCACGATCACACCGCAACCCGTGAGTTTGTCAGCAAACCGGTGGGTAAATCGGCGGACAACATGTACAGCTACCTGGCACTGGTGCAGGACGATCCCACCGTTCAGGTGGTGAATAACGCGCAGAAGGCCTACGTCGAGAAATACATTCAGGGCGACCCGGATCTTGCGAATCTGCCGGTGCTTTCCGCCGCCGCACCGTTCAAAGTGGGCGGACGTAAAAACGATCCGGCCAGCTTTGTTGAGGTCGAAAAAGGCCAGTTGACCTTCCGTAATGCCGCCGATCTCTACCTTTATCCGAACACGCTGGTGGTGGTGAAAGCGACCGGGAAAGAAGTTAAAGAGTGGCTGGAATGTTCCGCCGGGCAGTTCAATCAGATCGACGTGAACAGCACTAAGTCTCAGGAACTGATCAACTGGGACGGCTTCCGTACCTACAACTTCGACGTCATCGACGGCGTGAACTACCAGATCGACGTCAGCCAGCCGGCTCGCTACGACGGTGAATGCCAGATGGTGAACCCAAATGCCGAGCGCATCAAAGACCTCACCTTCAAGGGCAAACCTATCGATCCGAATGCCGTCTTCCTGGTGGCGACCAATAACTACCGCGCTTACGGCGGCAAGTTTGCCGGCACCGGCGACAGCCACATCGCGTTTGCTTCCCCGGATGAGAACCGCTCGGTGCTGGCTAACTGGATCGGCGCCCAGGGCGAAATTCACCCTGCGGCGGACAACAACTGGCGTCTGGCGCCTATAGCCAGCAAGCAGCCGCTGGACATCCGCTTTGAAACCTCGCCAACCGACAAAGCCGCCGCTTTTATCAAAGAAAAAGGCCAGTACCCAATGAAAAAAGTCGCTAACGACGACATTGGTTTTGCTGTCTATCAGCTTGATTTAAGGAAGTAAGTGCCTCAGGCGTCCCGTTTCTCGCGGGACGCCATCACCTGCGGCAAATTCTCTTCTATCCAGTCGGCCAGCGCGGCCACTTTCTCGGCAATTTCATGGCCCATCGGCGTCAGCGTGTACTCCACGTGCGGCGGCACCACCGGGTAAGATTTGCGATCCACAAAACCGTCCGCCTCCAGCCACTGCAGCGTCTGCGCCAGCATTTTCTCGCTCACGCCGCCCATCTTGCGCCTTAAATCGCTAAAACGATGAGTGCCGTCCTGTAATGCCACTAAAATTAAGACACCCCAGCGGCTGGTCACGTGTTTCAGCACATCCCGCGAGGGGCATTTGTCGCTGAACAGATTGCCGTTGCGCAGTTGCTCGCTCAGCGTCATGGGCGCTTCGATGATTTCACTCATTCGATACTTACCTTTTTGTACGTACTTACTAAAAGTTAGTTAGAGTGCTAGTGTGGCACAACTTGTTCGAAACATCACTCAGGAGTTTGATCATGATTGCGATTACCGGCGCATCCGGCCAGTTGGGCCGCCTTGTTATTGAAGATTTATTGAAAACGGTGAAAGCCAAAGAGATCGTGGCCGTTGTGCGTAACCCGGCCAAAGTTGACGATTTTGCCAACCGTGGCGTGCAGGTTCGCGCGGCGGATTACGGCGATGTCTCTGCGCTGGCAAAAGCGTTCTCCGGCGTGGAAAAAGTGTTGCTGATCTCCTCCAGCGAGGTTGGCCAGCGCGCCGCCCAGCACAGCAATATTATTGCCGCAGCTAAACAGGCAGGCGTGAAACTCATCGCCTATACCAGCCTGCTGCATGCCGACAAATCGCCACTGGCCCTCGCCGAAGAACACATTGTCACGGAGCAACAGCTCAAAGCGTCCGGCGTTCCATTCGTGCTGCTGCGTAACGGCTGGTATACCGAAAACTATCTGGCCAGCGTGCCGCCTGCGATTCAGCACGGCGTGTTTATCGGCAGCGCCGGGGAAGGCAAAATCGCCTCTGCAACGCGAGCTGATTACGCGGCAGCTGCTGCTAAAGTGCTGACGCTGGATAACCAGGCGGGCAAAGTTTATGAGCTGGCGGGAGATCACGGCTGGACGCTCGCAGAACTGGCGGCAGAAGTCAGCCAGCAAAGCGGCAAGCCTGTGGTTTATCAGAACCTGAACGAGGCCGATTTTAAAGCGGCACTTCAGGGCGCTGGCCTGCCGGAAGGTTTTGCCGCGCTGCTGGCAAACTCCGATGCAGGCGCGGAAAAAGGTGGTCTGTTTGACGACAGCCACCAGCTAAGCAAACTGATTGGCCGCCCAACCACGCCGCTTCGCGACAGCGTGAAAGGCGCCCTTTAATTGTTAAAAACTGGTTAATAACTAGCCCTGCACGCGGACATCTCTATAATAACGGGAGGATCCGCGTGGAGAGCAAGCGTGCAGGGAGTTCCCGAGCAGTTCAGCGATGAGAGAGACAGCGCCCAGTTCCGGCATTTGCCGCAGCTGCCGGGCGTTGAGCTTTATCACGCCCATATTGCGAAATACGCCTTTGAGCCACACACCCACGAAGCCTTCGGCATCGGTGCCATCACCTGGGGCGCAGAGCGCTTCCGCTACCGGGGCGAGCAACTGGTTGCCCCCACGGACTCGTTGGTGCTGATGAACCCGGATGAGCTGCATACCGGCGAAGCCGCCAGCGAAGACGGCTGGCAGTACCGCATGATTTACCTGGATCCTAACCTGCTGGAGTCGCTGACCGGGGAGAGAAGCTGGTGGTTTAACGCCGCCGTGAATCACGATCCCGCCCGCGCCCGCCAGGTTTCGCAGTTTATTGCGGGCCTTTGGCAGGCCGAGGATACGCTCACTCAGCAGGGGCTGTTGCTGAATCTTGTCGAGGCGTTTCGCCCCTATGCCCGCCACCTTCCTGGGACTCACGAGGCGGCAAACCGCTTTGCCCTCGTGCGCGAATACCTTTACGACAACTATATGCACACCATCACCCTTGAAGATTTAGCGGGGCTGGTGTCCCTTAGCCCTTACCATTTCCAGCGGCAGTTCAAAGCCTGCTACCACGTAACTCCGCACCAGATGCTGATGGCGATTCGCCTGTGGCACGCCAAACAATTCCTCACCCACGGCATGCCCGCCGCCCAGGTTGCCGCCGCCAGCGGCCTGACGGACCAGGCGCATCTGACCCGCGCCTTTGCCCAGCGCTATGGCATTACACCAGTGCGTTACCAAAAGCAGGTTACACGCTAACAAGACAGCAACCTGGTACAATACGCCGCGGCACAGCCCCCTTACACTGCCGCTAAATCATGTTGTTGCAGGAAATAAAGATGTTAAGTGGTGTGCTGTACGCCCTGCTGGCGGGGCTGATGTGGGGATTAATTTTTGTGGGGCCGATTATCGTTCCGGACTATCCGGCGGCCCTGCAGTCGACCGGGCGCTATCTCGCCCTTGGGCTGATTGCTATTCCCATTGCCTGGCTTGGACGCAAGCGCCTGCGCGAGCTGAGCCGTCAGGACTGGTTTACCGCCCTGAAGCTCTCGAGCGTCGGGAACCTGATTTACTACGCTTGCCTAGCGAGCGCTATTCAGCGTACCGGCGCGCCTATCGCGACGATGATCATCGGCACGCTGCCGGTGGTAATCCCCATTTTTGCTAACCTGCTGTACAGCAAAAGGGACGGTAAGCTGCCGTGGCGACGCCTTGCTCCGGCGCTGGTGGTGATTGCCGCTGGGCTGATTATGGTGAATACCGCCGAGCTGCGCGGTGAGCAGGCCGATTTCAGCTGGTGGCGTTACGCCAGCGGTATTCTGCTGGCCTTTGTTTCGGTGGCCTGCTGGGCCTGGTATGCTCTGCGCAATGCCCGCTGGCTGCGGGAGAACCCGGATAAAAACCCTATGATGTGGGCCACGGTTCAGGGGCTTTCCACGCTGCCCTTCTCGCTTATCGGTTATATCGCCGTGTGCATTTGGATGGGCAGTCATGATTCAGGCTTTACCCTGCCCTTCGGCCCGCGCCCGGAAGTCTTTATCACCCTGATGCTGGCGATTGCCGTTCTCTGTTCCTGGCTCGGTAATCTTTGCTGGAACATCGCCTGCCAGCGCCTGCCGACGGTCATTGTCGGCCCGCTGATTGTCTTTGAGACTTTAGCGGGTCTGGCTTATACCTTTATGATTCGCCAGAGCTGGCCGCCGCTGTTAACGCTGGGCGGGGTGCTGTGCCTGACGATTGGCGTGGTGCTCGCGGTGCGCTCCAAACCGGAGAAAGCAACGGTGGTTCAGGTTTCCGAGGCGTAAAAAAGCCGGGGCTTAGCCCGGCTTGCGAGAAGAAGATCCCGGCTTAGTATCGCCGGGATTTTTTTAGAAGGTTTCCCAGTTCGCATCCGAAACCGGCATCACCTGTTTGGTTTTCAACTGCGGCGTTTTTACGTGAGCTGCTTTTGCGAGACTCGGCGCACGACGGCTGATTTTAAACACCGCCACCGCTTCATTAAGGCGAGAAGCCTGTTCTTCCAGCGCAGCCGCTGCAGCCGCGGACTCTTCGACCAGCGAGGCATTCTGCTGGGTTACTCGGTCCATCTCCGCCACGGCCTGCCCAACCTGATCGATACCCCGGCTTTGCTCGTCCGACGCAGATGCAATTTCACCCATAATATCGGTAACCCGGGTTACGGCGCTGACGATTTCCGCCATCGTTTTACCGGCTTCATTCACCAGGTCTGAGCCCG
This sequence comes from Cedecea neteri, assembly GCF_000758325.1. Classification (NCBI taxonomy): domain Bacteria; kingdom Pseudomonadati; phylum Pseudomonadota; class Gammaproteobacteria; order Enterobacterales; family Enterobacteriaceae; genus Cedecea; species Cedecea neteri. The sequence continues at coordinate 1,605,290 of NZ_CP009459.1, read as the reverse complement.
CGTTAACGCGCTCGCCGGAATCATCGATCAGGGCCTTAATCTCTTTTGCTGCCTGGGCGCTGCGCTGGGCAAGCGTACGCACTTCACCCGCGACTACGGCAAACCCGCGCCCCTGCTCACCTGCTCTGGCCGCTTCTACCGCGGCGTTAAGCGCCAGAATATTGGTCTGGAAAGCAATGCCGTCAATCACGCTGGTGATTTGGGCGATTTTGCTTGAGCTGGTGGCGATTTCGTCCATCGTCCGCACCACGCCTTCCACCACGTTGCCGCCTTTTTTCGCGGTTGTGGAAGCATCCAGCGCAAGACGAGAAGCCTGCCGCGCGTTGTCGGCATTTTGCTTCACCGTAGCCGTTAGCTGTTCCATGCTGGCCGCCGTTTCTTCCAGCGAAGCCGCCTGCTGCTCGGTACGGGAAGAGAGATCGTTGCTGCCGGCAGAGATTTCACCGGCACCGGTATAAATGGTATCGGCCCCGTCGCGCACTACGCTGACGGTATTCGCCAGGGCGGTTTGCATCTCTTTCACGCTGTTAGCCAGCAGAGCCATTTCGTTTTTACCCTCTGCCTCAATAGGCCGGGTCAGGTCGCCTGCAGCAATGGCACGAATGTGATCCATCACTTCACTCAGAGGCATCAGCAGGACGCGGCGCATCGCAACCCAGCTCACCACAATCACGCCTATGACACCAAGCATGACGACGCCAAGGATCCACAAAATCCGCTGGTAGTCGGCCTGGTTATCGCGCACGCCCTGACTGGAAAGCTCGGCCTGCTCATCGCGCCATTCGCGGTAGACCTTCTGCATCGCCACCTGCTTTTGTTCCGCATTCTGCTTGAACATTTGCTCCAGGTTGCCCTGGGCCAGGAAGGTGTTCATTTTGGCAAGCGTCGAGGCGTAGTTATGGTATTGCGCTTCCAGTTCATCGCTCAGGTGAGGCCGCAGCCCAGGGGTGTCGGGTAACGCCTGGTACTTTTCGAAATGGCTTTGCGCTTCCGCCAGCAGTGAATTAGCCGTGGCGACTAACTCCTGGAGCTGCCCGCCGTTGATCTGGTTCGCCATGCTGCCCTGAATACGCAGCATGCCGCGGTTCAGCGTGACGCGAGCCTGGTTGAGACCGATCCAGGCATCGGTAAATTCAGCCACGTTCTGGCTGGAGAGTTGGGAGACAGTAAAGTTGTTCTTATCGTTATTGAGGGCATTGATGAAAACCGTGGCTGACAGCAGCTGCATGAGCCCCAGCACAATCAACACGGTAACCAGTAAGGTGATAACTTTCATTCTTTTAAACATGTATAGCCTTTTCTTATGCAGATATTGTCCGACGTCTAACTATCGGCAGCACCTCCTGGTTATTTATGCTTCTCCTATCCACAAACCACCATTTTTGGGGATTTTTTGTAAGCATTCAGTATGTTAAGTAGAAAACATTTTTTGTGATCCATATCTCGCTATGATCGCTGCCCCGAAAGGGTTATAGTGCTCACATAAAGATGCATTTAAAATGCATCTTATATTTTATGATGAGGAATCAAGCTATGGCCTACCGCGATCAACCTTTAGGTGAACTGGCGCTGACTATTCCACGCGTTTCTGCACTGTTCCGTAAACTGGATTTGGATTTTTGCTGCGGCGGAAAACAGACGCTGTTGCGCGCGGCAACGCGTAAGGAACTCGATCTGGAAGCGATTGAAGCTCAGTTGGCCGCATTAGCTGAACAACCCATAGAGAAAGACTGGCGCGCTGCGCCGCTGGCCGAAATCATCGATCACATCATTGTGCGCTTCCACGACCGCCATCGCGAGCAACTGCCGGAACTGATTCTGCAGGCAACCAAAGTCGAGCGCGTCCATGCCGATAAGCCCAACGTGCCGAAAGGGCTGGCGAAATATCTCACCATGCTGCATCAGGAACTGAGCAGCCACATGATGAAAGAGGAACAAATCCTGTTCCCGATGATTAAACAGGGCATGGGCACGCAGGCCGGTGGCCCGATTAGCGTGATGGAAAGCGAGCATGATGATGCGGGCGAACTGCTGGAAGTGATCAAGCACACCACCAATAACGTCACGCCGCCGCCGGAAGCCTGCACGACGTGGAAAGCGATGTATAACGGGATTAATGAACTGATTGAAGACCTGATGAACCACATCAGCCTGGAGAATAACGTTCTGTTCCCACGCGCGTTGGGCGGAGAGAAATAAGCACTTCGCATTACAAAAAAACCTCTCCCGGAAAGGAGAGGTTTTTTTAACATTTACACTGCGTGCTTATTTACCGATATTTGCCAGACGTTTCTTACCGATGAACAGCCAGCCAGCTCCCAGAACAATGAACCACAGCGGCGTCACGATCAGCGCCTGACGGGTATCATCTTCCAGCGTCAGCAGGACAATCACAAAGACGAAGAACGCCATGCACACCCAGCACATCAGCTTGCCCAGCGGCATCTTATAGATGGACTTCTCATGCAGATGAGGACGCTGTTTGCGGTACACCAGGTACGAGCAAAGAATGATAGTCCAGACGAACATGAACAGAATCGCGGAAACCGTGGTGATCATAGTAAAAGCGGCAATCACATTCGGGTTCACGTAAAGCATCACCACGCCGCCCAGCAGGCAGATACAGGAGAAGGTTAACCCTTTCGCCGGTACCGCACGTTTGGAAAGCTTAGCGAACGCTTTAGGCGCCACGCCGTCCTGCGCCAGGCCGAACAGCATACGGCTGGTAGAGAACACGCCGCTGTTCGCGGAGGAGGCCGCAGAGGTCAGCACCACAAAGTTGATGATACTTGCCGCAGCCGGCAGGCCGACCAGCATGAAAAGCTCAACGAACGGGCTCTTGTTCGGTACCACGGAGCTCCACGGCGTCACCGACATGATGATGATCAGCGAGAAGACGTAGAACATAATGATGCGCACCGGGATCGAGTTAATCGCCCGCGGCAGTGATTTTTCAGGATCTTTGGTTTCTGCGGCCGTGGTGCCCACCAGCTCAATACCCACGAAGGCAAAGACCGCTATCTGGAACCCGGCAAAGAAGCCGCTGATGCCTTTCGGGAACCAGCCGCCGTCGTTCCAGAGGTTGTTGAAGGAGGCCTCAACGCCGGACGGAGAATGGAAACTGGTCAACACCATCACCAGGCCGATAACGATCAGCGCGACAATGGCGACGATTTTAATCATCGCGAACCAGAACTCCATCTCACCGAACATTTTCACGGTGGCCAGGTTCAGGCTCAGCAGCACCAGCACAACGGCAAGTGAGGCGACCCAGTCGGAAAGCCCGGGGAACCAGAACTGAGCGTAGGCGGTTATCGCCACGACGTCCGCCATACCGGTCACCACCCAGCAGAACCAATACGTCCAGCCGGTGAAATACCCCGCCCACGGCCCCAGCAAATCTGCGGCAAAATCGCTGAACGACTTATATTCCAGATTCGATAACAGCAGTTCGCCCATCGCACGCATCACGAAGAACAGCATAAAGCCGATGATCATGTAGACGAAGATGATGGACGGCCCCGCAAGGCTGATGGTTTTCCCTGACCCCATAAACAAGCCGGTGCCGATAGCACCCCCAATGGCAATAAGCTGAATATGACGGTTTGTTAAATTACGCCGCAGCGACTGCTCGGTCGGCGCCTGAGCGTCGTCCGCGACTTTGACCTGATCTACCATGTTTGTATTTTCCTGTACCTGTCTGTTTTTTCAGGCTCTACTGGCCCGTGAAGTGTTTTTACGTGATGTTGTTTTGTGTGATACGAGGTAAGAATCGGCGGGATAAATAATAAGCACAAGGGTAATGTTAATTTTTTGTTTAATTTGAGTGTGAAATCGCATTCACTGCGCGATATAGCTCACAAAAATACCCGTAAAACAGGTTAATGCAAGATAAAATCACGTTAGTTTATTATTAGGCAATGCAAAACCCCGCACCTGGCGGGGTTCCGAGCGCTTTACAGAATTTCCAGCAGCTCGACTTCAAACACCAGGGTGCTGAATGGTGGGATAGAAGCACCGGCACCGCGCTCGCCGTAAGCGAGGTTGTGCGGAATAGTCAGTTCCCATTTGGAGCCTACCGGCATCAGGGTCAGCGCTTCGATCCAGCCAGCAATAACGCCGCTTACCGGAAACTCTGCCGGTTCGCCACGCTGGACGGAGCTGTCGAAAACGGTGCCGTCGATCAGCTTACCGGTGTAATGCACGCGAACGTGATCTTTACGGGCCGGGATTGGGCCTGTGCCCTGAGTGATAACGCGGAACTGCAGGCCGGATTCGGTGCTGCTCACGCCTTCTTTCTCTGCGTTCTCAGCCAGGTATTTTTGGCCTTCTACCGCCAGCTCTTTCTGACGCTCACGACGGACTTCGTCCGCACGTTCGTGAACTTCACGCAGAGCGCGGTGTACAACGTCAACAGGAACTGCCGGGGCATTCCCTTCCAGCGCGTCACGGAGGCCAGCGACCAGCGCTTCTGGCAGTAAACCTTGCAGACCGGATTCGCTCAGCTGCTGGCCTACCTGCAGACCAATACCGTAACTTGCTTGTGCTTCGACGCTGTCAAAAGAAGGGGTTGTCATGGGTTTTCCTTTCATGATGTTTAAAAGCAAGCCCGAAGCATAACAGCGTCAATCCGCAGGGTAAATGACATTGGAGGAAAGGTGACAAATGCAAACGAAACGGGAACAATAGCTTAAACGGGCGCAAAACTGTGGTTCACCGTTACGGGAACCAGGATTGCTTCAGGCATCAGACAGTTAGCGTTTACACTCTAAATAATTCGAGTTGTAGCCAACATCGGCAGCTTGAAGCAGGACGAGTCTATACTGGAAAGTAGTCTTTTGAGGAGGGTTGCCCATGCAATTCGCTGTTAAACCATGGCTTACGCGGATTTGGCATGCACCTGAGCATATCCGCTTGTTGGATCCGTTACCTCCCCTGCACCGCCGAGGCATTATTCTTGGCTTCGCGTGCGTGATTCTCGGCTTTCTCCTGCCAGGGGCAGATAACGATAGCCGCCCGGTCACACGCGATGCGCAGCTCTCCGTACAATCTCAGTCACCGATGCAGGCCGAACTGACGCCTTCCAATGTCCCCGCGACGCCGGTTGAGCCTCCACGCGTGGAGGAGCAAACCCAGGCTCCAGTTCCCCACGATAATAATGATATCGAGCAGCAGTGGCGCTCCTACCGCGTAGCGGCCGGCCAGACGATGGCCCAGCTGTTCCGCGATCATAATTTGCCGCCAGCGGACGTTTACGCGATGGCGCAGGTAGAAGGTGACAGCAAGCCGCTAAGCAATCTGCAGACCGGGCAAATGGTGCAAATCAGGCAAAATGCTAACGGTGTGGTAACGGGCTTAACCATCGATATCGGCAACGATCAGCAGGTGCTGTTTACCCGCCAGCCGAACGGCAGCTTTATTCGCGCGCAGTAAACGGATCCAGCCTCAGAAAAGCAAAACGCCAGCACGAGGCTGGCGTTTTCAGATCGGTGACAAACAGACGAAAAACGTGGTTTTCGTCTGTTTGGGGTAAACCAGCCAATCTCATCTGTTTTCTTATTTGGCCGAAGCGTAACACTCCGGAAAAATATGAATTTCCCACCGACGTCAGAAAAGCAAAACGCCAGCACGAGGCTGGCGTTTTTACGAGCAGTGAATAAAAACTTATTCAGCTACAACGTTTACAGTCAGTTTAGCGAATACTTCGCTGTGAACCTGGAAGTCCACTTCGTGCTCACCGGTGGTGCGCAGAACGCCGTTCGGCAGGCGAACTTCGCTCTTAGCAACAGCAACGCCAGCTGCAGTTACAGCGTCAGCGATGTCGCGAGTACCGATGGAACCGAACAGTTTACCTTCGTCGCCAGCTTTGGACGCGATGGTTACGGTTTCCAGTGCGTTGATTTTCTCAGCGCGAGCTGCAGCAGCAGCCAGAACGTCAGCCAGTTTAGCTTCCAGTTCTGCACGGCGTGCTTCGAAGAACTCAACGTTTTTCTTGGTAGCAGGAACAGCTTTACCCTGTGGTACCAGGAAGTTACGAGCGTAGCCCGCTTTAACGTTAACCTGATCACCCAGGCTACCCAGGTTTGCTACTTTATCAAGCAGAATAACTTGCATTACCTTATCCTCTCAAAGTCGTATTAATGGACCGTGACCGATTACTGATGACGATCAGTGTACGGCAGCAGAGACAGGTAGCGAGCGCGTTTGATAGCGCGAGCCAGCTGACGCTGGTATTTTGCACGGGTACCGGTGATACGGCTTGGGACAATCTTACCGCTTTCGGTGATGTAGTTTTTCAGCGTAGCGATATCTTTATAGTCGATCTCTTGAACGCCTTCCGCGGTGAAACGGCAGAACTTGCGACGACGGAAATAACGTGCCATATGGCTAGTCTCCAGAATCTATCAATTCAATCTGCTCGGCATGCAAGACCACTTTGTTCAGGCCATTTTTCATCTGATGACAAGTAATGAACCCATGAACCGTGATTTGCGTACCGACCGTTATACTGTGAGTAATGGCCTGGTTCGCGTGCCCGCTAACAATCACTGGCATTCGGCACCACGCCTGCCGGTTAAGACCGGCTTCCTCTTGCACAGAACGGTGCTCAAGCACGAACTGGCAGTGAGGAATTCCTGAGGGGCTGACCTTGCGAAGGGGCGTCTTGCACACTGTGCCAGACAACGCCAGGCGGTTGGCCATCATCAGAATTACTCTTCAGAATCCCCAGCATCTGCATCATCAGCGGTTTCGTTAGCGAAATCATCGCGACGCTCACGGCGCTCGTCTTTCGCTTTAACCATTGGAGATGCTTCGGTAACCGCGTGCTTAACGCGCATAACCATGCTGCGGATAACGGCGTCGTTGAAGCGGAAGTTAGTTTCCAGCTCATCGATCGCTTCCTGCGGAGCTTCAACGTTCAGCAGAACGTAGTGAGCTTTGTGCAGTTTGTTGATCGGGTAAGCCAGCTGACGGCGGCCCCAGTCTTCCAGACGGTGGATCGTACCTGCTGCTGCAGTGATTGCACCAGTGTAACGTTCGATCATGCCCGGAACCTGTTCGCTCTGGTCAGGATGGACCATAAAAACGATTTCGTAATGACGCATCGAATTGCTCCTTACGGATTATTCAGCCTCCTGTCAGGGTCAGCCGCGGCCCATGGAAGCAAGGAACGTGTTTGAATTGCGGCTGAAAAATTGACGCGTAATCATACTTACCCAGGCCACTAAACTCAAGACCGCTGGCAAATAAATTCTCTTTATGACAGGGGGAATGGCTAAGCCTGTGAATTTCAAAACAAAGCCGCAGATCGTCAAAATATTTTGAAAGAGACCATCAGAAATGGTCACTTTTTATTCAGCCATCAGGAATTACACTTATTGATAACAGGCCGCCACAGCCATTAACAGGAGCGACGACCACGGATTAAAGGTTTGTTGTAGTGGAGCGCATCATGAAAAATATCGTTATTGCCCTTGCCGCTGTACTGCTCTTTAGCGCCAATGCGGCTGCAGCTATAAAAATCGACGCCCGCCAGGCCAGAAATATGGACGATGTTCAGAGCCTGGGCGTTATTTACATCAACCACAACTTCGCCACCGTATCTGAAGCGGAATCAGCCATTCAACAGGATGCTGACCAGCACAACGCGAAGTTTTATCACACGATAATCATGAGAGAACCGGGCAGCAACGGCAATATGCACGTCAGCGCTGACATCTACCGGTAGTTTGAGAGTACGCGTAAACACCAGAGAAGACACCACGACCTAAAAATCCATGTTTGACTTGCCCCCGCTTGCGGGGGCTTTTTTCGCTTACAAGTATCGAGCAAAAAACTGGCTTGTGGCCTCTAACGCCTCGGGCGTAATACGATGTTTGACGCCCGCTTCCCATACACAAGTCAGGTTTTGATCCCGCTTGTTAGCCCCCAGAGCCTGCTGCAATCTGAACGTTTCAACGGCGGGCACCACATCATCTTCTTCACCATGCCAGAGCAGCAGCGGCCTGTTGCTTAGCGCTTCAAGCTTCTCGCTAACCTCGTAATCCTTCAGGCCAACGATAACCTCTTCACGCACCTCCGCCGAAGGTGGAAACAGCGTCTGTGCGAGTGTTGTAAAATAGCCCGATCCCATCAGGCTGGCGACGCAGCGTACTTCAGGATGCCGCGCCATAATCCCCAGTGCCGTCATGCCTCCCATAGAAGCCCCTCCCACGGCAAGTCTGCCCTCGGCAACACCGCCGGAGTTAATTAATGCCTGATAGAGAGCCGGGAATTCATCAATGCTTTTTTTTAAGATTGGCCAGAACTGCTGCAGGCGAGCATGAGCGTCACCGCTGTAGCGAGCGCCATGATCGAGCGCATCCGGCATGACAACACGAAATCCCTGCTGCGCAAGCGCCACAGCGAAATAGCTATATACCAGCTTTGAAGAGGTGAACCCGTGATAGAAAATCACCGTCGGCAGCGGGGATTGCTCCATTCCGGCAGGTACCGCATGCAACACTTCAACATCGGCGAATCGCTCATTATAAATTTCGATCATCTTCTCTTCTCCTCCGGCGAAATATCAGGGAAAGTAACGCAGATTAGGGATTATTGTAACGGTGAGATCTAGCTAGCGATTTTCATTCGAAAGTCAGTCAAAAGCGCGCCAGAGATAACAATTCGGGAACATTCCCCCTTTGCACGGCCAAACCCGGAACTACACTATGATCGTCAAGAAACGAGAAACCATCATGCCCCGGCTATCCGTACTATTTTTGGCGGCCTTACTCAGCGCCTGCAGCGTGCTTCAGGGTACGCCGCAGCCAGCACCGTCGCCGACGAATTATCCGCAGGAAGTACAGCGTTCTCAGACTGCGGAATTAACAAAAATAGGCACCGTGACCGCCGTGGTACGTGGCTCTCCGATGGACTCAGAAGCCATTATTAAGAAGAAAGCCGCAGCAGCAAAAGCCGATTATTATCTCATCATTATGAATGATGAGACGGTTATCCCAGGCCAGTGGTATTCACAGGCTATTTTGTATCGAAAATAGCCCGGGCCGATAGCCGTTATTTATTGATATTTACACAGCTTTTCGCCGCTTGATCGTTTCTTATGCACAATGGACCTCGCCCTCAGGAAGCGGGGTCAGCTTTGAGTAAGCGAAGGATTGCCCTGTCACTTCGGGGTAAAATGATAAGGAACTGACAATGAAACGATCTCTTGCCTTAACGACACTGCTGTTATCTGTTGGCCTCATTCCGACTCTGGCGCAGTCCGCCGAGTTTGCCAGCGCGGACTGCGTAACGGGCCTCAATGAAATCGGATTAATTTCGGTCAATGACATTGCCGGCAGCCCACAGGACGTTGAACGTATGATCGCGCTGAAAGCTGATGAGCAAGGTGCTTCCTGGTACCGCATTATTCAGATGCAGGAAAACTCTCTGGCCGATAGCTGGCGAGCGCAGGCCATTCTCTACGCGTAAAGACCCGCTATTTAATTAAGCCACGCCTCCCGTTGCCCGCAGCAGCACATCATTGATGACCTGCTCGGGCAAAAGCGATTCTCCCCGTTCATCCAGCATCATACGGCACCAGGCTTCTGCTGCCGGAGGTGAGAGTGATTTAAGCAGTTGTGCCCCACAGGCGAGGTTAGCCAGTTGCTGCGTAATTTCTCTGCCTCTCTCCTCCTGAGGTTTTCGCAAACGTTGCTGTAGCTGCCGCCAGCTGCGATCGAAATGCCGGTTTTGCCCTTTAACCTCATCAAACTCGTTGGACAGCATTTCCATTACCGCAGGCTGCCTGGCGAGCACGCGCAGCACATCAAGGCTCATAATATTGCCCGATCCTTCCCAGATGCTGTTCACCGGCATTTCACGATATAACCGAGGAAGCTCGCTCTCTTCGCAGTAGCCCACGCCGCCCAGAACCTCCATCGCTTCGGCCACAAAAGGGATCCCTGCTTTGCAGATGCTGAATTTCGCGGCCGGGGTAAACAAACGGCTGTAGGCCAGCTGTAGAGCATCGCCCGGCGACTCCCACGCTCGTGCCAGACGGAAAAGAAAGGCCGTCTGGCCTTCAAGCCGCAGTGCCATTTTTCCCAGCAACTGGCGCATCATCGGCTGCTCAATCAACGTCTTGCCAAAGGCCTGCCGCTGAAGCGAGTGGTACAAGGCCACCGATAGCGCACGTCGCATCAAGCCGTGGCTGCCCAGCGCACAGTCGAAGCGGGTAAATCCACCCATCTTCAGAATATGGCGCACGCCCTCACCTTCCTCACCAATGAGCCAGGCGGTGGCATCACAGAACTCGACTTCACTGCTGGCGTTTGAACAGTTTCCCAGCTTGTCCTTGAGCCGCTCAAGACGAACGGCGTTACGCTGGCCGTCCGGCAGAATACGCGGTAAGAAGAAGCACGAAAGCCCGCCCTTAGCCTGAGCAAGCACCAGATGCGCATCGCTTTGCGGCACGGAGAAAAACCATTTGTGCCCTACCAGCCGGTAAGCCTCACCGGCCCCTCTGCCCGCCAGCGGTTCAGCTCGGGTGGTGTTACTCAGTACGTCAGAGCCCCCCTGCTTCTCAGTCATTCCCATACCAATCAGCAGACCACGTTTCTGTTCACCCTGCAGCAAATGTGCGTCATAGCGATCGCTCAGCAAGGGCTTGCGCCAGGCTTCAAATGTCTTGGGGAGGTGTTGTAGCAACAGCGGCGTTGCCCCAAACGTCATAGTAATTGGGCAAAGCGTGCCCGCTTCAACCTGAGCATGTTGGATAAACCGAGCCGCACGGGCGACAAAAGCACCCTGTCGCGCATCTTCTTGCCAGGCCAGGTTGTGAACCCGATTAGCAAACAGGCCTTGCATCAGCAAATGCCAGGCCGGGTGAAAGCGAACGTCGTCCAGGCGCTCTCCGCTGGCGTCGAACCGCAGCAGCTCCGGTGGATTGATGTTTGCCAGCCGCCCCAATTCCAGAGATTCGGCAGAACCCAGCTGTTGGCCGATACTGGCCAGAAGTTCAACATCCCAGCCAGCCCCTTCACGGACGACGGCTTCTCGCAGCGGAATGTCTGAAAGAAAAAGATTGCTGTTGCTGAGGGGTTTGGGTTGATTAAAAACGGTGTGAGTTTGCCAGCGCATGCTGTTCCCTCCATCTGTGGCAATGCCAGTAAGTATGGACGGAGATGCGGGTTCTGCGCGGAGGGGGATCACAAACGGGGTGTTTCCACCCCATTCAAATAACGTTGCTTAACCGCGCTGGCGCACGATTTCGAACAGGCAAACGCCGGTGGCAACGGACACGTTCAGAGAAGAAACGGTCCCGGCCATTGGAATGCTGACCAGCTCGTCGCAGTGCTCACGAGTCAGACGACGCATGCCTTCACCTTCTGCGCCCATTACCAGCGCCATCGGGCCAGTGAATTTGCTCTGGAACAGAGTATGGTCCGCTTCACCGGCGGTGCCGACGATCCAGACGTTCTCTTCCTGCAGCAGACGCATGGTACGGGCCAGGTTGGTGACGCGGATCAGCGGCACATTCTCCGCTGCGCCACAGGCAACTTTTTTCGCCGTCGCATTCAGCTGCGCGGAACGATCCTTCGGGACGATAACCGCATGGACACCGGCCGCGTCTGCGCTACGCAGGCAGGCACCCAGGTTATGCGGATCGGTTACACCATCCAGGATCAGCAGGAACGGACGTTCGTGTTCGGCGATCAGGTCAGGCAGATCGTTTTCCTGATACTGGCGACCCGGCTTCACGCGGGCGATGATGCCCTGGTGTACCGCGCCTTCGGCTTTCTCGTCGAGCCACTGGCGATTTGCCACCTGCACCGGGATCCCTTGCGCTTCAATAGCGTGGATCAGCGGCAGCAGGCGCTTGTCTTCGCGACCTTTCAGGATAAAAACTTCCTGAAAACGCTGCGGAGCACGTTCAAGCAGGGCCTGGACGGCGTGAATGCCGTAAATAATTTCACTCATCGATATCACTCATTGCGGACGAGGGTTCGCCCGTGTTGGTTTGTTCATAATCTTGATTTTGCCCCTCACCCCGGCCCTCTCCCCAAAGGGGCGAGGAGGAAAACGATAAAAGCATACATTATCGTTCTGTTTGCCCCCTCTCCCTTTCCGGGAGGGAATACGTCAGAGTGAGGGTAACATCAGCTCGCCTGTTTCTTCGCGGCGCGCTTCGCTTTCGTTGCTGCCGCTATTTTACGGGTTTTGTCCGACGGCGCTTTGGCTTTCTTCGGTTTCTTTCCGGCCTTGTCTTTCTTCGCTTTCGCTCCGTCTTTCTCTTTACGGAAAGCATTGTCCGGCTCGAAGTTTACGCGCTTGCCTGCCTGACGGCGCTTAGACGGCGCGCCCCCTTTTCCGCCTCGCTTCGCTTTATCTTTTGCAGTTTTACCTTCACCACGCGGCGCACGTGAGCTTGAGATCAGCGCGAAGTCGATTTTACGCTCGTCCATGTGCACGGCTTCCACCCGAACCTCAACGCGGTCGCCCAGACGATAAGTCTGCCCGCCGGATTCGCCAATCAGGCGCTGACCAATCTGGTCAAAGCGGTAGTAGTCGTTGTCCAGCGTCGAGACGTGAACCAGGCCGTCGATAAACAAATCGTCCAGACGCACGAAGAAACCAAAGCCAGTTACGCTGGCAATAATGCCGTTGAATACCTGGCCGACCTGATCCTGCATGAAGTCGCACTTCAGCCAGTCCGCTACGTCGCGAGTCGCTTCGTCGGCACGGCGTTCGGTCATTGAACAGTGCTGACCCAGCTGCAGCATCTCTTCCATGCTGTAGTGCCAGCCGCCGGATTCGGTGCTGTTCCCGGTATGCCCCTGCTCTTTTGCCAGTAAGTATTTAATTGCACGGTGCAAAGACAAGTCCGGGTAGCGACGAATTGGCGAAGTAAAGTGCGCGTAGGACTGCAGCGCCAGGCCGAAGTGCCCGCGGTTTTCCGGATCGTAAATCGCCTGTTTCATTGAGCGCAGCAGCATGGTTTGCAGCATTTCGTGGTCAGGGCGATCGGCTATAGATTCCAGCAGATCGGCGTAATCACGCGGCTCTGGTTTTTGCCCGCCAGGCAATTCCAGGCCAAGCTCCGCCAGCACCGAACGGAACGCGGTGATCGCATCGTTGCTTGGGCGATCGTGATCGCGGAACAGCGCTGGCTCGTTATTCTTCTCGACAAAACGCGCCGCCGAGATGTTAGCGAGGATCATGCACTCTTCGATAAGTTTGTGGGCATCGTTACGCACGGTCTGCTCGACGCGCTCAATGCGGCGCTCGGCGTTGAAGATAAACTTCGCTTCTTCGCTTTCAAACGAGATCCCGCCGCGCTGGGCACGAGAAACTTCCAGCACTTTGTAGAGGTTATGCAACTCTTCGATGTGCTTAACCAGCGGTGCGTATTGCTCGCGCAGTTCCTGATCGCCCTGCAGCATATGCCAGACCTTGGTGTAGGTCAGGCGCGCATGGGAGCTCATCACCGCTTCATAGAATTTATAGCCTGTCAGACGCCCCGCTGCGGAGATAGTCATCTCACACACCATACACAGGCGGTCAACCTGCGGGTTCAGCGAACACAGGCCGTTTGAAAGCACTTCCGGCAGCATCGGTACTACCTGCGACGGGAAGTAAACTGACGTCCCGCGATTGCGGGCTTCGTTATCCAGCGCCGTAGGAGGACGAACGTAGTAACTTACATCGGCAATCGCAACCCAAAGGCGCCAGCCACCGCCGCGTTTTTTCTCGCAAAATACGGCATCGTCAAAGTCACGCGCATCTTCGCCGTCAATGGTCACCAGCGGCAGATCGCGCAGGTCAACGCGGCCGATTTTGGCTTCTTCCGGCACTTCTTCTTTCAGTTTTGCAACCTGGGCTTCAACCTCTTTCGGCCAGACGTGCGGAATTTCATGAGTACGCAGCGCCATATCAACGGCCATACCGGTATCCATGTTGTCGCCAAGCACTTCAACAATCTTACCTATCGCTTTGGTACGGCGCGTTGGACGCTGGGTCAGCTCGACCACCACCACAAAGCCCATACGGGCGCCCATTAGCGCTTCCGGCGGGATCAGGATATCGAAGCTCAGACGGCTGTCGTCCGGCACCACGAAACCTACGCCAGCGTCGGTAAAGTAGCGGCCAACAATCAGCCCGGTTCTTGGCTCCAGCACGCGCACAATACGCGCTTCGCGGCGGCCTTTACGGTCCGCGCCGAGCGGCTGCGCCAGCACCAGATCGCCGTGCATGCACATTTTCATCTGCTCGGATGAAAGATAGAGATCGTCTTTACTCCCTTCAACGCGCAGGAAACCAAACCCGTCGCGGTGGCCGATCACTTTACCTTTCAGTAGATCCAGGCGTTCCGGCAGCGCGTAGCACTGACGGCGAGTGAAGACCAGTTGGCCATCACGCTCCATCGCACGGAGGCGACGACGCAAAGCTTCAAGCTGTTCTTCACCGGAGATTTTTAGTTCTTCCGCCAGCTCTTCGCGGCTGGCCGGTTTTTCACGTTTTGAGAGATGGTCGAGAATAAACTCCCGGCTTGGGATCGGGTTTTCGTATTTTTCGGCTTCTCGTGCCTGGAAAGGATCTTTTGACATTTCGGGTCCTCCGTTGTCATCCGCAGATGGAATCGTGATTATTCCACCAGCAGTAATTTGTAGAGCGGTTGGTTTTGGTCCACCAGGTCGGCCAGCGTGTGCTTGTCCAGTTCCTGAAGGAAACTCTGCACCGCCTCAGCCAAAGCCTGTTTGAGTCGGCAGGCGGGGGTGATATGACAAAACTCACTGCTACAGTTCACCAATGAGAGCGGCTCCAGCTCGCGCACCACGTCGCCAATGCGGATCGTTTCCGCAGGCTTACCAAGACGAATGCCGCCATTTTTTCCTCGCACGGCCATGACATAGCCCGCGCGGCTGAGTTGATTGATGATTTTCACCATGTGATTACGGGACACGCCGTACACCTCTGTGACTTCAGAGATATTGGTCATTCTCCCTTCAGGAAGAGAAGCCATATAAATCAAAGCACGTAAACCGTAATCAGTAAAACTCGTTAACTGCACATCAACCTCATGGGTGGGAGGGGAAACGCTTTGCGCAAGGCAAATTGCACCTTAAAGCAGGTACATATTGATGATAAACCAGCCATATGGTTGCCAGCTAATTTATTTGATTGGAATGATGAATAAAGCGGCGGGAAGAAAGCGATACGGGGTGTGAAACCACACCCCGCGACATCATTATGCGTCGAACGGATCGCGCAGAATCATGGTTTCAGTACGGTCCGGGCCGGTTGAAATAATATCAATCGGTACGCCGGTGACTTCTTCAATGCGTTTGATGTAGTTCAGCGCTGCCTGCGGCAGACCGCTGCGCTCTTTCACGCCGAAAGTGGTTTCAGACCAGCCTGGCATCACTTCATAAATCGGTTCGATACCTTCCCAGTCATCCGCAGCCATTGGCGTGGTGGTCACTTCGCGGCCATCCGGCATACGGTAGCCTACGCAGATTTTAACTTCTTTCAGGCCGTCCAGGACGTCCAGCTTGGTCAGGCAGAAGCCGGACAAGGAGTTGATCTGCACGGCCCGACGCACGGCAACCGCATCCAGCCAGCCGGTACGACGACGGCGACCGGTGGTCGCACCGAATTCGTTACCCTGTTTGCACAGGAACTCACCGATGTCATCAAACAGTTCAGTTGGGAATGGGCCAGCACCCACGCGAGTGGAGTAAGCTTTGATGATACCCAGAACGTAATCCACATAGCGCGGACCAATGCCGGAGCCGGTCGCAACGCCACCCGCGGTGGTGTTAGAGGAGGTTACGTACGGATAGGTACCGTGGTCGATGTCCAGCAGCGTACCCTGGGCACCTTCGAACATGATGAAGTCACCGCGTTTACGCGCCTGATCCAGCAGATCAGAGACATCCACAACCATGCTGGTCAGGATGTCGGCAACCGCCATCGCATCGTCCAACACTTTCTGGTAGTCAACGGCTTCAACTTTGTAGAAGTTCACCAGCTGGAAATTATGGTATTCCATCACTTCTTTCAGCTTGTCTGCAAAGGTGGCTTTGTCGAACAGGTCGCCAACGCGCAGGCCACGACGGGCCACTTTGTCTTCGTAAGCTGGCCCGATGCCGCGACCGGTAGTACCGATAGCTTTTGCACCGCGAGCTTTTTCACGCGCAACGTCCAGCGCGACATGGTAGTCAAGGATCAGCGGGCAAGCTTCTGACAGCAGCAGACGCTCACGTACTGGAATACCGCGGTCTTCCAGACCTTTCATCTCTTTCATCAGCGCAGCTGGAGACAGCACAACGCCGTTACCGATGATGCTGGTGACGTTTTCGCGAAGAATGCCTGATGGAATAAGATGAAGAACGGTTTTTTCACCGTTAATTACGAGAGTGTGGCCTGCGTTGTGACCGCCCTGGTAGCGCACAACATATTTAGCCCGTTCAGTCAGAAGATCGACGATCTTTCCTTTACCTTCGTCACCCCATTGGGTGCCCAGTACGACGACGTTGTTACCCATTTTTCAAAATCACCGTTTGCTTAAAAATGGATTCTACCATCGGTTTCTCAGATGAACAGCCCTTTTAGTATACAAAATCAGTTTCTGCCGGATAAATTTCACTCAGCTACTGGCGCGACTCAACATGTAGTAGATCACGATGCCAGCAACCACAAGACCGCCGCCAAAACGGCGCAACAGCGTGTCCGGTAATTGCGCCATTGCCAGAATCATTCGCCGCCAGATGCGCGGATACAGCATCGGTCCCAGGCCTTCGAGTACCAAAACCAGCGCAAGCGCCAGCCAGATTGTTGAATTCATAATCATCCTTTGCGGGCATAAAAAAAGAGCCGGTAAACCGGCTCTTTCACATTACTCAGCGATTAGCGTGCGCTATTGGCTGGTGTTTTCATGTAACGGAAGAAGTCGCTGTCCGGGCTCAGCACCATAATGTCCTGATTAGACTGGAAGCTGGCTTCATAGGCACGCAGGCTACGGATAAAGGCGTAGAAGTCTGGATCCTGGCTAAACGCATCAGCAAACAGCTTCGCGGCTTCCGCATCACCTTCACCACGAGAGATACGCCCTTCACGCTCGGCTTCTGCCAGCGTACGGGTAACTTCGTAATCTGCGGTTGCACGCAGCTTCTCAGCTTCTTCCTGACCCTGTGAACGGTGGCGACGGGCAACCGCTTCACGCTCTGCGCGCATACGGTTGTAAATCGCCTCGGACACTTCTGTCGGCAGGTTGATCTGCTTGATACGCACATCCACCACTTCAATACCCAGCGCCGCCATACTGTTCGGGTTAATCACCGGCACTTTGCCGTTGGTTTCCTGAGTTACGCGCGCTGCGGCAGACGCAATCGCATCATCCGCTGCTGGCGTAGCGACTTCATCATCGGTGCCCGCAGAACCGGAGTTCAGAGCATCACGAACGTCCAGCGTCAGGCGACCACGGGAATCGGTCACGATGTCTTTCACATCCAGACGACCAATTTCAGAACGCAGACGGTCACTGAACTTACGTTTCAGCAGCACTTCTGCCTGAGAAACATCACCACCGCCAGTAGCCAGGTAGTAACGGCTGAAATCGCTGATACGCCACTTGATGTAGGAGTCAACGATCAGGTCTTTCTTCTCTTTGGTCACAAAGCGATCGGCCTGGTTGTCCATCGTCTGGATACGGGCATCCAGGGTTTTCACGGTTTCAATGAACGGGATCTTGAAGTGCAGACCTGGCTCATACACGACCGGTTTGTTTTCATCATCACGCAGGACTTTGCCGAAGCGTAATGTAATGCCGCGCTCGCCCTCATGCACCACGAACAGCGAGGTGTAGATCACGACCAGCACGATGATAATTACTGCAACAAAAGACTTACGCATCGTTATTCACTCCCTACGCGCTGGGTATCGTTGCGCAGTGCATTGGCACGACGCTGATCCATGATATCGCCACTCGAGGAGGACGAAGAGGTGCTGGCACTGCTGCTTGAGCTGGACGCTGGCGGCAGACGCAGCAGATTATTCGCTGCACTGTTATCGCTCTTCGCGGCCGGCTGCTGAGCGCCGCCCTTCAACATCTGATCCAACGGCAGCACCATCAGGTTGCCACCTTTATCGTTAACCAGCACTTTACGGGTGTGGCTAAGGACTTTTTCCATGGTCTCGATATACAGACGCTCGCGGGTGATTTGCGGTGCGGCTTTATATTCTGGCAGCATCTTAGCGAAGCGAGCCACTTCACCCTGCGCTTCCAGAACGGTCTGTGCTTTATAAGCACGAGCTTCTTCCAGAATACGCTGAGCCTGGCCGTTCGCACGAGGCTGCACTTCGTTGCTGTAAGCTTCCGCTTCACGAATGTACTGCTGTTCGTTCTCACGAGCGGCAATAGCATCATCAAAGGCGGCCTTAACTTCTTCCGGCGGACGTGCCGTCTGGAAGTTTACGTCCAGCAGCGTGATGCCCATGTTGTAAGGCTTGATGGTTTCTTCAAGCTCACGCTGGGTATCGCTACGAATTACGGTACGACCCTCGGTAAGGATCTTATCCATGGTGTATTTACCGATAACGCCACGCAGAGCGCTGTCGGTGGCCTGACGCAGGCTGTCATCCGCACTGGTCACGCTAAACAGATAACGCTGTGGATCGGTCACGCGGTACTGAACGTTCATCTCAACGCGCACGACGTTTTCGTCAGAAGTCAGCATCACACCGGACGCAGCAAGTTCACGTACCGACTCAACGTTCACTGCCTGAACGCTGTCGATAAACGTCGGTTTCCAGTTCAGACCCGGCTCAACGAGATGGCTGAATTTACCAAAGCGGGTCACAACACCGCGTTCGGCTTCTTTAATGGTATAGAACCCGGTTGCGGCCCAAATAATGACCGCGGCTGCAGCCACAATACCGATTACACGACCACCAATAGGATTGCCAGGCCCCTGCGATGCATTACCACCGCCGTTGCCACCGCTTTTCCCACCGCCAAGGCCGCCGAGCTTTTTGCTCAGTTTGCGGAAGATATCATCCAGATCAGGTGGCCCCTGATCGCGCCCTCCTTTGTTACCCCCAGAGTCGCCGCCAGGCTTGCTGCTTCCCCACGGGTCGCGGTCCTGTCCGTTATTACCGGGCTGATTCCACGCCATGTTTATGCTCCATATTTGTTGTGCGGTGATATCCCCCGAGGGGGAAATAGTCTTCAGGACATTTATGAGCCGGCTTAATTGCGTCTAAACGATGTAATCCGCGAGTGCCGGTTCTTGTTTACAAAGGCGACGCCAGTCCACGATAGGCATACGAACTTCTAACCCCACGCAGCCGTCTTCCTCTGTCCACTCTTTTTCTATTGCCTGAAGCTGATAAAAACGGCTCCGCAAACGCCCTGCCTGAGGGGGTAAACGCAGCGTATGCTGCGCAATTTCACCAGACAAACGCTCCGTCAGAGCCTGGAAAAGCAGTGGGACACCGGCACCGGTCTGTGCGGAAAGCCAGACGCGGATCGGCACATTCTCGTCATTCCTGTCGATACGCGGCTCAAACTCATCCAGCGCATCGATTTTATTCATGACCAACAGCGTAGGGATTTCATTCGCCTCAATCTCTTCCAGTACGGTATCGACTGCTGCAATGTTTTCCTGCATCCGGAAGTCGGCCGCGTCAATCACGTGTAACAACAGCGTGGCCTGACGTGTCTCCTGCAAAGTGGCTTTAAACGCTGCTACCAAATCATGCGGCAGGTGGCGAATAAAACCGACAGTATCTGCCAGCACGGTTTCGCCCACATCGGCGACGTCAATGCGGCGCAGTGTAGGATCGAGTGTGGCAAATAGCTGATCCGCGGCATAAACATCGGCCGCGGTAATTCTGTTAAATAGCGTGGATTTACCGGCGTTGGTGTAGCCCACCAATGAAATCGTCGGCACATCTGCTTTATTACGTGAACGCCGTCCCTGCTCGCGCTGTTTTTCCACACGTTCTAAACGCGAGAGGATCAGCATAATGCGGTTGCGCAGCAAGCGACGGTCTGTCTCGAGCTGGGTTTCCCCCGGACCGCGTAAACCGATCCCGCCTTTCTGGCGCTCAAGATGGGTCCAGCCGCGAACCAGGCGCGTAGCCAAATGGCGAAGCTGGGCCAGCTCAACCTGCAATTTACCCTCATGGGTACGTGCACGCTGGGCAAAAATATCTAAAATTAACCCGGTGCGGTCAATAACACGGCACTGGCACAGGGCTTCCAGGTTACGTTCCTGGGCGGGGGATAACGCATGATCAAACAGCACAACCGACGCCCCAGTAGCCTTAACGGCCTCGGCAATCTCAACGGCTTTGCCTTCACCAACGAAATACTTTGGGTGCGGGGATTTGCGGCTACCGGTTACCACCTGCAGTGCTTCGACACCGGCTGAAGAGACCAGGGATTCAAACTCCGCCAGGTCTTCCATGTCTTTGTCTTGCGAAAAATAGATGTGAACCAGTACCGCCTGCTCACCGGCATCATAACGGTCAAACAAGCGTATAACCTCTCAAAAAGACCAGCGGGGAACGCAGTTGAACTGGTCCCCCGACCGGGAAAACAGCAAGCAACCTTATTCGGTTTCTTCGCTGTCTTGTTGCGGCGCAGAACCAGCCTGCGCGCTGCCGCCGTGATGGTAGCCGCCAGAACCGCCGGTGCCGGTGTTATTGCTATGATGAGAAACCGGACGAGACGGAACAACGGTAGAAATCGCGTGCTTATAGACCATCTGGCTGACCGTGTTTTTCAACAGGATCACGAACTGATCGAAAGACTCAATTTGCCCTTGCAGCTTAATACCATTCACCAAATAAATAGAAACTGGAACACGTTCACGACGCAGTGCGTTCAAGAACGGATCTTGTAAAGATTGCCCCTTAGCCATTCTATCTTTTCCTTATATGTTTGTTGTTTGTCACTCAAGAGCGATTAGCTCTGAAAAACTGCGTAAAAATTTGCGCACGCTGACGATTCAATTGTACACATTCACCCATGCTTCGCACTAACAACCTGTAGCACTTCGCTGTATGCCTGCTCTGGTTTTTCACTGTCTAACCAGTGAACACCTTCCCAGCCACGCAGCCAGGTCATCTGGCGCTTAGCCAATTGACGCGTCGCGCAAATACCTCGATAAACCATTTCATCGTATGACGTTTCACCGGCCAAATAAGACCACATCTGGCGGTAGCCCACACAACGGATGGAAGGCATCTCCGTATGCAAATCTCCGCGAGCAAAAAGCGCCCGCACTTCTGCTTCAAAACCTGAAGCTAACATCTGATGAAAACGCTGCTCAATTCGCTGATGGAGCAGTTCACGGCTCGCCGGGGCGATGGCGAACTGATGCACCTGATACGGCAGAGCTTCTCCTGACGTTTGCGTCAGTTCCGTTAAAGTTTTACCCGAAATGAAAAAAACTTCCAGTGCCCGGGAAAGCCTTTGCGGATCATTTGGATGAATCCGGGCAGCGGCAACGGGATCGATTTCCTCCAGTTGACGATGCAGCGCATTCCACCCTTGCTCTGCCGCCTGTTGCTCTATTCTTGCCCTGACTTCGGAGTCCGCCGACGGCAGTGGCGAAAGCCCTTCCAGCAGCGCTTTAAAATAGAGCATGGTCCCACCGACCAGCAGCGGAATACGCCCGGCGGCGGTAATTTCAGCCATCTCGGCCAGCGCATCGCGGCGAAAATCTGCCGCAGAGTACGCCTGAGCCGGGTCAAGCAAGTCCAGTAACCGGTGAGGCGCCTGGGCGAGCTCTTGTTCCGTTGGCTTAGCGGTACCGACATCCATTCCACGATAGATGAGGGCCGAATCCACGCTTATCAACTCTACCGGCAAAGTTTTACGCAAATTAATAGCAAGTGCCGTCTTGCCTGAGGCTGTTGGCCCCATTAAAAAAATCGCCTGTGGCCTTTTTTTATCTTCAGTCATCTTTCAGGGCGTTCATCGCCGATTGTAAATCAACAGGTTGTAGCAAACCGCCGGGGGGTGATTTCACCAACTGCGGGCAAAGACGTTCAACGTCTGCCAGCAGGGTAATCGCCTGAGCCTGACTCCACTGTTCGTGATCGCTTGCCAAATGACGAGCAATCCACAAAGCCAGTTGGCCCGCCGAAACGTCCGCCTGTTGCGCCAGGTATCCTGGCAGTTCGTGAATCAAGATTTGTAAATTTTGTTTCCGTAAAGGTAAAGGTACCGTGCGAATTGTTATCTGCCGGGCATCGGTATCAAACTCAATGCCCATTTCTTTCAAAAGCGCCTGATATTTAACCAATACGTCATGTTCTTCGCGACTGACTTTCAGCCGGAGCGGAATCAGCAGCGGCTGAGCGCGCAGACCTGCACTCCCTGGCGCCAGTTGAGCCTGTTTTAGCCACCGTTCGGCCACCACCAGCGAAAGCAGCGAAAGTTTGCCCTGCCGCTCCAGCAAAGCTTTATCCGGCGGTAAAACCGTTAACACCCGGCCAAAACTTTGCGAGTGGCCCTCTAACGCAGCCGGCTCTTCAACACGAACGACAGGTTTTGGCTCGACGTCAGGTGTCTCAAGCAACTGATGGTAAAGGGCACCCTGCTGCTTTTGATAGCCTGGCGCAGCGTGTGGCCAAAGCGGCGTGCCTCCGGCCCCGGCTGGACGGCCACCGCTGCCCGATACAGGCGAACTCTGCCTTGTCGCAGCCTCACGGGGCTCACGCGCGACGGCTGGCGTGGCAAACTGATTGCGCCCTGCGGCAACACGATTTTCCGGCTGCCAGCGCTCAACAGGCGTTTCCGCCGTTTCTTCCAGCGCCAGAGCGTTCTCACCCTGCTGCTGAAGTACGCTGATCACGCCCTGATAGATAAAGTCATGCACCAGCCGTGACTGATGGAAACGCACCTCATGCTTAGCCGGGTGAACGTTAACGTCCACCTGATGCGGGTCGATCTCCAGATACAGCACAAAGGCCGGCTGCTGATCCACGCCCAGCTTGTCTTCACAGGCCTGACGAATTGCATGGTTAATTAAGCGGTCGCGCATCATGCGCCCGTTAACATAACAATATTGGATCTCCGCCAGGGCCGAAGTGGTTGCAGAAGGCTCAGCAACCCAGCCACGTAGAGTCAAATCACCGTGCTGCCACTCAATGGCAAGCGCCTGTTCAAGAAACGGCGTACCGCAGATGGCCCCCAGGCGGCGCTCGCGTGGCGCACCTTCCTGCACGGCACGGTACTGGCGAATCATTTTGCCGTTGTGATTGAGCGTGATAGAAACGTCGAACCGCGCCAGCGCAATGCGGCGCACAACTTCATCGATATGATTGAATTCGGTTTTTTCGGTGC
Source organism: Cedecea neteri (assembly GCF_000758325.1). Lineage (NCBI taxonomy): Bacteria > Pseudomonadati > Pseudomonadota > Gammaproteobacteria > Enterobacterales > Enterobacteriaceae > Cedecea > Cedecea neteri. The sequence continues at coordinate 1,581,946 of NZ_CP009459.1, read as the reverse complement.
GCATGAACTTACGGCGCGCTGGCGTGTTGTAAAACAGATCGAGCACTTCAAGCGTCGTCCCGACAGGATGCGCGGCTGGTTTGACCGTCACAGCCTGATCACGCCCTTCAGCATAGGCCTGCCAGGCTTCATTTTGTTCTGCCGTACGTGAAGTCAGGGTCAGGCGGGAGACGGAACTGATACTGGCCAGCGCTTCACCGCGAAACCCGAGGCTGATAATAGCTTCAAGATCGTCAAGTGAAGCGATTTTACTGGTGGCATGACGAGCCAGCGCCAGCGCCAGCTCTTCCTGCTTGATACCACAGCCGTTGTCCCGAATACGAATGAGCTTCGCGCCACCACGCTCGATGTCGATATCAATGCGCGTGGCCCCGGCATCAAGGCTGTTCTCAACCAGCTCCTTTACTACCGACGCAGGGCGCTCTACAACCTCGCCAGCGGCGATCTGGTTCGCAAGCTGCGGCGGCAGAACCTGAATCGGCATGTTATCTCCTTAGTTGGTCACCGCGACCTGCTGCGGCGAACCTGGTTGGCTACGGGCAGTTTGCTCATTCGATGGAGCAGACTGCAGCGGGTGCTCGCGGAAATAGTTACGCAGCCCCTCATAAATGGCCTGAGCTATTTGCTGCTGATAAGTGTCGCTGCCAAGCAAACGTTCTTCGGAACTGTTGCTGATAAAGCCCGTCTCAACCAGCAGTGAAGGAATATCAGGTGAACGCAACACGCCCAGGCTCGCGTGTTCCGGGCGGCGCTTATGCAAAGAACCGACGCGCTGCAGCTGAGCCAACACTTTGGTCGCCACATCATACCCGACGCGCTGAGAATGACCGAACTGCAAATCCAGCACAGCCTGGCTTAGGTAGGGATCGGCCTGGCTATTTGCCAGCACATCTCCCGCACCGCCCAGCAACTCAGATTGCTTCTCATGCTGCTCCAGCCAGCCCGCCATTTCACTGTTCGCACGGCGGTTAGAAAGCACCCATACAGATGCGCCAGTGGCATCACGATTCGGCGCTGCATCCGCATGAATGGACACCAGCAAGTTTGCATTCTGCTTACGCGCTACGTCTGAACGCCCCATGACCGAGATAAAATAATCCCCATCACGAGTCAGTACGCCGCGGAACATTGGGTCATCGTTCAGCAGAGCTTTCAGCTTCCGCGCGATAGAAATAGTGACGTTCTTTTCCTGCGTACCGCCGGGGCCAATCGCACCGGGGTCCTGACCGCCGTGACCGGCATCAATGGCGACCACGACGGTATCCGACGGACCGCTGTTTTTTGCTCGAGCCGCCGGGCGAGTGACGGTATTAGAACCTATCACGCCGGTGACCTGCTGAGGCTTAAAGGGATTACGAGCCGGATCGGGAGCCTGAACGGGGGCAACAGGTTCAACGCGCTTAGCCACAACTGGCGGCGGTGGTGGCGGCGGAGGTACATCAGCGTTGATCGTAAAGATAACGGTATAGTTGGCCCCGTTTTGCTGTTTCACGGCACGGGTTTTACCTGGCTGGGTTAAATCGACGACGAGGCGCAAAGATTGATCGTCTTTTGGCTGCCCGGCGCTGATGCTTTTCACCAGATTGCTGCCGCTAAACTGCAAAGGCAGGCCGCGAATCACGCCGGTTTGTTTGATATCCAGCGCAACGCTTCGCTTATTATCCTGTGAAAAAGTGTATTCCGGGTCACCCATAAAACTAAAAGTGATACGCGCCTGATTTTCACCGTTAGAAACCTGAATATCAGACAACGCCGCCGCCCCCGCTTGTGCACAGCACAGCAGCAGGAATCCAGCCATCAACCAACCTTTCACGCGATAGATCATCCCGTCATCCTTGCTATTTGGCTAACCGCGCCAGTAACGCTTCACCAGATGAGGAAACGGCAGCAATGCGCGCTTCGCGACCTTGCGCCTCGTAGCTCAGGTGAATTTCGACATCCGGGTCCGGGAGCACACCTGTCCCCTGCTGCGGCCATTCCACCAGGCAAATTGCGTCGTTGGTGAAGTAGTCACGGATCCCCATAAACTCAAGCTCTTCCGGGTCAGCCAGGCGATACAAGTCAAAGTGATAAACCATCAGGTTATCAAGCTGATACGGCTCAACTAATGTATAGGTTGGGCTTTTAACGTTGCCCTTGTGCCCCAGCGCCTGTAAAAAGCCGCGGCTAAAGGTGGTTTTGCCCGCGCCGAGGTCACCATAAAGGTAAATCACCGTCGCGCCCTCACAGGCCTGTGCCAGGCGTTCGCCCAACGCTAACGTTGCCGCTTCTTCAGGTAATGCAATAACTCGATTCATCATGGCTTCAGGTATTCAAATCCGGGTTAACAAACAGGTAAAGCGTTGAAAGCAGGTCGCTTGCCAGCATACCGCGCGTGCCTCGCTGGCGGGCTAAAACATCAGCCGCCGCGCCGTGAGCCACGCAGCCTGCACAGGCAGCATCATAAGGGGTAAGCTTCTGTGCCAGCAATGCGGTAATAATCCCCGACAGCACATCCCCCATTCCTCCGCTTCCCATCCCAGCATTGCCAACGTCGATAATGCCCAGCCGATCGTGGCTGGCAACCAGAGTGCCGGCACCTTTTAAGACCACGGTCCCGCCATAACGTTTGACCAAACGCCTTACTGCAAGTAAGCGGTCACTCTCAATTTGTGACACAGCGCAATTTAGCAGTCGAGCCGCTTCGCCGGGATGAGGCGTAATCACGCGATTCTGACGTTTATCCGGGTTGATTGCCAGAAGGTTAAGCGCGTCCGCGTCCCAAAGCATCGGTTTACGGCTGTTTTCGACTTTCTGCAGCGCTTTCTTGCCCCATTCCTGTTGCCCAAGCCCCGGCCCAATGGCCACCACATCCGCCCATTCCAGAGCCTCATCAAGCGATTGCGGCGTCAGCTCATGAACCATTAACTCCGGGCAAGCGGTAAGCAACGGAGCAACATTCTCAGCACGAGTAAGTATCCGAACAAGACCAGCTCCCGCTCGCAGTGCTGCCTCACCGGCCATACGAATGGCTCCGGCAGTGCCGCAGTCCCCCCCAATCAGTACCAGCCGCCCGTTATCCCCTTTATGCGACGTCGGCCGCCTCGGTTTAATCCACCCGACAAGCTGCTGAACATCAAACCGGGAAATGGGCGCGGCCTGCCCTTCGAGCCAGGGTTCAAGCCCCAGGGCGGCATAGTGCAATGTGCCAACCACATCTCGCGCTTTCCCCGTGAGCAAACCTGGCTTCAGTGCGATAAACGTCACCGTATCCGCAGCCTGAACCACCTGGCCGGGCACAGCGCCTGTTTCTGCCAGCAGACCAGAAGGGATATCCAAGGCGACAACCGGTGCAGGGTGAACGTTCATCTGCTCAATCAGCCGGGCAATGCCTTCACGCGGCGCACTGCTTAAGCCAATGCCCAGCAAGGCATCAACAATCAAATCAACGTCTGCGGGCCAGATTTTATCGGGAGCGTGCGGAACGCCGCCCGCATTAAGCCACGCTTCACGCGCCTGACTCGCCTCATCGGGTAAGGGCTTATCGCTTTCTACAGCCAGCAACGTTGTCTGAAAACCCGCCGCCTGCGCCAGCCGGGCAACAACATACCCGTCCCCGCCGTTATTTCCGTGTCCACAGGCAATCAGCCAGTGGCGGGCGTCAGGATAACGCGCGCGGGCAATCTGAAATGCCGCTTCACCGGCACGCTGCATCAGTTCATAAAGCGTAATGCCCAGGCTATCGGCTGCGTCTTTTTCAGCATTACGCAGCCAGTCCGCTGGCCAGACCGAATGTGGTATACTTTTGGCGTACTTTTTCAGGTTATGGTCCGTCATGTCACAGCCCCTCGATTACAATCAGTTAGCGCAAAACATTAAACAATGGGGCAAAGATCTTGGCTTCCAGCAGGTCGGTATTACCGATACCGATCTCACCGCCAGCGAGCCACAGCTGCAGGAATGGCTCGACAAGCAATATCACGGTGAAATGGACTGGATGGCCCGGCACGGCATGATGCGCGCGCGCCCACACGAACTGGTGCCCGGTACACTCAGGGTCATTAGCGTCCGCATGAATTACCTTCCCACCAACGCCGCCTTCGCCTCAACGCTGAACAACCCGCAGCTGGGCTACGTCAGCCGCTATGCGCTGGGCCGTGATTACCATAAGGTCTTGCGTAACCGCTTAAAAAAGCTGGGGGAAATGATTCAGTCCCACTGCTCCACGCTGAATTTTAGACCTTTTGTCGACTCCGCGCCGCTTCTTGAGCGCCCGCTGGCCGAAAAAGCGGGGCTGGGCTGGACAGGTAAGCACTCACTTATCCTGAATCGCGAGGCAGGTTCGTTTTTCTTCCTTGGCGAACTGCTGGTCGATATTCCGCTGCCGATTGACGCCCCCGTTGAAGAAGGCTGCGGCCGCTGCGTAGCCTGCATGACAATTTGCCCGACCAGCGCCATCGTCGAACCCTATACGGTGGACGCCAGGCGCTGTATTTCCTATCTGACCATAGAACTTGAAGGCGCCATTCCGGAAGAATTCAGGCCGCTAATCGGCAACCGTATCTACGGCTGCGATGACTGCCAGCTTATCTGCCCGTGGAACCGCTACTCGCAGCTTAGCGAAGAAGATGACTTCAGCCCGCGTAAGGCGCTCCATTCTCCACCGTTGACCGAACTGTTTGCCTGGAGTGAGCAGCATTTCCTGCGCGTAACCGAAGGCTCAGCGATCCGCCGTATCGGCCACCTTCGCTGGCTGCGTAATATCGCCGTTGCACTGGGCAATGCACCCTGGGATGAGTCAAACCTGGCCGCGCTTGAACAAAGAAAAGGTGAGCACCCACTTCTGGATGAGCACATTGAATGGGCGATTGCGCAACAATTAGCCAGACGAAGCGAGCAGGCCGTTGAGGTTCAGTTACCGAAGAAACAGCGTCTGGTGAGGGTGATTGAGAAAGGGCTTCCGCGCGACGCATGATATGTCCACAGCGTGTGCATAACATTCAAAAACACGTTGTCATTCAAGTGTCAAAATTTCTGCAAGCATTACATTAATATTTCGACACTAAATTAACTTCTTTATTATCAATAAATTAAAATATTGGTGTAATAAATATTACATTTGTAGAAGACGCATGGAAAGGCAGAAGGCTGTGGATAAGTCTGTTCATAGTTGTATTGCAAGACAGCAAAATACCACCCGCGACGCTTGTTGGGCGCTGTGGATAATTTATGCTTGAAAGGAAAATTTGGAGCGGGAAACGAGACTCGAACTCGCGACCCCGACCTTGGCAAGGTCGTGCTCTACCAACTGAGCTATTCCCGCTTGGGTGGTGCGTGGCTGTAAAAGCCAATCAAATTTTGGAGCGGGAAACGAGACTCGAACTCGCGACCCCGACCTTGGCAAGGTCGTGCTCTACCAACTGAGCTATTCCCGCTTGGGTGGTGCATGGCTGTAAACGCCAAATCAAATTTTGGAGCGGGAAACGAGACTCGAACTCGCGACCCCGACCTTGGCAAGGTCGTGCTCTACCAACTGAGCTATTCCCGCTCTGTGTAACGCTGCAAATTCTGCATCGGTACGGGAGGCGCATTATACGAGAATTCGTTTTTGTCGCAAGCCCTCAAACGTTTTTTTTCACGATTTTCGTCTGACTGCTGGTTAAATCGCCATGATGATTATTTTATCGTCGCCATTGGTTGTTTTCCCCTCACCTTTCGGTAAGGGGACTGTTTTTAAAGCTTAATAAAATTCTCGCGATAGTAGGCGAGCTCCGCCACGGACTCGCGAATATCGTCCATTGCCTGGTGAGTCCCCTGCTTTTTGAAGCCAGGCAGAATTTCCGGCTTCCAGCGGCGCGCCAGCTCTTTCAACGTGCTCACGTCGAGGTAACGATAATGGAAGTAGGCCTCCAGCTCGGGCATATACTTAAACAGGAAGCGGCGATCCTGCCCGATGCTGTTCCCGCAAATCGGAGAAGTATTCGCCGGCACCCACTGCTTCAGGAACTCCAGCGTTGCCAGCTCCGCCGCACGGTCGTCAAGCGAACTTGCTTTCACGCGCTCAACCAGCCCGCTTGCAGTATGGGTGCGAACGTTCCAGTCATCCATTAGCCCCAGCTGTGCATCCGACTGATGCACCGCGATGGTTGGCCCTTCTGCCAGAATGTTCAGGTTGGCATCGGTCACCAGGGTAGCAATCTCAATAATGCGATCCCGCTCGGGATCCAGACCGGTCATTTCTAAATCAATCCAAATCAGATTGTTTTCGTTTCCACTCATGCTATTTTCCACCCTTCTTGTGCGTCGCCCACCCTTGACGATGGGTTAATTCGTATAAAATAGTGTGTATCATAGAGGTTTTGCCCACCAGGGGCGACCAGGAGCCAGTACGCTTGAGCAAAAATAAACTCTCCAAAGGGCAGCAGCGCCGCGTCAACGCGAACCACCAGCGTCGTCTGACAAAAACCGTGGAGAAAGCCGACTATGACGATGCCCAGTTTGGTGAACCGCGCGAAGGCACGGTTATCAGCCGCTTTGGCCAGCATGCGGACGTCGAGTCGCACGAAGGCACGGTACACCGCTGCAACATTCGTCGTACCATTCGTTCGCTGGTTACCGGCGACAAGGTTGTCTGGCGCTTAGCGAAAGAGGCCGCCGAAGGCGTCTCGAAAAAAGGAATTGTGGAGGCCGTGCATGAGCGCACCTCCGTTCTGACCCGCCCGGACTTTTACGACGGCGTAAAACCAATTGCGGCAAACATCGACCAGATCATCATCGTTTCTGCCATCTTGCCGGAGCTGTCGCTGAATATCATCGACCGCTATCTCGTTGCCTGCGAAACCCTCGACGTTGAGCCGCTGCTGGTGCTCAACAAAACCGATCTGCTGGACGATGAAGGCCGGGCCTTCGTTAACGAGCAGATGGATATCTACCGCAAAATTGGCTATCGCGTGCTGATGGTTTCCAGCTACAAAGCGGAAGGGCTTAAAGAGCTTGAAGCCGAACTCGTAGGCCGCATCAGCATCTTTGCAGGCCAGTCCGGCGTAGGCAAATCAAGCCTGCTAAATCACCTGTTAGGCTTCACCGATAAACAAATTCTGGTGAATGACGTTTCCGACGTCTCCGGTCTTGGCCAGCACACCACCACGGCTTCCCGCCTTTATCACTTCCCCGGCGGTGGCGATGTCATCGACTCCCCCGGCGTGCGTGAGTTTGGCCTCTGGCACCTCGAGCCTGAACAAATCACCCACGGGTTTGTCGAATTCCATGACTATTTAGGCCGTTGTAAATACCGCGACTGCCGCCACGACAACGATCCAGGCTGTGCACTGCGAGAAGCCGTGGAACAAGGCCAGATCGCTGAAACACGTTTCGAAAACTACCACCGTATTCTGGAAAGCATGGCGCAGGTAAAAACGCGTAAAAGCTTTTCTGATACGGACAACTGACAATTAAGCTGGGCGTCGCTAGAATCGCCCCTTTTCTGTATCGGCCCACATAGAGGGCATTTAGCCAGGAGGCTATTTTGTTAGACAACATTAAACTTTCGCTGCAGTACATTCTGCCAAAACTCTGGCTGACTCGCCTGGCGGGCTGGGGCGCAAGCAAACGTGCTGGCTGGCTGACCAAACTGGTCATCGATTTGTTCGTCAAATACTACAAAGTCGACATGAATGAGGCGCAGAAGCCGGACACCGCCGCTTACCGCACCTTCAATGACTTTTTTGTGCGTCCGCTGCGCGATGACGTGCGCCCGGTAAATACCGATCCTAACGTGCTGGTGATGCCGGCCGATGGCGTAATCAGCCAGTTGGGCAACATCGAAGAAGATAAAATCCTGCAGGCAAAAGGCCATAACTACAGCCTGGAAGCGCTGCTGGCAGGTAACTACCTGATGGCCGACCTGTTCCGCAACGGCAGCTTCGTCACAACTTATCTTTCACCTCGCGACTACCACCGCGTTCACATGCCGTGTAACGGCATTCTGCGTGAAATGATCTATGTTCCGGGTGACCTTTTCTCCGTCAACCACCTGACGGCGCAAAACGTCCCGAACCTGTTTGCCCGTAATGAACGCGTGATCTGCCTGTTCGACACCGAGTTTGGCCCAATGGCGCAAATTCTGGTTGGTGCTACCATTGTTGGCAGCATCGAAACCGTCTGGGCCGGTACCATCACCCCGCCGCGTGAAGGCGTGATTAAACGCTGGACATGGCCTGCAGGCGAGAGCGAAGGTGCCGTTGCGCTGCTGAAGGGCCAGGAAATGGGCCGCTTCAAGCTGGGCTCGACGGTGATTAACCTGTTTGCGCCGGGCAAAGTAAACCTGGCGGAGCAGTTGAAAAGCATGTCAGTCACGAAAATTGGCGAAGTGCTGGCTGTCTCAAGCGAACCCGTCATTGAGCCTGAAGTTCCGGTGAGCGAAATCCCTGCCGAGGTGCTGGACACCAAAGCAGACGAACCCGAAGCGCCAAAAACCGCAGAATAACGTCTAAAATCAGGCGACGGGTCCCCCCGGAGCCTGAAAGCTCACAGCACTTAACCACGAAAATCAACCCAATGATTTTCTGCTAAAACACCCAGAGGGGAACATAGCTTTCCCTCTTTTCCAGCAACGTTATAGGTAACTGACGTGCGCCTGATTATCACTTTCCTGATGGCCTGGTGCCTCAGCCTGGGGGCATACGCAGCGACAGCCCCCGATGCAAAACAAATCTCGCAGGAACTGGAGCAGGCTAAGGCCGCCAAAAACACGCCGAATCAGGCGGAAATTGTCGAAGCACTCCAGTCGGCACTAAATGCGCTGGACGAGCGTAAAGCCTCACTCGAGCGCGCCGAGCAATACCAACAAGTCATTGATAATTTCCCTAAGCTGTCGCAAACCCTGCGTAAACAACTGACCAACCTGCGCGATGAACCCGAGGAAGTTTCTCCGGGCATGAGCAGCGACGCGCTGAACCAGGAGATCCTGCAGGTCAGCAGCCAGCTTCTGGACAAAAGCCGCCTTGCTCAGCAGGAACAGGAAAGAACCCGGGACATCAGCGATTCGTTAAGCCAGCTCCCTCAGCAGCAAACGGATGCACGCCGCCAGCTGAACGATATCGAGCGCCGCGCCGGTGCCCAGCAAAGCGGCAGTACTCCGCTTGCCCAGGCCCAGCACTTCCTGCTGCAGGCCGAATCCGCACGCCTGAAAGCGCAGGTTGATGAACTCGAACTGGCGCAGCTTTCCGCTAACAACCGCCAGGAGCTTTCGCGCATGCGCGCCGAATTGGCGCAAAAGCAAAGCACCCAGTTGGATGCCTACCTCCAGGCGTTGAGAAATCAGCTCAATAGCCAGCGTCAGCGTGAAGCGGAACAGGCGCTGGAAAGCACCGAATTGCTGGCAGAAACCAGCGCTAATCTGCCGCCGGAAATCGTCGAGCAGTTCAAAAATAACCGCGAGCTTTCCCAGGCACTCAACCAGCAAGCTCAGCGTATGGATCTGGTTGCCTCTCAGCAGCGTCAGGCCAATAACCAGACGCTGGAGGTCCGCCAGGCGCTGAATACGCTACGCGAACAGTCTCAGTGGCTCGGCGTTTCCAACGTGCTGGGTGAAGCGCTTCGTGCCCAGGTCGCCCGGTTGCCTGACATGCCCAAACCGCAGCAGCTGGATACCGAGCTGGCTCAGCTGCGCGTAGAGCGCCTGCACTATGAAGATTTGCTCAATAAACATGCTCAACTGCGGCAGGTGCGCCAGGCCGATGGCAGCCCGTTAACGTCGGAACAAAATAAGATCCTGCAGGCCCAGCTTCGCACCCAGCGTGAGTTGCTGAATTCGCTGCTGCAGGGCGGCGATACCCTGATCCTTGAACTCACCAAACTGAAAGTGGCCAACAGCCAGCTGGAAGATGCCCTGAAAGAGGTGAACGAGGCGACCCACCGCTATCTGTTCTGGACGTCAGACGTCAGCCCAATCGGCATCAGTTGGCCACTGGAAATCGTTCAGGATCTGCGGCGTCTGGTGTCGCTGGATACCTTCAGCCAGTTGGGGAAGGCCGCGATCATGATGGTGACCAGCAAAGAAACGCTGCTGCCGCTCTTTGGCGCGCTGATTCTGGTCGGATTTAGCATTAGCTCGCGCCGCCACTTCACCGCCTTTTTGGAACGCTCCAGCGCCAAAGTCGGCAAAGTGACCCAGGATCACTTCCGCCTGACGCTGCGCACCGTGTTCTGGTCGATTCTGGTCGCCTCTCCGCTTCCCGTGCTGTGGGCGACGCTCGGCTATGGTTTGCAGGAGGCATGGCCTTACCCTATCGCAGTGGCGATTGGCGACGGTGTTACCGCCACGGTTCCTCTGCTTTGGGGGGTGATGATTTGTGCGACCTTCGCGCGCCCTACCGGGCTGTTTGTGGTGCATTTCGGCTGGCCGCGCGAGCGCGTGGGCCGGGCCATGCGCTACTACATCATGAGCATCGGCCTGATTGTGCCGCTGATCATGGCGCTGATTATGTTCGATAACCTCAACGACAGAGAGTTTTCTGCCTCACTGGGCAGGCTTTGCTTCATCATGATTTGCGGCGCGCTGGCTATCGTCACGCTTAGCCTGAAACGCGCCGGACTGCCGCTCTATCTCGACAAGCAAGGTGATGGCGACAACATCGTCAACACCATTCTTTGGAACCTGCTGCTTTGCGCACCGCTGATGGCCATTCTGGCGGCTGTCGTCGGCTACCTGGCGACGGCTCAGGCGCTACTGGCACGTCTGGAAACCTCCGTGGCTATCTGGTTCCTGCTGCTGGTGATTTATCACATTATTCGCCGCTGGATGCTGATTCAGCGCCGCCGTCTGGCCTTTGACCGTGCCAAACACCGTCGGGCTGAAATCCTTGCCCAGCGAGCGCGTGGCGAAGAAGAAACTGCGCACGCCAACAGCACGGAAGGATCGGCCGAAACAGTAGACGAACCGGAAGTCGATCTGGATACCATCAGCGCCCAGTCCCTGCGTCTGGTTCGCTCGATTCTGACGCTGATCGCCCTGCTGTCGGTGATCGTTCTGTGGTCGGAAATCCACTCGGCGTTTGGCTTCCTCGGTAACATCACGCTGTGGGATGTCACCTCCACGGTTCAGGGTGTGGAAAGCATCGAGCCGATTACGCTTGGCGCTGTACTGATTGCCATTCTGGTGCTGATTATTACCACCCAGCTGGTGCGTAACCTACCCGCGCTGCTGGAGCTGGCAATTCTTCAGCACCTGAACTTAACCCCCGGCACCGGCTATGCGATCACAACCATCACGAAGTACCTGCTGCTGCTGATTGGCGGGCTGGTTGGCTTCTCGATGGTGGGGATTGAGTGGTCCAAGCTGCAGTGGCTGGTAGCGGCACTCAGCGTGGGCTTAGGCTTCGGTTTACAGCAAATCTTTGCCAACTTCGTCTCCGGCCTGATTATTCTGTTCGAGAAGCCGATACGCATCGGCGACACGGTCACCATCCGCGATCTGACGGGCACCATCACGCGAATCAACACCCGCGCGACAACCATCAGCGACTGGGACCGCAAAGAAATCATCGTGCCGAATCAGGCCTTTATTACCGAACAGTTCATCAACTGGTCGCTTTCGGACTCGGTCACGCGCGTGGTGCTCACTATTCCTGCTCCGTCAGAAGCAAATACGGAAGAGGTCACCCAGGTCCTGCTGGAAGCCGCACACCGCTGCACGCTGGTGCTCGATACACCAGCGCCGGAAGCCTTCCTGGTTGATCTCCAGCAAGGTATCCAGGTTTTCGAACTGCGTATTCACGCGGCAGAAATGGGCCACCGAATGCCGCTGCGCCACGAAATCCACCAGCTGATTCTGCAGGGCTTCCGCGAGCACAACATCGAGATGCCGTTCCCACCGTTCCAGATGCGTCTGGAGAGCCTCGGCGGGCAGCGTAGCAGTAAGACGATTAAATCCGCAGGCAGAGCCGCCAGAACGCCTGGCAGCCTGTAATTTCGAGGAAGGGCAAAAACGCGTTGGCAAAAAACCAACGCGTTTTTTTATTTCAGCAGTTTAGGCAGCTCGCGCAGGCACCAGGCTTTGGCTTCGCCCATGCTGTCGCGCCGCCATGCCATAATGATATCAATCTCGTTGGTATATTCCGGGCTAACCACCCGCAGGCGGCCTTCGGCAATGTCCTGCTCCACCAGTGGATATGGCATCGTCGCCACGCCAAGCCCGGCCAGCAGCGCCAGCCGCTTCTCTTCGATAGAGCTCACCGTCAGGCGCGGCTGTTTGTCCAACAGACGCACCGTTAGCACCGGCCTTTCACGGGCGGTGTCCGCCACTGCCACGCCACGATACTTCACGCGGGTCACCTCAGAAAGCGGCTCCGGCTCCTGATGAATCGGGTGATCCGGCGCGGCAACATAAACGCTCATCACTTTGTACAGCTTGCGGGAGTTAATCTCCGAGGAACTGCGGAAGTGCATATCCGGCGCGATAACAATATCCGCTCTGCCCTGCTCCAGGCGCTCCCAGGCCCCGGCCAGCACTTCGGTGAAAATAGATAATTGGGTGTCGGCTTTATCGGCCAGCTTATCCACCAGCGGGAACAGTTTTTCCGTCGGCACCAGCGCTTCGGTGACGATAGTCAGGTTTGCCTCCCAGCCCCGCGCCAGCGCTTCCGCGTCGGTGGTCAACTTATCCGCCGCCTCGAGCAGCACGCGCCCTCGCTCCAGCAGCATACGTCCCACGTTGGTAAATTTGGTGCGGTGGCCCGATCGGTCAAACAGCACCACATCCAACTCTTCTTCCAGTTTTTGCATGGTGTAGCTGAGCGCGGACGGTACACGTCCCAGCTCGTCGGCCGCAGCGGCAAAGCTTCCGCGCCTGTCGATCGCATCCATGACCCTTAACGCTTCCAGCGTCAACGCCCTTTCTTTCGCCATTTCGTTCTCATTCAGGAAATTTGAACATACCGAGCAGATTAACTGGCTAACAATGCAGCGTCCAGACCCTTAACATGGGTTTAGTGTAAAGAGAGGTCAAGAATTATGATTACGACAAGAACAGCCAAACAGTGTGGTAAAGCTGACTACGGATGGCTGCAGGCTCGCTACACCTTTTCTTTTGGACACTACTTCGACCCGAAACTGCTGGGCTACGCCTCTCTGCGCGTGCTCAACCAGGAAGTTCTGGCCCCTGGAGCCTCGTTTCAACCACGCGGTTACCCGAAAGTAGACATCCTCAACCTGATTCTGGAAGGGGAAGCGGAATACCGCGACAGCGAAGGCAACCATATCCAGGCCAGCGCCGGCGAAGTCCTGCTGCTTTCCACCCAGCCGGGGATCAGCTATAGCGAGCACAACCTCAGCAAAGAGAAATCGCTGACGCGCATGCAGCTGTGGCTGGATGCCTGCCCGGACCGTGAAAATCCGCTGGTACAAAAGATCCCGTTCGCGGGAGCATCACATCAGCTGATTGCCTCGCCGGACGGCAGCAATCACAGCCTGCAGCTCCGCCAGCAGGTGTGGATCCACCATATTGAGATGCAAAAGGGCGAGCAGCTAAGCTTCCAGCTTCATGGCCCACGAGCCTATCTGCAGTCGATTCACGGCACGGTGCATGCGGTAACGCCAGCAGAAGAGAAGGAAGCACTTACCTGCGGCGATGGCGCGTTTATTCGTGATGAGGCGAATATCACCCTCGTCGCCGATACGCCGCTGCGTGGCCTGCTGATCGACTTACCTGTCTAGCTTACAGCCAGCCTCTTTCGCTCTGAAAGAGGCTGCTCATTTCCTTCCCTGGTATTTATTCACAGAACGCATTCTGTAGAAAACACCTCATCCTGACCACACGCTGTATACGGTGAAATATTGCCATACCTACGAATAGCGGCCTCGATATATTCTCGTTAGCTTTGGCATTTTTTTGCTTTGGTTAATGGCCATCCACAGGATGCGCGTCATCGCTAACTCATTCAAATATTTCGATAAATTTTTATTCAATGTTTCAATCAGCGCGCGCGTAGACTATCGATTCCAATTCTGTAAAAGCCTCATATAGTAAGTAAATATTTAGTGGCTGAGTTTCCTCTAGCCCTTACTATTTATCATGATTTAAATAATAATCTAATATTTATAATGAGTTACGAATACCGGGTGTAAGTTTTACTCTTCCCATACCAAAGTTAAGGGTTCGGTATATCTGAGAGCGCTCTTTTATTAGGGTAAAGCGGTAAATTGCCTTTTATATTTCGCAAATGTCAGCCTTGTGGCTGTCGGAACAGTAGACACAGAAGCAGCAAATTCGCACCACATTGGGAACATTCCCAATTTTTGTCATTTTTTAAAATCAGTATCTAAACGTTTACGTAATTCATTATTTAAAAGGCCTGAAATGTATATTAATGTTCGTCCGGTTATTAAAAATTCAGCTTTAAAAACAAAAACAGAATGTGTGATAACGCTCACCAACTGGAACGTTCCCGCTTTACGGTAAAAAATAGAGATGTTTAAGATTGCGTGGTCTTTTGAACAACTTTTCTCGGAATCCAACACCAGTAAAAAAATCAAAAACTGATAATTACAAAATCAGAAAAATGCCAGATGAAGTGAACCGGAAAATTAAAGAAAACCGGCGAACTCTCTCGGCCTAAAAATATAATACTGATAAACGCCAAAACGTTTAACTATCCCGCAAGCTTATTCTTGCAGGCACTTTGATACATACAGCACTTGAAAGCCAGCGCAGGTACCGCTGCTGGCGATGTTTTCTGATTTTGCCGGTTCTGAATGGCTTCGGGCGTCATCGAAAACGCAGCCATTCGGGATGTATCAATTGCTTACAACAAATAAGCGTAGCAGTTTCGCTTCAAAGGGGTAGTCGCCATGGACGTTTATGGTCAAAGATATGCCATGTTTATCTCTTTTGATGCTGTTGCCGTCTCAGGTATTACGGTAGAAGCATTAAAAGTATCACAAAGCCTTAAACAAAAAGGCATCAACTCTTATCTCGATCTTGGGTATGACATTAAGGTTGACAAAGGCAATTTTAATAAGCCTTACGATCATGAGCCCGAAATTTATCGCGATGCCTTTACCTTAACGCGCATTAGCGAGATTACCTCTGTACCTCATTATTCCCCGGAGTTTATTGAAAAAGCACATGCGGTGCTTATCAGTGAAAGACTTTCTGTTTCATTTGAAGAAAAATCAGAAATAATCCGCGCCGTTGAATATTCCGCCCAAAGTCTGGCCGAAAGAATTTTACTTCAATGGGAACAACTTCGAATTTGCACCGTCATTGTCGAAAACGGCACGCTGCCAGAGAATATCATTTACACCCGCGCTCTTTATCTCGCTATCGAACAATACGGCCATCGCCACCAGTTAGGGAATTTTGTTATCTGGCGCGATCACGACCTCATGTGGAACAGCGAGAAAAATATTATGAAGTATGGTTTACCGCCGTATAAGCATGCCATTAAACCTGCCAAATCCCCTTTTATTAGCTACGTTACGCTGAATAACGATCTCAAAGAAAAGCTGGAACACTGGTGCCACCGGGAAGTCGATATTCACGTAGTGAAAAATACCTACAGCTTTACCGGGCAACAGGCGCTGAAAAACATCCGGGCATCCCTGAATATTCCCGCCGATGACATAGTCATTGCCCGAACGACGCGCATCATCCCGCAGAAGCGCCTGGATCGCGACGTACTCTTAGTTCAACGCCTTAACCACCTGTTCAGAAAGCACAATATCGATAAAACCGTCTGGCTTTTGATCGCCGGTGATCCTCGTGAACACGCCACGCATGCAGGCGAGCTTGAGCAGCTGGCGCAGGAGCTGGACATCACTTCCTACGTGAAGTTTCTTGGCCCGCTGCATCACAACTTCATGCCCATGAGTCTGGGAAAAATCACCATCGAGGATCTCTACCATTCCTGCGACCTGGTGTCGTTCCTGACTTCATGGGACTACGACAGCTACGGCAATCCCATTGGAGAAGCAATCAGCAGCCAGCGCTGCTACATCACCACCCGCTATGAATACTACCCGGAAGTCTACGGCCAGCACGGCTTTGAAGCTCCGGTGATGCCTATCTCAGACGGGCAGGACGGCCTGCCTGACGAAGCCTTTATCAACGAAGTCTTTTTGCTGCTGACCAATAAACCTGAAATGGCTCGTATAGCCGCTAAGAACTTCGCCATCGGCAAAAACATCCTTTCCAACAACGTGATGGACATTCTGAACATCACCGCCCCAGGAGTAGATATGCGCGATAACATTTTCGTCTCGGTAGTGCTGCCTGTTTACAATGAAAGCGACCGAATTGATGAAGTTCTAGCCTCACTCTTTGACCAACAAACGCATGGCCGATTGGTTACCCATGACGCTTATGAAGTGATCATCGTGGATAACAACTCCCGCGATGATTCCGTGGCAAAGATAAACCTCTTCAAAGAAAAACATCCGGCGATGGATGTGCACATTATTCAGGAGAAGATTCAGGGTGTCTCATCGGCCCGTAAATGCGGTATGGATTACGCCGCCCTGCGCTCAAGGGCGCGTGATGCCCGGCTGGGCAAAAGCAATAAACACTATATTGTCTCAGCCGATGCCGACTGCACCGTGGATCCTTACTGGCTGCATACCCTGATAGAAAAAATGATTGCCGACGACGGCGATCTCGGCACCTGCAATTACTACTACGACCGAGAAGCATTCCAGCAGCGCCCCAACCTCTTCCGTGAAATTCAAAAAACCCTGCGCTGCCGCGACGTGTCGTTCTCGCTGTTTGGCGGCTTCCCGGATGGCAAAGGCTTCGCCGTGGAGCGCGGTCTGTACGAAAAAATTGGCGGCATCGAGATCTTCTACCAGTTGGAAAAAGGCCGCTTCGTGGAACACCTTTCCGACGACTGGGATTTCGGCATCAAGATCATCGCCTGGGGCGGCAAACCGGTTTACGCCAAAGAATCTTTTGTGGAGATCAACAGCCGCCGCGTGGACACCATTATTGACGATGTGATCAACGGCATCGCCTACGGCAGCGACGGCATCATCATCATGAAAGACGTGCGCCCGGACGTCTCAATCCAAAAAAACACGCTGATTGACCTCACTGAGGAACAGGCCAGGCAGGGCTGGGAGTACTCCATCAAGGACTACATCCCGAAAAACATCGTGCTTCCGGCCCTGCTGAATCCGCACATTTTGCTGGAGAACGAGCGGGTGCGAGCCTTTTTCTCCCCGCAGGTTGCAGAGCGGCTTTATCAGCGTATTCACGCTATTAAGCGTGAAATGAGCATCATCGACTTCAAGCCAATCCATAGCTACAAAACGCCGGCCTACCGGCTCTATTTCGAGTTCCGCCACGAGATATTCACCGCGCTACGCAACGCCGTCGGGGAGGACATTGGTTTTGCGCCACCGCTTCCGGCCTGCTTTGACAGCGTCGCGGAAAAAGATTTCGAACGCTTTGTCTGGTACTTCTGTGAAGATCGCGAGTCCGGTGAAGCCCACAACTACTTTGCCAACGGAGGTGTTTTCTGATGAATACCGAAGCTCTCGCGTCCTTAAAAGATCTCGACCCGGCTTATCCGGTTCCGGCAGTTTACGACTTCCTCCTCCAGCCGGAGAACGAGGCTTTTCTGGACTACGTCCATAAAGATCCTTTTGGCTGCCATGTTTTTCCCGGTGACATTGAGCACTACCCGCTGGAATCGTTTTTTGCCGATATGGAGCACGATATTCGGGCTGCGAAACAGATCCATCTGTGGGCCTATATTCCCACCTGCCGTTACCGCTGCCACTTCTGCCAGTATCCAACGGTGATCCTCAATCCAAAATCGCCTTCGGCGGAAGGCGTCTTCCGGGATCTGGTGGACTACAACATTAAAGAAGCGAAGATGTGGCTGGAAAAAGTGCCGAGTCTGTCAAAAGCGGAAATTGGCGAATTCAATATCTTTGGCGGCACGCCTTCCCTGCTCCCGGAGCCGGAGCTGCGTCGGCTGATGGACTTCTATTACACGCATTTTAATTTCTCGGCGGCAACGCTGCGCTTTGAAGGCGAACCAGGGACATTAAACCGCGAATACATCGGCATTCTGAAAGAGCTGGGCTTCAGCAAAATCAGTTTCGGCACCCAATCCTTCAACGACGCCATTATTGCCGCCTGTGGTCGCCAGCACACCGCCGACGAGTGTGAAGAAACCATCCGCAGCGCCCGGGAACAGGGCATCGAGTGGGTCAGCGTCGATCTCATCTACGGCATGCTGGGCCAAACCGTGGATGACGTGAAGTACGACATGGAGCGCACCCTGGAGCTGGATCTCTCCCACGTCGTCTGTACCAAGCTGCACATGGAAGAGTTCATGAAAACGCGCACCGGCGTTTCCGGCGAGCGTGAAAGCCTGTGGCAGAAAAAAGGGCTGATCAACATGAACAACATGACGTTCCCGGGGCTGGGCAAGCAATATCAAATGCGCGAGCTGGTCGAGAAATACCTCACCGAGGGCTATCGCGAACACCCCACGATGTATTTCCACCAGAACCACCTGGAAGCTGAAAAGTGGAAAGGACTGATCACCGATCTCGACAAGCAGTATCCCGAAGTTGCTATCGGCCTGGGTGGCAGTTCGAAGTGCACCCGCGCCGAAGCCATCAACATCACCGGCTATAAGCAATACAAGCAGTTCCTCGACGAAGGCCGCCTACCTATCGAAGAAAGCCACGGTATTTCACCGGAACAGCGCGAAGTTAACGCCTTCAAAATGGCCCTCTCCACGCTCATTCCGGTGGACGACGCCGTGTTCGCGACACGCTTCAACGGCAACAGCTTTTTTGAAAACCGCATCATCAAACCGACGCTGGAAAAGCTGCAGGCAAAAGAACTGGTGGTAATTGAGCACGGCGTAGTCACGCTGACGCCCATCGGCGTCACGCTGGTTGAAGCCATCATTAACACCCAGTTCATCTCAGCCGACGCAGAGCAGGAGTAACCCATGAGCCACTCTTCAACCACGCCGGTTTTCAGCCTGTTTTACATCGCCATCGATACCGAAGCGGGCATTACCCAGCAGGCGTTTGAAACCTTTGTGCAGAACAAAGGCGTGCATATTCCCTGCTATCCGGGCTGGCGCTGGACGCTGCTTCGCGGCCTACGCGGCGAACGTGCCGGGCAATATTTGATGCTGTTTGAAATTGAAAATGCGGCAATGCGCGATCGCTACATGGCCGCAGACGGCAACCAGACCGAAGAAGCTCGTGAGTTCTGGCGGCAGCATCCCGAAGCACAGGCGCTGCTGGCCGAATGGCGCCGCTACGGTACGTTCAGCGAACTGCCAACGCTGTTCACCGATTATCGCCTGCTGGCAGAAAACCAGAAAAGTACCGTCAAGCCGGGCCCCCGCTACCAGCAGCAGCCCCCGGTTGCTCGGGTGATTGGTATTCACAACCTCGCGCTGCGGCCTAACGTCAGTGCCGAACAGTTTGAAAGCTTTATCGAGGGTAACCATCACCGGATTGAAGATTATCCGGACTGGAAGTTCCGGCTGTTAAAAGGGGAGCGCGGTAACCGGCTCGATCAGTATGTGGTGCTGATGGAGATCGCCAGCCTGGAGGCGCTGGATGTCTTTTACCCCGAGCCGGATATCGCCACCGACGAAGCAGCCAAATTCGCCCAGGCGCAC
The DNA here is from genome assembly GCF_000758325.1 of Cedecea neteri. NCBI lineage: Bacteria > Pseudomonadati > Pseudomonadota > Gammaproteobacteria > Enterobacterales > Enterobacteriaceae > Cedecea > Cedecea neteri. The sequence goes on along the minus strand of NZ_CP009459.1, from coordinate 1,562,315 downwards.
CGCGATACCAAACAAATGTACGAGGAATGGAAAAAACTCGCCTCGTTTTCCGGGTCGCCGCAAATCTATACCGATTACCTCTCGGTAGCAGAAAGCCTTAATTAACGCTTACCGCCGCGCGTGCCCGAAGGACCGGGCACGACGCATTCACGCGAGTGAATCCACACACTGAGTCACGAAATTACTATGACGATTAACTCAACCCCAACCCTGGCGGACGTACAGTCACGGGAACAGCACGCCACGCGCGCCATATTTTTCATGGCCGGTTTAGCCATGTCGTCCTGGGCCCCGCTAATTCCTTTCGCCAAAGCACGGCTGGATATCAACGACGGCGCTTTAGGGCTGCTGCTCTTTTGCATCGCCGCGGGCTCAATGCTCGTTATGCCATTTACCGGCCGCCTGATTACACGCTTTGGCTGCCGCCGGCTGATGATCCTCAGCGTGCTGGGGCTTGCCGCGGATTTACCGCTGCTGATGCTGTTTGACCAGCGCGAAGCCATGGCGTTGGCTTTGCTGCTCTTCGGCACCTTCAACGGCATGCTCGACGTCGCTATGAACGCCCATGCAGTGGTGGTCGAACAGGAAAGCGAGCAGGCAAAAATGTCCGGTTTTCATGGCTTTTACAGCATCGGCAGCATTGCCGGCGCGGGCAGCGTCAGCTTCTTTCTGTGGCTGGGGGCAACGCCGTTGCTTGCCGTGTGCGCCATCACCGTTTTTCTGGCTTTGCTGCTTGCTGCCTCTGCCCGGAACATTTTGCCCAAACAAAATGGAGCCACAAGCGGCAAAGGCGAGACGCTACGCGTGCTGAGCCATCCGCCCGTGTTGGTCATCGCGATACTTTGCTTTTTCGTCTTTATGCTTGAAGGCGCCATGCTGGACTGGTCGGCGGTATTTATGACCTCGGAGCGCGGCATGAGCGCTTCGCTCGCGGGCTTCGGCTACACCTTATATTCCATTACCGTCACCCTTGGGCGGCTCAGCGGCGATCGTCTGGTCAGCGCCCTGGGCGGCAAGCTCGTGCTGCTCCTCGGCTGCGCTATTGCTGGCACCGGGATTGCCCTGCTCGTCTTTACCCATTGGGGCACCCTGCCGGGGTTTATCCTGGTCGGAGCCGGTCTCGCCAACATTATTCCCATTATCTTCACCTCCGCCGGTAACCAGCCGGGGGTTTCAGCAGATTTCGCCATCCCTGCCGTCACGCTTTTTGGCTACAGCGGCCTGCTCGCAGGGCCTGCGCTGATTGGCTTTATCGCCCATCACATTGGGCTCAGTTTGACCTTCAGTGGTGCCCTGTTGCTGCTTTTCTTTGTGGCTTCAGGTTCGCCGTTTATTTCTCGCCAGCGTTAATGAAACAGGAGTTTGTATGAGTCACTCATCACCGGCAGTATTCAGCCTTCACTATGTGGGCCTTAACCTGAAAAAGGGCGTGACCGAAGAGACGTTTGAAGCCTTTGTGCAGGCCAAAGGCGTGCAGATCCCGGCCTATCCTGGCTGGCGCTGGACCTTGCTGAAAGGCCTGCGCGGCGAACGTCAGAACCAATATCTGATGCTGTACGAAGCAGAAAATGCCGACAGCTACGCGCGCTATATCGATAGCCAGGGGGAACAAACGGAGCTGGCGCGTGCTTTTTGGCGCGATCGTCCGGCAGGTATCGAGCTTATCAACACCTGGAAAACTTTCGCGACGTTTGGCGAGCTGCCAACGATTTTCTCCACCTATCAGCAGCTCGCTGAAAACGAACATAGCTCTTTGGCGGAAGGGCCAAACTACCAGCTACGCGACGGGCAGGAACCGATTAAACGCGTCGTCGGGCTACATAATCTCGCGCTACGCTCGGGCGTTTCACCCCAGACTTTCGATGCGTTTATCCGCGACAACGTCCACCGCATTGACGACTATCCGGGCTGGAAATTCCATATGCTGAAAGGCACCGGCGGCAACCGCATCGAGCAATATCTGGTGATGCTCGAGATAGAGAGCCTGGCCTCGCTGAACTCTTTCCACCCGGAGCTGGACGTCTCTACGGAGAAATCTCTGCAGTTTGTGAAGGAGCATCAGGAAAGCGAAAGGATGTACGACGAATGGCGAGAACTGGCTTCCTTCTCCGGCGCGCCGCAGCTTTATACCGACTACATCACCATCGCCGGTAGCCTGTAACCTTAGGTTTCCCTTCTCCTTGCGGGGAAGGGAAAACGGCGTCAGGCCAGCTGAGTCATCGTGGTTTCCCCTTTCTCAATACCCAGCTCGTACAGCGTAAACGCCGTGTGTTTTTCGATAAGGGTGGCCAGTTCAGGGGAATGGCTGGTGAGCCAAATCTGCGTGTAGCGGCTCGCCTCGGCAATCAGGCGGGCAAGCGCCGGAAGCATTTGCGGATGCAGGCTATTTTCAGGCTCATTTAGGGCGATGAACTGCGGCGGTCTCGGGCTGAGCAGCGCCACCGTCAGGCAGAGAAAACGCAGCGTGCCGTCTGAAAACTCCGCGGACTCCAGCGGGCGATTTATCCCCTGTCGGTTCATCATCATCTGGAAGCGCCCGCCGCTGTTATCACAGAAAAACGTACATTCCGGGAAAGCCTCCTCCAGCACGGTAAACATCAGCTCGCTGTCGCCAATTTCGACGATGGTCTGAAACGCGGCGGCCAGGTTCAGGCCATCGCCGGACAGCACCGGGGAACGATAGCCCACCTGAGGCAGCCTCAGGCCAGCGCCTTTGGAAATATCGAACTCGTGGTAGAAACGCCAGTTACGCAGCGTCTCCCTGGCGCTGGAGACTTCCGGGTACAAATGAGGCTCGCCAAGCTGGCCAAAGAGGGATTCATTTTCATATAGCGTGGCGGCGTGAGTGACCTTTTCGCCGTTGACGTTATTAAGAAAAACCGTCTGATTACGCCGCTGCATTACCGACGACGAAGGACGACGCCGGTAGCCGCTGAGCCAGATTTGCTCCTCTTTCACGATAGGATCGAGGCTAAACATCGTCGGGTACGGCAGCGGCTCAGGGAAGCCCACCTGTAGTTCATATTCAAACGTGTCGGTTTCGACCGCCAGCGTCAGTCTGCGCGGCGCGCTGGCGTAGCCGCGGGCACGATCGCCCGCCCACATCGCTTTCTGGATCCCGCCTTCATCAGAAAGCCAATGGGACAATTGCCCACTCCCCGCGCCGTGGATCAGATGGATCGCCTTATAAATATTAGACTTACCGCACCCGTTGGGCCCAAACACCACGTTCAATCTCCCCAAATCAATGGAAAGCTTACGCACGGAACGGTAGTTGTCGATGTAGAGGGATTTGATCATGATTTTTCGCCGAGGTGAAACTTGAGGACCATTATGACAAATACCCGCCAAAGCGCACTTATTTGCCGCCAGAGACTCAAAGCGATCCCACCGCAACCGCAATATAAAAACACAGCACAGCAACGATCGTACCGATCACAATCCTTCTGTCCGTCGTATCGGGTTCTCTGTTTTGCATCCTGTCCTCCTGCTCGCTTGCCTGCCTGCTTAATTTCGGTATGATACACAAACTAGTTAACAGTGTTAACCAAATACATTTCCCCCATTGATGTGAGTTGTTATGCAGACCAACGAAATTGAAGAATTCCGAGCCGCGCTGCGCGAGATGGTGCGCGAGCTGGGCATGCTGAACAGGAAAAGCAGCGGGACCGATCTGTCGCCGTTACAAAGCCATATTTTGATCGAACTCGATCGCGAGCCCGCCGGGGTAACGGAGCTTGCCCGCCGCCTGTGCGTGGAAAAATCCAGCATTAGCAGAACGCTTCGCGGTCTTGAAAGTGCCAATCTGTTGGCAAGAATGCAGGATGAAAACGACGGGAGAGCCACTGTGTTCAACCTGAGCCAGGAGGGCATTGCCGCACTGAAAGATCTCACCAAACACGCTAACGACTTCACGGCCCAGGCTCTTTCTCTGGCATCAGACAGCGAAAAACAGCAGATCTATCAGTCGGTCAAATCGCTGACTCGCGCGCTGGTCAATGCCCGCAGCCAGCGGGATCTTCAGGTTCAGATTCGGCCCATTCGCCCAGAGGACAATCTCGCTATCGCCGAGGTTATCCGCCAAAGCTTCTGTGATAATAAAATCGATCATCTCGAAGGCGTGAGCCTGCACGATCCGGCGCTGAATGACCTGACCAGCGCCTACCAAAAACCCGGGTCTGGCTACTGGGTAGTTGAACACGAAGGCAAAATTTTAGGCGGCGTTGGCATCGCCCCGCTGCAGGGTGCAGGCGAAGAATATTGTGAATTACAAAAACTCTATCTGGACAGCAACGTGACGGGAATGGGCCTGGGAAGACGCCTGATGGCGCTGGCGATAGAGCAAGCCGAAGCGTTCGGCTATCGTTACTGCTACCTGGAGACGCTCGATGAGCTCAGCTCGGCGGTCTCACTCTACGAAGCATTTGGTTTCAAACACCTGGACGGCAGCCTGGGCAACACTGGCCACAACAGCTGTGAAATCTGCATGCTTAAAACGCTGCAATAGTATGAAGGCAAAACGCCCCGCAAGCTTGCACCTGCGGGGCGTTTCTATATGAATGAGTTGAAGCTGACCGATAAGCCGCTTTCTTTCTATGAAGAGCGTCGTGGACAGTCATTCATCTTGTTGTCTCTGAATGCAAAACGCCCCGCAAGCTTGCACCTGCAGGGCGTTTCGATATGAATGAGTTGAAGCTGACCGATAAGCCGCTTTCTTTCTATGAAGAGCGTCGTGGACAGTCATTCATCTCGTTGTCCCTGGATGCAAAACGCCCCGCCAGCTTTCACTGTGCGGGGCGTTTCGATATGAATGAGTTGAAGCTGACCGATAAGCCGCTTTCTTTCTATGAAGAGCGTCGTGGACAGTCATTCATCTCGTTGTCCCTGGATGCAAAACGCCCCGCCAGCTTTCACTGTGCGGGGCGTTTCGATATGAATGAGTTGAAGCTGACCGATAAGCCGGGTTCTGTCGTGGACAGTCATTCATCTAGGCCAGCAATCGCTCACTGGCTCAAGCAGCCTACCCGGGTTCAGTACGGGCCGTACCATGTGAACCCCTATTTGGCCTTGCTCCGGGTGGAGTTTACCGTGCCACGGACTGTTACCAGCCGCGCGGTGCGCTCTTACCGCACCCTTTCACCCTTACCTGATCCCGCTTGCGCGGGCCATCGGCGGTTTGCTCTCTGTTGCACTGGTCGTGGGTTTCCCCCCCAGGCGTTACCTGGCACCCTGCCCTATGGAGCCCGGACTTTCCTCCCCCTCGCCCGTCTCCCCCGAAGAGGACGACGACGAAGCGGCGACTGTCTGGTCAGCTTCGGCGCGCAGTATAGAGGGTTTCATCTCCCCTGTCACGCGGGCCCGCCAGAAACAAAACGCTAGTCGCCCACCAGCACAACATCAATGCCACTCTTGCGCAGCGCAATCAGGCTATCTGCCGGAATGCCTTTATCGGTAATCACCCGGTGAATTCGCTGGATATCGATGATTTTATGCAGGCTGGAGCGGTTAAATTTGCTGGAATCGGTCACCACGATAATCCGCTCGGCGACCTCGCACATTTTGCGGTTGAGGCGCGCTTCATCCTCATTATGAGTGCTCACGCCGCGTTCCGGATCGATAGCATCTACCCCGAGGAACAGCATGTCGAAATGATAATTTTGCAGCGACTGTTCCGCGCTATCGCCGTAAAACGACAGTGACTGACGACGCAGGTGCCCGCCTGTCATCAGCACCTCTACCCCTTCTGCTTCCAACAGGGCGTTAGCTACGTTGATGCCGTTGGTCATGGCGATCACTTCTTTATGCTGCAGCATCATCCGGGCAATTTCATATGTCGTGGTACCGGAGTCCAGAATCACCTTATCTCCGGACTGGATCAAACCTGCCGCCACACGAGCGATGCTGCGCTTCAGTGTAGTATTCAGCGAGCTTTTATCTTCCACCGAAGGCTCTGCTACCGCGCTACCAGGCTCACAGATCAACGCCCCGCCGTAGGCACGAACCGCAATGCCCTGCTTTTCAAGAAACGCAAGATCGTTGCGGATTGTGACGGTTGAAACACCAAAAAAAGAAGATAAATCATTAACCTGCACGCTTCCCTGCTGGCGAAGACGCTGAATAATCTGTTCGCGTCTTTCGCTGGTACCCGGAATACGTTTGTCCGTTGCGGTATCACTGTTTCTCATAGGGTAACCTTTCAATATATCTTTCGTTTCATTTCTATTTGTCTATTAACACCTTTCTTTTAGCAGAAAGCAAGCCCCAGGAATCTTCGTTCAAAAGGCGCAGTAAGCACACCAGCGCCTTTCATTATGTTTCTTTTGCGAAACAGATCTCAATTCCAGTATCTTTCTTTTTATTCTCAAACGCCATTAAGGCACGATTAAATGAAATGAATCGAAAGAAAATGTTTTAACCCATCAGCGTGGAGAGGAAAGTGAAACAGTTGATCGAATTTGTCGCTAACCACAAACGGAACAACCAGCACGGGATCTTTGCGGTGTGCTCCGCGCATCCGCTGGTACTTGAGGCCGCCATGCGCCACGCTCGCGAAGCCGGCACCAGCTTGCTTATCGAAGCGACCTCTAACCAGGTGGACCAGTACGGCGGCTATACCGGAATGACGCCTGCGGATTTCTGCGGTTTCGTTTATCAACTCGCGGAACAACACCGCTTTCCTTATGCCAACCTGATACTCGGCGGCGACCATCTTGGGCCAAACCGCTGGCAAACCCGGCCAGCCGAAGAGGCAATGTCCCATGCCGAAGAGCTGATCCGCAGCTATGTCGCCGCAGGCTTCAAAAAAATACACCTCGACTGCAGCATGTCTTGTGCAGACGATCCCGTGCCGCTCATGGATGACGTCGTTGCCGGGCGAGCAGCCAGACTGGCGCTGATTGCTGAGCAAACCTGTATCGACCACTTTGGCCATGCCGATCTGGTGTACATCATCGGCACTGAAGTACCGGTGCCTGGCGGTGCCCATGAAACTCTCGCTGAGCTCGCCGTCACAACTCCGCAGGCCGCAGATGCCACGCTGGAAGCTCACCGTCGGGCCTTTTCTGAACAGGGGCTAAGTGAAATCTGGCCGCGAATTATTGGCCTTGTTGTTCAACCCGGCGTCGAGTTCGACCACACCCAGGTGATTGACTACCAGCCGGAAAAAGCCCGGGCGCTAAGCAAACTCATTGCAGATTCGCCCTCGATGGTTTTTGAAGCGCATTCAACGGATTACCAGACCACGCAGGCGCTGCATCAGTTAGTGGAAGATCACTTTGCGATACTAAAAGTCGGCCCGGCCCTGACTTTTGCCCTACGTGAAGCCCTTTTTTCGCTCTCAGCCATTGAGCGAGAACTGCTCCCGGCACACAAATGCTCCGGCCTGAGGGACGTCCTGGAAAGCGTGATGCTTGACCACCCGGAGCACTGGCAGCAGCACTATCACGGCAACGGCGATGCGCTACGCCTGGCACGCGGCTACAGCTACTCTGACCGGGTACGCTACTACTGGCCGGATCGCGACATCGATGAGGCTTACGATGTGCTGGTCAGAAACCTTGCCCATGAACCCATTCCGCTACCGTTAATCAGCCAGTATTTGCCGCTTCAGTACGCCAAAGTGCGGGAAGCACAGCTGGCCGCCAGGCCTCATGAGCTGATTATCGACCATATTCAGGATGTGCTGCGCCAGTATCACGCGGCCTGTCACGGTGAGTTACCTCCTCATTAACACAATGATAATAAGGGAAATACCATGCCAAATATTGTCTTAAGCCGCATTGATGAGCGCCTGATCCACGGTCAGGTTGGCGTGCAGTGGGTCGGGTTTTCCGGCGCAAACCTGGTTCTGGTCGCGAATGATGAGGTGGCGGAAGATCCCATCCAGCAGAACCTGATGGAGATGGTGCTGGCAGAAGGGATTGCGGTGCGCTTCTGGCCGCTGCAAAAAGTCATCGACAACATTCACCGCGCGGCGGATCGCCAGAAGATCCTGCTGGTCTGTAAAAACCCGCGGGACTTCCTCACCCTGGTGAACGGCAACGTGCCGGTAACGCGTATCAACGTAGGCAACATGCACTACGTCGAAGGCAAAAAGCAGGTTGCTAAAACCGTATCGGTTGATGAACAGGACATTGCCGCCTTCACCGGCCTGAAACAGGCCGGCGTCGAATGTTTTGTGCAGGGTGTACCGACGGAATCAGCTCAGGATCTCTATAAGCTTCTCTGAGGTATTTGCTATGGAAATCAGCTTACTGCAAGCGATAGCCCTGGGCCTGCTGGCCTTTATCGCCGGTCTGGATATGTTCAACGGCCTGACCCATATGCACCGCCCCGTCGTCCTTGGCCCACTGGTTGGCCTTATTCTTGGCGATTTGCACACCGGTATTCTTACCGGCGGCACGCTGGAGCTTGTGTGGATGGGCCTGGCTCCGCTCGCTGGCGCACAGCCACCTAACGTCATTATTGGCACCATCGTCGGCACGACTTTTGCCATTACCACCGGCGTGAAGCCCGAAGTCGCCGTCGGCGTCGCGGTGCCTTTTGCGGTTGCGGTGCAGATGGGCATCACCTTCCTGTTCTCCGTGATGTCCGGCGTCATGGCACGTGCCGACCGCATGGCTGCGAACGCCGATACCAATGGCATTGAGCGCATTAACTATCTGGCGATGCTCGCACTCGGCATCTTCTATTTTCTGTGCGCCTTCTTACCCATTTATTTTGGGGCTGAGCATGCCAAAACGGCCATCGACATGCTGCCCGCGCGGCTGATTGACGGGCTTGGCGTCGCCGGGGGCATCATGCCGGCTATCGGTTTCGCCGTACTGCTGAAAATCATGATGAAAAACGTTTATATCCCCTACTTCATCATCGGCTTTGTTGGCGCAGCCTGGTTGAAATTACCGGTGCTGGCGATTGCCGCCGCCGCGCTAGCGCTGGCCCTGATGGATTTGATGCGTAAAGACCCTACTCCACCGCAGCCCGCTCGCGTCCAGAAAGAGGAATTCGAAGATGGCATCTGATACCCAAACGCTTTCACAGGCCATTGAGCCTGAGAACATCATCTCAAACGATAATATTTATGAAGATCAGAAGATTGGCGCGGAGCTAACCCGGAAAGACATCAACCGCGTGGCATGGCGTTCCATGTTGCTACAGGCCTCGTTTAACTACGAGCGTATGCAGGCCTGCGGCTGGCTGTATGGCCTGCTGCCTGCCCTGAAAAAGATCCACACCAACAAACGCGATTTAGCCCGGGCCATGCAGGGGCATATGGGGTTCTTCAATACCCACCCGTTCCTGGTCACCTTTGTGATCGGCATTATTCTGGCGATGGAGCGTTCGAAGCAGGATGTAAACAGCATCCAGAGCACAAAAATTGCCGTTGGCGCGCCGCTCGGTGGCATCGGGGATGCGATGTTCTGGCTAACGCTGCTGCCAATCTGCGGCGGTATCGGCGCCAGCCTGGCGCTTCAGGGATCGATACTCGGTGCCATCGTGTTTATCGTGCTGTTTAACGTGGTGCATCTGGGCCTGCGTTTCGGCCTGGCGCACTACGCTTACCGCATGGGCGTGGCCGCCATTCCGTTAATTAAGGCCAATACACGCAAGGTCGGGCATGCCGCTTCTATCGTCGGGATGACCGTTATCGGCGCCCTCGTTGCAACCTATGTTCGCCTGTCTACTACGCTTGAAATTACCGCCGGGGATGCGGTGGTTAAGCTGCAGTCTGACGTCATCGACAAGCTGATGCCGGCGTTTTTACCGCTGGTGTATACCCTGGCAATGTACGCCCTGGTCCGCCGTGGCTGGAGTCCCCTACGCCTGATTTGCATCACCGTCGTTTTAGCCGTTGTTGGGAAGTTCCTTCACTTCCTCTGAGGAGAAAAGCAGATGTTAAGCATCATTTTGAGCGGCCATGGAGGCTTTGCCAGTGGGATGGAACAGGCAATGAAACAGATCCTCGGCGAGCAGCCGCAGATTATTGCCATCGACTTTCCGGAAACCTCTTCCACCGCACGGCTGACGGAACAGTTTCACGAGGCTATCGGCCAGTTGGATGAACGCGAAGGTTTGGTCTTTCTGACGGATTTGCTGGGCGGTACGCCTTTCCGTATCGCCTCAACGCTCGCGCTTGAGAAGTCGGGGCGCGAGGTCGTTACAGGCGTCAATCTGCAGCTTCTGCTGGAAATGGTACTGGAGCGCGAAGGGCTAAACGGCAGCGAGTTTCGCCAGATGGCGCTGGAATGCGGGCACCGAGGCCTGACCAGCCTGGTCGACGAGATGGCTCGCCACCGGGCAACGGAAGCCAGCGAAGAAGGCATCTGAAGTAAAAGACCGGGTCGTTTATCTCCAGTTTCGAACCCCGTTTAATGCAGGCGGCGGCTCCTGCTGCTTTCATTATGCATCACTTTGGCCTGTGGCGAGATCCGCTATGGGCCTTTCTTTTTCTTTTCTTAATTGTCTGGTTTTCAATAACTATCTAAAAAAAACAATGCATTAGTCATAAACAAAGATCCACATCATGATTTTCGTTTTATTTCATTTTGTATATTGATCTTGTCGATTCCTTTCTATAAATTTTCACAAAGCACGATAAACCATCAAATGAAACAAAACGAAAGATTATGGGCGATAAAAAGCCGACATCTGACGCTGTAATGCTAAGGACTGAGTCATGAGTGAAACTTCCACGGCCACAGATCGCAGCCACACGACCTGGACTGAAAAAGAGATCCGCCAGCAGCCCGTGAGCTGGATCCGTTCCCTGCAACAGATAGACCGCACGCGCGACGAGATCGCCGCCTTCCTTAACCCGCTACTTGCGAACGACAAGCTAAAAATTATCCTCACCGGCGCCGGAACCTCGGCGTTTATCGGCGACATCATTGCGCCGTGGCTGTCTCGCCACACCGGCAAACAGTTTGTTGCCGTACCGACTACGGATCTGGTGACCAATCCGCTGGACTATCTATCCCCTGAACAGCCCACGCTGCTGATTTCCTTCGCTCGCTCCGGTAACAGCCCCGAGAGCGTGGCGGCGGTGGAACTTGCCAACCAGCTCGTAAAATCCTGCTATCACATCACCATCACCTGCAACGAGGGCGGCAGCCTCTACCGCAGCGCGCTGGAGGACAACCGTTCACTGCCGCTGCTGATGCCTGCGGAAACGCACGATCGCGGTTTTGCCATGACGAGCAGCATCACGACCATGATGGCAAGCTGCCTTGCGGTTTTCGCCCCGGACGTTATCAACACGCAATCATTTCAGGATGTCGCTCACCGCTGTGCCCAAATCATTCATTCACAGGGCGATTTCAGCGAAATTCCGTTTGGCGATCTTCCCTATGAACGCGTGGTCTACCTCGGCAGCGGTGGTTTGCAGGGCGTGGCGCGAGAAGCCTCTCTGAAGGTACTTGAACTCACGGCTGGCAAGCTGGCGGCGTTTTATGACACACCAACCGGCTTCAGGCATGGCCCAAAATCTCTGGTCAATAGTAAAACGCTAGCTGTCGTGCTGGTCTCCAGCGATCCGTACACTCGCCAGTACGATCTGGATCTTCTGGCGGAGCTGCGCCGCGACGGCCTGGCCATGCAGACGATCGTCATTTCGGCCGCCACCAGCCCTGAAATAACATCAGGTCCGCATATCCTGATGCCTGCCGCAGATCGCACGTTCCTCGACGTTGAGCAGGCGTTTTGCTTCCTGATGTATGCCCAGGTTTTCGCCCTCACCTCTTCTGTTAAAGCAGGCATTACGCCAGACACGCCTTCCGCCAGCGGCACGGTAAACCGCGTGGTTAAAGGCGTCGTCATTCATCCCTGGAAAGGCTGAGAGGTTCATTATGAGCATTATCTCCACGAAGTATCTGCTTCAGGACGCCCAGGCCAGAGGCTATGCGGTGCCGGCTTTTAATATCCACAATGCCGAAACCATCCAGGCGATTCTTGAAGTATGCAAAGAGCTGCATTCCCCGGTGATCCTTGCCGGTACACCGGGCACCTTTAAACACATCGCTTTCGAAGAGATTTACGCGCTGTGCCGCGCCTATTCCGAAAGCTACGGAATACCGCTGGCGCTGCACCTCGATCATCACGAAAGCCTGGCGGACATCAGCCGCAAAGTTAACGCTGGCGTGCGCAGCGCCATGATTGACGGCAGCCACTTCCCCTTCGCTGACAACGTGAAGCTGGTGAGATCCGTGGTCGAGTTTTGCCACCGCAACGACTGCAGCGTCGAGGCCGAACTGGGCCGCCTGGGCGGCGTGGAAGACGACATGGACGTGGATGAAGAAAGCGCTTTTCTGACCGATCCGCAGGAAGCCCGCCGCTTTGTCGAGCTTACCGGCGTCGACAGTCTGGCGGTTGCTATTGGTACCGCGCACGGCCTGTATACCAAACGCCCGAAAATAGACTTCAAACGGCTGGGCGAGATCCGTGACGTCGTCAGCGTCCCGCTAGTACTGCACGGCGCGAGTGACGTGCCTGACGAGTTTGTTCGCCGCGCCATCGAGCTTGGCGTCTGCAAAGTAAATGTCGCGACGGAATTAAAAATCGCCTTCGCCGCCGCGGTGAAAGAATGGTTTGGCGCTAACCCGGAAGGCAACGACCCACGCTTTTATATGCGCGTCGGCATGGACGCGATGAAAGAGGTGGTGCGTAGCAAAGTCGCGGTATGCGGCTCGGCGAATAAGTTGCTGCCGGAATCAGAAGCGGCGCTTTAACTCTCTGGTGTAAGGACCTCTGATGAAGACAATAATAAAAAGCTCCCTGCTCATGATGTTCATGAGCAACGCCGCGCTGGCGGCTCAGTATCAGCTGGAAAACACCAACCTTGCCGTCTCTTTCGACGATTCAGGCTCGGCGGTGGTGGTGAAGGACCGGCGATCCGATCACAAACTGGCGCCTGTCGAACTCTTCTTTCTGACGCTGCCGGATGAAAAAGTTATCCATACCGCCGACTTTAAAATCAAAAACGTCAGCAAAACCGCAGACGCCATTCAGATTGATTACGAGCGGGACGATTTCTCGGTCAACGTGACCCTGAAGCTATTGAAGGGTAAGTACGCGGCAGTGGACTACACGCTACAGGCAAAAGGCCAGCCGCGCGAAGTCGCGAAGGTCACCTTCTTCCCGACCAAAGGCCAGGCTCAGGCACCTTATGTCAACGGCGCCATCAACAGCTCTCCCATCGTGGCAGACAGTTTCTATATGCTGCCGCAAAAACCGATCGTGAATACCTACGCCTACGAAACCACCACTAACCTGAACGTTGAACTCAAAACGCCGATTAAAACCGACGCCCCGGTGACCTATACGGTCTACTTCGGCACGTTTGAGGCAACCGATCAGCTTCGCCGCAGCTTTAATGAATTTATCAACGCCATGCGCCCGCGCCCTTACCAGCCTTACCTGCACTACAACAGCTGGATGGACATCGGTTTCTTTACGCCCTACACCGAGAAGGACGTGCTGACCCGCATGGATGAATACGCCAGCGAACTCAGAAGCAAGCGGGGCGTAAAGCTCGACGGCTTCCTGCTGGATGACGGCTGGGACGATTTGACCGGGAAGTGGCTGTTTAGTCCGGCGTTTAAGCACGGCTTTGGTGTCATCAAAGAAAAAGCGGACAGTTTGCATACTTCCGTGGGGCTGTGGCTGTCACCGTGGGGTGGCTACAACAAGCCACGCGACGTGCGCGTTTCACACGCCAAAGAGAACGGCTTTGAAACCGTGGACGGCAAATTTGCCCTCTCAGGCCCCAACTACTTCCGTAATTTTAATCAGCAAATTATCGGGCTTATCAAAAACGAACATATCACCTCGTTTAAGCTCGACGGCATGGGCAACGCCAACTCGTACATCAAAGGCAGCCCCTACGCCTCTGACTTTGATGCCTCCATTGAGCTAATCAAAAACATGCGCGCCGCCAACAAAGACCTGTTTATCAACCTGACAACCGGCACCAACGCCAGCCCGTCCTGGCTGTTCTACGCCGACTCCATCTGGCGCCAGGGTGATGACATCAACGTTTACGGCAAAGGTTCGCCGGTGCAGCAGTGGATAACCTATCGCGACGCGGAAACTTATCGCTCCATCGTGCGTAAAGGCCCACTTTTCCCGATTAACTCACTGATGTACCACGGTATCGTCAGCGCGGAACATGCCTACTTTGGGCTGGAAAAAGTACAAACGGACCAGGACTTTGCGGACCAGACCTGGAGCTACTTCGCCACCGGCACTCAGTTGCAGGAGCTGTATATCACGCCTTCAATGCTGAACAAGGCCAAATGGGACACGCTTGCCGACGCGGCAAAATGGTCACGAGCAAACAGTAGCGTACTGGTCGACAGCCACTGGGTCGGCGGCGACCCGACGCAGCTTGAGGTGTACGGCTGGGCATCGTGGAGTAAGGAGAAAGCGATATTGGGCCTGCGGAACCCGTCAGATAAGCCGCAAAGCTACTATCTCGACCTGAGTAAGAACTTTGAAGTGCCGAACGGTGAGACCACGCGCTTTACGCTGAAGCAGATTTACGGCAAGAACGAGACCGTGAACAACGACTACAGCAAGCCGCTGGTTGTGACGCTGAAGCCGCTGGAAACGCTGGTGATTGAGGCCACGCCGGTAAACTAACAAAATCATAAGGCCCGAATATATCGGGCCTTATTCACGCTTTTATTCACAAGCCTTCTCTGCCACCAGCACAATACCACGGCGGGACTCATCAGGAGACAGGCTCCAAATCTCAGATTCAGGAATGCTTTCACCGTCATAGCAAACACGCTCTCCGTCATAGGGATAGAAATGCCCATTCTCGGTATTCAGCACAAACACCTTAACGTGCTTCGATGAACGGGCAATACGCCGCCAAATGCCTTGCCCCCCAGAGTACTGCTCATGATCGCTCATTAAGATCAGATCCTTATCCAGGATAAGATGCTCATAAAGCGTGGTTGCGACTCGCGTATCACGTGCCGGGCTGTCAACAACCACCCCCTCAACCTGAGTCACAGCTTTCGCTTCCCAGTAGCGCTTCACGGCAACAATAGATTCTTCCTGCCTGGTGCTTTTACGAGGAACAAGATCCAACTTAGCTACCACGAGATGGCGAAGTTCGTTGTTGTCATCAAGAGCCGGTTCAGCATAGATAATCGCCGCCGCAGTTTTATCTCTGCGAAAAACGATTAAAGCGGGCTCACCAAGAATTTCCGTGGTTCCAGAAATCTCGAATGCTCTTTCTAATGCTGCGGGGCTGTAGCTGATGGGGTAAACGACCATCCTTGAATCTCCTGGTATCAATACCGGCATAAACTTTAACTCCCTTAAAGTCATTCAGTCATGCACAAATTAACACCAGGGAGTTCGTTTTTTAAACGCTAACCGCACTGTAATGTGAAAACCAGGAGCCGGCTCGAGAAAACTATTTCTCGCTGTTTTCTAACGCATATTTGTACAAGGCATTCTTTTTCACGCCGTGAATTTCAGCGGCAAGCGCTGCAGCCTTTTTCAGCGGCAGCTCCGTCTGCAGCAACGCCAACGTACGCAGCGCTTCAGCGGGAAGTTCATCATCACCCTGAACTTTAAAGCCCTCAACAATCAGCACCATTTCGCCTTTACGGCGATTTTCATCTTCTTTTACCCATGTCAGCAGCTCACCAACGGGCGCGCCGTGAATTGACTCCCAGGTTTTGGTCAACTCGCGCGCCAGCACCACGTAGCGGGATTCGCCCAGCACCGTGCAAATATCATCGAGACTGTCGAGCAGACGGTGGGTGGATTCATAGAAAATCAGCGTTCTCGGTTCCTGCTCAATCGCCTTCAGCGCATCACGGCGACCTTTTGATTTTGCAGGCAGAAAACCTTCATAGCAAAAGCGGTCTGACGGCAAACCCGCCGCGCTAAGTGCAGCAATTGCGGCGCATGGGCCAGGAAGTGGCACGACGCGAATCCCCGCTTCGCGGCAGGTACGCACGAGGTGGTAGCCGGGGTCGTTAATCAGCGGCGTACCGGCGTCGGACACCAGCGCAATGCTTTGGCCTTCCTGCAGCTTCGCCAGTAGCGTTTCCGCTTTTTGTTGCTCATTGTGATCGTGAAGTGCGAAGAGTCGCGCATTAATCGCAAAATGCTGCAGCAAAAGTCCGGTATGACGGGTATCTTCTGCGGCAATCAGATCAACGCTTTGCAACACCGAGAGGGCCCGCTGGGTGATATCCCCGAGGTTGCCGATAGGCGTCGGGACGATGTAGAGCGTACTGGCTGAAATCGCCGCCGTTTCGTGTTGTTTCATTGTTTCATCCGTATTGCCGATTTAATATTGTACATTGGGAAATAAAACCACTGGATACAGAATGCTACCCTCAACCTTGAATCGTTCAAAAGCCGGGCGCTGCCTGCCTGTGTTGCTCGCGGCGCTGATTTTTGCCGGCTGTTCAACCCAGGCACCGGATCAGTCCGCCACGCTGCTGCAGGGCGACACCACCGCCGGGTCCGCTTACTATCTGCAGCAAATGCAGCAAAGTGCAGATGATAGCAAGACCAACTGGCAATTACTCGCCATTCGTTCCCTGCTAAAGGAAGGCAAACCTCAGCAGGCCGTGGCGTTGTATAACCAACTGCCGCAGCAGCTCAACGATGCGCAAGCGCGTGAACAACAGCTGCTGGTGCCGGAAGTGAAGATTGCGCAGAAAGATTTCAGCGCCGCCTCCGCCCTGCTGGAAAAGATTGACCCGAGCGCACTCGACAAGGGCCAACAGAGCCGTTATTACCAGGCTGTGATTGACGCTTCTCAGGGACGCCCGTCTTTAGCGCTGCTGCGCGCGTACATTGCTCAGGAACCGCTGCTGAAAGGCGATGCACATCAAAAGAACATTGATGGCACCTGGCAGGTTCTGTCGCAGTTCTCCCCAGAGCAAATGAACAGCCTGGTGATTAACGCCGACGAAAATACCCTGCAGGGTTGGCTGGATCTGCAGCACGTATGGAGCGATAACCGGAACGATCCTAACATGCTGAAAGCCGGGATTCAGGACTGGCAAACGCGCTACCCGAATAATCCAGGCTCAAAAACGCTGCCGACTCAGTTAGTGAATGTGCAAAACTTCAAACCGGCCTCAACCGGTAAAATCGCTCTCCTGCTGCCGCTCAACGGCCAGGCTGCGGTGTTTGGCCGCGCGATTGAGCAAGGGTTTGAAGCGGCGAAAAACAACGGCGTCGCGCCGGTTGCAGCCGTTCAGCCTGCCGCTCAGCCCGTAGGTCCTAATGCACAACAACAGTCTGCTCCGCCTCAAGAACAGCCTCAGCCGCAAGAGCCTCAGACCCCCGCAGATCCTAATGCTGCAGTGAGCCCGGCAAGCGCGTCCGTCAGCGATTTAACAGACCAGAAGGCACAGGCCGCAACGCCGCAAACCGCAGCGCCAGCAACGCCGGCTGCCCAGCCAGACGCGCAAACCGCACCATCTGTTGCCGCGAACCCTTCGGCAGAAATTAAGATTTACGACACCAGCAGCCAGCCGCTTTCTCAGGTTCTGGCACAGGCACAGCAGGACGGCGCTACACTGGTCGTTGGCCCGTTGCTAAAAAACAATGTTGATCAGCTGGCCAGCACTAACAGCCCGTTAAATATTCTGGCGCTTAACCAGCCTGAAAACGTGCAGAATCGCCCTAACATCTGCTATTTCGCGCTTTCTCCAGAAGATGAAGCCCGTGATGCGGCGGATCATATCTGGCAGCAAAGCCATCGCAATCCGCTGATGCTGATTCCTTCAAACGCTCTGGGCGACCGAGTGGCGAAAGCCTTTGCTACCGAATGGCAGAAACTCGGCGGCGGTCTGGTACTGCAGCAGAAATTTGGTTCAGTGAGCGATCTGAAGCGCGGGATTAACAGCGGCTCCGGCATCGCCTTGACCGGCACCCCGGTCAGCACCCCGTCCAATACGCCGCCAGGTGTCACCATTGGCGGGCTGACGATTCCGGCAGCACCTACAGATGCGCAAATCACCGCAGGCAGCAGCGGCAACGTGGACGCGGTCTACATCATTGCGACCTCCGAAGAAGTGGCGCTGATCAAACCGATGATTGCGATGCGCACCGGCAGCCGCAGCAGCGCTCAGCTGTATGCCAGCTCGCGCAGCTCGCAGGGCGTGAACGGCCCGGACTACCGCCTGGAAATGGAAGGCCTGCAGTTTAGTGAAATCCCGATGCTTTCCGGCGGTAATCCACAGCTGATGCAGCAGGCGTTAAGCAGCGTCAACAATGACTACTCGCTGGCGCGTCTGTATGCCATGGGCGTTGACGCCTGGACGCTGGCCAGCCACTTCTCACAGATACGCCAGGTGCCGGGCTACCAGGTCAACGGCAACACCGGGCAACTGACCGCCAGCCAGGACTGCGTCATTAACAGGAAGTTAAATTGGCTGCAATTCAGTCAGGGCCAGATCGTTCCGGTATCCTGAACCGCAAGCAACGCGGCGCACGCTATGAACAGCAGGCGCGTCGCTATCTTGAGCGCGAGGGAATGCGCTTCGTAGCCGCGAATGTGCATGTTCGCGGCGGCGAAATCGACCTCATCATGCAACAGCAGCAGGTTATCGTTTTTGTGGAAGTACGTTTTCGGCGTAACGATAAGTTCGGCGGAGCCGCCGCCAGCGTGACGCGCAGCAAGCAGCTGCGCCTGCTGCATGCCGCTCAGGTTTGGCTTAGCGGCAAAGGTCAAAGTTTTGATACTGTAGATTGCCGTTTCGATGTGTTAGCTTTCACCGGCAATGAAATAGCGTGGCTGACCAACGCGTTTGCCGCCGATATCTAAAAAACTCCAGGTAGAATCAACGTGCTCGAAAGAATCAAAGTCTGCTTCACGGAAAGTATTCAAACTCAGATTGCCGCAGCGGAAGCCCTGCCGGACGCCATCTCCCGTGCCGCGATGACGCTGGTTCAGTCTTTGCTGAACGGCAACAAAATCCTCTGTTGTGGCAATGGTACCTCCGCCGCCAACGCACAGCATTTTGCTGCCAGCATGATCAACCGTTTTGAAACAGAGCGCCCTAGTTTACCAGCCATTGCACTTAATGCAGATAATGTGGTCTTAACCGCGATCGCTAACGACCGTCTGCATGAAGAAGTTTATGCCAAGCAGGTTCGTGCGCTGGGCCACGCCGGGGACGTTTTGCTGGCGATTTCCACCCGAGGCAATAGCCGTGATATTGTCAAAGCGGTTGAGGCCGCTGTCACCCGCGACATGACCATCGTCGCGCTGACGGGATATGACGGCGGCGAACTGGCAGGACTGTTGGGGCCACAGGATGTTGAAATCCGAATCCCTTCTCATCGCAGCGCCCGCATCCAGGAGATGCATATGCTGACGGTAAACTGTTTATGCGATCTGATCGACAATACGCTATTTCCTCACCAGGATGGCTAATAGCTAATTTTGAGAAAGGAGAAGGAATGAACATGAAGGCCATTACGCCAGTCGCAGTTCTTATTTCCGCGCTGTTGCTGCAGGGCTGCGTCGGTGCCGTTGTTGTGGGAAGCGCCGCCGTGGCGACAAAAACTGCGACAGACCCACGCACCGTTGGGACTCAGGTTGATGACGGCACGCTTGAATTACGCGTGAACAGCGCGCTCAACAAGGATGAGCAAATCAAGAAAGAAGCACGCATTAACGTGACGGCTTACCAGGGCAAAGTGCTGCTGGCTGGTCAGTCTCCTAACCCAGACCTCGCCTCTCGTGCGAAGCAAATTGCGTTGGGTGTAGACGGCGCAACCGAAGTCTATAACGAGATTCGAATTATGGCTCCGGTCGGCCTGGGTGTCGCATCGAGCGATACGTGGATCACCACAAAAGTTCGCTCTCAGTTGCTCACCAGCGACCAGGTGAAATCGTCTAACGTGAAAGTCACTACGGAGAATGGCGAAGTATTCCTGCTTGGCCTGGTGACCGAACGTGAAGGTAAAGCCGCGGCGGATATTGCCAGCCGGGTTAGCGGCGTGAAGCACGTCACCACCGCGTTCACGATCCTGAAATAACGGCCCCTCACCCTAACCCTCTCCCCACAGGGGAGAGGGGATAACACCAATCCGTCGATTAAATTTACGCCAGTTTTCATCCCGGCGAAGTAACTGTGGCCACTGAACTCCCCCTATCCCTTCCAGGGAGAGGACCGGGTGAAGGTCAACAGCGATTACAGCTTACTCAGGCACTCCATCGCCACCGCTTTAAAACTGTCAAAATTCTTACTCTCGCGAAGCCGAACCATCGCTCGCTCACGCAGGAACGTCACAAACAGGTCGTAAATCGCCATCGCCTCTTCGTATTCGCTTTTGCTAATCGCCAGCAGGAAGATCACGTGCGCAGTCTCATCGCCCCAGCTAATACCGTGCGGCGCCAGCACGGTGTAAACCACCGTTTTTTTCGCCAACAGGCCCAGCGAGTGCGGCAGCGCAATGCCCTCGCCCAGCATCGTGCTGACAATGGCCTCGCGCTCCACCACCGACGGATGAAAATCTGCATCAACCACGCCTTCCCGCTCCAGCTGCTCGCAGAGCGTCAGGAACAGCTGCTGCTGAGTCATAGGTTGATCGATAATGCGGAAATGGCTGGCATCGAAGAATTTCTCCAGCATGTAAGGCCTTGTTCTGTCCACCAGCACCAGCTTACCAAGCTGCTCGAGCTGATAATCCGTCGGGAACGGCGCCATCACCACCACCGGCTTTTCTTTCTCATTTATGCGCGCCGTGCTGATCACAAAGTCCTCATCCACGGTTTCAAGCTGCTCGTAGTCGCGCAGAGAGATTATGTTGGTCACTTCCACCTGGGGATATTTACGCAGCAGCATGGCCTGCAGCATACGCACCGTGGAATTCCCCGTATCGCAAACCATCAGCACGCGAGGATGACGCTGGTAGCCAATGTTGTAATGACGTTCCAGGCCTACCCCGATGTGCAACACCAGAAAACCAATTTCGTTTTCGCTGATGGCGTAAGGGGTATATTTTCCCCAGCTTGAGACCGCCGCCAGCGTCATGTCGTAAGCCAGCGGGTAATGCTGTTTGATGTTAGCCAGCAGTGGATTCGGGATGTTTATCTGGTAGCGCACCCGGGTGATCATCGTCTTGATGTGGGTAAGCAGATCGGCGTGCAGCTGCTCGTCGCTAAGAAGATTGTAGTTATAGTGGGTGTTGATGTAGCGCAGGATATAGTTAACCAGCGCCTCGTCATCGTCGGCGCTGATCGCGCTCGGCGCCACTTCCTGCACCTGCCGCGAGGCGATATGCACCTGCAGCCACTGCTCTTCAGCTTCGGAAAGCGGTTTACCCGCCAGCTGCTGAAGAAGAGCGGCGATCTGTCTGGCCGCCTCTTTCACCTGGACATCAACGTTATCCGCCATAAATTCCGGTAGCGGATAACCTTCACTGATGCGGCGAACCGCCACCGAACAATAGAGGCGAATAAACTGCTCGCCTTCATCGGTCAGGCGGATGTGGCAGCGGGTAAAACAATCGTGCAGCGAACCGGCGAGCAACTCCGGGACACCCGCGTTCAGCGCTTCTTCCGTCAATAACGGATTATCGCTGTCCTCTAAGGTTAACTGCCACAGCAGGTCAGTCAGGCAGGCGCGGATAGCCGTCTCGCTGCCGAACAGCTTCATACCGTGGCGCGGACGTGTCTCAATGGTCAGATGATAGCGGTTAAACCACTCCCGCACTTCGGCCATATCGCTTTGCAGCGTGGCCCGGCTGACAAACCACTCTTCGGCCAGATCTTCCAGCTTCAGTGAAAACGCCGCCGTCAAAAAACGCACCACAAGGTAATGCACGCGTTCTGGCGAAGTGCGAGGAATACGAAGCTGGCGCGGACGATGCTGCACCAGCTCGCCGTAACGCTCAGTATCCTCGATATTCAGTTGATAGCCCGCACCGCGGGTAAGCGTAAACTGAGCCCCGAAGCCTGACATCAGCGCATTAAGCGCCGTAATATCGGCCCGAACCGTACGAGTAGAAACGGACAAACGCCGCGCCAGTTCATCCTGGGGCAGCGTTTCGTTTTGCAGCATCTCAAAAAGCTGAGCCAGCCGTTGATTGGGGAATCTCACTACCGCTTCCTTTGGTTATCGGGGCGTTTAAGCGCCCCGTCCTGCGTTACTTAAACGGGGTGAAGACCATCTGTGACGGGCTTCCCACAGCCGTATAATCGTCGATAAAGGTTAATTTACCGCTGCCCGAAGCCACGCTAAAGCGAGTGATGTTGTCGCTACGCTGGTTCAGGGCATAAAGATGTTTGCCGGTGCTGTCCAGCGTCAGGCCGCGTGGATAGTCGCCTCGGGTCCAGATATCGTCCTGATGAGTAAGCTCGCCGTTAGCGCCCACGCTGAAATGAGCGATGCTGTTATGCAGGCGGTTGGCCACATACAGTTGCTTACCGTCGTGGCTCAGCACCAGGCCCGCCGCAAAGCTCGTGCCCTTATAGCCTTTTGGCAGGGAAGAAATCGTCTTTCCTTCGGTCAGCGTGCCTTTCTCACGGTCGAGTTTGTAATGGGTAAGCGTAGAAGCTTCTTCGTTAATCAACCACAGGCTCGCACCGTCTGCGGCAAAGACAAAGTGGCGTGGCCCTGCGCCTTTTGAGGAGGCGGCGATAAACGGCGGATCGTTTGGCTCCAGCACGCCTTTGGTTTGATCGAAGCGATACTGATAGATCCGATCCAGACCAAGATCGGTAGAGAAGACAAACTTACCGCTCGGATCGGCGGCAATCATATGGGCATGCGGGCCGTTATGATCGCTGGCGGCAAAGCTACCTTCCACCGCAGCGTCTGGTTTTGCCGCCCCCGGCTCACCGCTGTCCTGATGCTTGTCGCTGGCTTCCTGCAGGCTACCGTCTGCGTTAATCGGCAATACGGCGATTGAGCCACTCACATAGTTAGCCACCAACAGGTGTTTGCCCTGCGGCGTCAGGGACAAGTAGACCGGGCCCGCGCCGCCGGAAGAAACCTGATTCAGCTCGGTCACACTTCCGTCGTCGCCGACACGCAATGCCGCCACTACGCCTTTCTCTGCTTCGCTGGCTACGTACAAAGTTTTACCGTCCGGTGACGCGGTGAGCTGCGCGGCGTTTGGCAATGAGTTGACCAGCGTTTTCTCGCTAAGCGCGCCGGTTTTGGCGTCAACCTGGAAGCGATAAAGCCCTTCGCCGTTCGGGTTGTAGGTGCCAACCCAGGCGTAATGACTTTGCGCCGCGCTGTTGCCAGCGGCGAGTAAGGCAAATGAAGCAACAAGCAGAGTGCGTGCAGACATGCGTTTGTCCTCGAAGTGTGGTTGATGAGGATTATACCCTCACCCTAACTCTCTCCCTAAAAGGGAGAGGGAATCTTTCGTAATCACATCTATCGTTCCTTTCCCCCTCGCCCCTTTGGGGAGAGGGCCGGGGTGAGGGGAAACAGCGAGCGCTTTACCCCACCAGCTTCTTCGTCATCGCCAACAGCGTGGCAACATCCGCCGGGCGCGTATTGCCGCTGGCCTTGTCGATAATCGAGCTGTAAATATGCGGGATCACTTTGCTGACGCCAGCATCCAGCGCAATCTTCAGGATCTCCTCGTAGTTCTCAAGATCGATACCGCCGGTTGGCTCGAGCCAGAAGTCATGCTTCGCACAGGCTTCGACAACCGCCTGATACTCTTCGCGACAGTCCAGCCCGCCCATCGGGAAATATTTGATTGAGCTGCCGCCCATATCCTTCAGCAGCGCAATGGCCGTTTCGACAGGCACGATGCCGTCTGCCGCGCCAGAGCTTAACGGGCCGGTGGAGATTTTTACCATCCCGACGGTGCCGGTCGGTGAAACCAGGCCATTGACCACGCTCTCGTTCTGGCCCAACAGCGCGCGGCTGGTGCCCACGCCGGTAAACACCTGGTTGACGTGCTGGGGCTGTATCTGGCCGGAGATTTCACTCACCATGGCAGATTGATTCGGATCGCCTGCGCCGAGGCCAACGGAGAGCGCGTTGTCGATGAGCGCCGCGTAATCACGCATATCGGCGACCGCACTTGCTACATCCGGGTAGTTTTTAGATAACACGCCGACCAGCACGTGACCTTCCGCCGCCTCGTAAATCTCTTTGGCGTTTTCTTTAGAGCCCGCAAGGACGTTCAGGCACACACGGTCACGGTAAAAATTCGGGGTCAGTTTCATGCTTATTTCTCCTTGTTTACCAGCGTTTTGATGCAGCGGTAAATAATCTCCAGCTGTGCCGCGCTTACGCTGCGCACATCCGCTTCAATAATGCCTTCGTTGGCCTTGTAGCCACGGAAGTAGATGGCGTATTCGCCCTGCTTCAGCTTGCTGACCAGCTCGCCGGTGCTGATGCCGACGGTCGCTTCATCGAACTTGATTTCGCTGCGGGCGATATCGCGGCCAGCGGCGTCCCACACCACGCGAGCGGTAACGCCGTTCAGCGTGTTCAGGCTGTCGATAAACGGCGTCATTTTGGCGACCATTTCGGCCCCGCTCTCTTTGGCCGCGCTCAGGTAATGTTCAATCGCGCAGGTCAGGCCGAGAATGCCTTCTTTGCCGACTTTCATCGCGCGCCCGATGCCGCCAGTTTGCAGCTTAACCCACTCGACGTACTGCTCTTTGCCTATAACCAGCCCGCTGGTTGGGCCTTCAATAGCTTTCGCCCCGCTGTAAATCACCAGGTCAGCCCCGGCGCGGTAGTAGCACTGCAAATCTTCTTCCGCCGCAGCGTCAACAATCAGCGGCAGGTTGTGCTTACGCGCCACGACAACGGCCTGCTCAACGCTGAGCATGCTTTTCTGCACCGAATGGTGGGATTTGATATACAGAATGGCCGCCGTGCGGGGAGAAATAGCCGCAGCCAGCTGATCCGCTGAACATTCGTTGGCGTAGCCCGCCTCAACGATTTTGCCGCCGCCCAGGTTCACCATCGTGCCGACCGGCGCGCCAAAGTTAACGTTGTGGCCCTTCGGCAGCACAATCTCGTTGTTCTCCAGCGGGGCCGCATGCAAGTTTTCGATCAGCCATTGATTGTCTTTGACCAGCACCGCAGCTACGGACTGGGCAATACCGGCAGAAGCGCAGGACACCACGGTCGCCGCTTCAACGTCGAGCAGTCCGGCAATGTAGGCGCCGGTCTTGTTCACCAGATCTTTCATTTCGAAGTAGTGATTCATGCCGGTGGTGACCGCGTCCACCACTTCCGGGCGAGGCGTAGACACACCGAGGGCAGTCATGCGGCCAGATGCGTTAATCACCTGTTTTAAATTGTATTTTTCATAGATCGAAGACATGTTCAGCTTTCCCTTGTTCGGTAGTAAACCATTTCCCGGCGCGCACTGCGGCCAGCGCCACCAGCGCCTGGTCACCCGTCAGCGTTTGCTGCTCTGCGTCGGTAAATACCGTTGGCTGGCGGCGCAGCTCAAAGACGGTCAGATCGCCATCCAGCCCCACGGCCAGACGACCTTTATTTTTCAGACGTAATCCATCGGCAGCGTGAGCGGTCACGCAATCGATCACCTGAGGCAATGACAGGCCAATGGAGAGGAATTTCGACATCACTGCGCCGAGTGAATGCACCGGGCCGCTGATGCGGTTGCGGCAGTAGATATCCGAGCTGATGCTGTGCGGCAGAATGCCCTGTTGAATAGCGACACGCGCCACGTCAAAACTAAAACTGGCGGTGCCGTGCCCGACATCCAGACGCACGCCGCGCTGAATAGCCTGCGCCACGGAGGCTCTCAGTTGCCCGGCAGGATTGAGAATGCGGTTCGGCTTGCCGTTGTAGCAGTGGGTGATGATATCGCCGCTGGTCAGCAGCTCGGCAACTTCATCGAGGTCCGGCGGGTTGTTGCCGATGTGCACCATCAGCGGCAAATCACCATTTTCTTTCTGGATAGCCTTGGCGCGCACCAGCGGCGTAATGCCGTTGTCACCCACCACGCTGCTGCTCATACGCGCCTTTAAGCCCACGATAAAGTCCGGGTGGCGCTTCACCGCGCCGCGTACGGCGTCAGCGTCAATATTCGCCATATTGGACAGCTCGTTCTGGGCAATCAGACCCACGCGGGAGATGTTCAGCAGCGCATAAACTTCCGTCGCTGCGCTGCGGGTGATTTGATAGAAATCGTCGACGTCATCGGCGCCGGTACTGCCAGCGTCAACAACCGTGGTCACGCCGGTATGAATCCCTACGCTGTCAGGTTCGTCGTGGTAAATCGGGGACTTGGGATAACAGTGAACGTGGGAGTCAATCCAGCCGGCGCTGACGTAGTATTCGCCGTTCAGCTGGCGCTCTTCAGTTGCCTCGCCGGTTATCTTGCCTAAGGCGGCAATTTTGCCGTCCTTCAGGGCGATATCGATCACGGTATCGTCCACCAGCCGCGCCTGGCGCAGGATCAGGTCAAACATATCTTTCTCCTTAACTGGCGGATGAGCCGCAGCCCGTCCGCCCTGGAAATACTGCTTACAACGCTACCGGGAAAATGGAGCCTAAAATCATTGCGCCCAGGATCGCCCCGCCGGTGATCGGTTTGCCCCAGAGGTAAAACAGCAGAGAACCGATCAACGAGCCGATGCCGATAGGAATCGAAGCCGTCATGGCGCTGAGGATAATCAACGGCCCAAGGAAGCGGCCGGAAGCGTTACCCGCGCCCATCATGACGTCCGCCCCGTAGGTGGAGTCGCTCTGATTGATGGTGAACTTACGCGCCAGAATGATGATGTAGCCAATGGCCAAACCAATCACCAGGCCGGTCACCAATGACGCCGCAAAGTTTGCCACCGGGAAGACAAAGCCCGCGCCCAGCAGCAGCGCCGGAACGCCAAGGCCTACGCCGGTTTGAATCGCCCCACCGATATCCAGGATCCCGACCAGAGAGCCTTCGATGATGCGGGCAAACAGGAAGCTGGCGCCGAAAGCCGCCACCGCGCCGTAAACGCCGGTATCAATCCCGGACTTCAGCATCGCCACGAAGGCGACTTCGTTAAACGCGCCGATGCCGTACAGGTAGTACATGTGTGTCCCGGCAAACACGCCGGAGGAGAGCAGGCCGACAAAGATCGGGAATGACCAGTCCGCGTACCAAAAGCCTTTATTCTGTTCCATGCGTTATCCCCTTATTTGCCGCTCAGCGAGTTATGCAGCAGATCCAGCCAGTTCGGCACGGTCATGTGGAAAGACTCAATCATCTTCATGTCGAACCCGCGGAAGAAGGCACTC
This sequence comes from Cedecea neteri, assembly GCF_000758325.1. NCBI lineage: Bacteria > Pseudomonadati > Pseudomonadota > Gammaproteobacteria > Enterobacterales > Enterobacteriaceae > Cedecea > Cedecea neteri. Next base: position 1,535,088 of record NZ_CP009459.1, on the reverse strand, counting down.
AGCACAAACAGGGCCACGATAGCCGTCATCATCACTTTGGTGACGCGGTGCCAGCCGCTTTCTTCAACACCTTTACCGATCAGGATGCCGAGCACCAGCCCAGGAACGGCGTTGCCCATGATCAACTGCGCTGCGCCGCCAAAAATGGTTGCCCAGAATCCGGATTTTTTACCCGCGTCGATAGCCGCCAGCCAGAAAATCACCGGCATCACGGTGTTCACCAGCAGGTTAGCCGCAGGCACCAGCACTTTGACTGCCGTGACCTGAAGTGCCGCTGGCACCGCAGAGGCCGTAGAGTTCAGGAACGCCACCACGATCATGCCGATGATGCCGCAGGCGATAGCCATTTTTTTCGGGTCGTGGAGGGTTTCCGCCACGTTACGGTTCTTCACCATCAATGCCGCCGCGCCCCAGTTAGGGATGATGCGGTGGTCAACGTCCTGGGTGAATGCCCCCGCCGCGACGGAAGATGCCCAGGCGTTAAAGAAGAAGCCAAGCCCAAAGGAGAAGTGAGAAGCCGGGTCCCCTTCGCAGGAGTTCAGCTCGCCGAGTGTACGAAATGCGCCCATGCCCTGAGAGGTTGGCGCATGGAACATACGCGCGGCCCCGGCACCAACGCCCACACCGACGAGGCCGCCGATAATGAGTGATTTGAATAATATGATTAAGAACATGTATCTGCCCTTTTCTACCCTGCTTATCTGTCGCTGTAGCCGCGTTAGCTGCGCTCAGTCACCCGAATCACTTACCCAAGTAAGCTCATCGGACTGCCTTCCCTTGCTGCCTTGCTACAACACCAGCTAATTGGGTATAAATGTTTGAATTAATTAGAGACGAAATCCACCTCATCGAGGTTAAGAGCCGTCACGTTGACGGAAACATCCAGCTCCACGCTGTAGCTCCGCCTTTCCCGGCGCAGGAAGAAGAACAGAAAAGCTTCTTTGCGCACCCTGACCTGCGCCTGAACAACCTGCACGTCCTGTGGCTCAATGCGCAAAAGAATGTGGTTGGTGGATTTCAGCACCGTGCCCTGAACGTGATTCAGGGCGTCGGAAAAGGCTTTGGCTTTAGTATCGCCGCGCCCGCTAACTCGCACCGTGGTAGCGAATTTTTCTTTCATACTTAACTGCCGTACTTCTTGTTCCACGCCTGTACCAGGCGCTCACCCAGCTCTTCTTTGTCCATAAAGCCAAAGCCAAGCACGTTGTTGCCTTCGTTAATCGCCGTCACGCCTTCATCAACGGAGCGCATGCCGTACTTAGCTTTGTAGCCGTGTTTGGTTTGTGCAGTAATGGCGCCCGCGCCGCCGCTGCCGCAGAAGGAGATACCAAAGGTGGCGTTTTCTGCTTTCATCACGTCGCCCAGCTTCATGTCGGCGGCGACGCCTGGAATAACCACGGCGCGACCGCCCGCTTTTTCGATCCCTGCTGCAACTTTCTGGCCTTTGCCCAGACGGTCACCAATGACTACGGTAATTTGTTCCATTGTTTTCTCCTGATTATTCAAAGATTGTCTTTCGCCACTTCGAAATGCACTGACAGCAACCACGCTTCTTCTACCGGCAGATTCCCGAACTGATCGACCACCGCCTGCGCCATTTCCATCGACTCCGCGGAGATCTCCTCGAACAAGCTCTCTTCCACTTCTGGTAACGGCTCTCCGGTCAGAGAGCGATGAATCATCGCCTTCACGTGAGAGGCCAGCATTTGTTCCTGTACCGCGTTAGGCGTGATGTGCTTACTTTTGAACAGCGCGTCAATAAAATCCTGAATACGCGCCGTTAACTCCTCGGCTTCATTAACCATTACCGCTCCGTTATTCACCCTGGGTACCTCGTTAACTAATCTGTTTTTTAAGCTACCTGGCGGGGGGAAAGGTTTGTAGCGAGTTGTTTTCCACTTCGAAGTGGAAATCGCGGCGGCAATAGTGATCTGTTCCACATAAAGAGCCGGAATGGCGCTTTTCCGCTGGCTTACCGTGAATTAGCTCACATAACCGGGTGATAAAACGTCGTTTTTCCAGCGGCGTTTTTTGTTTGAAAGTGTGATGAAAGGACCGTTTTACCGCCATCATTGGCGTTGCTTATGACGAACAAGGAAGGAAAAAAGTTTACTCTGCGGCGCGTGGTGTTAAGGTTGGCGAGTCTTAAATACAGGTTTTAACGTCATGCTGCTCGCCGCCATACTCAACAATCCTCTGCTAAAACAGCCGCGCATCGCTTAGCGCGCTCACACATTCCCGTCTGCAATTTGAAACGGAACCTTGTTCCGTGGGTACACTTTTGTTGTGAGAAAAAACATGTCAAAGACTGAAAAGCACTGGTCTCAGGTCGAGTACCTGCACGAAACGGTGACCAACCCCAATATTCATATCAAAGGCCAGCACAGTTATTACAGCGACTGCTGGGATAGCGGTTTTGAGCGCAGCGTGGTGCGCTACCTGCAGGGCGACGCGGTAAGTCGGGAGTGGGAACCGATTGGCGAACTTGACCAACTGTGGATAGGTGATTACGTCTGTATTGCCGCCGAGGCGGTGATCCTGATGGGCGGCAACCACACGCACCGCAGCGACTGGTTTTCCCTTTACCCCTTTATCGAGACCATCAAAGACGCCTACCGCGCCAAAGGCGACACGACGCTCGGAAACGGCTGCTGGATAGGCATGAGGGCGATAATTATGCCCGGCGTGACCATCAGTGAAGGCGCGATTATTGCCGCTGGCAGCGTGGTGACGAAAGACGCCGCGCCTTACAGCGTCGTCGGCGGCAACCCGGCTAAACCGATCGCCCTGCGTTTCGAACCCGAGATGATTGAGCGGCTGCTAAAGCTGCACATTTACCAGCTAAGCGACGAGCATTTTCAGGCTATTCGGCCCCTGTTGAGCAATAACGATATTGATGCGCTGGAACGCGCGGTGAGAGCACTGCGGTAAAGAGAGCGGGCGGGAATAACCCGCCCGTTTTTAAATCTTAGCGAAACTTCTTGTGGTAGGTATCGCGAGTGGTTTTGAAGTCAGCGGCAGCAGCCTGAGCTTCTGTCACTTTGCCTTCGTTGGCCAGCTTCAGCGCACCGTCAATCTGGCCCACGAGAATATCAAACCCGTGGCGGTACTCTTTCATGTTGGCGCTGTCGGCCGCTTCATTTTCCAGCTTAGGCGGGGTGCCTTTCTGCGCATCCAGAGCCGCTTCACGCATATTGCCCAGTGAAGTTTTCAGCTCGGCGGCGTCTTTGGTGCTCAGCACGGTCTTGTAGTTTTTCGCGATAATGTCCATGTCGTCACCGACATCTTTGGCAAACGCAGCGCCGGACAGTAACACGGATGATACGGCTAACATTGCAATCAGTTGCTTACGCATTTACTCACCTTTCCTTTATCTTTTTTATATGAGAAACGGGCGCGGCAGGGCGCACCACATTGCTTTACTGACCGGCTATCTTCATCTCCGGAAGTAAGACTGAACCACACTGAATGTTGCTACGTGTTTCTATATCGTTGCCAATAGTAACTATCTCGCGCCACATGTCCTTCAGGTTACCGGCGATGGTGATTTCGCTCACCGGATACTGGATCTCACCGTTCTCAACCCAGAAGCCCGCCGCACCGCGAGAATAGTCGCCGGTAATGCCGCTCACGCCCTGCCCCATCAGCTCGGTCACCACCAGCCCGGTGCCCATCTGTTTCAGCATTTCCTCAAAGCCCAGGCCCTGGCCGGCGATGCGCCAGTTGTGGATACCGCCCGCGTGGCCGGTGCTTTTCAGCCCCAGCTTACGTGCGGAATAGTTGGTCAGCAGCCACTGCTGCAGCACGCCATCCTTGATGATGTCGCGGCGTTCAGTGCGCACACCTTCGCTGTCGAACGGCGTGGAGGCCAGGCCTTTCAGCAGGTGCGGATGCTCTTCAATGGTCAGCCAGTCCGGCAGGATTTGCTTGCCGAGAGAATCCAGCAGGAAAGTTGATTTGCGGTACACAGCGCCGCCCGCAATCGCGCCAACCAGGTGACCAAACAGCCCGGTTGCCACTTCATTAGCGAAAATCACCGGCGCTTTCATGGTAGAAAGTTTACGCGGAGACAGGCGAGACAGCGTGCGGCGCGCGCAGTCGGCACCTACCCACTCGGGTGATTTCAGGTCTTCCATCGCGCGACCGATGGTGTAGGCGTAATCGCGCTCCATATCACCGTTTTCTTCGGCAATTACGCAGCTCGAAAGGGAGTGACGGGTGGAGCAGTAGCTCTGCAGCATGCCGTGGCTGTTGCCGAAAACTTTGATGCCGTAATGGCTGTTAAAGCTGCCGCCTTCGGTATTGGTAATGCGTTTGTCCACGTTCAGGGACGCGTTTTCCGCTCGCGCGGCAAGCTCAATGGCGCGCTCCGGGTCAATTTCCGCTGGGTGGAAGAGATCCAGATCGGGTGCGTCAAAGGCCAGCAGTTCTTTATCCGCCACGCCAGCATAAGGGTCCGGCGAGGTATAGCGGGCGATGTCCAGCGCGGCCTGCACGGTACGGGCAATAGCATTCGGGCTCAGATCCGTGGACGAAGCGCTGCCTTTGCGATTTTGATGATAAACGGTGATGCCTAGCGCGCCATCGCTGTTAAATTCGACGTTCTCCACCTCACCGTAGCGGGTGCTGACGCTGATACCGGTGGTTTTACTGACCGCCACTTCCGCGCCGTCTGACTTGCCCTTTGCCAGCTCCAGCGCCTGTGAAACCGCCTGCTCCAGAACCTGACGTTGTTGTGCTACTTGCGTGTTTACTTTCATCGCTACTGCCATAATGTAAGGTGAGTCGTTCAAGTCTAACAGGATCAGAACAATTTCGCAGTGCAGGCCCATTGCTGGTAATATCCGCGTCAACTTTTTAAGGAGCCTAATATGACCAAGCAGCCCGAAGACTGGCTCGACGACGTGCCCGATGATGAAAATGAAGACGAAGATGATGAAATTATCTGGGTCAGTAAAAGTGAGATTAAGCGCGACGCCGAAGAGCTAAAACGCCTGGGCGTTGAGCTGATGGAACTGGGCAAAAATGCCCTGGAAAAAATCCCGCTCGACGATGATTTACGTGCCGCCATTGAGCTGGCGCAGCGCATCAAGAAAGAAGGCCGCCGCCGCCAGGTGCAGCTGATCGGCAAGATGATGCGTTCCCGCGACATGGATCCAATCCGTCAGGCGCTCGACAAGCTGAAGAACCGCCACAACCAGCAGGTTTCGCTGTTCCACAAGCTGGAAGCCCTGCGTGACCGCCTGGTTGAAGAAGGCGATGACGCGATGAGCGAAGTGCTGAGACTTTATCCGCAGGCTGACCGCCAGCAGCTGCGCGTGTTAATCCGTAACGCGCAAAAAGAAAAAGCGGCCAATAAGCCGCCTAAGTCCTATCGTCAGATCTTCTCTTATCTTCGCGAACTCGCCGAAGAGCAGGAAAGCTAAGACGCCAGCGCTGGCCTGTTTTCTCCCCGGCCAGCGCTCAATTTCCTCTGACTTTTCTCAGGTCAAATTACTGCGTCGATACAGCGCCACGCCCACCGCCAGCACGGCGAGCATACCCGCACAGCTGCGGTTAACCCAGCGCATCACGTTGGCGGAGAATTTACGCATCGCGTGGCGGCCACCCCAGGCGTAAATCGTCATCATGATGCAGTCAATAATCGCGCTGACCAGCGCCAGAATCATGTACTGCATCGCCACCGGCTCCTGCGGGCGGATGAACTGCGGTAAAAATGCCGAGAAGAACAGCAGCCCTTTGGGGTTGGATAAGCCGACCATCAGCGATCGCAGAAACGCCGTTTTGCCCGTGGCCACTGCCGCCGAAGCGCTCACGCTTAGCGCCTTAGCGGGTGCTCGCCACAGCACGTAAGCCAGATAGACCAGGTAAAGTGCGCCACCCCATTTCACTACCGCAAACAGCTGCTCGGAAGCCTGCAACAACGCGCCCAGACCACAGCCTACCGCGCCAATCAGCAGCAGGTCAGCCAGTACGGCGCCAAGAAAACCGTAGCCCGCAATGCGCATCCCGTAGGTGGCTCCGTTGTTGAGCGCTAAAAGCATCGACGGGCCGGGCGTCACCATGACCGCGCTAACGGCGATGACGTAAAGAAACAGCGTGGTGATATCCATCCATCAAGTCCTGGTAAAAAAATAGATTAGCGCCCGGCGGTCACTGCCTGCCGGGCACCTTAAAACGTTTCTTAAAGCGGGCGTTCCATCACGACGCGGCAGAGCTCGTCAAAAAAGCGGCCATACTGAACGTCATCGATGGACTGTGGATAACTCAACACAATCAGCTGATGATCGGGGATGTCCGCATGGTAAGTCGGATGGTAATGTACATAGTCGTTTTCGCAGAAACCGAGGCTTTGGTAAAAACGCAGCCGCTTATGGGCGATCTCGGTGGTGAGCGGATCGATTTCAAGAATTGTTTGCGGGTAGAGCTGCAAAAACTGGCTCAGCATTCGCTTGCCGTAGCCCTGCGCACGCAGCTGACCGTTCACGGCGAGGTGCTCAATATAGGCATAGTCGCCAAAATCCCACGCGCCGATCATGCCGACAAACTGCTCGCCATCGAACCAGGCCTGCAAGCTGTAGTTTGGGTTGGCAAGTGCGCTAATTTTTGCGGCGGGCTGGCGTTTTTCATGGCGCGGAAAGGCGCTTTCATACAGCTCGTCCACGCTTTCAAAATACGGGGAGCTGCGGTCGGTAATTCGTTTTATCGTTAGCATGGCGCGCAGTTTACCAAATGCAGGCGGAGAAAGAACCTGGCGGCGGGCTACTTGCCTTTGATCTGAAACGCCTTCCGGTACAAAGAAGGCGACGTTTTAAACTGCTGCTGAAAATGTCTGCGCAGCGAAAGCGCGGAGCTAAAACCAGACGCCATCGCCACCTGCTCTACCGGCTGGTCCGTTTTTTCCAGAAAGCGCTGCGCCAGCGCGAGGCGCTGATTAAGCAACCACTGCGTCACGGTTGTGCCGGTCGTTTGCTGGAAGCGGCGAGTAAACGTTCGGCGGCTCATACAGGCACGGCTCGTCAGGACATCAACCGAAATGGCCTCCTGCAGATTTTGCGTCGCCCAGCCGAGCGTCTGCATAAAGCGATCCCCGCCGTGGGTGTTATACACCGGCTGCTCGATAAACTGCGCCTGCCCGCCCTGACGCTGCGGAGGCACCACCAGCAGGCGAGCCACATGGTTAGCCACTTCGGCACCGCACTGTTGCCGGACCAGATGCAGGCAGCAATCAATGCTGGCCGCGGTTCCTGCCGAGGTCACCACATCCCCTTCATCAACGTAAAGCACGTTTCGGTCCAGGGCGACCGAGGGGTAAAGCTGGCTGAAAGCCTGCATCCAGTTCCAGTGGGTTGTCGCCGGGCGGCCATCAAGCAGCCCGCAGGCCGCCAGCACAAACGCGCCCATGCAAAGACCCACCACTTTTGCGCCGCGGGCATGGGCGCTTTTCAGGGCACCCAGCAGCTCTGCCGGAGGCGCTATGGCGGGATCGCTCCAGCTCGGCACAATGACCATGTCCATCTCGTCCAGCGCTGCCAGGCTGTGTTCGGCGGTAATGGTAAACCCTGCGTTGGTTTTTAGCGGCCCCGGCTGCGTCGCGCACACGGCCAGTTGGTAATAAGGCAGCCCTGCCGCATCGACGGCTTTTTCAAACACCGCACAGGGCACCGAAAGGTGAAAAGGAATGATGTCAGGAAACACGACAATCCCTATTTTAATCGCTGACATCCTGCCTCCGACAATTTGGCGCAATACGCTCGTTTTTGGGTATCACGGTAGCTATTTTCAAGCCAGCTAGCGCGGCAAACTTTATCTCGTCCACGGCGCAAAGCGCGCTACCTCAGTAACATACCCAAGGAAGAGCAAAATGAGAAAATTAATTGCCAGTAGTACCCTGGCCCTGTCAATGGCCGCAGCCAGCCTGAGCCTGCAGGCTGAAACCAAAACCGCCGAGCAAGCCCCGACGATTCGTACCATGAGCGGCGCAGAGAAAACCCGCACGCTGGATGCCAAAACTACCGCACTCGTGGTGATTGATTTCCAGAACGAATATTTCAGCGGGAAGATGCCCATCCCGGACGGCAAAAAAGCGCTGGATAACACCAAACGCCTGGTGAGCTTCGCCCATAAAGAAGGGATGCCGGTTTACTTCGTGCAGCACCTCGGCCCGGCGAACGGCCCGCTGTTTGCCAAAGGCAGCCGCTTTGCAGAATTCCATAAAGATCTGCAGCCAACAAAAGCTGACTATGTCATTACCAAAGAGACGCCAAGTTCGTTTGTGGGCACCACGCTCGACAGCCAGCTAAAAGCGAAAGGGATCAAGCAACTGGTCGTGACTGGCCTGATGACCCACATGTGCGTCTCTTCGACCGCTCGTGACGCGGTGCCGCTGGGTTATCAGGTGATTATTCCTGAAGATGCCACGGCCACGCGCGACCTTGCGACCTGGGATAACAAAGTTGTCGATCATAAAGTGCTGCAGGAAGCGGCGCTGGCGGGCGTAGCCGACGTGTTTGCAGAGATTAAAACCACGGATGAAGTGTTGAAGATGCCCGTGACTAAGGGTTAAAAAAATGGCCCCTTTGGGGGCCATTTTTCTTCGGGCGTTAAGCGCGGTCCACCGTAAAAGCTAAGACCTCGGCGAGGCTTTCCGCCCCCAGCGCCAGCATAATCAGGCGGTCAACGCCCAACGCCACGCCGGAGCTATCCGGCATGCCGGCTTCCAGCGCCGCCAGCAGGTTCATGTCCACCGGCTGCTGCGGCAGGCCAAGCGCCGCTCGTTTGCGGTTATCCTGCTCAAAACGCTGCTGCTGTTCACTGGCGTCGGTCAGCTCGTGGAAGCCGTTCGCCAGTTCGATACCTTTGAAGTAAACCTCAAAGCGCTCCGCCACGCGGTGATCTTCGGTGCTGATCTGCGCGAGAGATGCCTGGCTTGCCGGGAAGTGGTACACGAAGGTTGGCTTGTCTTTGCCAATGTGTGGCTCGACTCCCATCGCAAACAACAGCTGCAACAGCGTGTCCCGGTCTTCTTCTTTGTCGGCGATGTTGCTCAGGTCGAGCTTCGCCGCCGCCTCACGCAGTTGCGTTTTGTCTGCAGACAGCGGGTCGATATCCAGATGGCGCTGGAAGGCCTGCTGGTAAGACAAACTTTCTGCGGCGCCGCATTCCAGCACCTGCTGCAGGAGATCGTCCACCTCATTCATCAGGCGGTACATGTCGTAGTGTGGGCGATACCACTCCAGCATGGTGAATTCCGGGTTGTGGTGACGCCCCATCTCTTCATTACGGAAACTGCGGCACAGCTGGAACACCGGGCCACAGCCCGCCGCCAGCAGGCGCTTCATGTGGTATTCCGGGCTTGTCATCAGGTACAAATTCATGCCCTGAGAGTGACCCGGGCCAACGAAACGGGTTTCAAACGGCACCAGATGAATATCGGTAACCGTCGCCTGGCTCATGCAGGGTGTTTCCACCTCCAGAACGCCTCGGTCGGCGAAGAAGCGCCGAATCTCCGCCATAATGGCGGCGCGTTTTAACAAATTGGGGATGGACGCGCTCGGCTGCCAGGTGGCCGTTTCGCTCATGAGAAAGTCTCCGTATTTATGCAAGGCCGAGAAGTCTACCCGCATCACAGAAAGGAGACAAATTTTGTGCAGAGAATTTTACTCTCGGCGCAGATAGCAGGGGTTAAGTAAATTTTTTCTCATGCTCCAGCAGCCATTTTTTTCGTGCAATGCCGCCGCCGTATCCCGTCATAGTGCCGTTTTTGCCGATGATTCTGTGGCACGGAATGACGATGGCAACCCGGTTGGCACCGTTGGCTCCGGCCACCGCACGCACGGCATCCGGGTTCTCCATTTTTATCGCCAGCGCCTGATAGTGGGACGTTTCGCCATAAGGCACTGTATCAAGCTGCTGCCAGACTTTTTGCTGAAACGCACTGCCCGGCGTATGCAATGCAAGGGTGAACTTCTGCCTTTTTCCAGCAAAGTATTCGCCGATCTCTGCCTCCGCCTGCCGCGTGTGATTGTTCTCTCCGGCGATGATACGGGCGCTGAGCCGCAACTGCAGATCGTCGAATTCCCGCTCCAGCGCACGGCGGTCAACAAACTCCAGCAGGCAGACGCCTCGCTCGGTGGCACACACAAACATCGGCCCGATGGGCGTGGTGAAACGGTGAGTAACGATAATGTTTGCCGCACGGCTGGGGGTATCACCGGTGAGTTTTTTACAGGTATAGCCAAACCCACTCAGCGAATCATAGCCGCTGTTAAATGCGGCATCCGTCGCGCTTTTTCCACTTCTGAGCTCCTGCAACGCCACATTCACTCGCAGCATTCTCTGCCAGGCCTGGAAGGTCATCCCATGGTGTTGCACAAACCAGCGCCGGAGACGCTCGGGGCTGATGTTGTGCTGGCGAAGCTCGCTATCGCTGACCCGGTTCTCACTGCTCGCCCTGAAAAGGGCAATGGCCTGCTCGACTATGGGCGGCGCGGAGAAGGCGTTTTCGGTGGGACGGCAAATCTTGCAGGGACGAAAACCCGCGTGAAGCGCGGACTTGAAATCGTCATAAAACTCAACGTTACCCCGCTTAGGTTTCCGGGCACGGCAGTTGGAAATGCAGAACACACCGGTAGTTTTAACGCCCACGAAAAAAACGCCGACATGCTCGGAAGAACGCGCCACCAGCGCCTCGTACCAGGCATCGCACTGCTCGATATCAAGGATTTTCATCGGCAAAGATCTCGTCAAATGCGCCCTGTCGGCGAAGGCTAAACAACAGCTGCTGTAACTTGCGGTTAAGCGCAGCGTGCACAAAATTCCCCATCGAAATACGTTTCACCCCAAGCGCCGCCAGTTGATCAAAGTCGGGCAGACCCGGCATGCACATAACATTCAGCGGCAGATCAACTGCGCCGGCAATCGCCTGAATATCTTCAGGCGAGGTCACGCAGGGCACAAAGAAGCCGTCAGCGCCCGCCTGCTGATATAGCCTCCCACGAGTGAGAGTTTGATTCAGCGCATCCTGCTCACCAAGCAAAAAGCCATCTGTTCTGGCATTGATAAACAGCGGCGTATTTGCGGCATCCAGCCCTGCTTTGATCGCGCTCAGGCGGGCTGAAAAGTGTTTTGCATCAAATAAACGACGCTCTCCCCGCTCAACTTTGCTGTCTTCAAGGTTAATACCAACAACCCCCAGCGCTGCCAGTTGAATGGCCTGGCGCACCACCATGTCGATGTTTTCCCCATACCCAGCTTCCATATCGACGGAAAGCGGCAAGCTGACGCGCTCACGTATGCGGGCCGCCAGGGCCAGGAGGACAGAAAATGGCAGCTCTTCACCATCCTTGTAGCCCAGCATATCGGCAATGGCCGCACTTGAGGTGCCCAGCGCCTGATAACCCGCGTCCTGTGCCGCCTGAGCGCTTGTGACGTCCCAAACGTTAGCCAGCAATAATGGCGTGCTCTGATAATGCATCTGACTGAAGCTCATTTTTATCCCCTGCCTTTATAGAATGAAAAATATTCTGTGCTCCAGCCGGGGCGGCAACAACCGAAAAACAGACGACTATTTTTCGCCGCTTTTTGTTCGCATTACACCATTTAAGCATTCATTTTTGTGACGCAATTCATTAACAGCGGTAATTAATCGACCTGTAGAACAGCAAAAAAATCGAACAAATCAAATTTCCCTAAAATCCCTCCGGTTATACTTCCTCTACCTAAAAAGGAGCAGGGATACACCTTTCGCAGCCACCGCCTTTCAGGCAGTGAATACCCTTTGGTCGTATAGCTTTGCGAATTACTAAAATCTGGAGGAATGTCGTGCAAACCTTTCAAGCCGATCTCGCCATTATAGGCGCCGGCGGAGCAGGCCTACGAGCAGCCATTGCGGCGGCCCAGGCTAATCCACAGGCAAAAATCGCTCTGATTTCCAAAGTCTACCCGATGCGCAGCCATACGGTTGCCGCCGAAGGGGGTTCCGCAGCCGTCGCGCAGGATCACGACAGCTTCGATTACCATTTTCACGACACCGTTGCCGGAGGCGACTGGCTGTGTGAGCAGGATGTGGTTGACTACTTCGTTCACCATTGCCCCACCGAAATGACCCAGCTTGAGCAGTGGGGTTGCCCGTGGAGCCGCCGCCCGGACGGCAGCGTCAACGTCAGGCGCTTCGGCGGGATGAAGATCGAACGGACCTGGTTCGCCGCGGACAAAACCGGCTTCCATATGCTCCACACGCTCTTCCAGACTTCCCTTCAGTTCCCGCAAATTCAACGTTTCGACGAACATTTCGTGCTCGACATCTTAGTCGATGACGGCCAGGCGCGCGGCGTCGTCGCCATGAATATGATGGAAGGCGAGCTGGTGCAGATCCGCGCCAATGCGGTGGTGATGGCCACCGGCGGTGCAGGGCGCGTCTATCGCTACAATACTAACGGCGGCATCGTCACCGGGGACGGCATGGGCATGGCGCTGAGCCACGGTGTGCCGCTGCGCGACATGGAGTTTGTGCAATACCATCCAACCGGGCTGCCGGGTTCCGGCATCCTGATGACCGAAGGCTGCCGCGGTGAAGGCGGCATTCTGGTTAACAAAAACGGCTACCGCTACCTGCAGGATTACGGCATGGGGCCGGAAACCCCGCTCGGCGAGCCGAAGAACAAATACATGGAACTCGGCCCACGAGACAAAGTTTCTCAGGCCTTCTGGCACGAGTGGCGTAAAGGCAACACTATCTCCACCCCGCGTGGCGATGTGGTGTACCTCGACCTGCGCCATCTTGGCGAGAAAAAGCTGCTTGAGCGCCTGCCGTTCATCTGCGAACTGGCCAAAGCCTACGTGGGCGTTGACCCGGTCAAAGAGCCGATCCCGGTTCGCCCAACGGCGCACTACACCATGGGTGGCATCGAGACCGATACCCAGTGCGAAACCCGCATCAAAGGGCTATTCGCGGTGGGCGAATGTTCCTCTGTTGGCCTGCACGGCGCCAACCGTCTGGGCTCTAACTCGCTGGCAGAACTGGTGGTCTTTGGCCGCCTGGCGGGCGAGCAGGCAATGGAACGCGCCGCACAAGCGCAGCCCGCTAATGATGCCGCACTTAACGCCCAGACCGCCGATGTTGAAGGCCGTCTGAAGCAGTTGGTGAATCAGGAAGGCAACGAAAACTGGTCGAAAATCCGCGACGAAATGGGGCTTTCTATGGAAGAAGGCTGCGGGATTTACCGTACCCCAGAACTGATGCAGAAAACCGTCGACAAGCTGGCGGAGCTACAGGAACGCTTCAAACGCGTGCGCATCACCGACACCTCCAGCGTCTTCAATACCGATCTGCTGTACACCATTGAGCTGGGCCACGGCCTGAACGTTGCCGAATGTATGGCGCATTCCGCCCTTGCACGTAAAGAATCGCGCGGTGCCCACCAGCGTCTGGATGAAGGCTGCACCGAACGCGATGACGTCAACTTCCTGAAGCACACTCTGGCCTTCCGCGACGCCGACGGCACCACTCGCCTCGACTACAGCGATGTGAAGATCACCACGCTGCCGCCAGCGAAACGCGTGTACGGCGCTGAAGCGGAAGATGCTGAGAAGAAAAAGGAGAAGGCAAATGGCTGAGATGCAAACCCTGAAGATTGAGATTGTGCGCTACAACCCGGAAACGGACAGCCAGCCGCATAGCGCAATCTACGAGGTGCCGTTTGACGAGCAAACCTCGCTGCTGGACGGGCTGGGTTATATCAAAGATAACCTCGCGCCGGACCTCAGCTACCGCTGGTCGTGCCGCATGGCGATTTGCGGCTCCTGCGGCATGATGGTCAACAAAGTGCCTAAGCTGGCCTGTAAAACGTTCCTGCGCGAATACACCAACGGCATCAAAGTTGAAGCGCTGGCAAACTTCCCAATTGAGCGCGATTTGGTGGTCGACATGACCCACTTTATCGAAAGCCTGGAGTCGATTAAGCCTTATATTATCGGCAATCCACGCACGCCAGATCAGGGGCCAAACACGCAGACGCCCGCGCAGATGGCGAAATACCATCAGTTCTCCGGCTGCATCAACTGCGGGCTATGCTATGCCGCCTGCCCACAGTTTGGCCTGAATCCTGAATTTATCGGCCCGGCAGCGATTACTCTCGCCCATCGTTACAACCTGGACAGCCGTGACCACGGCAAGAAACAGCGTATGCCGCAGCTCAACGGGCAAAACGGCGTGTGGAGCTGCACCTTTGTTGGCTACTGCTCCGAAGTTTGCCCAAAACACGTCGATCCGGCCGCGGCCATCCAGCAGGGCAAAGTCGAAAGTTCGAAAGACTTTTTGATTGCCACCCTGAAACCACGCTAAGGAGTGCACCATGACCACGAAACGTAAGCCTTATGTCCGTCCCATGGCGCCAACCTGGTGGCGGCAGCTGGGCTTCTACCGTTTTTATATGCTGCGTGAAGGCACCTCGGTTCCGACAGTCTGGTTCAGCATCGTGCTGATTTATGGCCTTTTCTCGCTGAAACACGGCGTAGAGGGCTGGGCTGGCTTTGTCGGTTTCTTGCAAAACCCGGTGGTTGTCATCCTCAATCTCATTACGCTTGCCGCCGCCGTGCTGCACACCAAAACCTGGTTTGAGCTGGCACCAAAGGCCGCTAACGTCATCGTTAAGGGCGAGAAAATGGGGCCGGAGCCGGTCATCAAGGGATTGTGGGTTGTCACTGCGCTGGTGACTGTCGTTGTGCTGCTTGTAGCACTGTTCTGGTAAGGAGGCTGAGGTGATTAACCAAAATCCAAAACGTTCCGACGAGCCGGTATTCTGGGGCCTGTTTGGTGCAGGCGGCATGTGGGGGGCGATTTTCGCGCCGGTTATCGTGCTGCTGGTCGGTATCATGCTGCCGCTCGGCCTGTTCCCGGGCGATGCGCTGAGCTTTGACCGCGTTTATGCCTTCGCCCACAGCTGGATTGGCCGCCTGTTCCTGCTGCTGATGATTGTGCTGCCGCTATGGTGTGGCCTGCACCGTATCCACCATGCAATGCACGACCTGAAGATCCACATTCCGGCCGGGAAATGGGTGTTCTACGGCCTGGCCGCTATTCTGACGGTGGTGACCATTATTGGCCTGCTGACGCTCTAAGTATTCAGCACACACCAAGGCTCGCCATTGCGCGGGCCTTTTTTATTCCATCGCCAACGCCTTCACCCGCTTTCTGTATTCCCCAGGCGAACAGCCAAACTCCCGCATAAAAGCCTTATGGAATGACGATTCGCTGGCGTAACCCACGGCATCAGCGATAGTGATAATCGAACTTGCTTCACGCGAGAGTTGCTGTGCGGCAATTTGCAGCCTGATTCGGGTCAGCACTGCCAGCGGTGTGGTGCCGCTCACCTCGCGGAACAGCAACGCAAAACTGGCGCGAGACATATGCACTTGTTCAGCCAGCGAGGCGACGGTCCACGGCGTATGCGGTGCATTCAGCATGCTTTGGATTGCCACACCCAGTCGCGGATGCAGCAGCAGGTTCAACTGACTTTTATCCTGAATATTCACCCGTAGCCACTGCCGCAAGCCCAGGGCAACCATCGTGGCACATTGCTGGCTACATACCGCCGCCATACCAGGCTGTGGCACTTCCGCTTCCTGTTGCAGCAGCGCAACGGCTGCCAGCAGCCATGTCTGTTCGGGACTGCCTTGTTCGGGCGCCATCAGCAGGGCCTCCGGCAGCGCCGTCAAAAAATGGCGGGATGCCGAAGATAAATGCAGGCTCCCACAAACGATCCAGGTCTCTTCCGGCCCCTTCTGCCGCAGTCGGTGCGCAGAGTTTTGCGTCAGCACAACCACCTGCCCGGGCAGTAGCGTCAGCTTTTCGCCGGCAGGCAGCTCCAGCCATGCGGCGCCTTGCGTAACGGTGTGCCAGCGAATGGTCGCCAGCGATCCCGCCGCATGGGGCAAGCTCCAGCCCGCGCTTAGCTGGCAATTTTTATCAATCGAACCCTGCGGGGCGCTGAACGCCATCAACTGGCTGAGAGGATCCATCGCTCACTCCAACAAATCAGACGATAAGACAGGATTTAAAGATACCTGAAGAAATCACATTGACGCCATGCATACACAATAATTGCCATTAACTTAACGGCTGGCTCACTGACGGAGAACCTTCATGCAGACCTATCAGGCAATCATTATTGGATTTGGTAAAGCAGGTAAAACCCTGGCGGCAACCCTGGCAAAACAAAACTGGAAAGTCGCCATTATCGAGCAATCCGCCGAAATGTACGGCGGCACCTGCATTAACATTGGCTGCATCCCCACCAAAGCACTGGTCCACGATGCAGAACAGCATCAGGACTTTACGACAGCCATCGCACGTAAGACTTCAGTTGTCAGCTTCCTGCGCGACAAGAATTACCACTTGCTGGCCGACCTGAATAATGTGGACGTTATCAACGGCCACGCCGAGTTTATCGACCGGCATACGGTTCGCGTGGTGCAAAACGGTGAAACAATTGAACTGCAGGGGGAGAAAATCTTTATCAACACCGGTGCTCAATCCGTTCTGCCGCCGATTGACGGGCTGACGACCACGCCTGGGGTGTATGACAGCACCGGGCTGCTTAATCTGACCGCGCTCCCAACGCACCTCGGTATTTTGGGCGGCGGCTACATCGGGGTTGAGTTTGCCTCAATGTTTGCCGGTTTCGGCAGCAAGGTCACTATTTTCGAAGCCGCAGCCGATTTTTTGCCGCGTGAAGACCGCGATGTAGCCGCAGCCATCGCCCACATACTTCAGCAGCAGGGCGTGGAGCTGATCCTAAACGCTAAAGTTCAGCACGTTGAATCGCATGGCAACAAGGTGCATTTGCAGACGAGCGATAGTATCTACACGGTTGACGCGCTGCTTGTTGCCTCAGGGCGAAAACCCGCTACGGATACCCTGAATCTGAAAAACGCCGGGGTTGATGTCGATGCTCGTGGGGCCATCGTGGTGAATAAATACCTGCATACCTCAGCAGACAACATCTGGGCGATGGGGGATGTGACCGGCGGGCTACAGTTTACCTATATCTCGCTCGATGACTTCCGTATCGTGCGTGACGGCCTGTTGGGCGAAGGTAAACGCCATACAGGGGACAGAAAAAATGTGCCTTATTCCGTGTTTATGACGCCCCCGCTGTCTCGCATTGGCATGACTGAAGAACAAGCCCAGGCCAGCGGTAAACCCATTCAGATCGTTACGCTCCCCGTGACGGCAATTCCAAGGGCTCGAGTCATGGGCGACACACGCGGCTTGCTCAAGGCTACCGTGGATACCTCAACGCAGGAGATCCTCGGCGCATCGCTGCTCTGCCCTGACTCCCATGAGATCATTAACCTGATTAAAACCGTCATGGATGCCGGGCTGCCCTATACCACTCTGCGCGACCAAATTTTCACGCACCCTACCATGAGCGAAGCGCTTAACGACCTGTTTGGGCTGGTAAAATAAACCGCCCAGATTCTGGCATTCAGATCCTATGCTTTCTCACACTCTCCGGCTAACCAGCCGGAGAAGTCTCGCATCGAGGGCGTTTCTGTCCTGGACTGAAGCTTTGTCAGCCAGTAACTGCCGAGGCTGATTTCAGCCTCAAACGGGCGCACAATCCGCTCGCTGTTCACCAAGTGGGTAAACATATTCACCGGGGCAAGGGCAATCCCTGCCCCGGCCTGTGCGGCTTCGAGCATCGTTACCGACGAGTCAAAAACCATCACCAGATGCGTTGGCGACGGCGGAGCTTCCCCCGCCGCCTGCAACCATGCCGCCCATTCGTCACGCCGATAGGAACGCAGTAGCGTATGGTTCAGTACGTCCTGTGGCGCGTGGAGTTCAGCGGCCAGCGCAGGAGAACATAGCGGTGATAGCGGAGCATCACACAGATAAATCGCGTCTGTTCCGTGCCAGGCTCCGCTGCCAAATCGCACCGTATAGTCCAACCCCTCCGCAGCCGGATCCACCCGGTTGTTGTGCGTTGAAAGCTGAAGATCAATATGCGGATAGCGACGCCGAAACGCCTCAAGGCGCGGCAGCAGAAAGCCTGTTGCAAAAGTGCCCACCACGCCTAGCTTAAGTTTTTCTCTCGCCTGCGTACCGGAAAACCGATCCAGTACCCCGGCAATACGGTCAAAGGAATCGTTTAGCACAGGTAACAGATTTTCACCTTCCGTGGTCAACATTAATCCACGAGAAACGCGCACAAATAGCTGGCAATGCAGATGTTCTTCCAGCGCCTTTACCTGCTGACTGATGGCAGAATGGGTGACATTTAGCTCGATGGCGGCATGGGTAAAGCTAAGATGCCTGGCGGCGGCTTCAAAAGCGCGCAGGGAGTTTAACGGAATATAGCTGCGGGTCATGACATCACCTGTTAGAAAATCTTAAACCTAATGCCAAATTTAATCGTTTGTCATCGGGTGTCAAATCCAACAAACTTGCCTCGTCTGACGGGCCCGGACTGCTATCATCTCTCTAAGGAAGGTTATCCATCATGAAAAAATCCCTTTGCCTGACGCTGCTACTTGCCGCCTCATGCTCCAGCTTTGCCGCACAAAAAGAACTGACTGCACCGCAGATTGAAAAGCTCGTGAACCGCACCGTTGCCCCGCTAATGAAAGAGCAGGCGATCCCCGGCATGGCGGTGGCCGTTATCTACAAAGGCTACCCATTGTATTTCACCTGGGGAAAAGCCGATGTGCAGCGCAACGTGCCGGTAACGCAGCAAACGTTGTTTGAACTGGGCTCGGTCAGTAAAACCTTTACCGGCGTGCTGGGCGGTGATGCTTTGGCCCGCGGCGAAGTTAGCCTTAGCGACCCGGCGCAGAAATACTGGCCTGAGCTGAACGGCAAGCAGTGGAAAGGGATCACCCTGCTGCAGCTTGCCACCTATACCGCCGGTGGCCTGCCGCTGCAGGTGCCGGACGAAGTGACCAACAGCGATGCTCTGCTGAAGTTTTACCAGAACTGGCAGCCGCAGTGGGCACCGGGCACGCAGCGCCTCTACGCCAACGCGAGTATTGGGCTATTCGGAGCCTTGATGGTGAAACCGTCAGGCATGAGCTTTGAACAGGCGATGTTAAAACGCGTCTTTGAGCCACTGAATCTTCAACACACCTGGATTAACGTGCCGGCGACGGAATACAGCCACTACGCCTGGGGCTACCGGGACGGTAAAGCCGTACGCGTTTCACCGGGCATGCTGGATGCGGAAGCCTACGGCGTGAAATCCAGCATCGAAGATATGGCCCATTGGGTGCAGGCGAACATGTCCCCCGACCGCCTGGGAGACAAAACGTTAGCTCAGGGTATACAGCTCGCCCAGTCACGTTACTGGCGCGTGGGTAGTATGTATCAGGGGCTTGGCTGGGAAATGCTGAACTGGCCGGTGAAGGGGAAAACGATTATTGACGGCAGCGACAACAAGGTCGCCCTTGCGCCGCACCCGGCAACGCTGATTGATCCTCCCGCACCTGCGGTGAAAGCCTCATGGGTACATAAAACCGGGTCGACAGGCGGCTTTGGTAGCTATGTGGCCTTTATCCCAGAAAAACAGCTGGGCATCGTGATGCTGGCCAATAAAAGCTACCCGAATACCGAACGAGTAAAAGCTGCTTACGCCATTCTTGAAGCGCTGCAATAAAAATGACCACGGCCTGTTGAACACAGGCCATATTATTTCCGGCTTCGCTCACACTTTATTTCCTGCCGCCATCTACACTTAGCTAAAAAACCCTGGAAGGAATCTGCTATGCGCATTTGGCCCGCTGTCACCGCGCTTGCGGTCGCATTATTCGTTGTCTCCTGTAGCTCACCAACCCCTCCCCCCAGCGTCACGGTCGTGCAAAACTTCGAGGCAAAACGTTTTATCGGCACCTGGTATGAAATTGCGCGGATGGACCACAGCTTTGAAAGCGGCCTGAATCAGGTCACGGCCACCTACAGTTTTATGGATGACGGCGGCTTGCGCGTGATAAACCGGGGATTCAACCCGGACAGGCAGATGTGGCAGCAGGCAGAAGGTAAGGCTTATTTCACCGGAGACCCGAGCGTCGCTGCGCTGAAAGTCTCTTTCTTTGGCCCGTTCTACGGCGGCTATAACGTGATTGCGCTGGATAAAGACTATCGCCATGCGCTGGTGTGCGGGCCGGACCTCAGCTATCTGTGGATCCTGTCCCGCACGCCAACCATCAGCCAAGACCTCAAGCAACAGCTATTGGCTGTCGCCGCTCGCCAGGGCTTTGCGGTGGATAAATTGATTTGGGTGAAACAACCGGGCAGTTAATGCGTGGAAAGTTTCAGGCCAATGATCCCGACCACAATCAGAGCCAGGCTAGCCAGACGCATCGGGTTAGCCGACTCTCCCAGCAGCAGAATTCCGGTGATCGCCGCGCCGACGGCACCGATCCCGGTCCACACCGCATAGGCGGTACCGGTGGGCAGGGTCTTCATCGCCCAGGCGAGCAAAGCCATGCTGACAACCATCGCGACGATGGTGATAACGCTAGGCCACAGGCGGCTAAAGCCGTGGGTATACTTCAGTCCTACCGCCCAAACAACTTCCAGTAATCCGGCAATTAACAGTACGATCCAGGCCATAACAGCTCCAGTAGAAATGGGGCCGTCCCCGGTGTGAGATGCGCTTGCGGGTCGTCCCGTAAGGCTTAGGTGAGAAGCTGATTTTAGCACCCAAACGGCTGCCTGAAAATCCGTATCCAAATGCTACGCAATGAAATAATCGTTTCACTCGCCGGGCCTTGCTAAGCCTGGAATTGACTGCTAATTCGCGCGCATTTCCGTGATTCATTTTGGCAAATTTATTCATATGATAAAACGTGGTTTGCCAGCCTGCAAACGCCGCAGTAATAATTAACGTGAAGCGTGAAAATGTATAAAATATTATTGGTTGATAGGTGTTACTTCAGCCGTCAGGGACTGACGCACTTGCTCAATCAGAAAAATAATTTGGCTACGGCAGTGAGTATTTCAGAGACAGACAGTTTACTACTCGCCCGGGAAAAAATTATTAAATGGCAGCCAAATATGGTGATCGCCGACTTCAACAGTTTCTCAACCGCATTGCATAATATCCAGCAGCTTTCGACTATTTATTCTGCCTGTGGCGATACGACGCGCCTGCTGCTGCTGCAAAGCGGGCAACACCCCACCATTGCTGAGTACTGCGCGACGCAAGGCACTACAGATATTTGGGATAAGTCAGTATCATTGTCGGCATTAACGGCTCTGATTCAGCAGACTATTGCGACCCGCCCGCCATTCCGTGAAGTGAAACGACATATTACGCCATTACTGACCTTACGCGAAGAGAGAATATTAAAACTCTGGAAGGAAGAGGCGAATAACGAATATATTGCCAGAGTTATGGGAATAAGCGTCAAAACGGTTTACACCTATAAGCGTAATATTCGATTAAAGCTGGGAGCCGACAATCGATTATCACTTTTCTTAAATATTCCGGAAGCAGTTCTAGAATAACGGTACGGCACAAGTACCGTACCGAAAAATATTATTCCTGCGCTTTTGTTGCCGCACCAGAAATAGCCTTACCGCCGCTTTGAATATCCTCGCCCACGCCACGGGTCGTGTTACAGGCGGTCAACAAGGATGAAAGAACGACGAGAGAGAAAAACGCAGCAATGGTTTTCTTAATCATGAGCTTTTCCTTATAACTATGTTGTTTGTGTATAGCTTGTTAAGCATAGCTAAAAAAATGAACAACGAAGGAAAAGCGAGGCGATTTCGGATAACTGGAAGGGACTATTTATTGGCTACGCGCTCAATGGCGCCGCCGAGATGTTGCAAGTCTTCGCCAAACCCACGCGTGGTATTACAACCCGACAGCGCAGCGGCCAGCAGCGAGATAAAAAGAATCTGTTTCAACAAACGGTTCATCTTCCCTGCCCTGATAAAGCGGCGGCGCGAGCCTCAGGCACCGCGCCGCGAACCTTCACGAGAATTACTTCACGCGAGAAACGTATTCACCAGAACGGGTGTCAACTTTGATGACTTCGCCGATCTGGACGAACAGTGGAACTTTAACCACAGCGCCGGTGCTCAGGGTTGCAGGCTTGCCGCCGGTCCCTGCAGTGTCGCCTTTCAGACCTGGATCGGTTTCAACGATTTCCAGCTCAACAAAGTTCGGTGGGGTAACGGAGATTGGCTGGCCGTTCCACAGGGTCACGATGCACTCAGCCTGGTCCAGCAGCCATTTAGCGTTTTCACCAACGGCTTTTTCGTCTGCAGCCAGCTGCTCGAAGGTTTGGTTGTTCATGAAGTGGTAGAACTCACCGTCGTTGTACAGGTAAGTCAGGTTCATATCGACAACGTCAGCGCCTTCTGCAGAGTCGGTAGACTTGAAGGTTTTCTCAACGCGGGTACCGGTCAGCAGACGACGCAGCTTAACGCGCGCGAATGCCTGGCCTTTGCCCGGTTTTACGAATTCGCTGGCTTCAACCGCGTACGGTTCGCCATCCATCATGATTTTAAGACCGGCACGGAAATCGTTGCTAGAATAAGTCGCCATAAGGCCCTCTGAATTTGTTAACTGGTAGCTTAGCCAAAAAAATGGCACACATTGTAACCCTAAATCCCCCTCACAGAGAAGATTGGTTAACGCAACTTGCCGATGTTATAACCGATCCTGATGAACTGCTGCACATTTTAAATGTAGCCGACGATGAAGAACTGCTCGCCGGGCGTGAAGCAAGGCGTCTTTTTGCTCTGCGCGTCCCTCGCGCTTTCGTCGCGCGGATGGAAAAAGGCAACCCTAACGACCCGCTCCTGCGCCAGGTTTTGACGGCAAAGCAGGAGTTCGTTGCCGCACCCGGTTTCACCACCGATCCGCTGGAAGAGCAACACAGCGTCGTCCCTGGGCTGCTGCATAAGTACCGCAACCGCGCCTTGCTGCTGGTCAAAGGCGGCTGCGCCGTAAACTGCCGCTACTGCTTCCGCCGACACTTCCCGTATGCCGACAACCAGGGCAATAAACGCAACTGGCAAACGGCGCTGGCGTATATCAGCGAACACCCCGAGCTGGACGAAATTATTTTCTCCGGCGGCGATCCACTGATGGCAAAAGATCACGAGCTGGACTGGCTGATGGGCGAGCTGGAAGCCATTCCTCATATCAAGCGTCTGCGCATTCACAGCCGCCTGCCGATAGTTATCCCGGCGCGCATTACAGACGCATTGGCGGCAAGAATCGCCCGATCGTCGCTTCAGGTGCTGCTGGTGAATCATATTAACCACGCCCAGGAAATTGGCGACGATTTTCGCTCGGCGATGGCAAAACTACGCCAGGCGGGCGTCACGCTGCTGAATCAGAGCGTGTTGCTGCGCGGCGTGAACGACAACGCGCAAACCCTGGCCGATCTCAGCAATGCATTATTTGATGCAGGTGTGATGCCGTATTACCTGCATGTGCTCGACCGCGTACAGGGCGCAGCGCACTTTATGGTGGAAGACGAAGAAGCCCGGGCGATTATGCGTGAGCTGCTGACGCTGATATCTGGCTATATGGTGCCGAAGCTGGCGAGAGAGATAGGCGGGGAACCCAGTAAGACACCACTGGATTTACAGCTGCGCCAGAAGTGAGAGCGTAACGCCCTCACCCGCCCCCTCTCCTGAGGGAGAGGGAACCGTCATGCCTTCTTCCGTTTTCTCCCTCTCCCTGAGGGAGAGGGCCGGGGTGAGGGTAATACTTACCGAATCAGTTCGGGCACTTATAAACCTGGCCGGTCATTTGGCTGGCCGTTGGCGCAAAGCTCGAGAGCAGCGTCTGGGTAGGGCTGCTCACGCCATACAGCACGTTGCCGCCCATTTCGGCCGCATTGTTTCGCAATGCATTTGCCGCACCACGCATAGAACCACCTTCATCGCCGTGCTGGCCAGACAGCCAGTTGCTCTGCTCCCCAGTCGCAGTGCCTAATAAACGGCATTCGTTACCTGGTTTGTCTTCAACAAAACGAACGCTCTGGCCGCCAGAGCTAAGCTGATTGCCCGTGCTACATCCTGCCAGCAGCAGCGCTGCCACAACCACTCCTGATGAGACTTTCATGCGCATGTTATTCCCCGTAATCAAGGTATTGAGCCGTTATTGCCCGGTAAGCACTTATACCAGAGTGTGAACAAAAGAAAAAACCCCCAGACATTTCTGACTGAGGGTTTCTTTAACACAAGGTGCTAAGGCGAATTACATCATGCCGCCCATGCCACCCATACCGCCCATGCCACCAGCAGCGCCTAAGTCAGGAGCATCGCCTTTAGGCAGGTCGGTGACCATGCACTCGGTAGTGATCATCAGGCCCGCAACGGACGCCGCGTACTGCAGAGCAGAACGAGTCACTTTGGTTGGGTCCAGGATACCGAAATCGATCATGTTGCCGTATTCTTCGGTCGCAGCGTTGTAACCGTAGTTACCTTCGCCCGCTTTCACCGCGTTGGTGACAACGGATGGCTCTTCACCGGCGTTAGAAACGATCTGACGCAGAGGCGCTTCCATCGCGCGCAGCGCAACTTTGATACCCACGTTCTGGTCTTCGTTCTGAGCGGTCAGGCCAGCCAGTTTAGCGGCAACGCGAACCAGCGCTACACCACCACCGGCAACCACGCCTTCTTCAACCGCAGCACGGGTAGCGTGCAGGGCATCGTCGACGCGAGCTTTTTTCTCTTTCATTTCAACTTCGGTAGCAGCACCGACTTTGATTACCGCTACGCCGCCTGCCAGTTTCGCTACGCGCTCCTGCAGTTTTTCACGGTCGTAGTCAGAAGTTGCTTCTTCGATCTGCTTACGGATCTGACCAACACGGCCCTGAATAGCAGCTTCTTCACCCACGCCGTCGATGATGGTGGTGGTGTCTTTGTTGATCACAACGCGTTTAGCCTGGCCGAGGTCTTCCAGAGTCGCTTTTTCCAGCTCCATACCGATCTCTTCAGAGATAACGGTACCACCGGTCAGAGTAGCGATGTCCTGCAGCATAGCTTTACGACGGTCGCCGAAGCCTGGTGCTTTAACCGCAGCCACTTTCACGATGCCACGCATGGTGTTAACCACCAGGGTAGCCAGCGCTTCGCCTTCAACGTCTTCAGCGATGATAACCAGCGGTTTGCCTGCTTTCGCAACGGCTTCCAGCACTGGCAGCATTTCGCGGATGTTGGAGATTTTTTTGTCAGCCAGCAGGATGAACGGGCTTTCCAGCTCAACAGCGCCAGTTTCAGGCTTGTTGATGAAGTATGGGGACAGGTAACCGCGGTCGAACTGCATACCTTCAACCACGTCCAGTTCGTCTTCCAGACCGGTACCGTCTTCAACGGTGATCACGCCTTCTTTACCGACTTTATCCATCGCTTCAGCGATCAGTTTACCTACGGTTTCGTCGGAGTTAGCGGAGATAGTACCAACCTGAGCAATTGCTTTAGAGTCAGAGCACGGCACGGACAGCGCTTTCAGCTCTTCAACAGCGGCAACAACGGCTTTATCGATACCGCGTTTCAGGTCCATTGGGTTCATGCCCGCAGCAACGGCTTTCAGACCTTCGGTGATGATAGCCTGAGCCAGTACGGTTGCGGTGGTGGTGCCGTCACCTGCAGCGTCGTTCGCTTTAGAGGCAACTTCTTTCACCATCTGTGCACCCATGTTTTCGAACTTGTCTTCCAGCTCGATTTCACGTGCTACGGAAACGCCATCTTTGGTGATGGTCGGTGCACCGAAAGATTTATCCAGAACCACGTTACGGCCTTTAGGACCGAGGGTAACTTTCACTGCATCTGCCAGTACGTTAACGCCGCGCAGCATTTTTACACGAGCGTCGTTACCGAATTTTACGTCTTTAGCTGCCATTTCTTCTATTCCTCAAATTCGTTCAGGTTCGTGCGTCAAATTACGCTTCAACAATTGCCAGGATGTCGCTTTCGGACATGATCAGCACTTCTTCGTTGTCGATTTTCTCGGACTTCACGCCGTAGCCATCGTTGAAGATAACGATGTCACCCACTTTCACGTCCAGCGGCTGCACGCTACCGTTTTCCAGGATGCGGCCTTTACCGACAGCGATGATCTCGCCACGAGTTGATTTGCCCGCTGCGGAGCCAGTCAGAACGATGCCGCCCGCAGATTTGGACTCAACTTCTTTACGCTTGACGATGACACGATCATGTAATGGACGAATGCTCATTGATAGCTCTCCTTTGAGAAAGTCAGTATCAGATAGTTAGGTAACGCCGTCCCACAGGGGTAATCGGCTGGTGACCTGATTAATGGGGATGCGCTTTCCCCCCTTCAAGGGGGGAAAACAAAAAAAACTAAAATTTAACGATCGTCCCGGTGCTGGTCGTCGAGGCGCTTTGGCGCCTCGTCTTTACGCTGGAACTCACCGTCGAATGTATTGCCGCCTTCACTACCGGCACTAAAACCGCCGCCCGGCATGCGGGAGAAGCGCAAATGCGGCATCAGCTTCAGCGTCAGGTGCTTTTGCACCGGCGGTAACAGCAGCAGCAGGCCGAGGAAGTCGGTAAAGAAGCCCGGCAGCAGCAGCAAAATACCGGCCATGATCAGCGAAACGCTTTTGATCATCTCCGCCGCAGGGCTTTCGCCCGCAGCCATCTTCTGCTGCATCAGCATCAGGTTTTTAAAGCCCTGGTTACGCACCAGAGAAAGGCCAATCACCGAAGTGAAAATGACCAGAATCAGGGTCATAAAGACCCCCAGAACGTGTGCCACCTGTATGAACAGCGAAATTTCGATGTAAACATAGAGGAAAACGGCAATAAGCGGGATCCAGCGCACTATACGCTCCTGTCATCGGGCGAGCCCGTTAATGGTCTCGCGAAAAATAGATTAGCAATTACGCGTAGGAGGGAGATGGCGACGCTGTAGACAAAGATCAATGTTTATTGCGTGAATTTTTTCTGGAATTTTTCAACTATTGACCTATATCACATATTAATAATTGTTATGCGTGGCGGCTTTTAATAAGTGATCCAGGTTACTGCTTTTCGCTATCATCAGCATATCATCACGTTAACGCGGTCGAATATGGACATAATCGTCGGCCTATTAAGCTCACAACCACATATCGTGTGTGTGAATAAAACAGTGCATTTATCTGCAGCTTTACTAAGAAGGTTCACATGTTAAATAACATTCGTATCGAAGAAGATTTGTTGGGTACCAGGGAAGTGCCAGCGGATGCCTACTACGGCGTTCATACTCTGAGAGCGATTGAAAACTTCTACATTAGCAACAGTAAAATCAGTGACATACCGGAATTCGTGCGCGGTATGGTGATGGTAAAAAAAGCGGCGGCAATGGCGAACAAGGAACTGCAAACCATTCCTAAGAGCATCGCGAACACCATCATTCAGGCCTGTGATGAAGTCCTGAACAACGGCAAATGCATGGATCAGTTCCCGGTAGACGTCTACCAGGGCGGCGCCGGTACTTCCGTCAACATGAACACCAACGAAGTCCTCGCCAACATCGGCCTGGAACTGATGGGCCACCAGAAAGGTGAATACCAGTTCCTGAACCCGAACGACCACGTCAACAAATGCCAGTCCACCAACGATGCTTACCCAACCGGCTTCCGCATCGCGGTGTACGCCTCCATCGTGAAACTGATCGATGCTATCAACCAGCTGGGCGAAGGCTTCCAGCGTAAAGCGGTTGAGTTTTCTGAGATCCTGAAAATGGGCCGTACCCAGCTTCAGGACGCCGTGCCAATGACCCTCGGTCAGGAATTCCACGCATTCAACGTGCTGCTGACTGAAGAGACCAAAAACCTGCTGCGCACCGCTGAACTGCTGCTGGAAGTGAACCTTGGCGCAACCGCCATTGGTACCCGCCTCAACACGCCAGATGGCTACCAACAGCTGGCCGTACAGAAACTGGCGGAAGTCAGCGGCCTGGCCTGTGTGCCGGCAGAAGACCTGATTGAAGCGACCTCCGACTGTGGCGCATACGTGATGGTGCACAGCTCCCTGAAGCGTCTGGCCGTGAAAATGTCCAAAATCTGTAACGACCTGCGCCTGCTCTCTTCCGGCCCGCGCGCTGGCCTGAACGAAATCAACCTGCCAGAACTGCAGGCGGGCTCCTCTATCATGCCAGCCAAAGTGAACCCGGTTGTCCCGGAAGTGGTGAATCAGGTTTGCTTCAAAGTCATCGGTAACGACACCACGGTGACCATGGCGTCCGAAGCGGGTCAGCTGCAGCTGAACGTCATGGAGCCGGTGATTGGCCAGGCGATGTTCGAGTCCATCCACATTCTGACCAACGCCTGCTACAACCTGCTGGAAAAATGCATTAACGGCATCACCGCGAATAAGGAAGTGTGTGAGAGCTACGTGTACAACTCCATCGGTATCGTGACCTACCTGAACCCGTTCATTGGTCACCACAACGGCGACATCGTCGGCAAGATCTGTGCGGAAACCGGCAAGAGCGTGCGTGAGGTCGTACTGGAACGCGGCCTGCTGACCGAAGCCGAGCTGGACGATATCTTCTCCGTCCACAACCTGATGCACCCGGTCTACAAAGCTAAGCGCTATACCGATGAAAGCGAACAATAATTCATCCAGCTAAACGCCAAAAGGCACGTCCAGTCGGACGTGCCTTTTTCATTTTAACGGTATACGAAAACACAACATTTCATTTTCATCTCATTAAAACATCAAGGAAGCGACCATGATAGTCATCGAGCTCATCATCGTGTTAGCAGCGATTTTTCTGGGGGCAAGGCTTGGCGGGATAGGCATTGGTTACGCCGGTGGATTGGGGGTTTTGATTCTCGCGGCGATAGGCGTAAAGCCTGGCAGCATCCCCTTCGACGTTATTTCCATCATTATGGCGGTCATTGCGGCTATCTCGGCGATGCAAATCGCCGGCGGTCTGGATTACCTCGTTCACCAAACCGAGAAACTGCTCCGCAAGAATCCTAAATACATCACTATTCTTGCGCCCATTGTGACCTGGTTTCTGACCATTTTCGCCGGCACCGGCAACATCTCGCTGGCCACGCTGCCGGTGATTGCCGAAGTTGCCAAAGAACAAGGCATCAAGCCCTGCCGTCCGCTCTCAACGGCGGTGGTTTCAGCCCAGATAGCCATTACCGCGTCGCCCATTTCCGCCGCGGTAGTTTACATGTCATCGGTGATGGAAGGCCACGGTGTCAGCTACATTCAGCTGCTGTCCGTTGTGATCCCCTCAACGCTGCTGGCTGTGCTGGTAATGTCATTCCTGGTCTCGATTCTGTTCGACTCAAAGCTATCCAACGATCCGGTTTACCTCAAACGCCTGGAAGAAGGCCTGATTGAGCTGCGTGGCGACAAGCAAATCGAGCTTAAGCCTCGCGCCAAAACCTCCGTCTTCCTCTTCCTGCTTGGCGTGGTAGGCGTAGTTATCTATGCCATCGTCAACAGCCCAAGCCTCGGCCTTGTCGCTACGCCGCTGATGAATACCACCAATGCGATCCTGATTATTATGCTGTCGGTCGCCACCCTGACCACCGTGATTTGCGGTGTGGAAACGGAAAGCATCCTTAGCTCCAGCACGTTCAAAGCCGGGATGAGCGCCTGTATTTGTATTCTCGGCGTGGCGTGGCTGGGCGATACCTTCGTTTCCGCAAACATTGACTGGATCAAAGAAACCGCAGGCAGCGTCATTCAGGGCCACCCCTGGCTGCTAGCGGTGATTTTCTTCTTTGCCTCAGCGCTGCTCTACTCCCAGGCAGCAACGGCGAAAGCGCTGATGCCGATGGCGTTGGCGCTCAGCGTCTCGCCGTTAACCGCCGTTGCGTCTTTCGCCGCTGTCTCTGGCTTGTTTATTCTGCCAACCTATCCAACCCTGGTCGCCGCGGTACAGATGGACGATACCGGCACGACGCGCATCGGCAAATTTGTCTTCAACCATCCGTTCTTTATTCCCGGCACAATGGGCGTGGTGCTGGCGGTCTGCTTCGGCTTCGTGTTCGGCAGCATAATGCTGTAAATCTCTTCAAAGGCGGGCTGTTATTCGGCCCGTCTTCTCCTCCCCGTGCTATAGTCGATGCCGTTTCCTCCCATAATGAGGTTTGCGATGTCGATGACCCAGGCTGTCGTTGTACTCTGTACCGCCCCGGATGAAGCTACCGCGCAGGATCTGGCCGCAAAAGTGCTGGCGGAGAAACTTGCCGCCTGCGTGACGCTGCTCCCGGGCGCAACTTCGCTCTATTACTGGGAAGGAAAGCTGGAGCAGGAGTACGAAGTCCAAATGCTGCTCAAGAGCGACGTGGAACATCAGGAGGCGCTGCTTGCCTGCCTGAAAACCCATCACCCTTATCAAACGCCAGAGCTACTGGTTCTGCCAGTTGCACACGGAAACAGTGAATATCTCTCATGGCTTTACGCATCATTACGCTAGTCCTGCTGCTATGCAGTTCGCAGGCCTTCGCCGGGCTGTTTGACGCCCAGAATAAAACCCAGTTTGTCCCGGTCGACCAGGCCTTTGCCTTTGACTTTCAGCAGGCGGAGCACAAGCTAACGCTCAGCTGGCAGATAAAACCTGGCTATTATCTCTATCGCCAGCAGATAAAAGTGGTGCCAGCCAGCGCGGACATTGCGCCCCTGGCTATGCCTAAAGGCACCTGGCACGAAGATGAGTTCTACGGCAAAACCGAGATCTTCACCCGGCAGCTAACTCTGCCCATTACGGTAAATGCCGCCAATAAAGGTTCGTCCGTCAGCGTCACCTACCAGGGCTGTGCCGAAGCCGGGTTCTGCTATCCGCCGGAAACGCGCGTTGTGCCATTGAGTGCTATTGCTTCGTCGGCTAATGATGCCAATTTGTCTTCCTCCCTCTCCCCTTCCGGGGAGAGGGCCGGGGTGAGGGGCGCAAACAACTCCGCCCCCGCATCGCTCCCCTTCTCCGCGCTATGGGCCTTCCTGATCGGCATCGGCATCGCCTTCACGCCCTGCGTACTGCCGATGTATCCGCTCATCTCCGGCATCGTGCTGGGCGGTAAACAACGCCTGTCCACCGCCCGTGCATTGCTGCTGGCCTTTGTTTACGTTCAGGGCATGGCACTGACCTACACCGCGCTGGGCCTGGTCGTTGCCGCCGCGGGGCTCCAGTTCCAGGCGGCGCTACAGCATCCATACGTGCTGATTGGCCTGTCAGCGCTCTTTATCCTGCTCGCTGCCTCGATGTTCGGTCTGTTCACGCTGCAGCTGCCATCGTCGCTGCAAACGCGCCTGGCGCTGATGAGCAACCGCCAGCAGGGCGGCTCGGCGGGTGGTGTCTTTGCCATGGGCGCGCTGGCCGGGCTTATCTGCTCGCCGTGCACAACGGCACCGCTTAGCGCCATTCTGCTGTACATCGCGCAAAGCGGAAATATGTGGCTCGGCGGCGGTACGCTTTACCTTTACGCGCTGGGCATGGGCCTGCCGCTAATCCTCATCACCGTCTTCGGCAACCGCCTGCTGCCAAAAAGCGGGCCATGGATGGAAAGCGTCAAAACTGCCTTTGGCTTTGTGATTCTCGCGCTGCCGGTCTTCCTGCTGGAACGTGTGCTGGGCGACACCTGGGGGCTGAGGCTATGGAGTCTGCTGGGTGTCGCCTTCTTCGGCTGGGCATTTATCACCAGCCTTGGAGCGAAGAAGTCCTGGCTACGCGTGCTGCAAATCCTTCTTCTGGGTGCCGCGCTGGTGGCCGCTCGTCCGCTGCAGGATTGGGCTTTTGGCTCTCCGGCATCCGCTGAGGTTCTCCCTCACCTCAGCTTTCACAAAGTAAGCAGCGTTGAGCAGCTGGACGCTGCGCTAGCCGGGGCAAAAGGCAAACCAGTGATGCTCGATTTGTACGCCGACTGGTGCGTGGCGTGTAAAGAGTTTGAGAAATACACCTTTAGCGATCCGACGGTGCAAAAAGCGCTGTCTGGCGCCGTTTTACTCCAGGCCGATGTCACGGCAAATAACGCCGACGACAAAGCCCTGCTGAAGCATTTACAGGTGCTTGGCCTGCCAACCATTTTATTCTTTGATGCTAACGGCGTTGAACAACCGGCAGAGCGCGTAACAGGCTTTATGGACGCTACCGCGTTCAGCGAGCATTTGCGCAATCGCAGCCAGTAAACAACACTTAACCCGTTGGGAAACGTAAGGAGAAAACCGTGCAACGCGAAGAAGTTTTAGAGCACGCCCTGCATGTCCTTGAACGTGAAGGCATTGCCAGCACGACGCTGGAGATGGTGGCGAAAGAAGCCGATTATCCGCTCGCTGAGATTCGTCAGTTCTGGCCCGACAGCGAAGCCCTGCTGTACGACGCCCTGCGCTACTTAAGCTCACAGGTAGATGTCTGGCGGCGTCAGCTGATGCTGGACGAAGAGTTAACACCGGAGCAAAAGCTGCTTAAACGCTACCACGCCCTGACCGAATGCGTGAGCAACCAGCGCTATCCTGGCTGCCTGTTTATTGCCGCCTGCACCTTCTACCCCGATGCCGCGCACCCGATTCATCAACTGGCGGACCAGCAGAAAAAAGCGGCCTGGGAGTACACACACGAGTTGCTCACGCAAATGGAAGTGGACGACCCAACCATGGTCGCGCACCAAATGGAGCTGGTGCTGGAAGGCTGCCTGAGCAAGCTACTGGTGAAGCGTAGCCAGGCCGATATCGACACGGCCAGAACCCTTGCGGAAGATATTCTGCGCTTTGCGCTGTGCCGCACCGGCGGGGCATTAACCTGAAGCACGTCTTTTTGCTGTCTTTGACTGAAAAGCCAGCAATCAGCATAGTTTTAGGTAATTTTTATGACAAAGCCGTTGACGCCTGGCGGCCTTTACGGTTTAATGCGGCCCGTTGCCCGGATAGCTCAGTCGGTAGAGCAGGGGATTGAAAATCCCCGTGTCCTTGGTTCGATTCCGAGTCCGGGCACCACTATTTAGAAGAACCCGCCTATGGCGGGTTTTTTGCTTTTGGCGATACGGACTCTACATCGAACTGAAGTTCGATTATTCGTCTCATCCCTGAGACTCACCCCACAGGGGCCAGTGCAAGCACTGTTCAAAAACGTTCCCGACGTTTTTGTCCGAGTCCGGGCACCACTCTTTAGAAGAACCCGCCTATGGCGGGTTTTTTGCTTTTGGCGATACGGACTCTACATCGAACTGAAGTTCGATTATTCGTCTCATCCATGAGACTCACCCCAAAGGGGCCAGCGCAAGCGCTGTTCAAAAACGTTCCTTACGTTTTTGTCCGAGTCCGGGCACCACTATTTAAAGAAACCAGCCTACGGGCTGGTTTTTTGCTTTCTGGCGTCTGGACTCGTCATCGAACAAGAAATTACTGATGCCGCACGGCCAAAAGCGCCCTCTTCCAATGCTTCTTCCGCACCCAATAAATACACTTCTGCCTATTACGCACAATGTTCTCAACGGGGCGTTGAACTGTATTCTTGAGTAAAGCAGGGACTGGTGGCTCTTACGAACCCAGGAAGAACAAAAGCTACTGAAGCCAAAAGTTCAGTGTGATCAGGCCGCAGGTCAGCAGCGCGGTGAGGATTAATTCGAAACTGTAGCGTCGCAACATTATCTGAACTCCAGAAAGAAACACCCGGCAAGCCGGGTGTTTGTGTTAACGCTTCAAGCTAACGGGTAGCCCCGTTGAACTTATGCTGCTGGCTTAACGGCTGGTTTTGCAGCAGCTTTGTGATGTTTTTTCACGTGTTTCTTAGCAGCCTGCGCTTTCTGAGCAACAGGTTTTACTGCTTTTTTGTGATGCTTTTTAGCAGCCTGAGCCTTCTGTGCGGCTGGTTTTACTGCTTTTTTGTGGTGCTTTTTAGCAGCCTGCGCTTTCTGTGCAGCGGGTTTTACTGCTTTTTTGTGGTGCTTTTTAGCAGCCTGAGCTTTCTGCTCGGTGGCTGGCTTAGCGGCTTTTTTGTGTTTCTTTTTAGCGGCCTGAGCTTTCTGAGCGGCGGCTTTTTTGTGTTTCTTATGATGCGTTACTTTTGCAGCTGGAGCTTTAGCAGCAGGAGCAGCGGCGGTGGTTGCCGGCGCAGCAGCTGGTGCAGTAGCGGTAGTGTCAGCAGCGAAAGCGGCAGAAGACAGACCCATAGCAGCGGCAACAACCAGAGCTAATACTTTTTTCATTTCGACATCCTCGAATTTGTTTTCGTGTTTACCCCACTGCGGGGCCGTTGAAATGAACTATAGGCGTGTGGAACAAACTCTTCAGTGAGTGATTGGTATCGGCGTGTAATGAAATGTACAAAGTGAAATTGGGCGATTAGCGATCGCATCATGCCGCCTCTTTCCGGCAACACGGCCATTCACCGCTATGCTAGATTGGGTGACAAACAGACTTCCCCCTACAGGAGCAAAGCATGGCCGCATACTGGATTGCCCACGTCACCGTTCACGACCCTAAGCAGTATCAAAACTATATCGATTTATCCCCGGCGGCCTTTACGCGCTACAACGCCCGCTTTTTGGCGAGAGGCGGCAAAGCGGAAGTGGTAGAGGGTGATGCGGCTTTCACCCGGCATGTCGTCATTGAGTTTGCCGATATGGAAACGGCGCTGGCCTGCTACCACTCGCCGGAATACCAACGCGCTCGCCAGGAAAGAGCCAGCGTCGCAGAAGCAATGATCACAATTGTGGAAGGCCTGCCTGGTTGAGTCTTGTGAACCCAGCCCAGGCTGGGTTTTTAGTCTTTGTTGCCTGAAACGTCCCGGTAAACCATCAGGTTGTTGCGCTTTTCACCAGGGCGATTATCTTCCCAGAAAAAGACCATTCCCTTCGGCGCGGGCTGCAGCTTATCGCCGACCACAATCAGCCAGCGGCAGTGTTCGGGCTTGTGGAAGGTAGTTTGTGGCTGATGCAGGATCCCGGCAAAATAATAGAGCATCGGCGCTTCCGATTCTCCCAGCCGGTAAGAAGCCATGCAATCATCCGCCAGGTACTGCCCTGCAAGATGGCTTTTGAGATCCTTAAATACGCCTTCGTAGCCTTTGCTGTAGTCGAACCAGCCCACCATTAACGTGAACGCCACGCTCCAGACAGCGGTCACGCCTAATCCCCAGCTGAATGCCGCGCGCAATACCGGGTTGAGCGCCGCAGATAATCGCCCCCGGCAGATCCACAGTGCGGTAATGGCCAGGGCAAACACAAACGATGGCCAGGATAAATGCAGCCCGTAGTCAGGCGGCAGCCAGCGCTCAAGCGGATCCAGCCAGCCTTTTTTATCCCCACTTATCTTAAGCAGATAAATGCCCCAGACCACCGCAAGCAAAGCTGACCATAACGTAACGGAAAAAGAAGAGAAATAACGCAGCGCTTTGTCTTTTATTACGGGTAAAAGCTGAGATCCCAATATTGCCATCGGGGCAACAAAGGGCATTAAATATAAAGCACGACTGGTGGCAGACATCTGCAGAATAATAATGCCTAACAACGGGAAAAGCGTAATTGCGAACTCATCCTGATTTTTTAGCCGCTGAAGGGGGTGACGAAGAAAATAGAGTGTCGCCAAAATCCCGGCTGGCAGGGCAAAAAGCGTAACGGCCTCAGGCACTCGCATCAAGTTTGCTTTGGCACCCAGCTTAGCAACGGAAAACCCAAGGAAACGGCCAATATTATTTTCCCAAAACCACGCCATAAAAAGGTCGGGATGTTTACTGTAAAGCAGAACCGGCCAGGGTAGAATAAAAATAATCGCTACCAGGCCAGAGAGAATAACCGGATACCAAAATTCTTTAGTCCGGCATTGTGTAAAAAAGATTGAGCTTAAAAATAGCGTCATCCATAACACGCCGGGAATAAACACACCTTTGGATAACATCGTTGCTATCGTGCCCAGGCAAAGCCATACCGCGGAGGCGGCCGCCTTTTCCTGGCGAATCAAGCCGACAATGCCATACAGCGCCATGGTTGCGCCTGCGGTTAGCGCGGTATCGCTGAACATATCATGGCTGTGGCGCAGGATACCGGGTGCGCTCACATAAACGGCAAAGGCCAGCCAGATACGGTAATCCGCCAGGTTTTCACTGCGGAACACTCTTCTCGCCAGCAAAATAAAGAAGGAAAAATTAATAATTGAAAACAAAAGCGTCGCACTTCGGGCGGTATCGTGGAGCGGCATCACCCCGGAAAATAAATGCGCCATCAGCGTTGCCGTCCAGTAATAAAGCGGCGGCTTTTCCATAAACGGCTCACCGGCATTCACAGGCACTAACCAATTTCCCGTTTCATACATGGTTTGAATCACGCCGAAGGTATAGTTTTCGTCCTGCTTCCACGGCGTATGGCCATATATTCCCGGAAGAAGGTAAATAATAAGGAAACTAATAAATAAAAGGAGTATTTTTCTATCCCTATGCTGCAACATATAAACATCACTCCTTTACATGATTTGGCTTATTGTTTCTGGTTGTGTGTCATCGGAAACACGTTCGGGATAATAGTTTCCCCCGCCACAGGACATTACAAAGCACTAACGCAATGGAAAATAAACGGCATTTATCTTTTCAGACTCGCCGCATTTTTTTGTGAGTTCGTTGAGGAAATAAACAGGTTAGCAACATAAAAGCGATACATCCTGCCGCCGGGCACAGAAAGTTACCTCCTCTTTTCCTGACGCCCACCTTTCCCTTTGACCAAAATCAAAGTTGCATCTGGTTAGCAGGTTAAACGGTGGATATGTGCGCCACTCCTGGATATAAAGGCGAACGATAATAAATATCATTAACGTTCTCAAGGATGGGTTTATGCCAGGGAAATGTGAAACCTACGTGACTTTTTCAGCCATACCTCTGTTTATTGCCGGTGCCCTAGCCGCACCGGACTCCGCTTTCGCCCAGCCAAACACCGCGTCTGATGACACGATTATCGTCAGCGCAAGCCGCACGGAAACCAACCTCTGGAACAGCCCGGTTACCGTTCAGGTGGTTGACAGCAAAACGCTGGAACACTCCACCAGCGTCTCCATTGCAGACGACCTCAAAGATATTCCCGGGGTAGAGATCACCGATAATGCGCTCGCGGGTCGCAAGCAAATCCGTATCCGGGGCGAAGCATCAATGCGCGTGTTGATTCTGATTGATGGTCAGCAAGTCACTTACCAACGCGCCGGGCAGGACTACGGCGCGGGGCTGCTGGTCGATGAATCGGCTCTGGAACGTATCGAAGTCATTAAAGGCCCCTATTCCGTGCTCTACGGTTCACAGGCCATCGGCGGCGTGGTGAATTTCATCACCAAAAAAGGCGGGGATAAGCCGTTGGCCGGGCTGGTCAAAGCAACCTGGAACTCCGCCACCGCAGGCTGGGAGGAATCCGCAGCGGCCTGGGGCAGCATCGGCCAGTTCGACTACCGCATCAACGGCAGCTACTCGGACCAGGGCAACAGAAAAACCCCGGACGGGCGGCTGGATAACACGCACTTCCGCAATAACGGTCAGGGACTGTGGCTGGGTTACCGCTTCGATCGCCAGAAAATTGGCCTGTCTCTCGACCGCTATAGCCTCGCCACGCAAACCTGGTACAACGATCCAGATCAGCAGTTTGACGCCTTTAGCGTCAGGATCCCGAAGATGACGCGGGAAAAAATCGGGCTGTTTTACGACATTGATGTCGATGGCAATTACCTGAAAAAAGTCCATCTGGATGCCTACAACCAGACCGTTGAACGTCGTTTTGAAAACGAAGTCGCGACCACACAACCGATTCCTTCCCCGGCCATTCAGGCGCTAAGCGTAAAAAATCAGACCCAGACCAACGACAAACAGTATACCCAGGGCCTAACGCTACAAACCAACTTCTCGCTGCCCGCCGGGAACGACCTGGTGCTTGGGGCGCAGTATCAGCACGACAAGGTAGACCAGACCGGCAACGGCTATACGCGGCAGACAGCTAAAACCGGCGTCTTTGATATTGAAACCCGCAGCCAATCGCAGGACAAATCGGAACAAAGCAATACCTCACTGTTTGCGCAGAACGCCTGGCATCTGGCCGATGACTGGACATGGACGGCAGGCGCCCGCCAGTACTGGCTCTCCTCCAAACTCATTGATAGCAGCACGCAAACCACGGAAGGCGGCGTCACAACTCACACCGCAACCGGCAACAAATCCGCCAGCGATAGCCAGTTCGTGGCGGCGACCAGCCTGAACTACTCCGGGTTTAAAGATATCGAGCTGCGCGCGGCCTTTGCCCAGGGCTACGTCTTCCCGACGCTGGTGCAGCAGTTTATGCAGACTTCCGCCGGTGGCGGCGTGACTTACGGCAACCCAGATTTACGCCCGGAACACTCCAACAACTACGAAATTGGCGCCCGCTACAAAGGCAACCTGTGGCTGATTGACAGCACGGTCTACTACTCCGAAGCCAAAGATTACGTCGCATCCCGAGCCTGCGAAGGGCAAGCACTTTGCCAGGGTAACAGCAGCAGTTCCCGGGCCAACTATCGCTTTTACGACAACATCAACAGGGCCAAAACCTACGGCATCGAGCTGAGCGCGGAGTACAACGGCTGGGCCGTCTCCCCTTACCTGAGCGGTAATCTCCTGCGCCGACAGTATGAAAGCGACTCGCTAAAAACCTGGGATACCGGCGAGCCTGCCGTCAATGGCCGCTTCGGGGTCAGGCATACGCTAATGCTCAACGCCATGAATATCACCTCCGATGCCTTTATCCGCGCGGCTTCCCGCGCCAAAGAAAACACCGGTGACGGTGAAAGATGCTACCCCGGCTGGGCCACGTTAAACCTGGCCATCAATGCCGAGTTTGGTGACAACGACCAGTACCTGGTCAACCTGGCGCTGAACAACCTGACCAACAAACGCTACCAGACCGCCCACGAATCTATCCCGGAGGCGGGCTTCAACACGGCCCTCGGCTTTGGGTGGAAATTCTGATGAAGAAACGTATTTTTGCCGCGCTGCTGGCGCTGACCACCTCTTTTTCCAGCCAGGCCAGCGAGCGGCTGGTGGTGGCTGGCGGCTCTCTGAGCGAGCTTGTTTATGCCCTCGACGCGGGCAGCCAGGTGGTTGGCGTGGACGAAACCACCACCTGGCCGCCGGAAACGGCAAAGCTGCCGCACATCGGTTCCTGGATGCAGCTCAGCAGCGAATCCATCTTGTCGCTGCGCCCCGGACGCTTCATTACCTGGCAGGACGCCGGGCCGCAAATCGTCATCGGGCAGTTGGAAAAAACAAAGGTGAATATCCTGCAGCTCCCGCGAGTGCCCGCTACCGTCGAGCAGATGTACGCCAACATTCAAGCTCTGGCGATGACCTTACAGCGCCAGCCACAGGGAGAAGCGCTGATTACCAGCCTTAAACAGCGGCTGGAGGCGATTGCCAAAAGTAACGCGCTCAAGCCACACCCCGTTAAAGCGATGTTTATTCTCTCGGCGGGTGGCAGCGTGCCGCAGGTTGCCGGTGCGGGCAGCGTGGCCGACACCATCCTGACCATGGCCGGAGCAAAAAACATCGCCTGGCATCGTCAATACCAGAACTACAGCACCGAGGCGATGATCGCCGCCAACCCGGAAGTCATCGTCGCGACAACCCAAATGACCCAGGGCAACCCCGAAGCGCTGAAAGCCATTCCCGGGATCACCCACACCTCGGCCTGGAAAAACAAGCGGATAGTCATTCTCGATCAGGCTTTGATTCTGGGCATGGGGCCGCGCGTCGCAGAGGCCGTGGAACAGCTGCATCACCAGTTTTGGCCTGAGTCCGGCCAGAGCGATTAAAGATTACGTTGAAATGAGCGATGTTGAACATGAAACCTGAATTGGATCTCCAGGCGCACTTTGCGCTCCCCGGCGGGCAACCCTTTAAAGACAGGCACGCCACCATGCCCTGGCGCGGCGCAATGCCCATCGCCAAAGACCAGCTTGAGCACACCTGGCAGCAGGTGATTACCCGCCCAACGCCTCCCGGCAAAAGGCTGGTTTACCTCCACATTCCCTTCTGCGCAACGCACTGTACCTTCTGCGGTTTTTACCAGAATCGTTATGAAGCAGACCACTGCGAACGCTACACTGACGCGCTGCTCAGGGAGATCGAGCTGGAGGCCAGCAGCCCGTTGCACCAGTCGGCCCCCATTCACGCCATCTACTTTGGCGGCGGCACGCCTTCGGCGCTGTCAGCCAAAGATTTAGCGCGGATCATTACCGCCCTGCGCCACAGCCTGCCGCTGGCCCCGGACTGCGAAATCACCATTGAAGGACGGGTGCTGAATTTTGACGATGAGCGCATCGACGCCTGCCTCGACGCCGGAGCCAACCGCTTCTCCATCGGTATCCAGTCGTTTAACAGCAAAATCCGCAAAAAAATGGCACGCACCTCCGACGGCCCCACCGCCCGGCGCTTTATGGAAAACCTCTGCAAACGCGATCGCGCCGCCGTAGTCTGCGATCTGCTGTTTGGCCTGCCCGGGCAGGATCAAAAGCTGTGGGCAGAAGATCTGGCTATCGCGCGGGACATAGGCCTCGACGGGGTCGATCTTTATGCCCTGAATCTGCTGCCGCAAACGCCGCTGGGTAAAGCGGTGGAAAACGGACGTGTCACGCTGCCTTCCCCGGCCGAACGCAGGGATTTGTACCTGCAGGGCTGCGACTTCATGGACGGCGCAGGTTGGCGCTGCATCAGCAACAGCCACTGGGCGCGCACCACGCGGGAACGCAACCTTTACAATCTGCTGATTAAACAAGGTGCTGATTGCCTGGCCTTTGGCTCCGGCGCGGGTGGTTCGGTAAACGGCTACTCCTGGATGGTTGAACGCAACCTGGAGGCCTGGCACGCTGCCGTCGCCGCCGGAAAAAAACCGCTGATGATGATGACCCGCACCACTGACCCAGGCTACCGCTGGCGGCATCGCCTCCAGGCAGGCATTGAAACCGCCCGCGTGCCCCTCGACGAGTTAACCTCCGATGCGCATCTGCTCCAGCCGCTGCTTACCCAATGGCACGAATCCGGCCTGACCCGGGATGAGTCAACCTGCCTGCGCCTGACCGATGAAGGCCGCTTCTGGGCCAGCAATATCTTCCAGTCTCTGCAGACGCTGGTTGCCGCCCTCAATACCCCCATAACAACGGACAAAAAACCACAAGGAGCAACGCTATGACTTCCGTTTCCCTCGCCGATTACTTAAAAACCCAGCCGGACGGCACGCTGGAATCTATTGCCGCACAATATAATGTCACCCTGCTGGATGTTGTCTCCCAGCTCCCCGCTCAGGCGCTGGTTAGCGGCGAGCAGTTCGACACCGTCTGGGACACCGTTGTCGAATGGGGCAGCGTCACCACGCTGGTACACACCGCCGATGTGATTATTGAATTTTCCGGGGAACTGCCCTCCGGCTTCCACCGCCACGGTTATTTCAACCTGCGCGGCAAAAAAGGCATGACGGGGCATATCAAAGCGGCCAACTGCGCCCACATCGCTT
This sequence comes from Cedecea neteri, assembly GCF_000758325.1. Taxonomy (NCBI): domain Bacteria; kingdom Pseudomonadati; phylum Pseudomonadota; class Gammaproteobacteria; order Enterobacterales; family Enterobacteriaceae; genus Cedecea; species Cedecea neteri. The sequence goes on along the minus strand of NZ_CP009459.1, from coordinate 1,493,643 downwards.
TGGTGGAACGCAAGTTTATGGGGATGGACACCGCCTCGATTCTGTTCTTCAATCAGGCGGGCAGCGCGATGCTAAAAATCTTCATCGGGCGCGACGATCACCGCCAGCTACTGGCAGACCAGCTGGCGGCTTTTCGTGCGCTGGCAGAGAAAATTAAGGGAAATATTGCATGACGCCATGGTTAATTTTTGGGGCCGGAGGCAAAGGCGTAGGCGCGCTAACCGCCAAGCTGGCGCTGGCAGAAAACCGCCCCGTTGTTGCGCTGGTGCGTAACGAAGAAGCCGCCGCAAAACTGCGTGAGGCAGGTGCCCAGGTCATTATCGGTGACGCCTGCGACGCAGGCGCTGTCGCAGAAGCCTGCCGCCTGGCAGGTAAAGACGCCACCGTTATTTCAACGATGGGCGGGTCACATGATTACCAGGCGCACCGGACGGTTATCGACTGCGCCGAAAAAGCCGGGATCTCACGCATAGTGCTGGTCACCTCTTTAGGCTGCGGAGAAGGCTGGGCTTATTTATCCGATCGGGCAAAAGCGGCCTTTGGTCAGGCAGTACGGGAAAAATCCCTCGCCGAAAGCTGGCTGCAAACCAGCACGCTGGACTTTGCCATTGTGCGCCCCGGCGGCCTGCTTCACGGCGAACCAACCGGCAAAGCAACGCTCAGCCAGACAGCAGAGATCCACGGCATGGTCATGCGGGCCGATGTCGCCGCGCACGTCGCAGAGTTGGCAAAATCCTCCCACCTGAATCATCAGGTATACGGCCTCGTTGAACCGGGGCTGAAACCGGCTTAACGCCGCGCCGGGCTTTCGCTTTTCTGGCGGTATAGCCCGGCAGGCTCTTCCCTCTTGCTACACTTCAAGATAGTTTCATCAGATAACTAACCTGAGAAGAAGGCAGATCACGCGATGTCCGAACACAACTACCAGCCCCCAAAAGTCTGGACCTGGAACAAGACCGAAGCCGGTCAGTTCTCCAGCATCAACCGCCCGATTTCCGGCCCAACTCATGAAAAAACGCTGCCTGTCGGCAAACACCCGCTGCAGCTTTACTCCCTCGGCACGCCGAACGGGCAGAAAGTCACGATTCTGCTGGAAGAGCTGCTGGCGCTGGGCATCAGCGGGGCAGAATACGATGCGCACCTGATTCGCATCGGCGAAGGCGACCAGTTCTCCAGCGGCTTTGTGGAAGTAAACCCGAACTCCAAGATCCCGGCACTGTTTGACCACTCCGTCACGCCGCCGCTGCGCGTGTTTGAGTCCGGCAACATCCTGCTTTATCTCGCGGAAAAATTCGGCCACTTCCTGCCGAAAGATATCGTCGGACGTACCGAAGCGCTGAACTGGCTGTTCTGGCTGCAGGGTTCCGCCCCTTACCTGGGCGGCGGCTTCGGCCACTTCTACCACTATGCCCCAGTCAAAATTGAGTACGCCATCAACCGCTTCGCGATGGAAACCAAGCGTCAGCTGGACGTGCTCGATAAGCAGCTGGAGAAAAACCGCTTTATCGCCGGAGATGAATACACGATCGCCGATATTGCCATCTTTACCTGGTACGGCGCGCTGGCCAAAGGCGGCCTGTACGAATCCGCCGAGTTCCTCGACATAGCCTCCTACAAACACTTTGGCCGCTGGGCCGATGAAGTGGCTAGCCGCCCGGCGGTGAAGCGTGGCCGCATCGTGAACCGCACCTGGGGAGATGTGCAGCTGGCCGAGCGCCATAACGCTTCAGATTTTGATGCATTAGGGTTGTAGGACCCTCACCCTAACCCTCTCCCTGAAAGGGAGAGGGAATAACTGAACGTTTTCCGTGGCTTTTGTTCTCCCCTTCATTCCTTGAGTAGAAACAATAAACAGTGTTTTCCATTGTTTTTGTTTTCTCCCTCGCCCCTCTGGGGAGAGGGCTGGGGTGAGGGGGACTCCCCACATTTAAATCACACAAATGATAATAATTTGCATTCAGTTATAGCAACAGCTATGTTTTATAGCACTTGCTATAAATGCTGAATCTATAATCACTCGTGAGGGAAGACGATGCCCGGGAAACTGAAGTTAACGCAAAGTATTGTCGCTGTAGTCGCCGCGCTGGCGATGCTGCTAGGTGCCGCTCAGGCGCAGGCCAAATTTAAGGCGATCACCACCTTTACTATCATCGCGGATATGGCGCAGAACGTGGCCGGTGACGCGGCAGACGTGGAGTCCATCACCAAGCCCGGAGCGGAAATTCACGAATACCAGCCGACGCCGGGAGACATCCGTCGGGCGCAGGGCGCGCAGTTGATCCTGACCAACGGGCTGAATCTCGAACTCTGGTTCGCGAAGTTTTATCAACACCTGAAAGGTGTGCCTGAAGTCGTCGTCACCACCGGCATTCAGCCCACGGGCATCACCGAAGGCCCTTATAACGGCAAACCAAACCCTCACGCCTGGATGTCGCCGCAAAATGCGCTGATCTACGTCGATAACATTCGGAATGCGTTCGTTAAATACGATCCGGATAACGCGGCGACCTATACCCGCAACGCCGAAGCCTACAAACAGAAAATTCAGCAGACCATCGAGCCGCTTCGCAACGAACTGGCAAAAATTCCGGCGGATAAACGCTGGCTGGTCACCAGCGAAGGCGCTTTTTCCTACCTGGCCAACGACTTTGGTCTGAAAGAACTCTATCTGTGGCCGATCAACGCCGATCAGCAGGGTACCCCGCAGCAGGTGCGCAAAGTGATCGACAGCATTCGCCAGTACCAGATCCCAACGATCTTCAGCGAAAGCACCATCTCCGACAAACCTGCTCGACAGGCAGCGCGGGAGTCTGGCGCACATTATGGCGGCGTGCTTTATGTCGATTCTTTGAGTGCCGCAGACGGCCCGGTACCCACCTACCTTGACCTGCTGCGCGTCACCACCAGCACCATCGTTAACGGCATCAATGCAGGGCTGAAGAAATGAGTCGTCGTCCCGGCATAGTCGTTCAGGACGCCAGCGTCACCTATCGCAATGGCCACACCGCGCTGCGGGCGGCCAGCTTTGAAATCCCGACCGGTACCATTGCGGCACTGGTGGGCGTCAACGGCTCCGGGAAATCCACGCTGTTTAAAGCGATCATGGGCTTTGTGTGCCTCGCCAGCGGCAGTATCTCGATTCTGGATATGCCTACGCGCAAGGCGCTGCGCCACAACCTGGTGGCTTATGTGCCGCAGTCCGAGGACGTAGACTGGACGTTCCCGGTACTGGTGGAGGACGTGGTAATGATGGGCCGCTTTGGCCATATGGGGATGCTGCGTATTCCCGGCAAGGCTGACAAACAGGCGGTAGACAACGCCCTTGCCCGCGTCGGCATGAGTGATTTCCGCAAGCGCCAAATCGGCGAACTCTCCGGCGGCCAGAAAAAGCGCGTGTTTCTCGCGCGGGCGATTGCCCAGGACGGCCAGGTGATTCTGCTGGACGAACCGTTCACCGGCGTAGACGTGAAAACGGAAGAGCAGATCATCGCCCTGCTGCGCGAGCTGCGGGACGAAGGCCGCACGATGCTGGTTTCAACCCACAACCTCGGCGCCGTCACTGACTATTGCGACTATACCGTTTTGGTGAAAGGTACCGTGCTGGCCTGCGGCCCAACCGACGTCACCTTTACCCAGGAAAACCTGGAGCTGGCGTTCAGCGGCGTGCTGCGGCACGTCACCTTAACCGGGAAAGAGACCAGCGTCCTCACCGACGACGAAAGGCCGTTTATCCACGGTGCAGCGTTAAAAAGGGAGCCGTAATGTCCGTTCTCCTCGAGCCGTTCGGCTATGGCTACATGTTTAACGCCATCTGGGTATCGGCGCTGGTCGGCGGGGTCTGCGCCTTTCTTTCCTGCTACCTGATGCTGAAAGGCTGGTCGCTCATCGGCGACGCCCTTTCCCACTCCATCGTGCCTGGCGTGGCTGGCGCCTATATGCTCGGCCTGCCGTTTTCCATCGGCGCGTTTTTCTCCGGCGGCCTCGCAGCAGGCACTATGCTGTTTTTAAACCAGCGCACGCGCCTGCGTGAAGACACCATCATTGGCCTTATTTTTTCGTCATTCTTTGGCCTCGGGCTGTTTATGGTTTCGCTCAACCCAACGTCGGTAAACATCCAGACCATCGTGCTCGGCAATATTCTCGCCATCGCCCCGTCGGATATCGTGCAGCTGGCGATTATCGGCTTTGTATCCCTGGCGATTCTGCTGTTGAAGTGGAAAGACCTGATGGTGACCTTCTTCGACGAAAACCACGCGCGTTCCATTGGTCTTAACCCGCTGTGGCTCAAAGGCTTGTTCTTCACCCTACTGTCGGCCACCACCGTGGCGGCGCTGCAAACCGTTGGCGCGTTTCTGGTAATTTGTATGGTCGTCACGCCGGGTGCAACGGCCTATTTGCTGACGGATCGTTTCCCCAAACTACTGATAATTTCCGTTACGTTAGGCACTTTTACCAGCGCATTCGGCACCTGGATAAGCTATTTCCTCGACGGTGCCACCGGCGGCATTATCGTGGTGCTGCAAACGCTTATTTTCCTGCTGACCTTCGTGTTTGCCCCCAAACACGGCCTGTTGGCTAACCGTCGGCGCGCGCGCCTGAGCCTGGAGCAAACGCCATGAGCCTGTTAGACACGCTGCTTTCGCCCTTCCAGTTTAGCTTTATGATCAACGCCCTGACCATGACCACGCTGGTCGCCATTCCGTGTGCGCTGCTCTCCTGCTTCCTGGTGTTAAAAGGCTGGGCTCTGATGGGCGATGCCATGAGCCACGCGGTCTTCCCCGGCGTGGTGATCGCCTGGATGGTCGGCCTGCCGCTGGGCCTCGGCGCGTTCGTGGCCGGGCTGTTTTGCGCCTTTGCCACCGGCTATCTGCAGGACAACAGCCGCATCAAGCGTGACACAGTGATGGGCATCGTTTTCTCCGGCATGTTTGGCGCGGGCCTGGTGCTTTATGTCTACCTGAAACCGGATATCCATCTCGACCACATTCTGTTCGGCGATATGCTGGGCGTCAGCGGAAGCGATATTCTGCAAACGGGCGCTATCGTGCTGCTAACGGTGATTGTTGTAGGGCTAAAATGGCGGGACTTGCTGCTACATGCCTTCGACCCGATTCAGGCCCAGGTCTCCGGCCTGAACGTGAAGCTGCTGAACTACGGCCTGCTCTGCCTGGTTTCGCTAACCATCGTCGCGGCGCTGAAGGCGGTGGGGATTATCCTCGCGATTTCCCTGCTTATCGCGCCAGGCGCTATCGCTTCGCTGCTGACGCGAACCTTTAAAAGCATGATGCTGGTCGCGCTTGGGCAGGCCATCGTGACATCGTTTTTTGGCGTCTACCTTTCCTTCTTTATCGACAGCGCCCCCGCGCCGACCATCGTTGTGCTTTCTGCCCTGGTCTTCATCGCCGCCTTTATTCGGGCGACGATCAAACAGCGGCGTATGGAAGCGGTTAGCGAGCCATTCTGAATCCGCGTGAAGCGACCCTGACAACGGTTTTATGGTACAAAGTACCTTCTCTTTTTTGCACAAGTACCAGGGTCGCGCCATGAGCTACACCATCGATATTATCTCCTGCATCACCGACCGCTTCGTTGAGCTGACCGCCACCGAAAAGCGCATCGCGCAGTTTATTCTGGACGATGTGCAAACCGCTGCGGCGCTGCCCATTTCGGAAATGGCGCGCCAGACGCAAACCAGCCAGGCGTCGATAACCCGTTTTGCCCGCGCCATCGGCTGCAAGGACGTGCGCGAACTGAAGGTCAAACTCGCCCAGTCTCTGGCAGTGGGGCAGCGCTTTATTCTCGACGTGCCGGACCTCGAAGGCGTGCAGGGGATCTACGAAACCATCATCAATGTGCTGGATATCAACCGCCGCGCGCTAAATCCGGAGTCACTCAACAAGGCCGTGACCTGGCTGAGCAATGCACGCCAGATTCTGGCGCTGGGCATGGGCGGCGGATCAACAATTTGCGCGCAGGAATTACAGTTTCGTCTCTTTCGTCTGGGCCTGCCGGTGGTGAGCCAAAGCGATGGCCTGCTGGCGAGAATGATGGCGGCGTCGGTGGCCTCCAACGATGTGGTGGTGGCGCTATCACTGGGAGGTTACACGCCGGAAGTGGTGGAGAGCGCGGCGATTGCCCGCCAGTACGGCGCAAAGATCATCGCCATTACCCCGCAGGGAACACCGCTCGCTGAACAGGCGGACATCGTGCTGCCGCTGATTATTCGTGAAAACGACTACATTTTCAAGCCGAGCACTTCGCGTTACGCCATGCTGGCAATGATTGATGTGCTGGCCACCGAACTGGCGATGGCCAACAAAAGCCAGGCGAAGGACCGGCTGCGCCGCATCAAGCTGGCGCTGGACAGCCATCGCGGCGGAGCAGACAGGCAGCCGCTCGGCGATTAACCCCGGTCGGCGCGGTAGCAGGTCACATCCACTTCAACTTTACAGTCCACCACCAGGTCCACCACGCAGCACACGCGGGCCGGCGGGTGGTCGCCGAAGAACTCCCGGAACACTTTATTGAAGGACTGGAAGTAGCGGGCGTCAGTCAGGTAGACCTTCACGTGGACCACGTCAGCGAGGGTGTAGCCCGCTTCGGTCATGATATCCACGCAGTTTTGAATAGCCAGCCGCGACTGGTCGACAATCCCGCCTTCAACCACTTCGCCGTCTTTCATCGGCGTCTGGCCGGACACATACAGCCACCCGGCCGCTTCAACGGCTTTGGCAAAAGGCAGGTGCTGCCCGCCGGTACCGGTGCTGCCGCCCACGCCATAACGTTTAATGCTCATCATTGCTCCTTGTTGATCGGTTTACCCTCACCCTAACCCTCTCCCTGGAAGGGAGAGGGGACAAACGTCCAGTCCGGGAACTCTTATCCCTATCCCTATTGGGGAGAGGGCCGGGGTGAGGGGATAAATTTATACTCACTTCTGCCGACGCAGGAACCGCCCCGCCCGGCCAGTCACCTTCTGCTCGAGCCCGTAGCTCATCACGCCATTCACCATCACCGCTTCAATACCCGCTGCAGGCTGCTTCGGGTCACTAAAGCTCGCGACATCGCGCACGGTCAGCGGGTCGAATAACACCAGGTCAGCGTAATAGCCACACTTCACCAGACCCCGTTCGGGCAGTTGGAACCGCGCCGCCGACATCCCCGTCATCTTATGCACCGCCTGCGTCAGCGGGAAAAGCTTCTCGTCACGGCTGTAGTGCCCCAGCACGCGCGGGAATGCGCCCCACAGGCGAGGATGCGGCATCGGATCGTTCGGCAGCCCGTCTGACCCAACCATTGTTGCCGGGTAGCGCAGCACGCGCCGCACGTCCTGCTCGTCCATGTTGTAGTAAATCGCCCCAGCGGGCATCAGTAATTTTCCCGCTTCGTGAAGTGACATCGACCAGCCGTCAGCAATTTGCTTCAGCGACTTCCCGGCGACCTCCGGGTGCGGCTCAGACCAGGTAATCACGATCTCAAACTCGTCGGTGATCTGTTTCATGTCCAGCGTTGAAGAACTGGCGGAATACGGGTAACAGTCACAGGAGACATCCTGCTGCTCGCGCACCCTATCAAACAGCTTCAGCGTTTCAACCGTGCGGCCCCAGTTTTTCGCCCCGGCGCATTTGTGGTGCGACACCACAACCGGCACATTGCCGTGACGGCCAATGCGGAAAGCCTCATCCAGTGCCTCAAGAATCGGCTCAAATTCGGAGCGCAAATGGGTGGTGTAAATTCCCTTCTCCGCCGCCAATTCCTCCACCAGCGCCATCACCTCTTCGGTGGTGGACTGAAACGCGCTGGCATAGGCCAGGCCGCTGCTCAGCCCCAACGCTCCCTGCTGCAACGCCTGCTTTAGCTGCCCACGCATGGCGAGGATCTCCGCTTCCGTCGCCGGGCGGAACAAATCATCCATCTGATTGTTGCGCAGTGCGGTATGGCCAATCAGCGTACCCACGTTAATGGCCGGGCGAGCCTGCTCCACGGCATGGGCGTACGCTTCGACGGTGGGATAAACAAACTGGTGCGCCTCGCCCAGCAGATTCATCGGGTCAGGCACCAGAGCGTTGATGATCGCCCCCGCCGCACTGATGCCGCAGTTGCCGACAATCACCGTGGTAATGCCCTGGCTAATCTTTGGCAGATACTCAGGAAAACGGATCACGTTAATGTCGTCATGGGTGTGAACATCAATAAACCCCGGCGCTAATACCCGCCCGCTGCCGTCGATCTCATGCACGGCCTCGCCGGAAATCCCCGGGGCAATCTCGGCGATTCGGTCACCCTGCACCGCCACATCGGCCAGGTATTCCGCACCGCCGGAGCCATCAATCACGGTGACATTCCTGAAGAGATAATCGAACTTCATCTGCGCCTCACGCCAGTCATATTCTGCGTGCAAGTTAACCATTTACAAGCCATAAAAACAGTGAAAAACTAAACAAAACCCTTGCAAATCAATGATACTTTTATTCATTAAATTTAAAATCATTGAATAATTAATATAAATAACATCAAGTTAAAAATGATACTCAATCTGAAAGAAAGAATGACTCCGGAGGAAATACGATATGAAATACCAGGAAATTAACCTCGTACCCCATAAGTCCGCCCTCATGTATTCCCCTGCCAATGTCCTCAACGAAGACGTCTGCCTGCCCGCCGCGCTGATCAAAAAATCTGCTTTGAAAAACAACATCCGGTGGATGCAGGCCTACGCCGATGCACGCGGCGTTTCGCTGGCACCGCACGGGAAAACCACCATGACACCGTGGATCTTCCAGCAGCAGCAAAAAGCAGGCGCGTGGGCCATCGGCGTAGGCAGCGCATGGCAGGCCAGCATCGCGATGTCCGCGGGCATCGATCGCGTGCTGATGGTTAACCAACTGGTGGGCAAAGCGAACATCACCCTGGTATCGCAGCTAAAGCATAAACACACCGCCGTCGACTACATCTGTTGCGTGGACAGCGAAGCAAACGCCCGCACCCTGTCAGACTTTTTTAGCCAACAGGGGCAAACGCTCGACGTGCTGATTGAGCTTGGCGTGCCGGGTGGACGCTGCGGCTGCCGCAGCACCGAACAAGCGCTGGCGCTGGCGAAGCGGGTGGCAGAATTACCTGGCCTGACTTTACGCGGCCTGGAACTTTATGAAGGCGTGCTGCACGGTGACAATCCGCAACCAAAAATAGAAGCGCTGCTGCAAGAAGCGGCCGCGTTAGCCTGCCAGATGGAACGCTATGTCGATGGAGAATTCCTGCTCACCGGCGCGGGTTCAGTCTGGTACGACGTAGTGTGCAATATCTGGCTCGCAGCAGAAAAACCGGCCAACTGCCGCATTGCGATCCGTCCGGGCTGTTACATCACCCACGACGGCGGCATTTATCAGGAAGCCCAGGATCAGCTGATGGCGCGCGATCGGATCGCCTGCGATCTCGGCGGCGATCTGGTTTCCGCGTTGGAGCTGGTAGCAATGGTGCAGTCGGTCCCGGAAAGCGATCGGGCGATTGTGAATTTTGGCAAGCGCGACAGCGCGTTTGATGCCGGCCTGCCGCAGCCAATAGCCCACTATCGCCAGGGCAAGCCGCTGGCTTCGCCGTCGGAAACCATCGAAGCCACCGGGATTATGGATCAGCATGCCATGTTAAAACTCAAGCCGGGCGCGGACGTGCAGGTTGGGGATATTCTGGTGTTCAGCACTTCTCATCCGTGCCTGACGTTTGATAAGTGGAAGGCGCTGCTGCTGGTGGATGACGAATATAACGTGCTGGATGAGTTAGAGACGGCGTTCTAGATTTTTACCCTCACCCTAACCCTCTCCCTGGAAGGGAGAGGGGATAACAAACCACTCACTTAACTAAATTCCCCCTCTCCCCTTTGGGGAGAGGGCCGGGGTGAGGGGCCGCAGAAAATTTACTTAGCCTCAGCCAGCGACTTAGCCCTCTCCTCTTCTTCCTTCTGCTGAAGCTCCGTTTCCAGCATCTTCTTCTCATACACCTTAAAGAACGGGTAATAGATCGCCAGCGAAATAAAGAAGCAGATAAACACCAGGCCACAGGCAATCAGGTTCCAGTTGGTGGTGATCAGCGCCCCCAGCGGGGCCGGAACGGTAAACGGCGGCTTCACCATCATCCGAGGGATCAGCCCGCTAATGGTGAACAGATACACCACCACGGTATTCACCATCGGCGCCAGAATAAATGGGATCGCGAGGATCGGATTCATCACGATCGGCGCGCCGAAAATCATTGGTTCATTGATGTTAAAGAGCCCCGGAATAAACGACAGCTTACCCAGTTGCTTCAGGTAAATAACGCGGGAGCGAATAAACAGCACCACCAGCGCAAGCGTTGATCCGGTGCCGCCCATCTGCGCATACCACTGGAAGAACTGCTCGGTGAAAATGTTCGGCAGCTCATAGGCGCTCACGCCGGACTGGAACAGCTCCATATTCTGCACAATCGCCTGATCCCACAGCGGGCGGATCAGCGGCCCCATCACCGCGTGGCCGTGGATCCCCAGCACCCAGAACACGTCGATAAAGAACTGGGTCACAATCCCGCCAAACAGGTTGGTGCCGGTCATAAAGCCCTTCAGCGGCATAATGATGTAGCTGATGATGGCGTTAATATCGATGTTCAGAAAATGACGAGGGATCCAGAACACCAGCACCACGGCAAGCGTCGGGAACAGCGCCGAAAACGAGCTGGCGACCACCGGCGGCACGCCCGCGGGCATTTTGATTTCAATGTTGCGAACTTTGATAAAGCGGTAAATCTCAATCGCAATCAGCGAAGAGATAATCGCGCCAAACAGCCCCTGAGAACTCAGCGAAGTGATGGGAATGTAGCGCCCCGCCACCGCTTCACCCGCCACGGTCACGCCCTGCTTAATGTTCACCGGCACAATCATCAGCAGCGTCGCCAGCATCGCCAACAGGCCACTGGTAATGTCATTCAGCTTGTAGCTTTTGCCGAGGAACGAACCGATGGTAAACGCGGCGTACAGCGACATCAGCCCGACGGTAAAGCGGAACGGCACGTCAAGCGTATCTCGCCACGGCGCAATAAAATCCATGTAACCCTTAATCGGGATGTTCAGCAGAATCACGAAGAAAGAGCCGACGATGGTCAGCGGCAGAATCGAAATAAGCCCATTGCGAATCGCCTGCATATGCCGCTGGTTGCCGATAGCGTTCGCCACCGGCATCAGCTTGTCGGCTAACTTATCAAAGCTCGACATGGTCAGCCCCCTCAAACCCATTGTGCTCAATCACGGTACGGAACCAGCGCCCGGACTTTTTCAGCGAACGCTGCTGGGTGGCTAAATCCAGCCGGTAGAAGCCATAGCGGTTTTTATAGGCGTTCTGCCACGACCAGCAGTCGATGAAGGTCCACATCTGGTAGCCCAGGCACTGGCTGCCCTCCGCCATCGCTTTGTGCAGCCACGCCAAATGTTCCTGAAGAAACTCAATGCGGTAATCGTCCTGCACTTCGCCGTCCACCATGAACTGCTCTTCGTCCATGATGCCGATGCCGTTCTCGGAGACGAACCACGGCAGGTTGCCGTAACGCTCCTTCACCAGCATGGCGATGTCGTACAGCGCAGGCGGGTAAATCTCGATCCCGCGCGAGGTATTCATCCGCCGTCCCGGCATCACGTACTCTTCAAAAAAGCGCTCTGGCACAAAACCGTGGGGTTCCTCAAGCAGCGTCTCACGCGCTTTGACCCGGCGCGGGCGATAGTAATTAATGCCCAGTAAATCAACGTGGGTCGCGGCAATCAGCTCGCAGTCCCCCGGCAATATTTTTGGCAGCACATCGTATTCTTTCAGCAGCGCCACCAGCTCGGCAGGGTAGCGCCCAAGCAGCATCGGTTCGTTTATGCTGCGCGTGTAGAACAGGTCGGCCATCTCCGCCGCCCGCAAATCTTCCGGACTGTCGCTGCGCGGGTAGACGGGAATCACATCCATGATGATGCCAATCTGCCCCTCAAGATTCAGCTCGCGCCAGGCGGCGACCGCTTTGCAGTGGGCGATAACAATGTGGTGCAGCACCTGCGCCGCACGGCGGAAATCCGTCACGTAAGGGTAATGGCGAGGATGCAGATAGCCAGCTTCGGCGGGAATAAGCGGCTCGTTGAAGGTAAACCAGGAGCGCACGCGGTCGCCGAACAGGCGGTAGCAAATTCCCGCGTAGCGCGCAAAAGCGTCCACCACATCCCGGTTCTCAAACCCGCCTTTTGCCTGCAATGCCATCGGCATATCAAAATGGTAGAGGTTGATAAAAGGCTCAATGCCCTGGCGGATCAGCTCATCAATTACATCATTATAAAACTGCACGGCCTGAGGATTAATTTCTCCGTCGCCGTCGGGGATCAGGCGGGACCAGGAAATCGACGTGCGGAATGAATTCAGGCCAATGTTTTTCGCCAGCTGAATGTCTTCCCGCCAGCGCTGATAGAACGTAGAGGTTTCGTCGGAGGTGACGCCGTTGTAAAAACGGGCATTAAACTCGTGCGAGGCGAAATCCCAGATATTCTCCCCTTTGCCATCGCCCTCAACTCGCCCCTCTGACTGCGTGGCGCTGGTCGCCGTACCCCACCAGAATTTTTCAGGAAAGCGGTATTTCATACGGCCCCCTATTCAGTAGTTTTCAGCAGCGACAGCGCATGATCCAGTACCTTGTCACCCTGCATCGAGCCGTAATGCATCATGTCGATGGCCGCCACCGGAACGCCGTGGGGCGCCGCCGCCGCGCTCAGGTTTTGCAGCTGGAATTTTACCTGCGGCCCAAGGAGGATGACGTCGGCCTCATCGATAATCTGGTCGAAATCGGACACCGGCACGGCGGTAATTTCCACCGCCACATCACGAGCGTGCGCGGACTGCTTCATTCTTTCCACTAACATGCTGGTGGACATCCCCGCAGCACAGCATAAGAAGATTTTTTTCATCACTTTTCCCTCAGAGAATCAATGCAGTGTCCGCGGTATGCGGCCAAATATATTCTGGGTAGCGGTGAAAAAAGCCACAAGTGAGGGGCGGCACAGATTTGCTTTTAGCGGCTGGTACTTTTGGCGGGCGACCACCGGAACTTACCTTAAAAGCAATAATAAACAGACAGATAAGAATGTTACTTTTCTGGCGACGTTCGTCTTTTAGCGCGGTTTTATTCACGAGAATGGAGGGGCGGTCACAGGCAGAAGTTCATCTTAATATTGATCCCCTCACCCCGACCCTCTCCCAAAGGGAGAGGGAGGAAACAAGCGTCAGAGAAAATGGGTTATCCCCTCTCCCTTCCAGGGAGAGGGCTAGGGTGAGGGTAAGGGTAAAAAGCTACAAACTCCCCACGCCACCATCGACCAACAGGTCGGTGCCCACCACGAAGGCCGATTCGTCCGACGCCAGGAACACGGCGGCTTTTGCCAGCTCCAGCGCGGTGCCGAGACGCCCAATCGGCACCAGATCGCGGATCGCTTCCCGCAGCGTGTCGGCGGCTATACCATTGCCCAGTTTGCCCAGCGCCGGGGTTTCCGTCGGGCCTGGGCTCAGCCCGTTCACCCGAATCCCACGCGGATGCAGTTCTCCGGAGAGTGTGCGTGCTAACGAAAGAATACCGGCCTTACTCGCCGCGTAGGCGTTGGTTTGCGGCAGGCCGATACGCGCGCTGACCGAACCGCATACAATCACCGAAGAAGGGTTAGCCAGCTGTGACAACAGCGCCTGAATCAGGAAGAACGGGCCTTTGAGATTGATGTTCATCAGTCGGTCATAAGCCTGTTCGTCCCACTCTTCCAGCGAATGGTGAGTCACATCTCCCGCATTGATATAGAGCACATCCAACCGCGGCCAGAGCTGCTTCAACTCTTCCGCCACCGCACGTTGCCCGGCGATATCCCCCGCATCACTTTTAATCAGGTGCACATTACCCAAAACCTTTTTGGCTTCTTGTAGCCCCTGCTCGCTGCGCCCGGTGATCGCCACCGTTGCGCCCTCGGCAATAAACTGCCGCGCCGTTTCAAGCCCGATGCCGCTGGTGCCGCCGGTAATTAAGGCGTATTTGCCGTCAAGTCTGCCCATCGTCGTGTCCTAATAAATGGTTGGTGAGGGCATTATTTCCGCTATAGTATCTTTTGGATAGTAGGCACCAAATGGATACTAAGGAACCACAAGGGGCGCATTCGCGTGTGCCGGGAGCCAGCATGACAAAAAATTTTTCAACCCTGCCGCCGGCGGGCAGCGACTGCCCGATGGTGAATTTTGTGAACCTGATTTCAGGCAAGTGGGCCATTCCGATTCTGTACCGCCTGATCCTGCTCAACGATCCGGTGCGGTTTAGCGACCTGCAGCGGGCGGTCAGCCCCATTACGCAGAAGGAGCTAACTCGCCAGCTTCGTCAATTTGAAGCTCGTGGTCTGGTGGTGAGGCAAGTTTTTGCGGAAGTCCCGCCGCGCGTGGAATATCAAATCACTGCGCTCGGTAAGTCTCTGCGCCCAACGCTGGATTCACTCGCCGAATGGATGAGGGAGAATGCCGGTGAGATGGAACTGTCTCTTCCCTGAGAACGCTAAATCAGTTAGCCAAAAACTTCGTCGACCAGCGCGCTGCCGAGGCGCATGGCCGAACAAATACGCGGCATCCCCAACGCCACGCCCTGCCAGCTCTGGGTGACCGAGTAACAGATCGGCTGACGTTCGATATCGCAGCCGTCGCCGAGCCAGGTTAAAGCATCTTTATGCTCCAGCAAACCCGGTGATGTTGGCGTCGCCAGCCAGTCATGGAAATAGTGCCGGGTGCGAGGAGAAGCATTCACTTCCTCCGCCAGGCGGCTGATGGCGAGACTGCGCACATGCTCAATCAACGCCTCCGCCTGTTCTGCCGTCCCCAGACGAACAGCATCACCAAAGGTGCCCCAGCGCAGCTCTTCCAGCGCGACGTAGCAACGCGCCGCCGGAGAGAATGAAAAATAGTGCCCGCTGCGCCAGCGGGAAAAAATCTGCTCGCTGTGAACCATGCCCTGGCGAACAAGATCGCCGTGCTGAAATTCTTCTTCCAGCCGGATGAGCCGCTGAGAAAACTGCTCACGCAGGGCCTGAAGCCGCTCGCGAACGGCTGCCGAATGGTGCGCCGTGCGGGCAGAAACCGGCTCCAGCTGGGCAATCCTCTCGCTTATCTGGCTGTTGGCTAAGTAGCTTTTTGCCAGGTCTGCCGACAGCTGGCCGAGGCTTATCAGCGACGCGTCAAGATCGTCCTGCGGCAGTATTTCGACCCTCCCGGCCTGCCGCCGGGCCACGACGACAAATAGCGCCAAAAGCTGCTCATAAAACGCCTGACTTTGCGGGCTGCCCCACGGCTGGCGGGCGACATCAATCCCCATGGCAAAATCGACGACAAATTTTTCACTAAGACAGCTGAGGGTTCTTATTGGCCCTTCCATGAATACACTGCTCATCATTGCTCCGCTGAGAAAAGCGTCTGGATATCATCGCGCAACAGGCGGGTATCCTCGTGAATGTAACGTGCCGTTCTGACACTCTGTTCCAGCTTGCTCTGGAGAGAAAACAGCACGCTGTCGTTCTGCTGCTTAGCAGAAAGACTCTGGTGTAAATTGCTGTGAATAGCGTCCAGTGCTCCGGCAAAATCGGCGAAAAACGTCGCCATTCCGGCCGTGACGGAAATATCCACCTGCGCGGTAATGGCCTGGTTTATCTGGCCCAGGAAAGTCGACACATGGTCATGCAGCTTTTGCTGTAACTTTTCCAGGTCAATCACGTAGCGGCTATGGGTGGCCGCGTAATCTTCCCAGCCCCAGTCCACGCCGTTTAACCAGCGCGCCAGCACGCCCCGCATTCCGTTTTGCGGCTGCATTTGCGACATCGCCACTTCATGGTTTTCGATAACGTTGGTGAACGCCGAGTGGGTATTAAAATTAAGCTGGCTGGCCTCGAACGCAGGCAGGCTGATTTGAGCCCGGAATCCAGCCACTTTCAGGCCGTCGCTCACCCGCTGCTCAATAGGTTTCAACGCGGATTCCAGCGTGTAGCTCAGGCTTACTTCAAGGTTGCTGAGCAGCGCCCCAAGCTCTCCGCTTAGCGTCTGCTGGGCGGCAAACAAAATGCTTTCACTGGACGCGCGAACCTTATGCAGCAAGGTGCGAGCCGTCGCTTCATCTTCGCCCATCAGCTTGTCGCTGCCCGGCGAAAAATCCACGTGACGCGTTAATGTGTGCGGGTAAAGCGGATGCAACTTCTCTGCGCCCAGCCGCCCTTCCCGGAAATAGGTTGTCAGATCGCTATGAATCTGCGTTTCAAAGCGCTGCATAAAATCGCCTATGCCGGCGAGGGCATCGCTGACCTGCCGCTGAATCACCGTGCTCACCGACTGCTGAGTCTGCAGCAGCAGTTGAATATCCTGCTCCAGTTGCCGAATATTCTCCTGCAGGCCGTCGTTGGTTACCTGCAACCCCTGGCAGCGGAAACTCAGGTAGCGTTCAGCGCCCTCGGCATAGTCCAGCAGCTTGTGGCACGCAGCGCGCAGCGTGTAGAGAGAAGCGTTGGCGTGCGCGGTATGCAGGATAGTCTCAATGGGTGACTCAAACATCGAGTCTTCCCACAGCAAATCCGCCGCATGGCGCAGATGCTCGATATCGGCCAAATCCGCGCTGCGCCAGCGCCGGCCTAATGCCGCTTCCGCAAAATCCTGCACCCAGCGCTGCTCTTCGGGGTCGGGTAAACGGCCATGCGTGGCCAGCTCATAGCGGGCGCGGTTGGCAAGGTAGCCCCACATGCTCGACACCGGGAACACGTTTTCCGGCGCAATGCTGTCCTTCATTAGCGTCCCGGCGATCATCGCCTTCACCTGAGCGGCATCGTCGCCGTTGCGATCCTTCTGATCGAACTTGTTCACCAGCGCATACAGCGGCACCGATTTACTGACGCCGAGCACCGCCTCGCGGACTTCTTCGTCGGAGATGGACTTGAGCTGCGTATAGTCCATCACCGCCAGCACGGCGGAAGCTTGTGCCAGCTGCTCTCTAAGCATTTTTTGCAGGTGCGGCTGCCCCGCTTCGTTCGGCCCAGGCGTATCCAACAGCGTCAGCTGGCCGTGGCCATTTTTGAGACCGGCCAGATGCACAAATTCCACCTCAATGACCGGCACATGCTCAATAGCAGCGTAGGCTTTGAAGGGGAAAGCCACATCAAGCACCCGGCACAGGCGCACCAGATCGTTCAGGCTCTTCAGGCAGTGGAAAATAGGCTGCGCGCCGAGATAATGGCGCTCAAAACCTTTGCCGTTGGCAATCCGGGCGATAAGCGCCTCCATATCCCGGTCCACTTCCAGTGTGCGAGCCAGCGCTTCCCGGCTGGTGATCAGCAGTTTCTCCTGCAATTCCCCCATCAGGCTCTCTATCGGCTGCACGTAGGGAAAATGCAGCACCGGCTCGCGCTGGCCCGGCGTGTGGCGGATCAGCGTCGGCAGCGCCGTCATGGGCCGGTTGCGGTTAGGCAGAACCTCCGTGCCGACAATGGCATTAATGGTGGTCGACTTCCCCGCCTTCATGGTGCCGACAATCGCCAGCACCATTTCATGTTGGGTTATTTTACGCCTTTCGTTTTGCAGCATATCTTTCTGCAGTTCGATACCGCGTGGGCTAAATTTCAATGGATGTACCGTCGCCACAGGGTTCGCTAAAGCGCTATTTTGTTCATTTTGCAAAGCCAGCGGAGCGACTTTTAAAGCGCTAAGGTTTTGCAACGCTAATTGCAAAAGCCGCTCGGCTTCCTGACTCAGTTCAAAAATAGTTTGTGTGTGCATAAAAAATCTTTCCTTAACTCAAATTATCCGGTTTTATGACTGCCACCGTTTAGTTGTAATCATGGCAATACCGGTTTTTATAATTACGTGAGGGAAATAATTTATTAATTAACATTACACCATGCCGCGATCCTGGCTTTTAAGTCGCTCTGCCAGACCTGCGGGGAAATAATGGTGAGATGCGGTATCCAATACTGCACCAGCGGAAACAATTGTTCTGGCGAAGCAATATGACTCGCCAGGAGTAACTCTCCGTTATCAAGCTCTCTGACGGTTTTTTGAAAAGGTAATAGCTTGCGCTGCTTAAAATGTTCAGCCGCCTGCGCCGAAACCTGTAACAGCACTTCCGTTTTTACCCTTTCCCCACCAGGATCATCCCGATCGTCAAATAATGGATAAAAAATAGCTTTACGCTGCGGGCTATTTTCATATTCATACCCTACAACCAATAAATCTGGAATAGCGCGCAGCGTAATATATTGATTATGGCTCTTTATGTCGTACCACGGATAAAACGCAGCAAGCCCTACGCGTTTAGTAATGCGTAACAGGTCGTTTACGTTAAACTGTCCTTTTAAATGCGAAGAGAGACGCTTTTTCCCCTCGCCGACGTCCTCCAGAATAGCACCAAGCCGGTTCAAATCACGATACGCAGTTCGCATATCTACATCAAAACGCTGGCGGATAATATCAGCGGAAAGGGTTTCCCCCTGATAAAGACTTAAGACGATTTCGGCCAGTCGATCTGCAACTTTTACTTTCGCGCCTTTCATTCTCATCGGTTCCTGCCTCTGTATCGGTACATCCATAGGCCCAACCATACCCCTGTCAAGTGACAGGAGGTGTCAGCGCAATACGCTTTTTTTTATTTTTTCAAACAGGTATAGCACAGCAGCCCCTGCTGGCAGACTTGCTCGAAGCGAAGTGAAACTAAGTTAAATTAGCCTTATTTAACGGCAATTAAAGCCTGAACTTTAAGTTAAATTTGCTGCTTATTTCTTTGAATGAAAGGTTTTTTGCACTTTATGGCGGCCAGAAAGCCCGCCGGGCATAGGTTTACGGCAATAATCCCTGCAAATGTAGGGATTTGATGTATAATCTCAGCACTTTTTCGCGATTCAGCATATTTTTACGGCCAAATCGCTATTTTTCATTACTTTATCTCACCTTGAGGATCAGATAATGCAACTCCCTCATTGCCCGAAGTGCAATTCCGAATACACCTACGAAGACAACGGCATGCTGATTTGCCCGGAGTGTGCTCATGAATGGAACCCGGCTGCGGCGAGCGAAGAAGACGCCGCGCTGATCGTAAAAGATGCCAACGGCAACCTGCTGGTCGACGGCGACAGCGTCACCGTAGTGAAAGATCTGAAGGTCAAAGGCAGCTCTTCGATGCTGAAGATCGGCACAAAAGTGAAGAATATTCGCCTCGTAGAAGGCGATCACAATATCGACTGTAAAATCGACGGTTTTGGCCCGATGAAGCTGAAATCCGAGTTTGTGAAAAAGAACTGATCCCCCCGCAGGCGGCTCTGCTGCCTGCCCCGCCTGGCTTACCTGTCCCGCACAACCTACACTTCTTCTGCACTCTCCTTACAGAGGATTCGGTTATGTTTTTAGGCCCCTACATCTCATTAAACGGCCGCTGCGCGGAGGCCATCGCCTTTTACCAGCAGGTTTTAGGCGCTGAGCTAACGTACAAAATCACCTTCGGTGAAATGCCCAAAGAGGCGAAGAATACAGAAGGTTGCAGCGGCGAGACCGAGTATGCCGACGACAACATTATGCATGCCTGTTTGCGGGTGACTGGTGGCGCCCTGATGATGACCGACGCCAGCATGAGTGATGGAAAACCTCACCACAGCGGTTTCTCGCTCTGCCTGGTAAGCGCTCATACCGAAGAGGGTAAGCGCTGGTTTGACGGACTGGCTGCGGGCGGCACAGTGACCATGCCGTGGGGCGAAACGTTTTGGGCAAAAGGTTATGGCTCACTGACGGATAAGTTCGGCATTCCCTGGATGGTCAACGTCGAAAGATAAAGCGCTATATTCAATTATTCTTTTTGGGCTCGCTAATCCGGGCCCTTTATTTTTATGACCGATTAAAAACTCAAGTAAATCAATGCAACTTATATATTCAATTTTTTGATACTATTTCACTATTCCTTTTCAAAGAATTTATTCCTGACAAAAAGAGTCAACATGCCAGGACGCGATCGGCACAGGTGATAAATTAATTACTCCGAATCTAACCCTATTATTTCAGTAATAAGGGAATATATTTAAAGAGAAGCAATACCTGGATATAGAATATATTCATCAATCCATAGCAAGCGCCACGGGTAAAAATTGCCTACGGATGATTGTCCTGCTCTTACCCTTTTACTCCCACCCTCTACCGGTTTTTTTAGCGAAAACAAAGCAACTCTCTGATTCCTCGAAAAACAGGGTTGTGTGCTGGCCGCAAACTTCAACTCTTCATCGTACAGAAACCAATCATTAACAAAACCGTCACTTTCCCCCGGCACCATGAGGCAACTTTTGAAGGAGGCCCGTGATGCAAACGACTCTTCACCTCATCAAGCAAAACCCATGCACAGCCCAGCAGCCGCGCGTGCGCATTCGCTTTATCTGATTTGAGAGGCTTTGACTGTTATGCACTTGTCCAGACATCCGACCAGTTACCCAACCCGCTATCAAGAGATAGCCGCCCGGCTCGAACAGGAGCTGCGCAATAACTACCGCTGCGGCGACTATCTGCCCGCAGAAACCCAGCTGGCCGCCTACTACGAGGTCAACCGCCACACGCTGCGCCGCGCCATTGACGAACTGGTCAACAAAGGCTGGGTGCAGCGCCGCCAGGGCGTGGGCGTGCTGGTGCTGATGCGTCCGTTTGACTACCCGCTGAACGCTCAGGCGCGCTTTAGCCAGAACCTGCTGGATCAGGGCAGCCATCCCACCAGCGAACGCCTGCTGGCGGTGATTCGCCCGGCCTCTCAGGACGTGGCGGATGCGCTGGGGCTGGCCGAGGGAGACAACGTTATTCACCTGCGTACCCTGCGCCGGGTGAACGGCATCGCGGTGTGCATCATCGACCATTACTTCGCCGAGCAGGCCTGGTGGCCCGCGCTGCAAACCTTCAGCCACGGATCGCTGCACGATTTCCTCCAGGCCGAGTTAGGCATTGCCCTGACCCGCGCCCAAACCCGCATCAGCGCTCGTCGTTCCCAGGCCAAAGAGAGCCGCCTGCTGGAAATCCCCAACATGGCGCCGCTGCTCTGTGTTCGCACCCTTAACCACCGTGAAGGCGAGGCCAAAGCGGCGGAATACTCCGTCAGCCTGACCCGCGCCGACATGATTGAATTCACCATGGAGCACTAAATGGACACCAGCCATTTCAACCCCGAACAGCGCCGCGAGTGGATGGCGGTGCTGTCACACAGCCAACCGCAGGAGCTTCTTGAACGCTGGCACAGCCTGAACATTCAGGCGGATTACACGCTTATTCGCGCGCCGGAAATCGGCCTGGTTCAGGTGCAGGCCCGCATGGGTGGCACCGGCCAACGCTTTTTCACCGGCGACGCCACGCTGACCCGCTCGGTAGTCAAACTGGCGAGCGGCACCTACGGCTACAGCTACCTGCTTGGCCGCGACAAACAGCACGCCGAATGTTGCGCAGTGATCGACGCTTTGATGCAGGAAACCGCGCATTTTCACACGCTACAAGAAACCTTAATCGCACCGCTGGCGGTCAACCGCGAACAACGCCTTGCCGCTCGCCGTGCGGAAGTTAACAGCAGCCGCGTGGACTTCTTCACGCTGGTACGCGGAGACAACGCATGACTTTAATGACCGCTTTTACCCTTCCGGTGCAGGATGCCCAGCAGAGTTTTCGTCGCCTGCTCAAAGCGATGAGCGAGCCGGGCGTGATTGTTGCGCTGACCTCGCTCCAGCAGGGCTGGCTACCGCTGAACGTGGCGACCACCAGCGTGTTGCTGACGCTGGCCGATAACGACACGCCGGTGTGGATTGACGACACGCTGGGCAACGATATTGCCGCACAGAACATCCGTTTTCATACCAATGCGCCGCTGTGCGAACAGCCTGACCACGCGCAGTTCGCCGTCGCCAGCGACGCTATCTCTTCCGAACAACTGAACCTGCTGGCCCAGGGCTGCGATATCGCCCCTGATACCAGCGCGACGCTGATTCTGCAGGTGTCCAGCCTGAGCGGCGGCCGCATGCTTCGTCTGACCGGCGCGGGCATCAACGAAGAACGCATGATCGCCCCGCAGCTGCCCGAATGCGTCCTGCACGAACTGACCGAACGCCCGCACCCGTTCCCGCTGGGCATTGACCTGATTTTGACCTGTGGCGATCGCCTGCTGGCTATCCCACGGACCACCCACGTGGAGGTGTGCTGATGTACGTTGCCGTCAAAGGGGGCGAGAAGGCAATCTCCGCCGCCCACGCCCTGCAGGAGCGCAACCGACGCGGCGATGAAACGCTGAAAGAGCTTAGCGTCGCGCAGATTGAGCAGCAGCTCGGCCTGGCCGTTGACCGCGTGATGACGGAAGGCGGCATCGCCGACCGGGAACTCGCCGCGCTGGCCATCAAGCAAGCCAGCGGCGACATGATTGAGGCGATTTTCCTGCTGCGTGCTTACCGCACCACGCTGCCTCGTCTTGCCGTGAGCGAGCCGCTGAACACCGCAGAAATGCGCCTCGAGCGCCGTATTTCCGCCGTTTATAAAGACGTTCCTGGCGGCCAGTTGCTGGGTCCAACCTACGACTACACGCACCGCCTGCTGGACTTCACGCTGCTGGCTAACGGCGAAGTCCCTGCCGCCGAACCGGCCGACGAACAAAGCGCTCCAGCTCCGCATGTGTTCAGCATGCTGGCGAAACAGGGTCTGGCCAAAGTCGAAGCAGACGACGGCGCGCAGCCGGACGACATCACCCGCAACCCGCCGGTTTACCCGTGCTCGCGCTCTTCGCGTCTGCAACAACTGGTCCGCGGCGACGAAGGCTACCTGCTGGCCCTCGCCTACTCCACCCAGCGCGGATACGGGCGCAACCACCCGTTTGCCGCCGAGATCCGCAGCGGCTATGTGGACATCGAAATTGTACCGGAAGAGCTGGGTTTTGCAGTGAACATCGGTGAACTGCTGATGACCGAATGCGAAATGGTGAACGGTTTTGTTGCCCCGGCAGACGAACCGCCGCACTTCACCCGCGGCTATGGCCTGGCGTTTGGCATGAGCGAGCGCAAAACCATGGCGATGGCGCTGGTTGACCGTGCGCTGCAGGCGCCCGACTACGACGAAAACGTCGCTGGCCCGGCGCAGGACGAAGAGTTCGTGTTATCCCACGCGGATAACGTGGAAGCGGCAGGCTTTGTGTCCCACCTCAAACTGCCTCATTACGTGGATTTCCAGGCCGAACTGGAGCTGCTTAACCGCCTGATAAAGGAGCGAGCCAATGGCTAACCTGAGCGGCTATAACTTTGCCTATCTGGACGAGCAAACCAAACGCATGATCCGCCGCGCAATGCTAAAAGCGGTGGCGATCCCAGGTTACCAGGTGCCGTTTGGCGGCCGCGAAATGCCGATGCCTTACGGCTGGGGCACCGGCGGCATTCAGCTTACCGCCAGCCTGATTGGTGAGTCTGACGTGCTGAAGGTGATTGACCAGGGTGCGGACGACACCACCAACGCGGTCTCGATCCGCAACTTCTTCAAGCGGGTGACCGGCGTGAATACCACCGAACGCACCGAAGACGCAACGCTGGTGCAGACCCGCCACCGCATCCCGGAAACGCCGCTGGTGGAAGATCAGATCCTGATTTATCAGGTGCCGATCCCTGAACCCCTGCGTTTTATCGAACCGCGCGAAACGGAAACCCGCACCATGCACGCGCTGGAAGAATACGGCGTGATGCAGGTGAAACTGTACGAAGATATCGCCCGCTTCGGTCATATCTCTACCACCTACGCCTACCCGGTGAAGGTGAACGATCGCTACGTGATGGACCCGTCGCCGATCCCGAAATTCGATAACCCGAAAATGCATATGTCCCCTGCGCTGCAGCTGTTCGGCGCCGGACGCGAAAAACGCATTTACGCCGTGCCGCCGTTTACCCGCGTAGAGAGTCTCGACTTTGACGACCATCCCTTCCAGGTTCAGGAATGGGAAGAGCCGTGCGCGATTTGTGGGTCACGCCACAGCTACCTTGATGAAGTGGTGCTCGACGACGCGGGCAACCGCATGTTCGTCTGCTCCGATACCGACTACTGCCGCCAGAACAGTGAGGCCTCTCAGTCATGACCAGCCCGTTACTTTCGGTGAATAACCTCACCCACCTCTATGCGCCCGGCAAAGGCTTTATGGACGTGTCGTTTGACCTCTGGCCCGGAGAAGTGCTGGGCATTGTGGGCGAGTCCGGCTCCGGCAAAACGACGCTGCTGAAAGCCATTTCCGCCCGCCTTGCGCCGCAGGAAGGGGAAGTGATTTACCTCGACCGCTCGCTGTACGACATGTCGGAAGGCGAACGCCGCCGCCTGCTGCGCACCGAATGGGGCGTGGTTCATCAGCATCCGATGGACGGCCTGCGCCGCCACGTTTCTGCCGGGGGCAACATCGGCGAGCGTCTGATGGCCACCGGGGCGCGCCACTACGGTGACATTCGCGCCACCGCCCAGCGTTGGCTGGAAGAAGTTGAGATTCCGTCGGCCCGTATCGACGACCTGCCGACCACGTTTTCCGGCGGGATGCAGCAGCGCCTGCAAATCGCCCGCAACCTGGTCACCCATCCGAAGCTGGTGTTTATGGATGAACCGACCGGTGGGCTGGATGTTTCCGTGCAGGCACGCCTGCTCGATCTGCTGCGTGGTCTGGTGGTGGAGCTGAACCTGGCCGTGGTGATTGTGACCCACGATCTGGGTGTGGCTCGCCTTCTGGCCGACCGCCTGCTGGTGATGAAACAGGGCAAAGTGGTGGAAAGTGGGCTGACCGACCGCGTGCTGGACGACCCGCATCACCCGTATACCCAGCTTTTGGTGTCCTCCGTCCTTCAGAATTAGGTACTCGCTATGACCAGAATACGGGTTGAAAACCTGAGCAAAACCTTTGTCCTGCACCATCAGCACGGCATTCGCCTGCCGGTGCTGGCCAACGCCTCGCTGGAAGTCAAAGGCGGGGAATGTGTGGTGCTGCACGGCCACTCCGGCAGCGGGAAATCCACCCTGCTGCGCTCGCTCTACGCCAACTATTTGCCGGATGAAGGACACATCTGGGTTAAGCACGCCGACGAGTGGATCGACATCGTACAGGCCCCGGCGCGCGAAGTGCTGGCGGTACGCCGCCAGACCATCGGCTGGGTGAGCCAGTTCCTGCGCGTTATCCCGCGTATTTCCGCGCTCGAAGTCGTCATGCAGCCACTGCTGGATTTGGGCGTGCCGCGCGAAGAGTGCGAGGCAAAAGCCGCCAGCCTGCTGACCCGGCTCAACGTGCCGGAGCGTCTGTGGCACCTGGCCCCGTCGACTTTCTCCGGCGGCGAGCAACAGCGCGTGAACATCGCCCGCGGCTTTATTGTTGATTACCCAATTTTACTGCTGGATGAGCCTACCGCCTCGCTGGACGCCAAAAACAGCGCCGCCGTGGTGGCGTTGATTCAGGAAGCAAAAGCGCGTGGAGCTGCCATTGTCGGCATCTTCCACGATGAAGCTGTACGTGAACAGGTGGCCGACCGCCTGCATACGATGTCCGCGATGGAGCCCCAACATGATTATCAATAATGTTCGCCTGGTGCTGGAAGAAGAAGTGGTCAGTGGCTCACTGGAAGTGGCCGATGGTGTGATTCGCAACTTTGCCGAGACTCAAAGCCAGCTGCCGGGCGCACACGACGGCGGCGGCGGCTGGCTGCTGCCGGGGCTGATTGAGCTACACACCGACAACCTGGATAAATTCTTTACCCCACGGCCAAAGGTTGACTGGCCGGCACACTCGGCCATGAGCAGCCACGACGCGCTGATGGTGGCGAGCGGCATCACCACCGTGCTGGATGCCGTTGCCATCGGCGACGTGCGCGACGGCGGCGACCGCCTGGAAAACCTCGAAAAAATGATCAACGCCGTGGAGGATACGCAAAAGCGTGGCCTTAACCGCGCCGAGCACCGTCTGCACCTGCGCTGCGAGCTGCCGCACCACACCACGCTGCCGCTGTTCGACAAGCTGGTTGACCGCGAACTGGTCTCCCTCGTTTCGCTGATGGACCACTCGCCGGGCCAGCGCCAGTACGCGGAGCTGTCCAAATACCGCGACTACTATCAGGGCAAATACCATCTCACCAACGAGCAGATGGATCGCTTTGAAGAAGAGCAGCTGACGCTGGCGGCCCGCTGGTCGCAGCCTAACCGCCAGGCCATTGCCGCCCGCTGCCGCGACCGCAATATCGCCCTCGCCAGCCATGACGATGCGACGACCGCCCACGTAGTGGAGTCCCACGAAATCGGCAGCGTGATCGCCGAATTCCCGACCACGGAAGAAGCCGCCGAAGCCTCTCGCCGCCACGGCATGAGCGTGCTGATGGGCGCACCAAACATCGTGCGCGGCGGCTCTCACTCCGGCAACGTGGCGGCCAGCCATCTTGCTCAGGCCGGGCTGCTGGATATCCTTTCCTCGGATTACTACCCGGCGAGCCTGCTGGATGCGGCCTTCCGCGTGGCGCACGACGACAGCAACAGCTTCACGCTGGCGCAGGCGATTCACCTGGTGACGCGCAACCCGGCGCGGGCGCTGAACCTGACCGACCGGGGCACGCTGGCGGAAGGTAAACGAGCGGATTTGGTGCTGGCACACATGCACGGCGACCATATCCATGTCGATCACGTCTGGCGCCAGGGAATTCGGGTGTTCTGATGAGTAAACTAATCTGGCTGATGGGCCCGTCCGGCTCCGGCAAAGACAGCCTGCTGAGCGCCCTGCGCCAGCAGGAGCACGCCAGGCTGCTGGTGGCGCACCGGTACATTACCCGCGCCGCCGACGCAGGCTGCGAGAACCACATTGCGCTCAGCGCAAACGAGTTTGAGCAGCGCCAGCAGCTGGGGCTGTTTGCCCTGAGCTGGCAGGCGCACGAGCACTCCTACGGCGTCGGCGTGGAAATGGATATATGGCTCGAAGCCGGATTTGACGTGGTGGTGAACGGCTCGCGCCAGCACCTGAAGCAGGCGCGGGAACGCTATGGCGATGGGCTGGTGCCCATCTGCCTGCAAGTTTCGTCGAACGTGCTGCGCCAGCGGCTGGAGCAGCGAGGGCGGGAAAACGCAGAGCAAATCGAGCAGCGGCTGCAGCGGGCCGCGCTTTATTCGCCAGAGGGCGGCGATTGCCTGATACTCAACAACGACGGGAGTCTGCTACAGTCTGCCGCATTGTTTATGCGACTGTTAGCCCAGCACCGCTCGAACGTTATCCCTCTTCACCGCAAGGAGCCCCGCCATGTCTGATGTTGTTAAATTGAAAGCCGCCGCTATCGAAGACAGCGATACCGTTTACCGTATGATTTGCGAGCTAAAACAGGCCCAGGCCGACCGCCCCGGCTTTAACGCCTGCTTCACGGAGAACCTGCGCGATCCGAATATTTTTTATCAGCTGGCGTGGCTTGGGAACAAAGCCGTGGGGATGATTAGCCTCCACCTGCAATACCACCTGCATCACGCCCGCCGCATCGGCGAGATCCAGGAGCTGGTGGTACTGGCAGAAGCCCGCGGCCACGGCGTCGGCAAACAGCTCCTCGCCTGGGCAGAAGAAAAAGCGCGCAAAGCCGATGCGGAGCTGACGGAGCTTTCAACCAGCACCAGCCGCAAAGACGCCCATCGTTTTTACGAGCGTGAAGGCTATCGCGCCACCCATATCCGCTTTACCAAACCGGTGGAGACACCTGATGACGCTCACGCTAACGCTTAGCGGCACCGGCGGGGCGCAGCTTGTCCCGGCCTGGGGCTGCCGCTGCGCCGCCTGCTCACGGGCGCGCAGTAACCCGGAGCACCGCCGCCGTCCGTGCAGCGCGGTGCTCAAGTATAACGAAGCGATTACGCTGATAGACGCGGGGCTGCCTGACCTGATGGACAGCTGGCAGCCGGGGGATTTTCAGCAGTTTTTACTCACCCATTACCATATGGATCATGTCCAGGGCCTCTTTCCTCTGCGCTGGGGCGTGGGCGAGAAAATCCCGGTTTACGGTCCGCCGGATGAGCAGGGCTGCGACGATCTGTTCAAGCACCCCGGCCTGCTGGACTTTAGCCATACCGTCGAGCCGTTTGTCGCCTTCACTCTGCAGGCGCTGCGCGTCACGCCGCTGCCGCTGCTGCACTCAAAGCTGACGTTTGGCTATCTGTTTGAAACGGCCTACAGCCGACTGGCCTGGCTGAGCGATACGGCGGGGTTGCCGGACAAAACCCTGAAGTTTCTGGCCGCCAACCGCCCGGACGTGGTGGTGATAGATTGCAGCCGCGAACCCCGGCCTGAGACTCCCAAAAATCACTGTGACTTAACCACGGTGATCGCGCTGAACGAGCAAATTGGCAGCCCACGAGTCGTGCTGACTCACATCAGCCACCAGTTTGATGCATGGCTGATGCACAACGTATTGCCTGAAGGGTTTGAAGCGGGTTTTGACGGCATGGAGATCGTGCTGGACTAGCGATCGTCGTCGTCCTGCAGGCGGCTCTCTTCGTCATCCAACTGCTGGCGCTCGCGGTCGAGCTGGTTCTGGCGTTCATCAAGGCTGCGGCGCCTGTCCTCCAGCTGGCGGTAACGGGCTTCGTCCTGACGACTGAGCCGACGCTGATCCGCCGGATCGTCATTGTCATCATGATAAACGCGGTCGCCGCCCGGCTTGTAGGCATCGCTAAATGCCTGCTGGATATTGCCAATCGCATCATCAATCACGTCGGCCTGCGCGAACGGCGAGGCCAGGTAAAGCGTGCCGAGCAGCAGCGCGGCGGCATAAGATTTCATCGGTCAGTCTCCAGGATGGACTGGCCTCAGCGTAGTCAGCCGGCCTCACGCGCAGTAGCGGAGGAATCTCAAATTCTCGGCGATTCCAGCGCGCCAATAGCTTCGACTCGCGTCTGATGGCGTCCGCCTTCAAACTGCCCGCTTAGCCACGCATCGACGATCATTTTGGCCAAATCCAGCCCTACCACGCGGGAGCCGAAAGCCAGCACGTTGGTATTGTTGTGCTGGCGGGAAAGCAGCGCGGAATAAGGTTCGCTGCAGACCACTGCCCGAATACCGGGAAACTTATTGGCGGTGATCGAAATCCCCACCCCGGTCCCGCAAATTAAAATGCCGCCCTCGGCTTCACCATTCACCACGGCTTCTGCCACCGCGCTGGCGTAGAGCGGATAATCCGTGCGCTCGCCGGACCAGGTCCCCTTGTCCAGCACCTCAATGCCCTTTTCCTGAAGATGCGCCACAATCTCCGCCTTCAGCAGGAAGCCTACGTGGTCACAGCCAAATGCAATTTTTTTCATTTTATCCTCACCGTTGCCGTTACTTTACGAACCCGACAATTTTCGTGATTTAAGACCGGTTCACTGCCCAATTAATCGGCAAAACTGCCGGGTTCGTGGCCATTTCTACACCGATTCTCTTCACAACACAATGCATGGACTTGTCATTTTCGTGTCATAAAACGACTTCCATTAACGAGAGAATTTAAATTATTTCGTTATATTTCATATAGATTAACATAGTTAAGCGATCACCTTACTTCACAAGAATTAAAACTTTATGAATTAATTATTTTTGTGAAGTATGCAGCATATTTTCTGCACACGCTGTGGTGTTATAGTGGCGTCTTCACTCTACGGACACGAGAGAACAGGATGAGTCAGTCAGATATTGATTCACAGCCGCCGTTCGGCATCGGCCTTGCCCCCTGGCTGCGCATGAAGCAGGAAGGGATGACGGACAACGAAAGCCGCATCGTCGACTGGTTGTTGAAGCCCGGCAATCTGAGCGATGCCCCGGCCATTAAAGACGTTGCCGAAGCCCTTGCGGTGTCGGAAGCGATGATCGTTAAAGTCTCGAAGCTGCTGGGGTTCAGCGGTTTTCGTAACCTGCGCAGCGCGCTGGTCACCTACTTTTCCGAGTCAGAGCAGGTACTGCCGACCGAGCTGGCCTTCGACGAAGCGCCGCAGGATGTGGTCAACAAGGTGTTTAACATCACCCTGCGCACCATTATGGAAGGGCAGTCGATCGTCAACGTGGACGAGATCCACCGTGCGGCGCGCTACTTCGCGAAGGCAAAACAGCGCGATTTGTACGGCGTGGGCGGCTCAAACGCCATTTGTAACGACATTCAGCACAAGTTTTTGCGCATCGGCGTGCGCTGCCAGGCTTACCAGGATGCCCACATCATGATGATGTCGGCCTCGCTGCTAAAAGAAGGCGATGTGGTGCTGGTGGTGTCCCATTCGGGGCGAACGGGTGATTTAAAAGCGGCGGTGGAGCTGGCGAAAAAGAACGGCGCAAAAATAATTTGTATTACCCATAGCTATCATTCGCCGATTGCACGCCTTGCTGACTTTATTATTTGTTCACCGGCACCGGAGACACCTTTATTGGGCCGCAACGCCTCGGCGCGTATATTACAATTAACGTTACTCGATGCATTTTTTGTTTCAGTCGCACAGCAAAATATTGAACAGGCAACATTAAATATGCAAAAAACCGGCGCAATTGTGGATTTCTTTTCCCCAGGTGCGCTGAAGTAAAAAATAG
The DNA here is from genome assembly GCF_000758325.1 of Cedecea neteri. NCBI lineage: Bacteria > Pseudomonadati > Pseudomonadota > Gammaproteobacteria > Enterobacterales > Enterobacteriaceae > Cedecea > Cedecea neteri. Next base: position 1,463,043 of record NZ_CP009459.1, on the reverse strand, counting down.
ATCCCGCCTCAGCGGGATCTGACTGTACCCTACACTGAGAATATTATTATGAATAAATATCTGAAAATATTCAGCGGCGCGGCTATGGGCCTGATGTTATCCACCAGCGCTTTTGCGGCTGCCGATTATGCGGTGGTATTAAAAACATTATCCAACCCTTATTGGGTGGATATGAAAAAAGGTATTGAAGATGAAGCCAAAACGCTGGGCGTCAGCGTAGATATTTTTGCTTCTCCTTCGGAAGGGGATTTCCAGTCGCAATTACAGCTTTTTGAAGATTTAACTAATAAGAAATACAAAGGCATCGCTTTTGCGCCGCTCTCCTCGGTCAACCTCGTGGTGCCGGTGGCTAATGCCTGGAAAAAAGGCATTTACCTGGTCAACCTCGATGAAAAAATCGATATGGATAACCTGAAAAAAGCCGGCGGCAACGTCGAAGCCTTTGTCACCACCGATAACGTGGCGGTCGGCACGAAGGGCGCAGGCTTCATCATCGATAAACTCGGTGCCGCAGGTGGCGACGTCGCCATCATCGAAGGCAAAGCGGGGAACGCTTCTGGCGAAGCCCGCCGCGTAGGCGCCAGCGACGCCTTTAAGAAAGCCAGCCAGATTAAACTGGTTGCCAGCCAGCCCGCCGACTGGGACCGCATCAAGGCGCTCGATGTGGCCACCAACGTGCTGCAGCGTAACCCGAACCTGAAAGCCTTCTACTGCGCCAACGACACGATGGCAATGGGCGCCGCTCAGGCGGTAGCTAACGCCGGGAAGACCGGGAAAATTCTGGTGGTCGGTACCGATGGTATCCCGGAAGCCCGCAAGATGGTGGCTGACGGGCAGATGACCGCGACCGTGGCTCAGAACCCGGCGGATATCGGCGCGACAGGCCTGAAGCTGCTGGTGGATGCGGCGAAAACCGGCAAGGTGATTGCGCTGGATAAGGCCCCGCAGTTTAGCCTGGTAGATTCGGTGTTAGTGACGAAATAGTTTAGGTCTGAGTGGCTTTATCCCCTCACCCCGCCCCTCTCCCCAAAGGGGAGAGGGAGAAAGAAGGAGTAGCCTGCACCCGCAGGCAAAGGTGCGAAAAGAGTACTAAAAGAAAAGCAGTGGCAGCAGTTATTCCCTCTCCCTTTCGGGACGAGAGAGAAAATCAACATCAGCTCGGTACCGTCCCCTCTCCCCTGTGGGGAGAGGGTTAGGGTGAGGGGAAACCTTCGCTAAAAATGATTGAGGCTCGTCATGGTCACGCCATACATTGCAATGGCGGGGATCGGCAAATCCTTTGGTCCGGTTCACGCATTAAAATCGGTTGATTTAACAATATTTCCCGGCGAAATTCATGCGCTGCTCGGGGAAAACGGTGCAGGTAAATCAACCCTAATGAAAGTCTTGTCGGGTATTCACGAACCGACCAAAGGCACCATTACGATTAATAATGTTAATTATGAAAAGCTTGATCATAAATTAGCGGCGCAGCTCGGCATTGGGATTATTTATCAAGAACTCAGCGTCATTGATGAATTAACAGTTTTAGAAAATCTCTATATTGGCCGTCATACCACTAAAAAAGTCTTCGGGATTAATATTGTTGACTGGAAAGAGATGCGTATTCGCGCGGCGATGATGCTTTTACGTGTCGGCTTAAAAGTGGATCTCGATGAAAAGGTGGGTAATTTATCCATCAGTCACAAGCAAATGTTAGAAATTGCCAAAACATTAATGCTGGACGCCAAAGTCATTATTATGGATGAGCCCACCTCTTCTTTAACCAATAAAGAAGTGGATTATCTTTTTCTCATCATGAACCAACTGCGGAAAGAAGGCACGGCGATGGTGTACATCTCCCACAAGCTCGCCGAAATCCGCCGCATCTGCGACCGCTACACGGTCATGAAAGACGGCAGCAGCGTCTGCAGCGGCCTGGTCAGCGACGTCTCCAACGACGATATTGTGCGCCTGATGGTGGGCCGCGAGCTGCAAAACCGCTTTAGCGCAATGAAAGAGAGCGCTGGCAACGTGGAGCCTGACGTGGTGTTTGAAGTGAAAAACGTCAGCAGCCGCGACCGCAAAAAAGTGAAGAACATTTCGTTCAGCGTTAACCGGGGCGAGATCCTGGGCTTCTCCGGCCTCGTCGGCTCCGGGCGCACCGAGCTGATGGACTGCCTGTTCGGCGTGGACAAACGCTCAGCCGGGGAGATTCTGCTTAACGGCACAAATATCTCGCCCAGCTCACCGATGGACGCGCTGAAAAAAGGCATGGGCTACATCACCGAAAGCCGCCGCGATAACGGCTTCTTCGCCAACTTCTCTATCGCGCAGAACATGGCCGTCAGTCAGAGCCTCAAGCGCGGCGGTTACAAAGGCGCCATGGGCCTGTTTAACGAGACCGAGGAGCGCCAGACCGCCGAAGCCCAGCGCCAGCTACTGGCGCTGAAGTGCCACAGCGTGGACCAGAACATTACCGAGCTTTCCGGCGGCAATCAGCAGAAGGTGCTGATTTCTAAGTGGCTGTGCTGCAACCCGGAAGTGATCATTTTCGATGAGCCTACCCGCGGCATCGACGTCGGCGCGAAGGCCGAAATCTACAAAGTGATGCGCCAGCTGGCGGATGACGGAAAAGTCATCCTGATGGTGTCGTCTGAGCTTCCCGAAATTATCGCCGTCTGCGACCGCATTGCCGTGTTCTGCGAAGGGCGACTGACGCAAATCCTGACCAATCGCGACGATATCAGCGAAGAGGAGATTATGGCATGGGCATTACCACAAGAATGAAACGCGAAGAAAGCGAGAAAAAACCGTTCAATTTCGCCCAGTTTTGGGACAAATACGGCACCTTCTTCATCCTCGCGATTATCGTCGCCATCTTCGGCACGCTCTCCGCTGAGTACTTCCTGACGGCCAGCAACATCAGCGCCATCTTTGTGCAAAGCTCGGTGACGGTGCTTATCGGCATGGGGGAGTTCTTCGCCATTCTGGTGGCGGGGATTGACCTGTCGGTGGGCGCGATTCTGGCGCTTTCCGGCATGGTCACCGCCAAACTGATGCTGGCGGGCGTCGATCCGTTCCTTGCGGCGCTGATTGGCGGCGTGATTGTCGGCGGGCTGCTCGGGGCGATTAACGGCTGCCTGGTGAACTGGACGGGGCTGCATCCGTTCATCATCACTCTCGGTACCAACGCCATCTTCCGTGGCATCACGCTGGTTATCTCTGACGCCAACTCGGTGTACGGCTTCTCGTTCGACTTCGTGAACTTCTTCGCCGCCACGCCGCTCGGCATTCCGGTGCCGGTGATCTTCTCGCTGATTGTCGCCGGGATACTGTGGTTCCTGACCACCCGCACGCGCCTGGGCCGCAATATTTACGCCCTCGGCGGCAATAAGAACTCGGCGTTCTACTCCGGCATCGACGTGAAGTTCCACATGCTGGTGGTGTTCATCATCTCCGGTATCTGCGCGGGGCTGGCGGGTGTGGTCTCAACCGCCCGCCTTGGTGCCGCAGAGCCGCTGGCAGGCATGGGGTTTGAAACCTACGCCATCGCCAGCGCCATCATCGGCGGCACCAGCTTCTTCGGCGGCAAGGGCCGGATTTTCTCGGTGGTGATTGGTGGCCTGATCATCGGCACCATCAACAACGGGCTCAATATTCTCCAGGTACAAACCTATTACCAGCTGGTGGTAATGGGCGGGCTGATCATCGCCGCAGTAGCCCTGGATCGGTTAATCAGTAAATAAGAACGGCAGATGCGTTGGCCGCACCCGCTGTCAGAAATCCATAGATTTACAGGAGCTTGTAATGAAAATTTCCCCCTCTTTGATGTGCATGGATCTGGCAAAATTCCAGGAACAGATTGCGTTTATCGACCTGCACGCGGACTACTTCCATATCGACATTATGGACGGTCACTTTGTGCCGAACCTGACGCTGTCCCCGTTCTTCGTCGGCCAGGTCAGGAAGCTTGCCAGCAAGCCGCTGGACTGCCACTTAATGGTCACCCGCCCGCAGGATTACATTGTCCCGCTGGCGGAAGCCGGAGCGGACATTATCACCCTGCACCCGGAAACCATTAACGGCCAGGCCTTCCGCCTCATCGAAGAAATCCGCCGCCACGGCATGAAAGTTGGCCTGATTTTGAACCCGGAAACGCCGGTCGAGGCGATGAAGTACTACATTCATAAGGCAGACAAGGTGACGGTAATGACCGTTGACCCAGGGTTTGCCGGCCAGCCCTTTATCCCGGAAATGCTGGAAAAAGTGGCCGAGCTGAAAGCCTGGCGCGAGCGCGAAGGGCTAAGCTACGAGATTGAAATTGACGGTTCCTGCAACGCGGCAACCTATGAACGACTCATGGCCGCCGGGGCAGATGTGTTTATCGTCGGCACTTCCGGGCTGTTTAACCACGCCCGGGATATCGACGAGGCCTGGCAGGTGATGAGCGAGCAGATCCTGGCGGCCAAAGACGAGGTTATGCCCCATGCCAAAACCGCTTAACGTGGTGGCCGGAGTGGATATGGGCGCCACCCATATCCGCCTGTGCTTGCAGGACGAGTCCGGCACGGTGCTGCACTGTGAAAAACAGCGCACGGCAGAGATTATCACTGGTGGCGTGGTCTGCGGGATCGCGCACCTGTTAAACGATCGGTTAGATCGCTTTCACGCCCGCTGCCGCGGCATGGTGATGGGGTTTCCGGCGCTGGTGGGCAAAGACAAGCGCACGATCATCTCCACCCCAAATTTGCCACTTTCCGCGCTGGAACTGAACGAGCTGGCAGGCAAGCTGGAGGATGCGATCGGCTGCCCGGTTGAGTTTTCTCGGGATGTAAACCTGCAGCTCTCTTTCGACGTCGCGCAAAACGGCCTGCAGCATCAGCAGGTGCTCGGGGCTTATCTCGGCACCGGCATGGGCTTTGCCGTCTGGCTGAACGGCGCGCCCTGGACCGGCGCTCACGGGGTTGCCGGGGAACTGGGCCATATTCCGCAGGGCGATATGCACCTGACCTGCGGCTGCGGGAACGCGGGCTGCCTGGAGACAGTGTGCTCGGGGATTGCCCTGAAACGCTGGTACGACGCCAGCCCGAAAACGTATGAGATTGGCGAGCTATTTACCTTTGCAGCGCAGGAACCGTTTGTCGCTGCCCTTCTCGACCACGCGGCGCGGGCCATCGCCACCAGCATCAACCTGTTCGACCCGGATGCGGTGATCCTCGGCGGCGGGGTGATGGACATGGCCGATTTCCCGCGTGAGGCGCTGGTGGCACAGACGAAACGCTATCTGCGTCGCCCTTTGCCGCACGATGCCGTGCGCTTTATCGACGCGTCTTCCTCGGCCTTCAACGGCGCTCAGGGGGCGGCTACGCTTGCCCGCGCCTGTTTCCTGCCCGCGCTTTACGTAGCGCCTCAGCAAGCTGCACTCGGGTAAACGGCTTGCGCAGCAGCTCCACGTCGGGCAGGTGCTGTTCGCTGCGGCGAAGGTCCTGCCCGCTGATCAGCAGCAAATCCAGGTGAGGGTGGTGGTGGCGAGCCTGCTGCAACACATCCGCGCCGCTTAGCTCCCCGGGCAGCATCAGGTCGCTGATCGCGAGGCTGATGTCCGGCACCTCCGCCATTAGCGCCAGCGCCTGCTGGCTGTCGCTGGCTTCCAGCGTCAGATATCCCAGCTCATGCAGCTGCTCGCACAGCGTCTGCCGCACATCTGGTTCGTCTTCGAGCACCAGCACAAGCTGGTCGGCAATATCAGCCTGTTCACCGGCCAGCGGCAAGGCCTCCGGCTGCACCTCCGCAGATGCACGAGGCAGTTGCAATATGACCCGAGTCCCTTTGCCGGGCTCGCTTTCAATTTGCACCCGCCCGCCGGACTGGCGCACAAAACCATACACCATCGACAGCCCCAGTCCGCTGCCGCTGCCGGTCTGTTTGGTGGTGAAGAACGGCTCAAACACCTGCGCTTTCACTTCGTCAGTCATGCCGTGGCCGGTGTCGGCCACTTCAATCACCACCATATCCTGCTTGCGCCCTTCGCCGCGCACCACGCGCTGGTTCCAGGTACGGATCTTAATTTCACCGCTGCGGCCTTCCATTGCGTCCCTGGCGTTCATCACCAGGTTGATGATCGCGTTCTCCAGCTGGTTGACGTCGATCCACGCAGGCCAGGCGGGCTGCTGGGCTTCTATGTTAAGCGTGAGGTGGGCAGGTAAAGAATGGCGCATCAGCGGGTCGAGGTTTTCCAGCAGGCTTTTCATCGCCACCGCCCTTGGATGAAGCGATTGCTTACGGGAAAAAGCGAGCAGCCGCTGGGTGAGCTGCGCGCCGCGCTCGGCGGCCTTCAGCGCACGTTGAATGCGCACGGCATCAGGCGAATCTGTCGCGGTCAGCTCCAGGCTGCCGATGATTACCGCCAGCAGGTTGTTGAAGTCGTGCGCCAGGCCACCGGTGAGCTGCCCCACCGCCTTCATTTTTTGACTGTGGACCAGCGCCTCTTCCAGCGCCTTGCGCTCGCTGCGCTCCAGCACCACGTTCACCATGCCCCGCCCCGGCACCGGGCTAAAGCGCAGCTCGATGGTGCGGCCGTCTGCCAGCCTCAGTTCCTGCGGCTTTGGTAAAGGCCGGGAGAGATTGCCGAGCATGTGTTCCTGCAGCGGCGTGACCTGTTTGAGCAGTCCGAGATAATGCTGGCCACGCTGCAGGCGCTGCGGATCCAGCCCCAGCAGCAGCGGGTACTGCTGGTTCCACACCACCAGGAAACCTTCGCTGTCGAACAGCGCAAAGCCGTCGCGCATGGCGTGGAAGGTGGTTTCCAGCAGGGTGCTTTTCTCTTTCAACAGGCGCGAGGTGTGCTCCAGCGACGCGGTATTGCGGGCAAAGACGTTAAACGCTCTGGCCAGTTCACCCAGCTCATCACGCCGCTGCTGCGCGGGCACGCTGACCTCTTTTTCACCCTTCGCCAGCCGCGTCATCGCCTGGGAAATGGCCGTTAAGTTAGAGCCGAGGTTGCGATAGATATACAGCCCGGCAAAGCCGGTGATCACCAGCGCCAGCAGGGCAAACAGGCCGATAAAGGCGATGATGGACTGCAAATCCCGGTGGCTTTGCTGGCTGCGCTGCCGGGATTCTTCCCCGACTTTTTGCACGTACAGGTTGATGTCCTGATTCAGAAAAGCCACCAGCGCTTTGATGTGGTACATGTGCCAGGCGATGCCCAGATCGCTCTCCTCAAGCTGGGCAGAGAGCGGCGGCAGCTGGTGCAGGCCGTTTCTGAACTGCTGCAAAATGCTGTCCGCCAGCGGCGACGGCGCCCGTTCGGGCAGGAGCTGCATCACTTCGCTAAGCTGGCGTACCGCTGGCCTCGGCGAGGAAGACTGAATCGCCACCAGGATCAGGCGATCCATCTCTTTCAGCAGCGCGGCATCCGGCACGTTCAGCCCTTCGCGCGCGTTAACCTCCTGCAAATGCTCAAGATAGCTCTGGTTCTGGTACAGGGCGCTCAGCAGCAGGTTGCGCTGCAGATGGCGACGGTGCCCCATCACCAGCATGTTGGTGACGCTGCTTTCCAGCTCGTTGCTGCGGGCGATGATCCGGCTGACCAGCTGTGGTTCACGCCTGGCCAGCGGCGCGGTAGCCAGATGAGAAAGCGAGTTTTGCAGCGAAAGCTGGGTCTGTTTCAGGCTTTCTGCTTCGCTCTGGTATTCCAGCGCGCCGACAACCTGAGAAAGCCTGACCGCCGCCGTTGCCACGTTGGAGGTGTCGCGCGCCAGCTCCATGCTGCCGGACATGTCGAGCAGCGTTTGCCCCTGTACTTGTTCCTGCAGGCGGCTGGCGTGTTCAAAGCCAAGCACCGCCACGCCGCAGACCATCAGCGTGACCGCCACCACCAGCAGGTTGAAGAACAGCAGGCGGCCACGGGCGCTGGCGAAGAAGGACGGGCGAGGCTGTGTCATAGGGGCTCCGTGGTTGTTTTCCCCCTCACCCTGACCCTCTCCCCAGAGGGGAGAGGGAAAAAAGGGGTAACCTCTCCCCAAGTGGAGTGAGGTCAAAGCATTGCACACCGCCTTTCCCCCTCTCCCTTTCAGGGAGAGGGCCGGGGTGAGGGTCACACATTCACTCCAGTTAAGCATTGCACGGATTTTGATAAATATTTCCACACCGGGAATGTGATCCAGGTTAACTATTCAACTCTATGACAAATATGAACGGCCGCTGACATTTTGCATTTACCGGCGCGTGGTTGACTGGCCTTATAAATAACCACCACAGGCGCCGCACCATGAGCAGAGTCCCCATTCTGGAAATGCGCAATATTGCCAAGTCGTTTGGCAAATTTTATGCGCTAAAAGGCGTCGATTTAACGGTCTTTCCCGGTGAAATTCATGCGCTAATGGGCGAGAACGGCGCGGGCAAAAGTACCCTGATGAAGATCCTCGCCGGGGCTTACATCGCCACCAGCGGCGAAGTGCTGATTGACGGTGAGCCGTACGCCATCAAAGGCCCGAAAGATGCCCTCAACGCGGGCATCACGCTGATTTACCAGGAAATGCAGCTCGCGCCAAACCTTACCGTGGCGGAGAACATTTTCCTCGGCAGCGAACTGGCGCGCGGCGGCCTGGTGCAGCGTAAAGAGATGGTGCAGCAGGCGCAGGCGGTGATTGACCGCCTCGGGGCGCAGTTCAAAGCCACCGATCTCGTCATGAAGCTCACCATTGCCGAGCAGCAGCAGGTTGAGATTGCCCGTGCGCTGCAGCGCAACAGCCGCATTCTGGTGATGGATGAACCCACCGCCGCCCTCTCCTCCCGCGAAACGCATCGCCTGTTTGAGCTGATTTTCCGCCTGCGTGATGAAGGCATGGCGATTATCTACATCAGCCACCGCATGGCGGAAATCTATGAGCTGTCTGACCGGGTCAGCGTGCTGCGCGACGGCCAGTACGTCGGCAGCCTGACACGCGAAAACCTCAACGCCAGCGAGCTGGTGAAAATGATGGTGGGCCGCCCCCTCAGCGACCTGTTTAACAAAGAGCGTGATATCCCGCTGGGCAGCCCTCGCCTGAACGTGCATCACATGACGGACAACGGCAAAGTGCAGCCCGTCAGCCTGCATGTACGTTCCGGGGAAATAGTCGGCCTGGCTGGCCTGGTTGGTGCGGGGCGTTCAGAGCTGGCGCAGCTGATCTTCGGCGTGCGCAAACCTACGGGCGGAACGATTGAGATCGACGGCGAGCCGGTGACGTTGCATTCCCCCCGCGAGGCGATTCAGCACGGCATTGGCTTCCTGACCGAAAACCGCAAAGAACAGGGGCTGTTCCTTGAGCTGGCCGCGCAGGACAACATCACCATGGCCACGCTGGAGCGTGACGCCCACTTCGGCATGCTCGACCGCAAAAAAGCCCAGACCATTTCAGACGACGCCATCAGCCTGCTGAATATTCGCGTTCCTCACGCGCAGGTTCGTGCCGGGGGTCTTTCCGGCGGCAACCAGCAAAAACTGCTGATTTCCCGCTGGGTTGCCATTGGCCCGCGCATCCTGATCCTCGACGAGCCAACGCGCGGCGTGGACGTGGGCGCTAAAAGCGAGATTTACCGCATCATGAACCAGCTGGCCCGCCAGGGCGTGGCCATTTTAATGATTTCCAGCGAGCTGCCCGAAGTGGTGGGCATGAGCGACCGGGTGTACGTCATGCGCGAAGGCAGCATTGCCGGCGAGCTGCTGCGTCACGACATTACGCAAGAAAATATTATGACCCTGGCTACCGGCGTGACCGAGGCCCATAAGAAAGAGGTTCACCATGACTAACTCAGGCACGCAACCGGTGGCAAAATCCGCCTCGCTCAAAAAAGCCCTGTTCGGCGATTTGATGCAAACCGTCGGCATTTTGCCGATTCTGGTGCTGATCATCGCCGTATTTGGCTTTGTAGCGCCTAACTTCTTCACCGAATCTAACCTGCTCAATATCGCCCGGCAGTCGTCCATTAATATCGTGCTGGCGGCGGGGATGACCTTCATTATTTTGACCGGCGGCATCGATTTGTCCGTTGGCTCCATCTTAGGCACCACCGCCGTCACGGCGATGGTGGTGTCGCTAATGCCTGGCTGGGAAGGCCTGTCGATTCCGGCGGCGCTGCTGATGGGCACCGGGCTGGGGCTGTTTAACGGCATGCTGGTCGCCTGGGCGGGGCTACCGCCGTTTATCGTCACGCTTGGCACCTATACCGCGCTGCGCGGTGCGGCGTATCTGCTGGCCGACGGCACGACGGTGATTAACTCCAACATTAACTTTGAGTGGATTGGTAACGCCTATCTCGGCCCGGTGCCGTGGCTGGTGGTTATCGCCCTGCTGGTGATTGCGGTGTGCTGGTTCATTCTGCGCCGCACCACGCTGGGCGTTCATATCTACGCGGTGGGTGGCAACATGCAGGCGGCACGCCTGACCGGTATCAAAGTGTGGATGGTGCTGCTGTTCGTGTACGGCATGAGCGGGCTGCTTTCCGGCCTGGGCGGCATCATGAGTGCGTCACGGCTTTACAGCGCCAACGGTAACCTCGGCGTGGGCTATGAGCTGGACGCCATCGCCGCCGTTATCCTCGGCGGAACCAGCTTCGTGGGCGGGATTGGTACCATCACCGGCACGCTGGTGGGGGCGCTGATTATCGCCACGCTCAACAACGGCATGACGCTGATGGGCGTCTCCTATTTCTGGCAATTGGTGATCAAAGGGGCGGTGATCATCATAGCGGTGCTGATCGACAAATACCGTACCCGTCACAATCAGAGTGCATAACAACAAAACCCTACCCTACGAGTGAGGAAAACAGCATGCGTTTGAAACCTATAGTTACTGCGTTACTGGCTGGTGCAATGATCGCAGGCGCGCCGTTTGCCCAGGCGAAAGAGTTAAAGTCGATCGGCGTGACGGTGGGCGATCTCGCCAACCCGTTCTTCGTGCAGATCACCAAAGGTGCCGAGCTGGAAGCCCGCAAGCTTGCAGGAGATAACGTGAAGGTGACGCTGGTCTCCAGCGGCTACGATCTTGGCCAGCAGGTGGCGCAGATCGACAACTTTATCGCCGCCAAGGTGGACATGATCATCCTTAACGCCGCGGATTCCAAAGGGATCGGCCCGGCGGTAAAACGCGCGAAAGACGCCGGGATCGTCGTTGTGGCGGTGGACGTTGCGGCAGACGGCGCCGATGCCACGATCACTTCCGATAACACCCAGGCCGGGCAAATGGCCTGTAAATACATTTCGGATCGCCTGAAAGACAAAGGCAACGTGGTGATCATCAACGGGCCGCCGGTTTCCGCCGTGCAGAACCGCGTTGAAGGCTGCGAAACCGAATTCAAAAAACACCCGGACATCAAGATCCTTTCGTCTAACCAGAATGCTAAGGGCAGCCGCGAAGGTGGCCTGGAAGTGATGACCTCGCTGCTGGCGGCAAATCCGAAGATCGACGGCGTGTTTGCGATCAACGATCCGACGGCGATCGGGGCCGATCTGGCGGCAAAACAGGCTCAACGTAACGAGTTCTTTATTGTCGGCGTGGACGGCAGCCCGGACGGTGAAGAAGCCCTGAAGCGCGGCGGCAGCTCGCTGTTTGTGGCGACCCCGGCCCAGGATCCGCAGGTAATGGCGGCGAAAGCGGTTGAGATTGGCTATGACATTTTGCAGGGCAAACCCGCGCCGAAAGGTCCGGTGCTGATCCCGGTGACGATGATCGATAAGAGCAATATCGGCAGCTATAAAGGGTGGACGGTGAAGTAATTTGCCCCTCACCCCGGCCCTCTCCCCAAAGGGGAGAGGGAGAAAATCGTTAGGTGTCTTTCAGATCGAGTCAGAACGCCGTCAGTCCCCTCTCCCTTCCAGGGAGAGAGTTAGGGCGAGGCTTTGTCCTCTCCGACCGAGTCAGAACGCCATCAGTCCCCTCTCCCTTCAAGGGAGAGGGTTAGGGTGAGGGTTTGTCCTCTCCGGTCGAGTCAGAACGCCGTCAGTCCCCTCTCCCTTCCAGGGAGAGGGTTAGGGTGAGGGTTTATCCTCTCCGACCGAGTCAGAACGCCATCAGTCCCCTCTCCCTTCCAGGGAGAGGGTTAGGGTGAGGGTCCACATCAAAGGAAGGCCAGATGAAACGCTCCGAGGTCAATCAGTACCTGAATGAAACCCGGCAGTTTTTTGCCCGCCACGGGGTGCAATTGCCCCCGTTCGCCAGCTTCTCACCGCAAAAATGGCTGCAGGTTAATCCCCGCAGCTGGCAAGAGGTCTTCGATCTGAAACTCGGGTGGGATATCACCGACTTCGGCGGCGGCGACTTCCTGACTATGGGCCTGACGCTGTTTACCCTGCGCAATGGTTCCCCGGAAGGCGCTCCCTACGCCAAATCCTACGCCGAGAAAGTCATGCACGTGCGGGATAACCAGATGACGCCGATGCATTTTCACTGGAGCAAACAGGAAGACATCATCAACCGCGGCGGCGGGAACTTGATTGTCGAACTGTGGCAGTCAGATCCCTTTGAACAACCTGACGAAACAGACATCACGGTGGTTATTGACGGCTGCCGCCAGACGCACGCGGCGGGCAGCCAGCTGCGTTTATCGCCCGGAGAAAGCATCAGCCTGGTGCCGGAGATGTACCACAGCTTTTGGGGGGAGCCGGGCTATGGCGACGTGCTGGTCGGCGAAGTGTCGATGGTTAACGATGACGACCACGACAACCGCTTTTTAAAACCGCTTGAGCGCTTCAGCACCCTTACCGAAGATATCGCCCCAGCGCTGCTTTTGTGCCATGAATACCGGCAATTTATCTAGCCGGAAAGCTTCGCGGCCGCCACGGCGGAATCTGCTACGGCCGCTTTGCCTCTGGCAAGCATCAGACGTTCATAATCCGCCATGCCGGACAGACCTTTGCCGTGAAGCGTTGCGGCAAGATCGGCGGCATCTCTCAGCGCAGTATTAGCGCCAATGCCGCCAGCCGGGCTCATAGCGTGAACCGCATCGCCCAGCAACGTGACGTTTCCAGGCTGCCAGGCAATGGCCGAATTGCCGTAGCGAACCGGCAAGGTCGCAATATGTTCTGGTACAGTCCGTTGAATAAGCTTTTGCAGCATCGGGGGAAGAGACAGGCTGTTTAAGGGAACAGCTAAACGCGAAGCAGGGCCGATCAGTGCCCAGTAAAGATAATCTTCGGTCTGCGTGAGACTGCCGCCAAACCCTGCCTTTGACGCCAGCGCTGTAAAATCCTGGCGAAAACGCATTTCATCCACAATGGCGCCGAACCCGTCGCAAAACACTACGTTAGTGCCTTCGTACTCGGCCTTTTCTGCCGTTAAAGCGCTTTTGCCATAAAGGCAGAGATAGCCGGAATTCGCCGGCACGGCGTCTGGGGCAAGCTGTGCCCTGACCCGGGAATTGACGCCGTCCGCGCCGACCAGAAGCTGGCAGCTTGCCTCAGCCGTATGAGCAAACCTTAGCCCTACCAGGCCTTCACTTTCCTGATGGTACCCCTCAAAGGCGTGGCCGTAGCGCAAAGATCCCTCGAGGCCGCACATCAGGATTTCCCGCATCGTCTGGCGATGAATGCTTAAATCTGGCGCAAGGTCGGGGTTTTGCCCGGACTGATGCCAGCCTTCAGGCTGACGCCCATTGGCCTCTTGCCCGGCGCGATCCAAAAAACGCCCTTCCGTACTGGCTACCGAGGCCGTTTGCCGAAAAAGCTGATAAAGCGCAGGAGGCAACACCTCCGCCAGCGCCCGCTGCCCCTGGGCATCGATCCGAATCCGGTAGCCCTGGATACGGCTGTCGGGTGCCGGATCTGCCTCGTAAACGATGGCGCTAATGCCGCGACTTTTCAGACCCTGAGCCAGCGCCAGCCCGCCCAGTCCCGCACCAATAATTGCAACATTTGAAGTACTCATGAGGCTTCCTGTGTGGTTTGTTCTGGTCCCACAAAAGAGTTGCACGGCTCGCCAGAGCAAGGATAACGTTATACGGACGATAAATAGTGAAAACCGGCCATGATAAAAAATCCTCCTCAGCCACCAGCCCCCGATTACAGCGAATGGCTTAGCGGCCCGGCGCTGATTGCGCTTGAAGGCAGCGTCGCCCCTGAAAGTGAATACCTGCTCGGCACGCGTGAGGTGGCCTGGCACCAGCATTTGCGCGGCCAGGTTTTTTGCGTTGAGTCTGGTTTACTGCACGTTCACACAGCCGATGGGGCCTGGTTTTTGCCGCCTCATCGCGCCAGCTGGCTGCCGCCAGGCGTCACCCACAAAGTCAGCATTAGCGGGGCCGTCAAAGGCTGGACGCTGCTGATTGCGCCCGAAAACTGCTCGGGTTTGCCGGAAAAGCCCTGCGTGATTGCCGTTTCGGCGGTGCTTGACGCGCTCGCCCGTCGCGCCTGCGAATGGGATAAGCAGGCAGAACCCGAGCCGGAACAGCAGCGCATGGCCGCCGTTATTTACGACGAGATCTGCCGTGCGCCGCATGAAGCGCTGCATTTACCGATGCCGACGGACAGCCGGCTGAAAAAAGTGGCTTCTGCGCTGCTCGCCAACCCAGGCGATGAGCGGACTTTTGAAGCGTGGGCGGCGTTCGGGGCGCTTTCCCCCCGCACTCTGCGTCGTCTTTTTGTGGCGGAAACGGGACTGAATTTTGCCCAGTGGCGCAGGCAGGTTCGGCTGACCCACGGACTGGATAAGCTGGCACAGGGAATGTCGGTGGCGGAGGTCTCAGAATGGTTGGGCTATGCGTCGCCGGGCAATTTTATTCATATGTTCAAAAATGCCTTTGGCACTTCGCCCGCCCGCTATTTTTCGGCAGGGAAATAACCACTAAACCGCATTATTTTCGCCGTGAGTGATATCGGCGGCAAAAACGTAGCCCACGCCGCGGATGGTGCGAATCAGCGTGGGCTGGTGCGGGTTAACTTCAATTTTGCGCCGCAGCCTCATGATTAATACGTCGATGGTGCGGTCGAACACTTCGAGGCTTTCGCTGTGGGTTAGCTCGAGCAGCTTCTCCCGCGACAGCACTTTCCTGGCGTTCTGCACCAGGGAAAGCAGCAGGCCATATTCGCCCTGAGTGAGATCAACCTGCTGCTGTTGAGCGTTCATCAGCTGGCAGCGATCGGTGTCCAGCCGCCAGCCGTTAAACTGCAGCCCGCTGGTTTTGGTCGGGCTGCTTTCTACGGCCAGCGCCCCGCTGCGCCTCAGCACAGCTTTCACCCGCGCGACGACCACGCGACCGTTGAAGGGTTTGGCGATGTAGTCATCGGCGCCCATTTCCAGGCCCACCACCACGTCGGACTCGCTGCCCATACCGGTCAACATCACCACTGGCAAAGCGGGACGCAGTTTCTGCACCTGCTGAAGCACCAGCAGGCCGTTGGTATCCGGCAGCATCATGTCCAGCAGGATAAGCGCAATCGAAGGCTCTGCCGCCACAATTTGCAGCGCTTCATTGCCGCTGTGGCATACCAGCACATCAAAAACGTGTTCACTGAGCACATCGCGCAGCACGTCGCAAATGGCCTTGTCGTCATCCACCACCAGGATTGCAGGTTTCATTATTTTCTCCGGAGGTGAGGAGGTTCTTTTTAGTGTGAGCGATTGTTGATTGCGCGCCGCAGAAAGAACACAAATCCGTGCGGAATTTTCTATCACTGTCACAAATGGCCGTCAGTTCGACACGTCATTTATGACGAAATACCCGGCCTTTCGTCAGCCCGCTCGCCAGATACCCGCCAAACCCGCGCCAATACCCACTCACTCTATGTGGCATAGATCATGCATTGAGTGGCGCAGCAAGGCGGTTTGCATTTATCGCCGCACTTAAATGACAGCATTGACTGGAGCAACATGATGAAAAAAGTCGTCACGGTTTGCCCCTATTGCGCCTCGGGTTGCAAGATAAACCTGGTGGTGGATAACGGCAAAATCGTCAAGGCGGAAGGCGCACAGGGTAAAACCAACCAGGGCGACCTGTGCCTGAAGGGGTATTACGGTTGGGATTTTATCACCGACACCAAAATCCTTACCCCGCGCTTGAAAACCCCGATGATTCGCCGCGAGCGCGGCGGCAAGCTGGAAGCCGTTTCCTGGGATGAAGCGCTGGATTACGTCAGCTCACGCCTGAGCGAGATCAAAGCCAAGTATGGCCCGAACGCCATTCAAACCACCGGCTCCTCACGCGGGACCGGCAACGAAACCAACTATGTAATGCAAAAATTTGCGCGCGCCGTTATTGGAACCAATAACGTCGATTGCTGCGCACGTGTCTGACACGGCCCATCGGTTGCAGGTCTGCACCAGTCGGTCGGGAATGGCGCGATGAGTAACTCTATCGTCGAGATTGAGGATACTGATTTAGTCTTTGTGTTCGGGTACAACCCGGCAGATTCACACCCTATCGTGGCTAATCGCGTGATTAAAGCGAAGCAGAAAGGGGCACAGATTATCGTTGTCGATCCGCGCAAAATTGAAACCGCGCGCATTGCCGACATGCATTTAAGGTTACGTAACGGCTCGAACATCGCGCTGCTGAACGCGATTGGCCACGTCATTATTGAAGAGAATCTTTACGACCCCGCTTTCGTCGCTTCTCGTACCGAGGGCTTCGAGGAGTATCGCAAAATTGTTGAAGGCTACACGCCAGAATCCGTAGAAGAAATCACTGGCGTCAGCGCCGGGGAAATCCGTGCGGCCGCGCGTATGTATGCCAAAGCAAAAACGGCCACCATCCTGTGGGGCATGGGCGTGACCCAGTTCTACCAGGGCGTGGAAACCGTACGCTCGCTCACCAGCCTGGCGCTGATGACCGGCAACCTCGGTAAGCCTAACGTGGGCGTGAACCCGGTTCGTGGCCAGAACAACGTGCAGGGTGCCTGCGATATGGGCGCGCTGCCGGACATGTTCCCCGGCAACCAGTATGTTCGTGACGCGGAAACCCGCAGCAAATTTGCTGCAGCCTGGGGCGTTGACGCGCTGCCGGAAGCTAACGGTTATCGCATCAGCGAACTGCCTCACCGGGTTGAACACGGGGAAGTTCGCGCGGCCTATATTATGGGGGAAGATCCGCTCCAGACCGACGCCGAGCTTTCCGCCGTGCGCAAAGCGTTTGCCGGGCTTGAGCTGGTGATTGTGCAGGACATCTTCATGACCAAAACCGCCGCCGAGGCAGACGTTATTTTACCGTCCACCTCCTGGGGCGAGCATGAAGGCGTCTTCACCGCCGCCGACCGTGGCTTCCAGCGCTTCTTTAAAGCGGTTGAGCCGAAGTGGGATCTCAAAACGGACTGGCAGATTATCAGCGAAATCGCCACCCGTATGGGCTACCCGATGCACTACAGCAACACCCAGGAAATCTGGGACGAGCTGCGCCACCTGTGTCCGGACTTCTATGGGGCAACCTACGAGAAGATGGGCGAGCTGGGCTATATCCAGTGGCCTTGCCGGGACACTTCCGACGCGGATCAGGGCACATCTTACCTGTATGAGAGCAAGTTCGAGCGTCCTAACGGGCTGGGGCAATTCTTCACCTGCGACTGGGCGCCGCCTATCGATCGCGTCACCGACGATTACCCGATGGTGCTTTCGACAGTGCGTGAAGTGGGCCACTACTCCTGCCGTTCAATGACCGGGAACTGTGCGGCGCTGGCAGCGCTAGCCGATGAGCCGGGTTATGCGCAGATCCACGTCGAAGATGCCGCACGGCTGGGCATTGAAGATGAAGCGTTGATTTGGGTGAATTCGCGTAAAGGCCGGGTTATTACCCGAGCTGCGGTCAGCGAACGTCCGAATAAAGGCGCGGTGTACATGACCTATCAGTGGTGGATTGGTGCCTGTAATGAGCTGGTGACGGAGAACCTGAGTCCGATAACCAAAACGCCGGAGTACAAGTACTGCGCCGTGCGCGTCGAGCCGATTGCCGATCAGCAGGCCGCCGAGCAGTATGTGATTGATGAGTACAATAAGCTGAAGGCCCGGCTGCGCGAAAGCGCGATGGGGTAAGACATCCCCTCACCCTAACCCTCTCCCCAAAGGGGAGAGGGGATAAAGAAAATGTATTCTCCTTCGCCCCTTTGAGGAATTTTCCTCCCTCTCCCCTGTGGGAAAAGCGGATAACGAACATGTTTTCCTCCCTCTCCCCTTTGGGGAGAGGGCCGGGGTGAGGGGCTTTACTTAACTACTCGCCTTACTGTCAAACTTCCCAAAAAGCTCACGCTCATAGGCCTGGGCTTTTTTATGGTCGAATTTATGCTCCCACTTGGCGATAACCAGCACCGCCAGCGCGTTGCCAACCACATTCAGCGCGGTACGCGCCATATCCAGAATACGGTCAACCCCGGCAATAAACGCCAGCCCTTCCAGCGGAATACCGACGCTGCCAAGCGTTGCCAACAGCACCACGAAGGAAACACCCGGCACGCCAGCAATCCCTTTTGAGGTCACCATCAGCGTCAGCACCAGAATGATTTCCTGCCACAGCGACAGCTCGATGCCGTACAGCTGAGCGATAAAGATCGCCGCGATGCTCTGATAAAGCGTGGAGCCATCCAGGTTAAACGAGTAGCCGGTCGGCACCACGAAGCTGGTGATCGACGCCGGAGCGCCATAGGCTTCCATCTTCTCGATGATACGCGGCAGCACGCTCTCGGAGCTGGCGGTAGAGAACGCCAGAATCAGTTCGTCTTTCAGGATGCGCATCAGGATGGTGATTTTCAGCCCGCACAGGCGCGCCACCGCGCCCAGCACCACCAGTGCAAAGAAGGCAATCGCCACGTACACCAGCACCACCAGCTTCAGCAGCGGCCAGAGCGAGGCAAAACCAAAGTTCGCCACGGTCACGGAAATCAGCGCGAAAACGCCCACCGGCGCATAGCGCATCACCATGTGCGTCACTTTGAACATGGTTTCAGAGATGGAGCGGAAAACGGTCACCAGCGGCTCGCGGTGAGTCGCGGGCAGCGACGACAGCCCCAGGCCAAACAGTACCGAGAAGAAGATGATCGGCAGCATCTCGCCCTTCGCCATTGATGCCACGATGTTGGTTGGCACGAGTGACAGAATTGTCCCCATCAGGCCATGAGCATGGCTTTGTACATCCTGCGCGGTGTGCTGGTATTTCGAAATATCCACGGTAGCAAGCTGCGACATATCTATGCCGTGGCCCGGCTGGAAAACATTCGCGAGCGTAATGCCCAGAATGATGGCAACCGTCGTGATCACTTCGAAATAAATGATGGTTTTAGCGCCGATGCGGCCAAGCTGCTTTGCGTCGCCGACGCCCGCAATCCCGACCACCAGGGTGGAAATCACAATCGGCACGACGATCATTTTGATCAGGTGAATAAAGATATCGCCCGCCGGTGACAGCAGGTTAGCGACCAGCCATTCACGGCTATCACTTTGATAATGAAGAAAACTTCCCAGGATAATGCCCAGCACCAGCGCCAGCAAGATTTGCCAGGCCAGGCTCATTTTAAAGTTTTTCATAACGACGACAGTTCCTCAAAAAAACGCCATTCCCATGCTGTTGACTCAGGAGAAGGTCACAAACTGAAAGGGGGTATGACAAACATCAGGTGTTAAGCGGGGTTTTTTAAAGCGCCGTATCAGTACCATCCCGATAGGCTGCTGCGCAACCCTTCATTTTTAGGGTTATGCACTTACATTGCATAGATAAACAGGATTTTGCGGGGGAACATGAATATAACTTATTGTTATGGAAAAAATTTCATTATTTGTTTTTGGAAATAAATACCAAAGGTAATTATTTCTTATGATTCATCTGTTTGAACAATTTTTGCGCGATTATTTTAATGCGTGATCTGCCGCCCAAAAAGTAAACAAAGCTGCCAATACCCCTACTATTAACGTTTGTGTGACATATTATTAACATCCTAAAGGAGAAAAAAAGCCATGAGCCAAGTACACAAACACGCTATTCCCGCAAACATTGCGGACCGTTGCCTGATAAACCCGGAGCAGTACCAGGCCATGTATCAACAGTCGATACAGGACCCGGATGCGTTTTGGGGCGAACAAGGGAAAATTCTTGACTGGATCAAACCGTACCAAAAGGTGAAAAACACATCTTTTGCGCCGGGAAACATTTCTATTAAGTGGTATGAGGACGGAACGCTTAATTTAGCCGCAAATTGCCTCGACCGGCACCTGAAAGAACGGGGTGATCAAACCGCCATTATCTGGGAAGGCGACGACGCCACCCAGAGCAAAAACATCACTTATCGTGAGCTGCATCGCGATGTCTGCCGTTTTGCCAACACTTTGGTCGAACTGGGCATTAAGAAAGGCGATGTTGTCGCGATTTACATGCCGATGGTCCCGGAAGCCGCCGTTGCCATGCTGGCCTGCGCCCGCATTGGCGCCGTACATTCCGTGATCTTTGGCGGCTTCTCGCCGGAAGCCGTGGCCGGACGCATCATCGACTCCAGCTCTCGCCTGGTGATCACCGCCGATGAAGGCGTGCGCGCCGGGCGCTCAATTCCGCTGAAAAAGAACGTGGATGACGCGCTTAAAAACCCAAATGTGAAAACCGTTGAGCACGTTATCGTCCTGAAGCGTACCGGCGGTAAAATTGACTGGCACCAGAACCGCGACCTGTGGTGGCACGAGCTGACAGAGAAAGCCAGCGACCAGCACCAGCCGGTGGAAATGAACGCTGAAGATCCGCTGTTCATCCTCTATACCTCCGGCTCCACCGGCAAGCCAAAAGGCGTGCTGCACACCACCGGCGGCTATCTGGTGTATGCCGCGACCACCTTTAAATATGTCTTCGACTACCATCCGGGCGATGTCTACTGGTGTACCGCCGACGTAGGCTGGGTGACCGGGCACAGCTATCTGCTTTACGGCCCGCTGGCCTGCGGCGCGATCACGCTGATGTTTGAGGGCGTGCCTAACTGGCCGAAGCCAAACCGCATGGCGCAGGTGGTCGACAAGCATAAGGTGAATATTCTCTACACCGCGCCAACCGCCATTCGCGCGCTGATGGCCGAAGGGGATAAAGCCACCGAAGGCACCGACCGTTCTTCGCTGCGTATTCTTGGTTCCGTGGGCGAGCCCATCAACCCGGAAGCCTGGGAGTGGTACTGGAAGCACATCGGCAATGAGAAATGCCCGGTGATGGACACCTGGTGGCAGACGGAAACCGGCGGCTTTATGATCACCCCACTGCCGGGCGCCACCGAGCTGAAAGCGGGCTCCGCGACCCAGCCGTTCTTCGGCGTTCAGCCTGCGCTGGTTGATAACGAAGGCAATCCGCAGCTGGGTGCTACCGAAGGCAACCTGACCATTACCGACTCCTGGCCGGGCCAGGCGCGTACGCTGTTCGGGGATCACGAGCGCTTCGAGCAGACTTACTTCTCCACCTTCAAAAACATGTACTTCAGCGGCGACGGCGCGCGCCGTGACGAAGACGGTTATTACTGGATCACCGGCCGCGTGGATGACGTGCTGAACGTGTCCGGCCACCGCCTGGGTACCGCCGAGATTGAATCGGCGCTGGTGTCCCATCCGAAGATTGCCGAAGCCGCGGTGGTGGGGATTCCGCACAACATCAAAGGCCAGGCGATTTACGCCTACGTGACCCTGAACCACGGCGAAGAGCCGACGCCGGAGCTGTACGCCGAAGTGCGCAATTGGGTACGCAAAGAGATAGGCCCGCTTGCCACGCCGGACGTTCTGCACTGGACCGATTCGCTGCCGAAAACCCGCTCCGGCAAGATCATGCGCCGCATCCTGCGCAAGATTGCCTCCGGTGACACCAGCAACCTGGGCGATACCTCCACCCTCGCCGATCCGGGCGTAGTAGAAAAACTGCTGGAAGAAAAGCAGGCTTTATCCATACCTTCGTAACCTTGTTCTCCCCCTCTCCCGTTCAGGGAGAGGGAATAACTACAAATACCTACCCTACAAAAAACCTCTGGAGATTCTGTGATGAATGACACCATTTATCAGCGGATAGAAAGCAGTGCGCATTTCAGGGAGTTGGTTTCCAAAAGGCAACGGTTTGCCGCCCTTCTGTCACTGATTATGTTAGTGATTTACGTTGGTTTTATTTTGCTGATTGCTTTCGCACCCGCGTGGCTCGGCACCCCGCTACATGACGGCACCAGCGTCACGCGGGGCATCCCTATCGGCATCGGCGTGATCGTTATTTCCTTCCTGCTCACCGGGATTTATGTCTGGCGTGCTAACGGCGAATTTGACCGCCTGAATAACGAAGTGCTGCGTGAAGTGGGGGTTAAATGAAACGTTTTCTTGCGGTCTTTGCCGCTCTGCTGCCTGCCGGTGCCTTCGCCGCCGATGCCATAACCGGCGACGTGCAGCGCCAGCCAACTAACTGGCAGGCGATCATCATGTTCCTGATTTTCGTCGCGCTGACGCTGTATATCACTTACTGGGCGTCCAAGCGCGTTCGCTCCCGCAGCGACTATTACACCGCGGGCGGCAACATTACCGGTTTCCAGAATGGCCTGGCGATTGCCGGTGACTTTATGTCGGCGGCCTCGTTCCTCGGGATTTCCGCGCTGGTGTACACCTCAGGTTACGACGGCCTGATTTACTCCCTGGGGTTCCTCGTCGGCTGGCCGATTATTCTGTTCCTGATTGCCGAGCGCCTGCGTAACCTGGGCCGCTATACCTTTGCCGATGTGGCGTCGTATCGCCTCAAACAGGGGCCAATCCGCACGCTGTCGGCCTGCGGGTCGCTGGTGGTGGTTGCCCTTTATCTGATTGCCCAGATGGTTGGCGCCGGGAAGCTCATCGAGCTGCTGTTCGGCCTGAACTACCACGTCGCCGTGGTGCTGGTCGGCGTATTGATGGTGATGTACGTGCTGTTTGGCGGCATGCTGGCGACGACCTGGGTACAAATCATCAAAGCCGTGCTGCTGCTGTTCGGCGCAAGTTTCATGGCGTTTATGGTGATGAAGCATGTCGGTTTCAGCTTCAATAACCTGTTCAATGAGGCAATGGCGGTTCACCCTAAAGGTGCGGCGATCATGAGCCCTGGCGGGCTGGTGAAAGACCCTATTTCTGCGCTGTCCCTGGGCCTCGGCCTGATGTTTGGTACCGCTGGCTTGCCGCATATTCTGATGCGCTTCTTCACCGTGAGCGACGCCCGCGAAGCGCGTAAAAGCGTGTTTTACGCCACCGGCTTCATGGGCTACTTCTACATTCTGACCTTTATCATCGGTTTTGGCGCCATCATGTTAGTAGGTGCTAACCCAGCGTTTAAAGACGCGGCGGGCGCGCTGATTGGCGGCAACAATATGGCGGCGGTTCACCTTGCCGACGCGGTGGGCGGGAACCTGTTCCTCGGCTTTATCTCTGCGGTTGCTTTCGCCACCATCCTCGCGGTTGTGGCCGGGTTAACGCTGGCGGGGGCTTCGGCGGTGTCTCACGACCTTTACGCCAACGTCTTCCGCAAAGGCGCGTCCGAACGCGATGAGCTGAAAGTGTCGAAAATTACCGTTCTGGTGCTGGGCGTGGTGGCTATCCTGCTGGGCATTCTGTTTGAAAAACAGAACATTGCTTTCATGGTGGGGCTGGCCTTCTCCATTGCGGCGAGCTGTAACTTCCCGATTATCCTGCTGTCGATGTACTGGTCGAAGCTGACCACGCGCGGCGCAATGATTGGCGGCTGGCTCGGCCTGCTGACGGCGGTGGTACTGATGATTCTTGGCCCGACTATCTGGGTGCAGATCCTCGGCCACGAAAAAGCGGTCTTCCCGTACGAGTACCCGGCGCTGTTCTCTATTCTGATTGCGTTTATCGGCATCTGGCTGTTCTCGATTACCGATAACACGCCGGAAGGGAAGCTGGAGCGGGAGAAATTCCGTGCGCAGTTTATTCGCTCTCAAACCGGTATCGGCATCGATCAGGGGCGGGCTCACTAGTTAGTAAGTACTTACCGGGGCTATCGCTGCCCCGGTAGGTTAAAACATCAGCCAGCTGACCAGCGGCGCGACCAAAACCGTCACCACGCCGGACAGCATCATCACCAGGCTGGCAATCACCCCTTCCTGCGGCCCCAGCTCATAAGAACGAGCGGTGCCCGCACCGTGAGAAGCCGCGCCAAATCCGGCACCTTTGGCTATCCCTTCCCTGATCGACAGGCGCAGAAACAGCACGTCCCCTACCGCCATGCCGAACACGCCGGTGATCACCACAAACAGCGCCACCAGTTCCGGCTCGCCGCCGATGGGCTTCGCGGCCGCGAGGGCAAAAGGCGTGGTAATTGAGCGCACCGCAAGGCTGCGCTGAATGCCGTCCGGCAGGGTGAATAAGCGGGCCAGCCAAATCGAGCTGGTTACCGCCACCACCATCGCCGTCAGCACGCCCGCAGAAAGCGACATCCAGTGGCGTTTAATCACCCGGAGGTTGTCATAAACCGGCACCGCAAAAGCAATGGTGGCAGGCCCAAGCAGCCACAGCAGCCAGTGCGCTTCCCCCATATAGTTGCTGTAGGAGATATGGCCGAAGACGAGCATCCCCACCAGCAGCACCGGTGTAAAGACCAGCGGCATTAGCGGCAGTTTGCGAAAGCGGCGATACAGGCGTTTATTGGCGAAGTAGAAAACCAGCGTGACCACAAGGCACAGCACGCTGAGCTGGAAATTAGTCATTGCGGGACTGCCTGCGGGCTTCGCGCGCCAGCTCAAAGCGGTAGACTTTTTCCACCACAAAGGCCGTGCTGCCGAGCACCAGCACGGTGCTGACCGCAATCACGGCAAAAATGCGCCAGCCTTCCAGCATCAGCAGCTGCGAGTAATTCACCACGGCCACGACCGCCGGGACGAAGAACAGCAGCATTTCGGCCAGCAGCCATTTCGACCCTTCCCTGACCCATTTCAGCGGTACGATGCGGCAAATTATCAGCGCCAGCAGGAGCAACATCCCCACCAGATTCGCGGGCAGCGGCAGATGCCCCCACGTCACCAACTGTTCGGCAAAAACAAAAAGTCCGGCGTACAGGGCAACCTGCACGGGGACACGCAGGCTATGCATTACAGCAGGCGTAAAGCGGCCTAACGCCAAAGCCATGATCGGTGCTCCAGAAAAAATACCAGCCCCGATTATAGAGAGCGGTTCATCGCTACTGAAATGAATTAAAATCATTGCAGGTATAGTTAACAGGAATAGTTATGGACATCAGAACGCTGCGTTATTTCGTTGAAGTCGTCCGCCAGCAGAGCTTCACCCGGGCGGCGGAGAAGATGTTCGTCACGCAGCCCACCATCAGCAAAATGCTGCGTAACCTTGAGGATGAGCTGAACTGCACGCTGCTGATCCGCGACGGCCGCCGCCTGCTGCTGACCGATACCGGCCAGGTGGTATTCCAGCGCGGGCTGGCCATCCTCGCCGAGTTTCGCCAGCTTGAGGCCGAGCTGAGCGATATCAAGCAGCTCACCAACGGCGTGCTGCGCCTGGGCATTCCACCGATGGTGGGCACGCTGATGACTGGCCCGATAGGCGTGTATCAGCACCGCTACCCCGGCGTGGAGTTCAAGATTTCCGAGTTCGGCGGCCTGACGGTGCAGCAGGCGGTGCTCAACGGCGACCTGGATTTGGCGGTAACGGCCATTCCCGTAGAAGACGAAGGCGCGCTGACGGTAATGCCGCTGTTTCGCCATCCGCTCTGCGTGCTGGTGCCCCGCTCCGGCCCGTGGATTGGCCGCACAAGCGTTGACCCGGCCGAGCTGGCCGAGCACCCGCTGCTTATCTACAACGAAGATTTCTCTCTTAGCCGCCAGCTGATGCAGCTGTTTGCCGACAACGGTTTTACCCCACGCATTGCGGTGCGCAGCGGGCAGTGGGATTTCCTGGCGGCGATGGTACAGGGTGGCGTGGGAATTGCCGTGCTGCCGGAACCGATTTGCCGCAAGCTGGACCACACCACGCTGATGTGGCTGCCGCTGAACAGCAACCTGAGCTGGCAGTTAGGGATGATTTGGCGTGAAGGGGTTTATATTTCGCAGAGCGCACAGGCGTGGATTGATTGCTGCAGAGAGTTCTGGCCGGAAATGGACACCGGCCAGAACTAGCGGGATTACTCTTTCTCGATCAGCAGCGCTTCCAGCAGGTCGAGATCGTGCAGGAGTTTTTGCAGGGTCTCGTTGCTGATTTGCTGGGTGGCGCGCAGATGGTAAAGCTCGGCGCGCTCTGAGCGCAGCGCGGTCAGGCGGAAGCGGCGCTCAAGGTTCTCTTCCAGCTCGCTGCTTTCAACGTCATTTCGCCCGTCTGCACGGCGGCGTAAATTCCCGATAACCCGCGAACTCACCTCTTTCAGCAGCTGGTCGTCGATATTCTCTTCGCTGTCCGCGGCCAGGCGCTCTTCCATTTTCTGGATAGCAACAATCGCCACTTCAGCCGTGGCGGAACGGGCCAGCCGCTCCTCTTTGCGCGACAGCGATTTATCCCCAACCTCAACGTTTCGCAGCAGAATCGGCAGCATGATGACCCCGGCAAACAGCGAGAACAGGATCACGCCTGCGGAGAGGAAAATCAGCTCATAGCGCGCCGGGAAAGGCGTGCCGTCGTTCAGCAGCAGCGGAATGGAAAGCACACCGGCCAGGGTGATGGCCCCGCGCACACCAGCGAAAGAGGCAATGCCCAGCTCGCGGGTAGTAAAGGAGCCAAACTCCAGCGGGCGCTTTTTCAAAAAGCGCAGGCTGAGCCGCTTCATCGACCACAGCCACAGGAAACGCACCGCAATCAGGGCGAAATAGATCATCGCCACGTCGAGGAACAGCATCCACAGCTCAACGTTCGGATCGGCATTGGCCGCCGCAACGGACGTTTCGAGAATGCCCGGCAGCTGCAGGCCCAACAGCAGGAAAACCATGCCGTTAAACACAAACTCCAGCATCGCCCAGACGCTGTTCGCGCGCAGGCGCATGGTCAGCGGGGCGCTACGCAGCACGCCGGAGCGGGTAATGGTCATCCCTGCGGCCACCGCCGCCAGAATGCCGGAAACGCCGATATGTTCAGCAATCAGGTAAGAAGCAAATGGCAGCAGCAGCAACAGCAGGATTTGGGTGGCGGGTTCGTCCCCGCTCCAGCGGCTCATCAGGCGCAGCGATTTGCCATACAGCCAGCTGACCGCAATCCCCGCTAGCAGGCCGCCAATGGCAACCTTGAAGAACTCCAGTGAAGCCCCGCCCACGCTAAAGGCCATCGCCCCAACGGCGACCGCCACCGCAAGCTTCAGGGACACCAGGCCAGAGGCGTCGTTCATCAACGCTTCGCCCTGCAATATCCCCATGATCTTCTTCGGAATACGCCCTTCTCCGACAATGCCGGACAGCGCCACGGCATCCGTCGGTGACAGCACGGCGGCCAGCGCAAAAGCAGGCACCAGCGGAATACCCGGCACCAGGAAGTAAATCAGGAAGCCGATGCCGACCACGGTGACCAGCACCAGCACCAGCGCCAGGCCTATAATTTCCCGGCCATGATGGAGAAACTCGTGGGTGGGCGTTTTCCAGCCGTCGGCAAACAGCAGCGGCGGAATGAACAGCACCAGGAACAGCTCAGGATCGAATTCAACGTGTAAGCCAAAGTGCGGCCAGGCGAGCAGCGCCCCGATAGCAATTTGCATTAACGGCAGTGGGATCTGAAACGGCAACATACGTGTTACCACCCCAGAGAGAGAGACCACGAGGGTCATAATCAAGATTGTGAAGAAAATTTCCATGTTTTCCCTGGACGTGATGTGTGATTTGAAGCGTCACTCTTAGCGGTTGTTTTAATAATAAAACAACTTTTTGCATCACATTGGAACCGGAAATGCCCGAAGTGGGTGAAAGCGGCGGGTTACAGAGCGCAACCCGCACGAATTGAAAATCAGATAGCCCAGCCGCCAGCGTAGAACGCCACCAGCGCAACGGCAATCACCACGGTGCCGATGTTCAGCTTGCGCCATTCACCGGAGACAACGCGGCCAATCACCAGAGAGGCAAAGCCAATCATGATGCCGGTCACGATGTTACAGGTCAGCACGATGAACACCGCGGTAATCAGCCCGGCCATCGCATCCACGAAGTCGGCAAAGTCGATTTTGGCGACGTTGCTCAGCATCAGCAGGCCAACATACATCAGCGCAGGTGCCGTGGCGTAGGCAGGTACCAGGTAAGAGAGCGGCGACAGGAACAGGATCAGCAGGAACAGCACGCCAACGGTGATTGCAGTCAGACCGGTTTTGCCGCCTGCGGCGGTACCCGCTGCAGATTCGATGTAAACCGCTGCCGGAGCTGCGCCCACCAGGCCGGAGAACACGCTGCTCAGGGAGTCGGTGGTCAGCGCTTTGCCGCCGTCGATGATCTGGCCGTCTTTGTCCAGCAGGTTCGCCTGACCAGCTACCGCACGGATAGTGCCAGTGGCGTCAAACACGGCGGTCATCACCAGCGCCAGCACGCTCGGCAGAATGATCGGGTTCAGCGCGCCCATGATATCCAGGCTGCCAATCAGCGAGTTGCCTTTGTCATCGCTCAGCGACGGCATGGCGAAAACGCCGGAGAAATGCACGTTCGGGTCGAAGATCAGGCCGACGATGGACACGCCGATAATGGTCAGCAGAATGCCGCCCGGCACCTTCAGTTTTTCCAGACCAATGATCACCGCCAGGCCAATCAGCGACATGATCACCGGGAAGCTGGCGAAATGCCCCAGCGCAACCGGCAGCCCGTCCAGCGGGTTTTTAATCACCAGGCCGACGCCGTTCGCGGCAATCAGTAGCAGGAACAGGCCGATACCGATCCCGGTGCCGTGCGCCACGCCCATCGGCAGATTGCGTAAAATCCAGCTACGAATGCCGGTGGCAGAGATAATGGTGAACAGAACGCCCATCAGGAACACCGCGCCAAGGGCGACCGGCACGCTGATGTGCTGGCCGAGCACCAGGCTAAAGGCGGTGAAAGCGGTCAGCGAGATAGCGCAGCCGATGGCCAGCGGCAGGTTCGCCCACAGGCCCATCACGATGGAGCCCACGCCCGCCACCAGGCAGGTAGCCACAAAGACCGCCGCCGGTGGGAACCCGGCTTTGCCGAGCATTCCCGGTACAACGATCACCGAGTAAACCATAGCAAGGAAGGTTGTCAGACCGGCGACAACTTCCTGACGCACGGTGCTGCCGCGTGCAGAGATTTTGAACCAGGCGTCGAGCGAACCGCCGGCGCGCGGAGAAGGTGTAGACATAGTGAAAAATCCCCTGAGATTTTTAGAATGACGTTTGCCCGGGTGGTGGACATCCCGCTGCCAGTTAAACGTTGTCTCCCTGCGCTACGATTGTGACAAAAGGGGTGTCACAAAAAAGCAATCGTTTAACTCCACACGGACAAATCGGTGTTACAGAATTAAGGCAAACGATTATCCAGCCTTCCTGACGGGATTTTCAACTTAACTTTTGCGATTTTCGCGGAAAATATGCTCAGCTGATGAATTAATCGCCTTACGGTGCGCAAACGTTATCGTCAATGCGCAATTTCGCAACAAAAACGCAAAAAGTTGGGCTAATTTTCTCTCGCTTTGCTTCTTCGGCGATCACGCCCCTGGGATCTCAAAAGGGCCGCCTTGATTTAACGCTCGCTGCCAGGCGGGGCGCGTTTGCACGTTTTTCATCCACGCCTGGGTGTGCGGCATGTCGTTGACTTCCCCTCTCGCCAGCAGCGCGGCCACCGGGAAACTCATCTGAATATCTGCCGCGCTAAACTGCTGCCCGGCGAACCACGGGTGCTGGCTCAGGTGATCCTCGATAAAACGGGCATGGGTGCTGAGTTGCTTATTCAACCAGGCTTTCTGCACGCCCTGCCCCAGCGCCTTGCCCACCGGGCGTAGCGGCCAGGGCACAGGTGCTTTACCGAGGCTGCCAAACACCAGCTTCATTAACAGCAGCGGCATCAGCGACCCTTCGGCGTAATGCAGCCAGAAGCGATACTGGATTTTGTCGTTAATCTCCTGCGGCTTCAGGCGGTTTTCACTGTCGTAGGTTTCCTGCAGGTACTCAAGAATGGCACCTGATTCCGCCAGGATATGGCCGTTATCTTCCACGACAGGGGATTTCCCCAGCGGATGGATTTTTTTTAGCGCTTCCGGGGCAAGCATGGTGGGTTCCCGCTGGTAACGCACGATCTGATAGGGCTGCGCCAGTTCTTCCAGCATCCAGAGCACGCGCTGGGAACGGGAATTATTGAGGTGATGCACCGTGAGCATGAGGTAAC
This sequence comes from Cedecea neteri, assembly GCF_000758325.1. Taxonomy (NCBI): domain Bacteria; kingdom Pseudomonadati; phylum Pseudomonadota; class Gammaproteobacteria; order Enterobacterales; family Enterobacteriaceae; genus Cedecea; species Cedecea neteri. The sequence continues at coordinate 1,432,829 of NZ_CP009459.1, read as the reverse complement.
CCTCTGTTTAGCCAGATGGAATAACTATAGGAAAGCCGTACACGCATCACATGTCAAAAAAATGAACAAAAAAAGAACAATTGACCTTGCAAAGTGAAGGGGCAGACCTACACTTAAATTGTCGGTGCAGACCGGAACCTCCAAAGTCAGTGAAGTGTGTACGTAGGTATGTGTAAGCGTTATCGAGGGGTGCCGACGTCGGGGGAAACCCTCCTGTCAGAACGGGATAGAGCGAAAGACAAAGACCGGAAAACAACTAAAGCGCCCTTGTGGCGCTTTAGTTTTATGTGGCAACGGATGATTCCTGTTGAGCAATGAAGCTACAGAGAACGTCATTAATAAACCTGGAAAATCAATTCATTGATTTTCGGCTAATAACAACAAAGAGGGAAAAACCACGCTTTTTCCCTCTTTGTCAGCCGTCTTGAGCGCCCTTGTGGCGCTTTAGTTTTATGTAAAACACGCATTCTACTCTTCCAGCAGCCGTGCGCCGGTACCCTGCTCGCCCAGCTTATCTCCCGGGTTACGCAGCGGGCATTCCGCCCCGGATAAACAGCCACAGCCAATGCAGCCATTCAGTTCGTCACGCAGCGCGGTCAGCGTGGCAATGCGGTGGTTCAGCTCTTCGCGCCATTGGGACGACAGCTTCTTCCAGTCGTTTTTGTTGATCGAATGGCCGTCGGGCAGGACGCCAAACGCATCCCCGACGGTGCTCAGTGGAATGCCAATGCGTTGCGCGATTTTTATTATCGCTACCGTTCGCAGCACATCACGCTGATAACGCCGCTGGTTGCCTGCATTTCTCGTACTTTTGATCAAACCTTTGCTTTCGTAAAAGTGAAGCGCGGAGACGGCCACGCCGCTGCGCTTCGCCACTTCACCGGGCGTTAACAGCGTTTTTATTCGGGGTAATTTCTTTTCCATAATGCTCTTTACCTCAAGTTAACTTGAGGAATTATACTCCCTGGCAATGAAACTAGCTAACCCGGAAATGAGGACGACTCATGGCTCACCAGGACATCATTTATACGTTGACTGAATGGATTGATGAACATATTGACCAGCCGCTGAACATCGACGTGGTGGCGAAAAAATCAGGTTATTCAAAGTGGTATTTACAGCGTATGTTCCGTACAGTGATGCACCAGACGCTGGGTGAGTACATCCGCCAGCGCCGCCTGCTGATGGCCGCCACGGCGCTGCGCACCACCCAGCGCCCTATTTTTGATATCGCGATGGACTACGGGTACGTTTCGCAGCAGACCTTCTCCCGCGTGTTCCGCCGTGAGTTTGACCGTACGCCAACGGATTACCGCCATCAGGCCTAAGAAAACCAACAGGAGTTGGAGTGAGAAAGTTAAGTTTCGCCATTTTGGCCATCGGGTTTGCCTCAATGGCCGCTCAGGCGGCAACCATTTATACCGCGTTCCCGGACAGCGTTAATCCGAAGCAGAAATACGTTTTTTATACGCACGGGAAAGTGTTAGAGGGAAATGTTGACCGGCCGAGTAATCCAAATAAACCGCAGTGGGGCGTTTACGATTTCCCGGCGGTGAAAGAGAAACTAAGCGATGATGGCTACAACCTGATTGCTTATCACAGAGCTAAAGATACTCAGCCCGATAAATATGCCGAAAAGCTAAAACAGGATGTGAACACGCTGATTGCAAAAGGCGTCCCGGCTAAGAATATTACGCTTGTCGGCTTCTCACGCGGCGGCGAAATTACCATTCTGGCGGCAAGCAAGCTGCAGAATAAGGCGCTCAACGTTGCCATTCTGGCGGGATGTACTCATTCCATTCAGGATGACGCCCGCAATCGCCTGTACGGGAACGTGCTCTCCATTTATGAGGCCTCGGATGAAGTGGGTTCCTGCCAGACGATTGTGAACCACAGCCCGGGGATTACTCATTATAAAGAGATAAAAATCTCTACCGGCCAGCAGCACGGGGCATTTTTCCGCCCTAATCCAGAATGGGTTGTTCCTTTAAAGCAGTGGATCGCGAGCCACTGAGGCCTTGCGAACGGGGATCCCGCCTGGCGTATAGAGCCAGGCGATAAACTCTTGCGGAGGCAGCGCCTTCGCAAAATACCAGCCCTGGCAATACTCCACGCCGTGATCCACCAGCCATGCCACCTGCGCTTCGGTTTCAACCCCTTCGGCAATCGTCGTTAAATTCAGGCTGTGGGCAATTTCAATGATGTGTTCCACCAGCAAATGGCTGGCCCGCTCGCTGGCGAGGGAATCAATAAAACTTTTGTCGATTTTTAAAATATCGACGTTCAGGTACTGCAGATTGTGCAGATTCGAATACCCGGTGCCAAAGTCATCGATGGCAACTTTAAAGCCGGCGTTGCGGAACTCCTGGATAAACGGCCTGGTTTTTTCAACGTCAATAAACCCTCGCTCGGTCACTTCGATTTTTATCTGCCCCGGCCGAATGTTGTAGGTTTTAATCCGTTCTGAAAGTACGGTAATTAAGCGTGAAGAGTGAAAGTCAGACGCCGAAAGGTTAATCGAAATATAAAGTCCAGGGTGGTCGGCAAGAAATTCACCAAAATCTTTAAATACCGCATCAACCACATAGTCCGATATTTTGTGAATCAGGCCTTCAGATTCTGCCAGCGGAATAAACGTCCCGGGGCTGATAGTTTGTCCGTTAAAATTAACCCACCGCAGCAGTGCTTCTGCCCCCACGCAATAGCCGTTTTGAATATCAATAATCGGCTGGTAGTGAAGTTTGAGCTGTTTTCTGGCCAGCGCTCTTAAAAGCATCCGTCGCGGGGAATTTAACTGCTGACGGGTTCGGGACCACATAATTAATATCAGCAGGCTGCAAATAACGCCTAACGGAAGCGTCAGCGTCAGCTGGTGATACCACTGGCGGTTAAACAAAGTTTCTGACGTGGAAACAATCACCGCAATCGGCCTTTTAGCCGACTGGTCGACGGCGTAAAAACGATTATCCTCGGTAAACGCTTTCTCTTTACGCAGAATAAAACTGTGCAGCAGGTCGCTGTCGGCCCCCGGACTTAAAGAGAAAAAACTGCGGGTGACGGTGTCGTAGACGCCATAAATCAGCGAGTCATCTTCGGACAAGACTTCTGACCAGGTGAGCGGGTTAATCACCGCCATATAATGCCCACGCTGCATGTAGGTCATTTTATGCCCGGCATAAAACGGCGTATCCAGGTAATAATAAATGGCGATATCCGGTTTACGGGTATAAGAAGGAAGCGGCGTTGGTAGCGGTTTTAATGGCTTGTAGCTGGTCGAGCACAGCAGCTTATCGCCGCTGACGTAAATTAAATCGGCGACAAAAAGTTTACCACGAACGATATCCAGCATATTTGCCATATGCCGGGGGCTGCATATTTCCCCTGAAAAACGTTCCGCCTCGCTGCGCGCCTCATTAACGTGGCTGATGACGATTTCCGTTTTTTCCATCACCAGTTTGCCAAAAGAGTGCAGGTGCTGCTGGGTGTCACTCATGGCGCGAACATGGGCAAAATAGATCGCCAGCATTATCGGCAGGCAAACGATCAGGACAAAACCTGAGGTACGCAACGCCTTAAGATAAATCCGTTTCACCATGATGCTCACACGTCTCTGCTTTTATGCGCCTGTTTTTATACTTTATTAGAACAACCTGATGACCGCCGATTACGTTGCATCATAAAGCCCGCTTTAGCAATAGCCTTCAGCCGTTAACTCTGCGGAAATTAATTTGCGCAACAAAGAGATAAGAGGAACCGGGATGCTGTTTAGCTTAAGATTTAACCCACCGCGTTAATATGAGTTTTTCTGGGGTTAAAGCAGCAGGGAATGATTATTTAAACGAAATTGTGGTAAACGTCAGATAAACAAAATGTTCACGCCTTCCGCGTCCTGGTTTTCCTAAAAAACCCCGCCGACCCGGCCTCAATACCGCGCAAAAAAGCATCACAACGCTGGTGATTAAACGCACAAAAGTGATACACTTCACACTATCAGTGCAACAGAAAAATAAATTGCAGCTTTTTGAGGAAGAAGGTCCATGGCAACAATCACCACCGGCGTGATGCTCATCCGCTGGCCGCTGCTTAGCGCGGTTTTGATGTTTTTGGCAAGCAGCCTGAATATTCAGTTTCGCCGCTCGGATTACCGGGCTTTAGCCATGATCAGCAGCGGGCTGGGAATTGCCGCCTCCTGCTGGTTTGCGATGGGTTTATTAGGCCTGACGCTCGGCGACTTCCCGGTTATCTGGGCGTCGTTTAAAACGGGGCTGGTTGAGATCATCGCCAGAATGCCGCCCGAATGGCCGACGATGATGCCTTAGCAGACCGAAGCCTAAAAATAACCGCCCTTGTAGGCGGTTTTTTTGTTTTCAGACGACAAAGCCGTAGTCGCGCAGTATTTGCCGCGCAGCGTCCGAGACCAGGAATGCCCGCAGCGGCTCCGCCCGTTCGTCGCACACCGCCAGCCCATAATCGGCCTGAATATTGTAGAGAACCGGGATCTCAAACACCCGCAGTTCACGGTGCGCGTTCAGCGCTGCGGCATAGCTTCGGTAACCAATCATTAGATCGGCCTGCCTGCTGGTAATAAGCCACTGCGCCGCAAGCATGCCATCGGGCACGGCCTGAGTGTCCGGCCCGCCAACCAGCGGCAAGGCGCGCGACTGCAAAGCTGTGCCAAATTCAGCCTCAAATCTGGCAAAAAACTGCCAGGTATAATCCCCGGACGGATCGCTGCCCGGCGTGGACGTACCAATGCGTAAGGCCGGATTGCTCAATAGCGTTAGCCAGGTACTTTGCGCATCAACGCAGTGTGCAGCCGCCGTCAGGCAAAGGGCATTCCCGGCAAACCGCTGAACCGCCCGCGCTTTGCCCTGTTCCAGCAACGTGTGCGGGTGCGCCATGTTTGCCGACGCAAACAGCGAACAGGTTTCACCGGCTTCTATACGCGCTCTTAGCAGGCCCGCAGGCCCAAACTGGGTCTCTGTCGGCAGGCCAGTTTCCTGCTCAAACTTTGCCATAAGCGGCTGCCAGACCCGCCGCAGGCTTCCGGCCGCCAGGATCCGTAAGGTCATTACTCAACGCCTTCATAATGGGTGCGGTAAAAACGCTGATACCAGCTGTCGGCCACTTTCTTCATGTCGATATCTTTGAATCTGGCGGGGTACAATTTTTTCGCCATCCACAGCTCGCCAATCGCCATCGCTTCCGGCATCGGGTAGCCCCAGGCTTTGGCGTATTCCGGCATCAGCCAGACCTGATGGTTTTTCACCGCGTCGATCGGCTGCCATTCGGGTTTACTGACGATCTCGTCCACCACTTTGGGGTAACGATCCTGCACGAAGATCACCTGCGGATCCCAGGCGATCACCTGTTCCATCGACACCTGCTTGAAGCCTTTTACGGTCGACGCCGCGACGTTCAACGCGCCCGCATGGGCCATCATCAGGCCGGTATATTTTCCGGAACCGTAGGTGGTCAAATCAGGGTTGGCCATATAAGCACGCACCCGCTGGCTTGCCGGAATGTCTTTCAGGCGGTCGCTGACCAGCTTGCGCTCGGCAAAAGTGGCGTCGATCAGCGCTGTGGCCTGCTTCTCTTTATTAACGACTTCGCCAATCAGCTCGATGCCTTCTTTCAGGCCGAGATTGTAGGCCTGCTCTTCATCCTGCATCGACGGGTTCAGTTTACCCTGCTCGCCCGGAGCGTCGTGACGCAGCGAAATCGCAATCACCGGAATGCCGAGTTTGCTAATGCTGTCGATCATCTCCTGCGGTGCATAGTTGGTGACGAACACCACCTGAGGATGCAGCGCCACCAGCTTTTCGGTGTCCACGCTGGTTAAATCCCCTAGCTGGGCCTTGTGCTCAAGTTCCGGGGCCAGGCGAGCGTAGCCGCTGCCAAGCTGCTGCTTCCAGTTCGCCAGAATGCCGACCACTTTGTCGGTGGCGTTCATTTGCACCAGCAGGTTGAGCGTTTGATGCTGAAGCACCACGACACGGTCAACCTCATCAGGGATAGTGACCTGGCGGCCAAGTTGGTCGGTGAGAGTGCGGTTCGCCAGCGCGGCGAGCGGGGAAAGTACTAATAGTGCGCCCAGCGTCAGGCGGCGGGTAAATCGGTTCACGGCGGGAGTCCTTATGATCGTTGTGTATAAAAATATACAGCGATGACTCCCCCGCGCCCAGCGATTTTAAGGGGTAGATCTTACTCCGGGAGCAAACTCGCCTTCCCCCCTCCAAACGACCAGTCCTCAGCATTGTTATGGCGAATGACCACCATCACGTCGTTGGGATGAATGCCCGGTGACCCGGCAAGTTGCTCGGTAATGGCCCGGTAAAAACGTTGCTTCGTCTCAATACTCCGTGGCTTACCGGCCGTTATCTCAATCAGAAGCCAGTCATCGCTGCGCGGCCCTGCCATATAGTGGCGATCAAATCGCAGCGCAGATTTAGCTTGCTCGTGAAAAACCTGAAACAGATCCGCCTCCGGTACATCAAATGCCTCCACCAGCGCCCGCTGTATGCTGGATGAAACCGCCGCCAGCCAGACCTCCGTTTTTCCTTTTAATAAGGTGACATGAAGTACCGGCATTTATTGCTCCTCCCGATTACATTCAACGATCAACTTATCCAGAACCTTTAGCGCGCTGTGGGCGGCAGGCCAGCCCGCATAAAAAGCCAGATGGGTAATCAGCTCGCTTAACTCCTCATCGCTGACGCCATTTTTGCGCGCTAAATCAAGATGAATAGGCAGCTGTTCAAGCCGGTACAGCGCCAGCAGCGCCGCCACGGTGATCAGGCTGCGATCGCGTTTATTCAGTTCCGGTCTTTCCCAGATATCCCGGAATAACAGGTCGTTGCTCATACTGGCAAGTTTTGGCGCCCGGCTTAAAACCCGTTGAATGTCGTGTGATGTTTCGCCCATGAAGCCTCCCGGCTGTTGTTGACAACCTGAGCATACTCATTGAGTATCATTCCAAATATCAGATATTTTTTAACCAATAATCCTGATTTTCAGGACAATAATCATGACGAATTTAGATCTCGACGTTCTCCGCACCTTTGTGACCGGCATGACGCTCGGCAGCTTTGCCCGGGCAGCGGACCGGCTGGGGCGATCCACCTCAGCAGTCAGCGCCCAGTTGAAGAAACTGGAAGAGCAGGTCGGAACGCCGGTCGTCAAAAAATCAGGCCGGGGCCTGGCGCTGACGCCAACGGGCGAAATTGTGTTGAGTTATGCGAAACGCCTGCTGGAGCTGAATGATGCCGCAATGGCTGCGGTGGGCGACACACAGCTAAGTGGGCTCTTACGGGTAGGGTTTCAGGAGGATTTTGGTGAGGGTCTGTTAACCGACGTCCTTGGGTCATTTAGTCGCGCCCACCCCGCCGTCATTCTTGAGGCACGTATCGCACGAAACGCAGAGCTGGAATCCGCCCTCAACCATTCGCAGCTGGATTTGGCCTTACTCTGGCAAACGCCATCGGCTTTCGGGGAGAATGAGATAGGCAAAATCCCGCTGCACTGGATGGGCATCCCCGAGCAGGTAGAGACATGCCTCGGCAATGGGCAGCCGCTGCCTTTAGTGGTTTTTGATGCTCCCTGTATTTTACGCCGTCACGCCATTGAGGCCCTGGATTGTGCAGGGATCCCCTGGCGAATAGCCTTTACCAGCAGCAGTCTGAACGGCCTTTGGGCAGCTGCACGAGCCGGATTAGGCGTGACGCCAAGAACGCAGGTAGGAAAACCTGCCGATCTCCCGGTTGTCCAGACGCTTCCCGCTCTCCCTTCATTAGGCATTTGTCTACCACGAGCCACATCTGAACCTAACCCGATTCGGGATTGCCTGGCAGACATTATTGAAAAACAGGTGGGCGTTTTTTGCCGCTGAAGCTGAACCAGCGCCAGGTTTACGGGTAAAAAGTGCAACCCCTGTTGCCAATCAATGTCCCGGGGTAATTTTTTGTTGTTAATTATTTCTATCCAGCAAAACCTGGTCTGTCCAGACCGTTTTAATACGCAAAATTAGGCCTTTCAGGGGGCTTTTTTTCCTGCCATTGCCAATAGTTAAGAGATCGGATGTCTGGATACCCGTCAAAAGAGTCTTCAATTCATTGAATTTAAATTAAAAAAATCGGAAAAAATTAATGATTGAGCGGGGGGGTAAAAAGCCATATATTGGCGGCGTTTTATGCACCCTAACCGATACCTATACTCTGGATAATTCGAGTTTCAGGAAGGCGGCAAGACCGGGAATCCTCAGGAGCATAGCTACTATGTGACTGGGGTGAGCGGATGCAGCCAACGCACCTGCAACTTGAAGCATGACGAGTATTGTTTACTTAATTCAGCCGCTGCGCGCATGCCGACGGTTGTAGGAGAGATATGATGACGGATAAAGTCCGTATTGATACTTTAGATGCAAAATCTGCAAACGCTACCAACGAAACCTATTTGGCACGACAGGCTGAATTCGAATCGAATGTCAGAAGTTACCCGCGCAAATTACCGTTCGCTATAGCCAAAGCCCAGGGCGCCTGGATCATCGACGTGGAAGGTAACCGTTACCTCGACTGTCTGGCCGGTGCGGGTACGTTGGCGCTTGGCCACAACCACCCTGACATCCTGCAAAGCATCCAAAACGTCATTACCAGCGGCTTGCCGTTACATACTTTGGATCTGACTACGCCGTTAAAAGACGAGTTCTCAGAATACCTGCTCTCTTTACTGCCGAGCCAGGGTAAAGAGTACTGCCTGCAGTTCTGTGGCCCATCCGGCGCAGACGCAGTAGAAGCCGCTATCAAGCTGGCTAAGAAACACACCGGCCGCAGCGGCGTAATCAGCTTCTCCGGCGGCTACCACGGGATGACCCACGGCGCGCTGTCCGTGACCGGCAACCTGTCTCCGAAAGCGGCCATCAACGGCCTGATGCCGGAAGTTCAGTTCCTGCCATACCCGCACGAATACCGCTGCCCGCTGGGCATTGGCGGTGACGCGGGCGTGAAAGCGCTGACCTATTACTTCGACAACCTGATCAACGACGTTGAAAGCGGCGTGCGCAAACCTGCGGCCGTAATCCTCGAAGCCGTTCAGGGTGAAGGCGGCGTGAACCCGGCGCCTGCCGAGTGGCTGCAGCGCATCCGCAAAGTGACCAAAGAGCACGGCATCGTGCTGATCATCGATGAAGTTCAGGCTGGCTTTGCCCGTACCGGCAAGCTGTTCGCCTACGAACACGCTGGCATTGAGCCAGACATCATCGTGATGTCCAAAGCCGTTGGCGGCGGTCTGCCGCTGGCCGTTCTGGGCCTGAGAAAAGAGATCGATGCCTGGGAACCAGGTCACCACACCGGTACCTTCCGCGGCAACCAGCTGGCGATGGCCACCGGCCTGACCACCCTGAAGTACCTGAAAGACAACAAAGTCGCCGACAAAGTTGCCGCTCAGGGCGAATGGCTGAAAGGCAAACTGTACGATCTGCAGAAACGCTACCCGGCTATCGGCCACGTTCGCGGCCTGGGCCTGATGCTCGGCATTGAGATCGTGAAGCCAGAAGAAGCACAGGATCATATGGGTTGCTACCCGGCTGACGGCGCGCTGTCTGCTCTGATCCAGAAAAAATGCTTCGAAGCTGGCCTGATTCTGGAGCGCGGTGGCCGTAACGGCTGCGTGCTGCGCCTGCTGCCGTCCCTGCTGATCAGCGACGACGAGCTGGAAATCTTCCTGAGTAAATTTGAAAAAGCCTTGTTAGCCGCTGGCGCAAAAGCTGTCTGACTGGAGTAATAAATATGTCCCGATCTAACCCGATTCTGGCCTCCTCTGCCCAGAGCATTGAGGAATACCAGCAGGCGATCGCCCAGACCAGCCAGGCCGTTGTGGAGTGGCTGCAGCAGCCCCAGATGTACCAGGGCAAAACCGTCGCCGAGCTGAAAGAACGTATTCAGCTCGACTTCAATCCTCAGGGCCTGGGCAACCAGGTTGCGATTGAACGCGCGATTGAGTATTTCTTAAAAGACAGCCTGCTGGTGCATCATCCGCAGTGCGTGGCGCACCTGCACTGCCCAAGCCTGGTGGTTAGCCAGGCCGCAGAAGTGCTGATCAACGCCACCAACCAGAGCATGGACTCCTGGGACCAAAGCCCGTCGGCGACCATCATTGAGATGAAGCTGATCGAATGGCTGCGCGCACAGGTCGGTTATCAGCCTGGCGACGCGGGCGTGTTCACCAGCGGCGGAACCCAGAGCAACCTGATGGGCCTGATGCTGGCGCGTGACGCTTACTTTGCGCGTCAGGGCCACTCTGTGCAGCAGGATGGTCTGACCGGTGATATCCGCAAAATCAGAGTGCTGTGCTCTGAAAATGCCCACTTCTCCGTGCAGAAAAACATGGCGCTGATGGGCATGGGCTATCAGTCAGTCACGCTGGTGAAAACCGATGAATTTGCCCGCATGGACGTTATCGACCTGGCGGCTAAAATCGCCCAGGCGAAAGCGAACGGCGAGCAGATCATGGCTATCGTCGCCACTGCCGGTACGACCGATGCAGGCGCTATCGACCCGCTGAGCGACATCGCGAAGCTGGCCGCAGAGCACCAGATCTGGGTCCACGTTGATGCAGCCTGGGGCGGCGCACTGCTGCTGTCCGAGAAGTATCGCGATTACCTGAACGGCCTGGAGCTGGTGGATTCCGTTACCCTGGACTTCCACAAGCAGTTCTTCCAGACCATCAGCTGCGGCGCGTTCCTGCTGAAAGATGCTCGTCACTACGAGCTGATGCGCTACCAGGCGGCCTACCTGAACTCCGAGTTCGACGAAGAGCAAGGCGTACCGAACCTGGTGTCCAAGTCGCTGCAGACCACCCGCCGCTTTGACGCTCTGAAGCTGTGGATGGGCCTGGAAGCGCTGGGCCAGAAACAGTACGCTGAAATCATCGATCACGGCGTGACCATGGCGAAGAATGTAGCGGCCTACGTGGCTGACCACGCTGCTCTGGAGCTGGTAATGCAGCCTCAGCTGGCGAGCGTGCTGTTCCGCTTCCGTCCTGCAAGCCTGGCTGGCCGCAGCGATGCTGAAATCGCGCTGCTGAACCAGAAAATCGGCGATGCGCTGCTGGAGTCTGGCCGCGCGAACGTTGGCGTGACCGAACACAACGGCGTGACCTGCCTGAAGCTGACCCTGCTGAACCCAACCGTCACCCTGGAGGACGTCAAAGTCCTGCTGGCGCTGGTGGAGAAAACCGCAGAGCCGCTGCTGAACGCGTAATGTTAGCGTAATGAATAAAAGCCGGTCGCGACCCTTCGCCACCGGCTTTTTTATTGCCTTTAGTTCTCCAGCCTGAGCTGTCGACGAATAAATTGTGCGACTTCTTCAACCAGCTCTTTATCTTCAGGCGCGCCCATAAATCCTCCATGCGGCATCGCCTCAAAGACGTGTAGCTCGGCTTCGACGTTCGCTTTTCGCAACGCCCGGTGTAACCTGACCGCATTCGACAGGAAGAGATCACGCGTGCCGCTTTGAATAAACGTTGCCGGGAAACCACGGGTAAAATCGCCAAACAGCGGGGAAAGATAAGGATGCGTTAACTCAGCCCCCGCGGCATAGAGCAGGTTGTTTTCCCTTAACGACCCCGGCAGCACCACATCCACCAGCTGATTCACCTGGAAGCTGTCGCCGGACTCGGTCAGGTCTGCCTCCGGGGACAGCAACACGACGGCACCAGGCAACGGCAAGCCTTCATCACGCGCTCGTAGCACCATTGCAGCGGCCAGATTACCGCCAGCCGAACGCCCGGCAATCACGATATTTTCCGGGGTATAGCGCTCCAGCAGGTAACGGTATGTGGCCAGGCAATCATCCAGCGCAGCCGGATAAGGATGCTCAGGCGGCATGCGGTAATCAACGCTGTAGCAGCGGAGCCCATACAGCCCAGCCTGGGTGCTGGCGCTGGCCTTGCAGGCTTCCCCCCCGCCAAAGGTGAACGCCCCGCCGTGGAGATCCACCAGAACGTGATGCTCCGAAGCCAGCCCGCCTGGCGTGGCAACATGCACCGTGGCCAGCTCAATGTGCAGCGTTTGTGGTTCCAACTCACCGCCCGCTGGCCGGGACTTCATCGCTGCCGCATACCAGGCCGCCGAAGTAGACTGAATCTGCTTCCAGGCTTCGCCGTCGGTGTGGGATGGCATCGCAAAGCGCGCATTGTGGGGCACACCATGCTCATCAACCTGGCGACGCAGAGCGGCCTGAGCCTCATCGCTTATAGAGCCAGGAAAGGGGATAACTTGCTCGGGGCGCAGAACGCCATCAATTTTGTCTGTCATTGCCTGACCTGTGATTAATTTATGCTTTCAGATGCGACTGCAGCCAATGCGCCACATCCTGAACCGCGATTTTTTTGCTGACGTTATAGGTTTTTTCCATCGGCCACCAGACACCTTCGCCGCGCGCGAAAGCGGTACGATAGCGCAGCATGACGTCATCCGGATGACGGCTAAGCTTAGCCTGTAAGTCCGGCAGGCTCAGGATCGCTTTGCTAAATGGTTTGCCGCTGGTGCGCTCGACAATCTCCGACAGTCTGCCATAGGTGAGCGTTTCGCTGGCGATAAACACCACCTGGTTAGCCACGCGAGGCTGTTCAAGATAAATGGCTGTAGTGAGCCGGCCGATATCTTCCGGTGAAGTGACCGTAACTTGAGTATCCCAGCCACCCAGCGCGTTGACGGTTTGCTTCTCCAGGTTGACCACATCGAACTCAGGCTCAAACAGGAAGCTGGTGAACATCCCGGTGGAAACAATCACCCATTCGGTCACGCTCTGGCTCCGCAGCAGCGTTCTGACATCGTGCTGCTCATCCCAGACCGGCTGCCCGCTGCCTTTACCCACCACATCGTAGTCGACGCCAAACTGCCATGGGAAATAGCGGCTGACGCCAGCCTGAATCACTGCGCGGGTAATTTTAAGCTGCGTACCTTCGCCTGCAACAAAACCCATGCAGTTGATGACGGTATCGAATTGCTGGAACAATGGCACCAAAGCATCGCTCTCGCTGTCCGCGATATCCAGAGCGATAAAATCGATCCCGGCTTCGGCATACTTTTGGTGACGTGACGAAACCGGCCACCCGTGCTCATTGAGAGATCCCGGCGACACGCTGGCGGTTATCGTCCTGCCTGACCCCGAGACGGCCGGCTGCAGTGCATCCAAAATTGCCGCCCCCAACTGTCCCACACCCAGCACCAATATCTTTTCACCTGTATTCTCAGCATTGATAACCATATCACTCTCCCGACGCTTTACTTGTAGCTGAATTGCTACATCATTGCAGAGTCTACCGGCGTGATTAGCAAGCGATAAGTCGCCCAGGTCGGGTTAGACTATTCGCGAAATTGGCACAATCATATCGAACAGACGGAGGATTCAATGGATAAACTGGAAGCCATGCGGATCTACCGCCACGTGGTTGAGACTCAGAGTTTCGCCCGAGCCGCCGAGTTACTTGGACTACCGAGATCAACCGTCTCCCGGATGATTAAAGATCTGGAAAACTCTCTGGCCGTGCAGCTTCTTCAGCGTACGACGAGAAAATTAAGCGTCACATCCGACGGCCAGAACTATTACGCTGAATGTAAAAAAATCCTCGGTGATATTGCCGCCCTGGAATCCTCCTTCCCCGGAAAAACCGGGCAGCCGCGAGGACGCTTTAAGATTGGTATGCCGCAGTCGCTGGCCCGGCATTGTATTTTGCCTGAAATACAGAGCTTTATGTCGCGCTACCCTGAGCTGGAGCTGGTGCTTTGCTCAAGCGATCGAGTTACGGATTTAGTGCAGGAGGGATTTGACTGCGTTATTAGGACAGGCACGGTAGAAGACTCCACCACACTGGTCGCCCGCCCGTTAGCGCGTTTCAAGTGGTCGGTACTGGCTTCTGCGCAATACGTTTCTCAATACGGAACGCCGCAGTCCCTGGACGATTTGCAACATCATCATGCCGTGGGCTATCTCTCCCACGCCACCGGGCGCACAACCGAATGGCATTTTTACAATCAAGGCCGCGACGTCGCCATAAGAATGAAAGAAACGCTGGTGGTTGATGATACTGACGCCTATATCCAGGCCGGCCTTCAGGGAATTGGTTTAATTCGTGTGGCCAGCTACCTGGTGAATTCCTATCTATCCACTGGCACGTTAATTTCCTGCCTGGAGGAGTACGCCGTCGATATGCCGCTATTTCTGGTTTACCCGCAAAGCCGCCATGTTTCCCCGGCGGTGAGAGCGTTTTATGACTGGAGTAAGGAAGTGCTCGGCACAATTTCTCACTCACACACCAGCTAATATTGGCGGGATACTTTTACTAAAAAGCGAAACATAATGGCGCGCAATAATAACTATAAGGAGTGCCATTACGTTAGATGAAAATTACCTCTCCACTCGCGATATACCGTGGTTTACCTAAAGACGTTTATTTTATTGCCTTATCTAAATTCGTACTCGGTTTAGGCAATTTTATTATTCCTTTTATGATCTTGCTGTTAACGCAAAAACTGGGCTATTCCACTACGGTTGCCGGAAGTCTGGCAATGGGCGTCACCGGACTTTACCTGCTGGGTAACCTTGTTGGCGGTAAACTCTCTGATACGTACGGGCATAAAAAGGTCATGCTTTGGGGGGAGTCGCTCGGGGCATTGATCCTGATAATTAGCGGTTTTTTTGCCGACTGGCACATCGCTGTCCCCATCATGCTCTTTATCAGTTATCTGTTTTTCGGCATTGCGCTTCCCGCCAGTAATGCCCTGGTGGCCGATCTTTCAACCCCGGCCAACAGAAATGCGGTGATGTCTTTAAGCTACCTCACCTACAACCTGGGTTCCGGTATTGGCCCGATACTGGCCGGTTATTTATTCTGGAATCATACGGCCTGGGTATTTTGGGGTAATGGTCTCGCTGGGTTAGCCGGTGTAGTAATCGTATTGTTCTTCGTGACAGATAAAAATACGCCTGAAAATATCGCCCTGAATGCACTCTCAGACCGAGAGAAAGCGGTGGATGGCTCTGTCTGGCAAGTATTTAAACTGCGGCCACATTTACTCATCTTCGGCGTGCTTTGCACCTTACTCTGGCTTTCATTGCAACAGTTAACCATGACCACCCCGCTTTATTTAAGCCATATATTTGGCAAGCAGGGCCCCATTTTATATGGCCAGTTGATGACCTACGCCAGCATTTTGGTGGTGATCGTTACGCCATTAATTATCCGTCTGACCGCCGGAACGGATGATATGAAAAACCTGGCGCTTGCCGGATCCCTGTTTGCACTGGGCTACCTGTTAGTCCTGGCGGACAAATCCGTGGGAATGCAGTTTTTCGCCTGGAGTTTCCTGACCGCAGGCGAAGTGCTGCTTATCACGAAAGAATCGGTCTACCTGGCAAACAACTCACCGAGCAGCCATCGGGGCAGAATCAGCGGTGTACTTTCCACCATGAGGAGTTTTGGCCTGATGCCCATGTATGCCGTGATGGGTGCCTATATCGATACCTTTGGCTATCTCAGCACCTGGTTATTGATAGTGGGAGTCTCAACGATTGCCGCGATTTTGTTCTTACTGCTGGCTGCCTGGCAAAACGGCCGCCAGCTTCCGCTGGATGCCGAGTAGAGTGCGCCGCCTGATCCAGCCGCTGGCCGGGCGAATGAGCATCCAATAGAGCGCGAACAGGGCTTTCACGCGCGGCGTTGGGCAATAGACAAAGGTTTCGGTACGTAATACCGCCGTGCCGTTGTTCTCAAGCGTGACATCAAAGCGCAGAACCAGTTTAGCCGCACGTGAGTCAGCAAAAAGCTGGAAAGCTTCGGCATCTTTCAGCGACTCTACGTCAAGCAGAGGCCGCCAGAAACGCCCGGCCAAACCGAAAGAAACTTCGTGGCTGCTTTGATGCAGCAGAGTGAAAGAGCCAAATCCGAAGGCATCGGCCGGTTCCGCACTCTCTGACTTAAACAAGGCCCGGCGCAGGCGGCGAGGGAGCTGGCGCAAACGGAGTAGCCGACGAATCACCGGATCGTCTTCCATATTCAGCGCCAGAACAGCCTGAATAATGGCTTCCGGTGAACCCTCAATGGGCGGGGAGAGATGTTTTTCATAAAAGCTAAACGAAGGCAGCCAGGGCGTGGCGTCGGCCCAACGCTGAGACTCTCGCTCACTAACAAAACCTAAAAATGCCACGGTATCTTCCTTATCCGAGGGCCGCCTGTCCGGCAGATTTCATGCCGCCATAATAGAAAAAAACCCTGCGAGGCAGGGTTTTATTTGTTCGTTACGTACAGGGTTACACCCTGCGGGGATCAGAACGGGATATCGTCGTCGAAATCCATTGGCGGTTCGTTAGATGGCGCTGGCGCGCTCTGCTGCTGCGGACGAGACTGCGCGCCGCCGCTGAACTGGTTGCCGCCCTGTGGCTGCTGAGGCTGACCCCAACCGCCCTGCTGCTGGCCGCCGTTGCCGCCAGCCGGTGCGCCGCCGCCCTGACGGCCGCCGAGCATCTGCATGGTGCCGCCCACGTTAACCACGACTTCGGTAGTGTATTTTTCTACGCCAGCCTGGTCGGTCCATTTACGGGTTTGCAATGCGCCTTCGATGTAAACCTGAGAGCCTTTACGCAGGTATTCGCCGGCCACTTCTGCCAGTTTGCCGAACAGCACCACGCGGTGCCACTCGGTTTTTTCTTTGGTTTCGCCGGTTTGCTTATCACGCCAGGACTCTGACGTGGCCAGTGTAATGTTGGCGACAGCGCCCCCATTTGGCATATAGCGTACTTCCGGGTCCTGACCCAGATTCCCAACGAGAATCACCTTGTTTACGCCTCTGCTGGCCATGTTCGTGTCTCCTGAAACGTTTTTAAATAGTCTAAACCGGGGATTCTACACTATGCCACCCACAATGTTTATAGCTGCGAGGGACATTCCAGAATGTCGGCTAAGTATAGCTCGTTTCATTAAAACACTGGATATTCATTCAGGTTTTATTGTGTCATAATTAGCCGTTTCTGGCCGTCGGTTGTACCTCTACATACCAGGCGCATGCAGTCATTATTCCGGGAAAGGTGAATGGATAAGATCGAAGTTCGGGGCGCCCGCACCCACAATCTCAAAAATATCAACCTCGTCATCCCGCGCGACAAACTGATTGTTGTCACCGGGCTTTCGGGCTCAGGCAAATCCTCGCTGGCATTCGACACCCTGTACGCTGAGGGGCAGCGCCGCTACGTTGAGTCTCTTTCGGCCTACGCGCGTCAGTTCCTGTCGCTGATGGAGAAGCCGGACGTCGACCATATTGAAGGGTTGTCCCCTGCGATTTCTATTGAACAGAAATCCACGTCCCATAACCCGCGTTCCACCGTTGGTACTATCACGGAAATTCATGACTACCTGCGTCTGCTTTACGCCCGCGTAGGCGAGCCGCGCTGCCCGGATCACGACATTCCGCTCGCGGCACAAACCGTCAGCCAGATGGTGGATAACGTGCTCGCGCAGCCGGAAGGCAAGCGCCTGATGCTGCTCGCCCCGATCATTAAAGATCGCAAAGGCGAACACGCCAAAACGCTGGAAAACCTGGCCAGTCAGGGTTACATCCGCGCACGTATCGACGGCGAAGTCTGTGACCTGTCCGATCCGCCAAAATTAGAGCTACAGAAGAAGCACACCATTGAAGTGGTCGTCGATCGCTTTAAGGTACGTGAAGACATCGCCCAGCGCCTGGCTGAGTCGTTTGAAACCGCGCTGGAGTTGTCCGGCGGGTCTGCGGTTGTCGCCGACATGGACGATGAAAAAGCGGAAGAGCTGCTGTTCTCCGCCAACTTTGCCTGTCCGGTTTGCGGCTACAGCATGCGCGAGCTGGAACCGCGGCTGTTCTCCTTTAATAACCCGGCCGGTGCCTGCCCGACCTGCGACGGCCTGGGCGTACAGCAATATTTCGATCCCGATCGTGTGGTGCAAAACGGCGAGCTGTCGCTGGCCGGCGGCGCCATCCGCGGCTGGGATCGCCGTAATTTCTACTACTTCACCATGCTGCGCTCGCTGGCCGATCACTATAAGTTCGACGTTGAAGCCCCGTGGAACGAGCTGACCGACGCGGTGAAGAAAGTCGTCCTGCACGGCTCGGGCAAAGAAACTATCGAATTTAAGTACATGAACGATCGCGGGGACACCTCCGTGCGCCGTCATCCGTTCGAAGGCGTGCTGCACAATATGGAGCGCCGCTACAAAGAAACCGAATCTTCCGCCGTGCGCGAAGAGCTGGCGAAATTCATCAGCAACCGCCCTTGCACCAGCTGCGAAGGCACCCGTCTGCGCCGTGAAGCCCGCCATGTGTTTGTTGAAAACACCGCACTGCCGACAATTTCCGACATGAGCATCGGCCATGCGATGGAGTTCTTCCAGAACATGAAGCTCAGCGGTCAACGCGCACAAATCGCGGAAAAAGTGCTGAAAGAGATCGGCGATCGCCTGAAATTCCTGGTGAACGTCGGCCTGAACTACCTTTCTCTCTCCCGCTCGGCAGAAACGCTGTCCGGCGGAGAGGCCCAGCGTATTCGTCTGGCAAGCCAGATTGGCGCCGGGCTGGTTGGCGTAATGTACGTGCTGGATGAGCCGTCCATCGGCCTGCACCAGCGCGATAACGAGCGCCTGCTGGAAACGCTGATTCACCTGCGTAACCTCGGCAACACGGTGATTGTGGTTGAGCACGACGAAGATGCCATTCGCGCCGCCGACCATATTATCGATATTGGTCCTGGCGCGGGCGTGCACGGCGGCCAGGTGGTCGCGGAAGGCACCATGAAGGACATTATCGCGGTGCCGGAATCCCTGACAGGGCAATTCCTGAGCGGCAAGCGCGAAATTGCGGTGCCGAAACAGCGCGTGGCCGCCGATCCGTCAAAAGTGCTCAAGCTCTCCGGTGCGAAGGGGAACAACCTGAAGGACGTCACGCTGACGCTGCCGGTGGGGCTGTTTACCTGTATTACCGGGGTGTCCGGCTCCGGCAAGTCGACGCTTATTAACGACACGCTGTTCCCGATTGCCCAGCGTCAGCTGAACGGGGCGACAATCGCCGAACCGGCACCGTACCGTGAAGTTCAGGGCCTGGAGCATTTCGATAAAGTCATCGACATCGACCAAAGCCCGATTGGCCGTACGCCGCGCTCCAACCCGGCAACCTACACCGGCGTGTTCACCCCTGTGCGCGAGCTTTTTGCTGGCGTACCGGAAGCGCGCTCACGCGGCTATACGCCGGGGCGCTTTAGCTTCAACGTTCGCGGCGGGCGCTGCGAAGCCTGCCAGGGCGACGGTGTAATCAAAGTCGAAATGCACTTCCTGCCGGATATCTACGTGCCGTGCGACCAGTGCAAAGGCAAACGCTATAACCGTGAAACGCTGGAGATTAAGTACAAAGGCAAAAGCATTCACGAAGTGCTGGATATGACCATTGAAGATGCCCGCGAATTCTTCGACGCCGTTCCGGCGCTGGCGCGTAAGCTGCAAACGCTGATCGACGTAGGCCTGTCCTACATTCGGCTTGGCCAGTCGGCAACCACGCTGTCAGGCGGGGAAGCACAGCGCGTTAAGCTGGCGCGAGAGCTCTCTAAACGCGGCACCGGCCAGACGCTGTATATCCTCGATGAGCCGACCACTGGCCTGCACTTTGCGGATATCCAGCAGCTGCTGGAAGTGCTGCATCAGCTCAGGGATCAGGGCAATACCATTGTGGTGATTGAACACAACCTCGACGTGATTAAAACCGCAGACTGGATTGTGGATTTAGGGCCGGAAGGCGGCAGCGGCGGCGGCGAGATCCTGGTTTCCGGCACGCCGGAAACCGTTGCCACCTGCGAAGCCTCTCATACCGCGCGTTTCCTCAAGCCACTGCTGAAGTAGTCAAACCGACAATTGCTGCCTGACCTGCTCAGGCAGCAATGCCACCGCCTGCTGATACGAAGCATCCACCAGATAGTAAATTTGCGAACCGGGCAGCGAACCGTCCAGGTAGAGCGTGCTCCAGTGCGCCTTATTCAAATGGGCGCTGGGGAAGACGTCCTGATGCTGCTGGCGCAGAAGCTCTGCCAGATCGGGCGTGGCTTTGAGGGACACTGCCGGGCGCTGGTTCTCCGCATGCACCATGGCAAACAGCACATCGCCGACTTTGATTTGCGTGGCCTTCCAGTCGCTGTGCACGCTCTGCTCTGCGCCGGGTTTTTTCATGCAGTACTCTAAAAGATCCGAATGGGTCATCTTCATTTCCTCGTCCTGAACGTTTACCGGAAGCATTCGCGGCAGCATTAAGTGTGCGCCAAAAGCGGATAACAGACGAGATAATTGATTAAAAAAACGGCAGCAAATTTATGTTAGCTGCCGTTCTTCTGACCGGGATCAGTACTCGGAGTTGACGATAACTTCTTCGCCAAACGAGCCTGCTTTCGGTAGCGGCTGGTAGCTGGAATTGGAGGCTCTCAGGACGCGAATGCCGCGCGCGCCAACGTCCTGGGCCGCGGTGATGTCGTTGTCCGAGTCGCCGTAGAAGATTTTGATTTTCTTCTCTTTCAGCCACTGCGTTTTAGTGTTCTGGCCTTCTTTATCGCCGGCAAAGATCACCGGATTGACGCTCGGCTCAGGGATCAGGAAGTCACTTTGCAGGGTTTTAGTGACGGTTTCGGTTTTAGTCTGGCTGCGTCCGGTCACAAAGTACACGCTGTCGCCGCGCTTGAGGTGCATGGTGATCAGGCTTTTTGCCACCTCTTTGGGCATGCTGAAGTCATCCCAGCCGTTGTTCATCTTTTCCCAGAAGGCCGGGTTTTTCAGGTAGTCCTGCTTACCTGGAGAGAACTCTTTTTGCCCGCGGTAAAAGCCCGGGCTGGAAAACAGCACGGTATCGTCGATATCAAACCCGACGGCGATAGGCGCGCGGCCAAGCAGGCTGTTTTCAATTTGTGCCACGGAAACCCAGTGGATTGGCACCTGTTGCGCCAGCTGTGCCACGGTGACGCCAGGATTCAGCGGAGCGGGTGCGGATTCGGTTGCCAAAGCGGCGTGATTGAAGCCTGCCAGCAGGCAGACGGCACTGAGTGCCAGGGCGATCTTACGCATTGTTTTCCCTTAAATTTTCTGTTTTTAATCGTTGTTAAAATGAGCAGCCTTGCCATAAAGCCTTCCGACCATACCTGCCGGGGACCGATCGACAAAGATTTTTTTCAGTTTTATGTCAGAGAAAACAGGCAGGGTCACAGAATAGAGCAGAAATTTCCTCTCCCGAACAGGAGAGGAAAAGGGAGCATGCGGTAATTAAATTAAGTTAGCGAGCACTTACATTACTGCGGCGAACGCCTGCGCCACGCGCTGGACGTTGCTATGGTTAAGCCCAGCGACGCAGATACGACCGCTGGCAAGCAGGTAAATACCAAACTCATCACGCAGGCGATCGGCCTGAGCCGCGCTTAGCCCCGTGTAGCTGAACATGCCGCGCTGCTTCACCAGGTAGTCAAAGTTACGCCCCGGCACGGCTTTAGTCAGGACTTCCACCAGCACCTGGCGCATTTCCAGAATACGCACGCGCATGGTTTCCACTTCGGCAATCCAGCTGGCTTTCAGCTGCTCGTCATTCAGAACGGTCGCCACGACCTGAGCCCCGAAGTTCGGCGGGCTGGAGTAGTTGCGGCGCACGGTAGCTTTGAGCTGACCCAGCACGCGCCCTGCGGCGTCACTGTCTTCGCAAACCACGGAAAGCCCGCCCACGCGCTCACCGTAGAGAGAGAAGATTTTAGAGAAGGAGTTGCTGACCAGCATCGGCTGCCCGGAGGAAGCTATCGCGCGGATGGCATAGGCATCCTGCTCCATACCCGCGCCAAAGCCCTGATAGGCGATGTCGAGGAACGGAATCAGGTTGCGTGCTTTAAGAATTTCCGTGACGGCATCCCACTGGCTGTCTGTGAGATCGGAGCCGGTTGGGTTGTGGCAGCAAGGGTGCAGTAGCACGATGCTGAGTTCAGGCAGCGTATTCAGTTTTTCCAGCAGCGCCTCAAAGCGCACGCCGTTGGTTTCGCTGTCGAACCACGGGTAAGTATTCACGGTGAAACCCGCGCCTTCAAAGATGGCGACGTGGTTTTCCCAGGTAGGATCGCTGACCCACACCTGTGAATCAGGGAAATAGGTTTTCAGGAAGTCAGCGCCAATTTTTAAGGCACCGGAGCCCCCGAGCGTTTGCACGGTGGCAATGCGGCCTTCCACCAGTGCCGGATGGTTTGCGCCAAATAGCAGCGGGGCAATCGCGCTGCGGTAGCCATTCAGGCCTTCCATCGGTAAGTAGAGAGAGGCGCCGTGAGGCTGTGCGTTCAGGCGAGCTTCTGCTTCTGCCACGGCCTGTAACTGCGGGATCACCCCGTCTTCATTGTAATAGAGGCCGATGCTGAGGTTGACCTTGTCGCTGCGCGGATCGACTTTAAAGCGTTCCATGAGGGAAAGGATCGGGTCGCCAGCATAGGCGTCAACTTTTTGAAACACGGTGAGGTTCTCCTGGTTTACAGTTCACGGATTTCCACTGTAAACCAGGCGAGGACACTCAGTCCAGATACTTCATTGTTACCCTTGAAGTCAGGCGAGTGATAAGTTCGTAAGCACTTACATTTGAGTATTCAGCGATGCGTTCGACCGGCAAACCTTCTCCCCACAGCACCGCGCCATCGCCCGGTTTATCGGCGGCATCCGGCCCTAAATCGACGCAAATCATGTCCATGGCAACTCGCCCCACGATTGGCACTTCGCGACCATTGACCAGCACCGGAGTGCCGGACGGCGCGCTGCGCGGGTAGCCATCGCCGTAGCCCATGGCCACCACGCCAAGGCAGGTGTCGCGCTCCGCAGTCCAGGTGCCGCCATAGCCTACCGGTTCCCCGGCTTTATGGTCGCGAACCGCGATCAGGCTCGAGGTTAAAGACATCACCGGCAGGAAACCAAAGTCTTCACCCCACGGTTTTTGCTCCAGCGGCGAAACGCCATACAGGATAATGCCGGGGCGCACCCAGTCCATATGCGAGTCGGGCCACAGCAGAATGCCACCCGAGGCGGCGATAGAACGCTGCCCCGGCTTGCCTGCGGTGAAGGAATTAAATATATCGAGCTGACGCGGCGTGGCGTCGGACTCCGGCTCATCGGCACGGGCAAAGTGGCTCACCACGTTCACCGGCTGGCTGACGTTTTTGCAGGCCGCCAGACGCTGATAGAAAGCTTCTGCTTCTTCCGGGCGCACGCCGAGGCGGTGCATTCCAGTGTCCAGCTTCATCCAGACGGTGATGGGCTGGCTGAGATCGGCCTGCTCTAGCGCTTCCAGCTGTTGAATACTGTGGATCGCCGTCTGGAAGTTCTGGGCGGCAATCGTCGGCAAGTCTTCAGCATTGAAGAACCCTTCCAGCAGCAGAACGGGTTTAGTGATGCCTCCTTCCCGCAGGCGCAGGGCTTCTTCGAGGCGGGCCACGCCGAAGGCATCGGCGTTTTCTAAGGTACGGGCGGTCTCCAGCAGACCATGCCCATAGGCGTTTGCTTTCACGACTGCCACCATGCGACTGTTCGGAGCCAGTTCGCGGAGGCGTTGCAGGTTGTGTCGCAGAGCGCGGCGGTTAATGACGACGGTTGCCGCTTGCATGTTCGTTCCTTGCTTAAAAAGTAACAAAAACCTACCCCCTGAATCTTTCAAGCCCCAGCAAGGTGGCTTGAAAGATGACGAGGATTTTTATTCTTCGTCGTACTGCGGCCCGGCATAGTTATCGAAGCGCGACCACTGGCCGTTAAAGGTCAGGCGCACGGTACCGATGGGGCCGTTACGCTGCTTACCGATGATGATTTCCGCGATACCTTTCAGGTCGCTGTTTTCGTGGTAAACCTCGTCGCGATAGATAAACATGATCAAGTCGGCATCCTGCTCGATGGAGCCGGACTCACGCAGGTCGGAGTTGACCGGGCGCTTGTCGGCGCGCTGTTCCAGAGAGCGGTTAAGCTGCGACAGCGCCACCACCGGCACCTGAAGTTCTTTTGCCAGCGCCTTGAGCGAGCGGGAAATCTCGGCGATTTCCAGCGTACGGTTGTCGGACAGCGACGGCACGCGCATCAGCTGCAGGTAGTCGATCATGATCAGGCTTAGCCCTTCATGCTCGCGGTAGATACGGCGGGCACGGGAGCGTACTTCGGTTGGCGTCAGGCCGGAGGAGTCGTCAATGTACATGTTGCGCTTCTCCAACAGGATGCCCATGGTGCTGGAGATACGCGCCCAGTCCTCGTCGTCCAGCTGACCGGTACGGATTCGGGTCTGGTCCACCCGCGACAGCGACGCCAGCATACGCATCATGATCTGCTCGCCGGGCATCTCGAGGCTGAAGATCAGCACCGGTTTGTCCTGCAGCATCGCGGCGTTTTCGCACAGGTTCATCGCGAAGGTGGTTTTGCCCATCGATGGACGAGCCGCCACGATAATCAGGTCAGAGCGCTGGAGGCCTGCCGTTTTCTTGTTCAGATCCTGGTAGCCAGTGTCTACGCCCGTGACGCCGTCGTGCGGCGTCTGGTAGAGGGACTCGATACGCGACACGGTGGCTTCCAGAATCTGGTCGATACTTTTCGGACCTTCATCTTTATTGGCTCGGTTTTCGGCAATCTGGAAAACGCGTGATTCCGCCAGATCCAGCAGGTCTTCACTGGTACGCCCCTGCGGGTCGTAGCCGGCATCAGCAATTTCATTGGCGACTGCAATCATTTCGCGCACAACCGCACGTTCGCGCACGATATCCGCATAGGCGCTGATGTTCGCTGCACTTGGCGTGTTTTTAGAAAGCTCCGCGAGATAAGCAAAGCCGCCGACGCTCTCGAGCTGGCCCTGAAGCTCCAGGGATTCGGAAAGCGTAATCAGGTCGATGGGTTTGCTCATTTCGAGCAGGCGCTGCATTTCAGTGAAGATCATGCGGTGCGGACGGCTGAAGAAGTCATTGGCGACCACGCGCTCGGCGACGTTGTCCCAGCGTTCGTTATCCAGCATTAAACCGCCCAACACCGACTGCTCCGCCTCAAGCGAGTGCGGCGGCATTTTTAGCCCTTCTACCTGACGGTCGCGGGGTTCGTTCGGTTTGTTGAAGGGTTTATTTCCTGCCATAGTGAGGGAGCTACCAAATTCATAGTGAGAGACCGGGAAGTATAACCATTCTTGTCACTCTTCGACACAAGGAGTTTCCATGGCAACGCGCATCGAATTTAGCCAACACGGCGGGCCCGAAGTACTGAAAGCCGTTGAGTTTACGCCGAAAGATCCGGCGGAGAACGAAGTTCAGGTTGAGAATAAAGCGATAGGCATCAACTATATTGATACCTATATTCGCAGTGGGCTTTACCCGCCTCCAGCGCTCCCGAGCGGCCTGGGGACCGAAGCCGCGGGCGTTGTCAGCAAGGTCGGCAGCAATGTCACTCATCTGAAGGTTGGCGATCGGGTGGTTTACGCGCAGTCTGGCCTGGGAGCCTACAGCAGCGTCCACAATGCACCAGCCGACAAGGTCGCTAAAATCCCGGATGCTATCTCTTTCGAACAGGCAGCAGCTTCTTTCCTGAAAGGGCTGACCGTGTTTTACCTGCTGCGTAAAACCTACGAAATTAAAGCCAATGAAACCTTCCTGTTCCACGCGGCAGCGGGTGGCGTGGGCCTGATCGCCTGCCAGTGGGCAAAGGCGCTGGGCGCAAAATTGATTGGTACTGTCGGTTCGGCACAAAAGGCCGATCGCGCTTTGCAGGCCGGGGCGTGGCAAACCATCAACTATCAGCATGAAAATATTTCTGAGCGCGTCAAAGAGCTGACCGGCGGCAAGAAAGTAGCGGTGGTGTATGACTCCGTCGGGAAAGAGACCTGGGAAGCGTCGCTGGATTGCCTGCAGCGCCGTGGCCTGATGGTGAGTTTTGGTAACTCTTCCGGGCCGGTGACCGGCGTGAACCTGGGCATTCTGAACCAGAAGGGATCGTTGTATGTGACGCGTCCTTCGCTGAATGGCTATCTCACTACCCGCGCAGAGTTCGATGAAGCCTGCCACGAGCTGTTTTCGCTGATCGCCAGCGGCGCGATTAAGGTGGATGTCGCGGAAAACCAGAAGTTTGCGCTGAAGGACGCGGTGCTTGCACACCAGACGCTGGAAAGCCGTGCCACGCAGGGTTCAAGCCTGTTGATTCCGTAACCCTTTCAAAATCCAGAAAGAATTAGGGCTTCCCGGAGGAAGCCCTTTCTTTTTTGTTCGTGCTGTATGTAGGGTACAGCGCGATGAATTCTTGTTACTGCGAAAGGATAGTCGCAGATTTAATAAGTAAAAGAAATGACGCCGCCGGGATTAAGTTCAGGCTTGTGATCGGCCCCGCAATACCTGAATTCTCCCGGTGGTTTAAAGGCTAAAGCTGGCGCTTATCGGCCACCAAAGACAGCGCGTGTTCAACCACTTCAATACCTGCCCCGGCTTTATGGGCGTTCTCGCTTAAGTAACGGCGCCACTGACGCGCGCCCGGTATTCCCTGGAATAAACCGAGCATATGGCGAGTCACATGGCCAAGATAAGTACCGTTTGCCAGTTCACGCTCAATGTACGGATACATTGCTCGCACCACGGCAACGGGGTCGCTGTCCGCAACATCTGCCCCGAAAATTTCGCGGTCGACCGTCGTCAGCAAGCCTGGGTTTTGGTAAGCCTCGCGCCCGACCATCACGCCATCCAGGTGCTGGAGGTGAGTTTTCGCTTCCTCCAGCGTCTTAATCCCGCCGTTAATCGCCATGGTCAGCTGCGGGAAATCACGCTTGAGCTGGTAAACGCGCGGGTAATCCAGCGGGGGAATTTCACGGTTTTCTTTTGGGCTCAGGCCAGAAAGCCAGGCTTTACGCGCGTGGATGATAAACATCTCGCATTCGCCCTTGCCAGCCACCGTGCCAATAAAATCGCAGAGGAATTCGTAGCTGTCCTGGTCATCAATGCCGATGCGGGTTTTTACCGTCACCGGAATAGAAACTACGTCGCGCATCGCTTTAATACAATCGGCAACCAGCTGCGCTTCACCCATCAGGCAGGCACCAAAGCGCCCGTTCTGCACCCGGTCAGAAGGGCAGCCTACGTTAAGATTAATTTCATCGTAGCCGCGCGCTTCGGCAAGCTTCGCGCAGTGTGCCAGCGCCTGCGGGTCACTGCCGCCAAGCTGCAGCGCAATCGGATGTTCTTCTTCGCTATAGGCCAGATAGTCCCCTTTACCGTGGATGATCGCCCCGGTCGTCACCATTTCGGTGTACAGCAGCGTGTGGCGGGACAGCTGACGCAAGAAATAGCGGCAGTGGCGATCGGTCCAGTCGAGCATCGGCGCAATGGAGAAGCGGTGCGGCTGGAAAGGAGTCTGGTTGCTTTGTGAGGACATACGTTTACGCAGGCTACGATTAAAAAAGGGTCGCTACTATAGCATAAAGCCGCGCCGGGGCATCAGGCTGCCCCGGCATTCAGCATCAGAAGGCCACGCTCAGCTGCGCCCCTGCGCCCCAGGTTTGGTCTTCACCGTACAGGCCCATCAAATCAATATTGACGTGCTTGCCAGCCGCAAACCCAACCCCGCCTGTAAAGACGTTGCTGTCGTTGCTTTTCATGTCCGCACGGTAGCCGGCACGCAGCGCCAGCCAGGAAAGCGGCCTCACCTCAGCGCCGACACCCACGTACTGGGAATTGGCTTCGCTTTTAAAGCCTTTAGTTTCGGTCAGATCGCCGTCCGCGCTCAGGGTCACCAGCTCGTTATGCCAGGCCACTCCGGCGGTGACCAGCGGGCTAATTTGATAAGTATCTTTGTAGTTCCGTACTTCGCCGGTGCGCCCATTAGTGATGCGAATATCTTTCGTGTCGATATCGCGGGACACCAGGTTTTGGCCGCTCAGGCCAACGGTCCAGTTCTCGCCAAAATCGGCCGCCACGCCAGCGTCAAGGTTGAATCCGGTGTCATCGTTGCGGTACTGGCTGTTCTTCCAGTCGCCGCTGCGGTAGTCGTAAATGGATGTCGTGTAGTTATACAGCCAGGTTTTCTGCAGCTTTGGCGTGACGCCAACGGAAACCGGGACACCGCCAACATCGAACTTGTGGGCGAGAGCGATACCATAATCAGAAACAATGGCCGCGCGACCGGAAGCGGTCGAATTCAGGTTACGAGTGATTTGGTCGGAGCCGTTCAACGCCGCATCAATCGCCACGCTTCCCGCCACCGCGCTGGAATTCTGGATACTGCGTAGGTAATTGATATCGTTCTGGTCTATATCGGAGCTGACTTTTGCACGGGCGTAAGCTTTGGTGACGAAAGCCACGGAAAGCGTGTCATTTGGTATGCTGACCGCAATCCCTGCGGCGGCTTTGGCGTTCGCCGTTTCGCCTCGTAAATCTTCAAGCTCACCGGCTAAATCCCCTGCGGCGCTACGGAATTGATTTAACGTCCCGTTAGGATTTAAAAGAATATCTCGCGGCGTTAATGACCCAATGGCTTGTTTATAGTTATCAACTTTATCGCTGATATCGTCGATGCGATCCTGGAGGTTGTCTTTATCCGTTATTTGCGCCCCGATAGACGGTAAAATAACGGTAATATTGTCGTCTGGTTTGGACCGGGCTAATAGCGCCGGGTTGATTAACACGCCACTGCCATAATTAGCCGAAGCCACGCCGGTGCCCCCCATCGCATCATTTCGCGCTTCGGACCAGGTCCCTGCCGCCCCGGCCTGATGGGCAATAAAGAAGGTTGCGGCGAGTGTCGCCACCGAAGATTTTATTTTATTCATTCACAGCACGCCTGTCTGATTGTCAGATGAAGTAATTCGCCCCTGACAGTTATGACTGAACAGAGGCAGACTATTGCTGTGAATAGCGCGATAAAAAGATGGATATTTGAACCATCAGGATCCCAGATATATCCTTAGGGTTAACGTCTTATTGTTTCCATGCTAATTAATTTATAGTTTACCCTTCGGCTTTCGTGAAGGAAGACCGTTGTGCGGGCCAAAGAATTGAGGCGGATGATCTATCCAGCGATCCTTGCGCTGCACGGCATAAGACTGATTTAGCGGGTAATAAATTTTATTTTCGGCTTTATTAGCTTCGCCTACGACTAATAGCCGCACATCCTGTTCGGTATTATTAATAAAGGTATGGCAAATGCCGGTTCCGGCAGGAAATCCCACGCTATCGCCCGGTTCAAGCGCCCAAAGATGGCCATTGATCCACACTTCCGGGTGCCCTTCGAGCACATAAGCAAACTCCTCTTCGCTGCTCTCCGCATGGGGATAAGAGGTTCTGCGGCCTGGGGGAATACGCTCATGGTGAATACCAAGGCGGGTTAAACCGAAATTACGGGCAAGAGGCGCGCCAATAGAAAACAGCTCCGTGCTGTCCGGATATGTTGAGTCATCCTCGCCTTCCAGCTCGCACCAGTGACGAATACAATCGGGTTTTTGCATCACTTCCTCCTGAGTAGATAGGGTCAGTATGTACCAGGATTCGGCGTTTTATCCGCATTATGGTAAAGTATTGCGTCAATGACCGGGAGAGGCTGATGGATACCACAACTTCGCAAAACGTGTTAGCTCAGGCTGAAAAGCTCTGCCTGCAACGCAATGTACGCCTGACGCCACAGCGTCTCGAGGTTTTGCGCCTTATGGCCGAGCAAACCGGGGCCATCAGCGCCTACGACCTGCTGGATCTCCTGCGCGTTAGCGAGCCACAGGCTAAGCCTCCAACGGTTTATCGCGCGCTGGATTTTCTGCTGGAGCAAGGTTTTGTGCACCGTGTGGAATCCAACAACAGTTACGTGCTGTGTAATTTTATCGATCATCCAACCCACTCTTCTGCCATGTTTATCTGCGACAGATGTGGGGCAGTGAAAGAGCAGGCCGCTCAGGGTGTAGAAGATATTATGCAGAAACTGGCGTCCAAAATGGGGTTTGCCCTGCGCCATAACGTGATTGAAGCCCACGGACTGTGTGCTGATTGTTCGGAAGTTGAAGCCTGTAGCCACCACGGCGCCTGCGACCACGATCATTCAGTGCAGCCGAAGAAAAAGCGTTAAGAGGGAGTGGTACGTCCTTGTACCCGGGCAGGATTGGTCTTACTGAGTAGCACATTTGAGGGTCCGCCAGGTTACCAGCGGTATTTGCTCCCGGACTCCCAGTCCTTCACTTCTTTCTCTGCCTGGTCTTTGGCGTAGCCGTAGCGTTCCTGGATTTTACCTACCAGCTGGTCACGCTTCCCTTCGATGACGGTCATATCGTCATCGGTCAGCTTACCCCATTTCTCTTTGATCGTACCTTTGAACTGCTTCCAGTTACCGCCGATTTCGTCCTTATTCATCGTCATCTCCTCATCGTTCGGTTTAGATTTTGCATCCAGGCTGCAGGATGCTGACTTTCTGGAACACACCCACTGTCTGCTGGATGTAAAGGTAATTGTAGACAAGGATTCTGAGTTAAATTTAAAACTCAGAATCTTTAACCATTCTTAAAAACGATGACATGCTGATTCCTCGCCTTAAAAACGAGAAATCAGCACGATAGAAGATGGGTTAACGAAGGCCTGGAAGCAGGATCAGTGGCCGCCCGAAGTAGCGAACCAGGTGTTATTGCGCCAGTGGCGTCGCCAGATGACGCCAAGCGACAGGCCACGCAAGGCTAAAAACACCGCCAGCGACAGCCACAGAGCGTGGTTGCCCCACAAAGGCAGAGTAAGCATCGTCACGCCAAAGCCCAACGCCGCAACCGCCATGCTGTTTCGCATTTCGGCCCCCCGCGTCGCGCCGATAAACATACCGTCCAGCAGGTAGCACCAAACGCCCACGACCGGCAAAATAACCTGCCAGGCGAGGTAATGATTTGCCAGAACACGAAGCTCCGGCAGGGAAGTGAGCAGCGCGACAATTTGCTCCCCGGCAAAGGCATAAATTGCGGCAAACGCTAGCGCAACCAGCCCCGCCTGCCTGCACGCGGCCCCCCAAACCTCGAGCAACTGCCCACGGTTACGCGCCCCGTAGGCCTGCCCTGAATGGGCTTCCACGGCGTAAGCAAAGCCGTCCAGCGCATAAGCGGTAAAGGTCAACAGCGTCATCAGCACGGCGTTAACGGCGACAATTTCGCTGCCGAGACGCGCTCCAAAAATGGTGATGGAAGCAAAGCAAATTTGCAGCAGCAGCGAACGCAGCATAATGTCGCGGTTAAGCGCCAGCAGCTTGCGTAAATCCCCCTGCCAGGCCGTCTTAAGACGAGCCCAGCTAATACCCCGCAGCTTCAGTACCTTCCGCACCATCACCAGGCCGATAATAAACGTGGCATATTCGGACACCGCCGTGGCCAACGCCGCCCCCTGCACGTTCATGTGCAGCCCCATCACCAGCCAGAGGTCGAGCACGATATTAATCAAATTGCCGACGACCAGCAGAATGACCGGCGCCCGCGCATACTGCACGCCAAGCAACCAGCCTAACAGCACGAGGTTAGCCAGCGATGCCGGGGCGCTCAGCCAGCGGATCTCCAGGAACCGCCTTGCCTGATACAGCACCTCGTCATTGCCGCCAACAACGTGCAGCGCAAGGTTGATCAGTGGATAACGCAGGACCACGATAGCCAGCCCGGCTATCAGCGCCAGCATCAGGGGTTGAACCAGCGCGCGCGCCAGCCGCTGCGGATCGTTCGCACCAAAAGCCTGCGCCGTTAACCCGGTGGTGCTCATGCGCAGAAAAAGCAGCAGCATAAAGAGGAAACTGGTCGCCGTGGCGCCGATAGCCACCCCGCCGAGATAAGTCGGGCTATCAAGATGACCAATGACCGCCGTATCGACCAGGCCCAGCAGCGGCACGGTAATGTTGGAAAAAATCATCGGCAGCGCAAGCCGCCACAGCGCACCATCCGTTGACGAAAAGAATCGCATGGGAATGATCCAGGGGAAAATTGAGAGGTGTTTAAGGCAGGTGGTACGGCAGATTTACCGCACCACCGGAAGAGGTGTTACAGCCATTCGCCGTTGCGGATCACCCCGACGGCCAGGCCTTCAATGCTAAAATTCTGCTCGCGAAGATCGACCACGATAGGCTGGAACTCGCTGTTTTCCGGCAGCAGGTGCACGGTGTTACCCTGCTTTTTCAGGCGTTTCACGGTCACTTCATCGTCGATACGCGCGACAACGACCTGGCCGTTGCGCACGTCCTGAGTTTTGTGTACCGCTAATAAATCACCGTCCATGATGCCGATATCTTTCATCGACATGCCGCTGACGCGCAGCAGGAAGTCGGCATTCGGCTTGAACAGAGAAGGGTCAACCTGGTAGTGGCCTTCGATGTGCTGTTGCGCCAGCAGCGGCTCACCGGCGGCAACGCGGCCCACCAGCGGCAGGCCACTTTCTTCTTCAACCAGCAGACGAATACCGCGTGATGCACCAGAAACAATCTCGATGGCACCTTTACGTGCCAGCGCTTTAAGATGCTCTTCCGCTGCGTTTGGAGAACGGAACCCCAGACGTTGTGCAATTTCGGCGCGCGTAGGTGGCATGCCGGTCTGGTTGATATGATCCCGAATGAGATCAAACACCTCTTGCTGCCTGGTAGTTAGTGCTTTCATTCCGCCCCCTGGGTGTTTATACAGTTATGCTGTGAGTATATACAGCCCCGGGCGATTTTGAAACCACAAATTAAGCAAAAAACCAGCGACTTAAACTATTCTGGAAGGGCTATCGCAAATGTGACCAAAGCAAGGTGGCCCAGGTCGCAACCGCAAGGATAATCGCTATCAATACGGCGGCTGAACCCATATCTTTGGCTCGCCCTGAAAGCTCGTGGTACTCGGTGCCGACACGGTCAACCAGCGCTTCAATGGCGCTGTTGAGGATTTCGACAATCATCACCAAAACAACCGAGCCAATCAGTAAAATACGCGTGATGGGGTCCACGTCCAGCCAGCAGGCGATGATGATAGCGATGACCGCAGCCACGCCCTCCTGACGAAAGGCGGCTTCGTTGATCCAGGCCGCACGGAGCCCTTTCCACGAGTAGCCTGCAGCCTTAATAATGCGGGTGATGCCAGTGGTATTATTCGCCATTCAAGGAAACCTTTTTAAAGATTGAGCGTCAATGCTCATTGAGTCTAAATCGCAGCGCCACAGAAATTCCCCAGAGTTTCTGATATCCTTGCGGCGCATTTGCATTATTAACCTGAGGCTTTACATCATTTATGTCAGGCTGGCCAAGAATTTACTACAAATTACTGAATTTACCATTAAGCGTTCTGGTAAAGAGCAAGTCTATCCCGGCGGATCCGCAAACCGAACTCGGTCTGGACCCTTCACGCCCCATCATGTACGTCCTGCCCTACAATTCTAAGGCAGACTTACTGACGCTGCGTGCCCAATGTCTGGATCACGACCTGCCCGACCCGCTGGAACCTCTGGAAATTGACGGCGTACTGCTGCCGCGCTACGTGTTTATCCACGGCGGGCCGCGCGTCTTTACCTATTACACGCCAAAAGAAGAGTCGGTAAAACTGTTCCACGATTATCTGGATCTGCACCGCAGCAATCCCGATCTCGATGTACAGATGGTGCCGGTTTCCGTGATGTTCGGCCGCTCGCCAGGGCGCGAAAAAGGCGAAATCAACCCGCCTTTACGCACGCTGAACGGCGTCCAGAAATTCTTTGCAGTTTCCTGGCTGGGTCGCGATAGCTTCGTGCGTTTCTCGCCGCCAGTGTCGCTTCGCCGCATGGCAACCGAACACGGTACGGACAAGATTATCGCCCAAAAACTGGCTCGCGTGGCGCGCACTCACTTTGCCCGCCAGCGCCTGGCTGCCGTTGGCCCGCGCCTGCCGGTTCGCCAGGACCTCTTCAACAAGCTGCTGGCATCAAAAGCCATTGCCCGCGCGGTAGAAGATGAAGCCCGCAGCAAGAAAATCTCCCACGAAAAAGCGCAGCAAAACGCCGTCGCTCTGATGGAAGAAATCGCCGCGAACTTCTCCTACGAAGCCGTACGTCTGACAGACCGCGTGTTAGGATTAACCTGGAACCGCCTCTATCAGGGCATTAACGTGCACAACGCCGAGCGTGTGCGCCAGCTTGCCCATGACGGCCACGAAATCGTCTATGTGCCCTGCCACCGCAGCCACATGGATTATCTGCTGCTTTCCTACGTGCTTTATCACCAGGGGCTGGTTCCGCCGCACATCGCCGCCGGGATCAACCTGAACTTCTGGCCAGCCGGCCCGATTTTCCGCCGCCTGGGCGCGTTCTTTATTCGCCGTACCTTCAAGGGCAACAAGCTTTACTCCACGGTGTTCCGCGAATACCTGGGCGAGCTGTTCAGCCGCGGCTATTCCGTTGAGTATTTTGTAGAGGGTGGCCGTTCCCGTACCGGCCGCTTGCTGGATCCTAAGACCGGCACGCTGTCGATGACGATTCAGGCCATGCTGCGCGGCGGCACCCGCCCGATCACTCTGGTGCCGATCTACATCGGTTACGAGCACGTCATGGAAGTGGGCACTTACGCGAAAGAGCTGCGCGGTGCGACCAAAGAAAAAGAGAGCTTCATGCAGATGGTGCGCGGCCTGAGTAAGCTGCGCAACCTCGGCCAGGGTTACGTTAACTTCGGTGAACCGCTGCCGCTGATGACCTACCTGAACCAGCATGTGCCGGAATGGAAAGACTCTATCGATCCGATAGAAGCAATTCGCCCGGCCTGGCTGACGCCAACGGTGAACGATATCGCCGCCGATCTGATGGTGCGCATCAACAACGCAGGGGCCGCTAACGCCATGAACCTGTGCTGTACCGCGCTGCTTGCTTCACGCCAGCGCTCGCTGACCCGTGAACAGCTCACCGAACAGCTCGACTGCTACCTCAACCTGCTGCGTAACGTGCCGTATTCCCCGGATGCCACCGCACCAACGGTTTCCGCCAATGCGCTGATCGACCACGCACTGCAGATGAACAAGTTCGAGGTGGAGAAAGACACCATCGGTGACATCATCATTCTGCCGCGCGAGCAGGCCGTGTTGATGACCTATTATCGCAACAACATCATGCACATGCTGGTGTTGCCGTCGCTGATGGCGTCCATCATCACTCAGCATCGCCACATCGCGCGCGCAGAGCTGCTGCGTCAGATAGAAGTCATTTATCCGATGCTGAAAGCCGAGCTGTTCCTGCGTTGGGAAAAGAGCGAGCTGGGCAGAGAAATTGATGCGCTGATCGCCGAGATGGAGCGTCAGGGTCTGGTCATGGTTGTCGGTGACGAAGTGCAGATCAACCCTCACCGCTCACGCACTCTGCAGCTTTTGGCGGCGGGCGTGCGCGAGACAGTGCAGCGGTATGCCATCACCTTCTGGCAGCTGAGCGCTAACCCGTCGATCAACCGCGGGACGCTGGAGCGCGAAAGCCGCACGGTGGCACAGCGCCTGTCCGTTCTGCACGGCATTAACGCCCCGGAATTCTTTGATAAAGCAGTCTTTACCTCGCTGGTCCTTACCCTGCGCGATGAAGGCTATATCAGCGATACCGGTGATGCGGACGCCACCGAAACCATCAAGGTTTACCAGATGCTAGCGGACCTTGTGACCTCGGACGTACGTCTGACGATTGAGAGTTCCGCTTCCCAGGACGCGGTTTCTTAATTCTGCGGAAACGAAAAAGGCGGGTAATTAACCCGCCTTTTTTATTGCCTGAAGACTGACTCAGAAATGCAGATAGCTCAACGCCAGGCCCAGGAACAGCACCAGCCCGACATAGTTATTGTTCATAAACGCTTTAAAGCAGCCTTCACGCTCGCGTTTGGCAATCAGCTTCTGCTGATGCACAAACAGCCCGCCCGCCAGCAAAATTGACCAGTAGAACGTGCCACCCAGCCCGTTTAGCCAGCCCACAACGCCCATCAACAGCATAGTGGCGATTTGCAGCAGGCCGATAATCAGCTTATCGTTGCGGCCAAACAGGATCGCCGTCGACTTAATCCCAATCTTCAGGTCGTCGTCGCGGTCGACCATCGCATACTGCGTGTCGTACGCCACGGTCCAGCAAATATTGGCGAGGAACATCAGCCAGCAGCTTAACGGCACCGATTCGCTGGCGGCAGCAAATGCCATGGGAATGGACCAGCCAAAAGCGGCACCCAGCACCACCTGAGGCAGATGGGTGTAGCGCTTCATAAACGGATACACCCACGCCAGCGCCAGCCCGGCCACGGACAGCAGGATCGTCATGGTGTTGAGCGTCAGCACCAGCAGGAAAGCCAGGCCCACCAGTACCGCAAACAGGATCTTCGCTTCTTTCTCAGAAACTGCGCCGCTGGGAAGCGGACGCTGCGCGGTACGCTTAACGTGGCCGTCAAATTTGCGGTCGGCATAATCGTTCACCACGCAGCCCGCGGCGCGCATCAGCCAGACGCCGGCGATAAAAACAACCAGATTCAGCAGCGAAGGTAAGCCCGGCGTTGCCACCCACAGCGCCCACAGCGTTGGCCAGAGCAGCAACAAAGCGCCAATAGGCTTATCGGTTCGCATCAGCCGGTGATAAGCCAGCAGTTTTCCCTGCTTAAGACTCCACTCCATTATTTTTCCTCTTCATACAGCGGAGACGCCGGCAGGAACAGTTCTGTCAGCAACAAAGGCTTACCGGACAGTCTCAGCCGCGAACGCCGTCCCCACAGTTCGGCGCTGCGGCCAATCTCAATATAGTCACGCGTCAGGGTTGATGAACTAAAAAGGTAGCGCCCGAGCGGCGTGTCGCCAAGCTTTTGCAGCGCCAGTTCAGGGCCATCAAGCGTGCTTTCCGGCACCACCGTGCGGCCCAGTAGCCAGGGTTCGTCATCCCCGCAGAGGATAATTTCCCGCAGCCAGTAACGCTCAGAGGCGGGTAATAAATCGGCTTCGGGCAAATCATTGCCAGCAGGGACAAAACCTTCACGCACGATGCGGACGGTGACTTTTTGGCAATGCTGTTCGAAGCGTTTCGTCATCGAATCTTCCAGCAACAGCCAGTCGAGATAAGCGGAGCTAAGCCCTTGCGGGACCTCCGTGTAGAAATTCAGGGCGCGCAACGGCGACAGCGCGTCGGACATGGGAATACTCTCCGATACATAACCTGATGGCATTGTAACGCAGAACATCTCTGTGCGGGCAGACAATGGCAACACACGCGGCAAATACCGCAACAATTGAGCAACAGGAAATGCTATTCCCTCTTTCCCCTAAATAATTCCAGTCACACCCAGGCGGCAAGGGGGTGACAAATTCGCGTAAGCGACTTTGAACGCAGTTTACTGCGGCCCCGTAGGGGGAATAATCTCCAGGAGCTTATATAAATAAGTGACTGGGGTGACAAATCTGCCGGGAGCAGATTTGAACGTTGCCAGCAACGGCCCTGAAAGGGTGAAGCTCATGGATGAGCTGAATAACCAAAGTGCAGCCAACACCCCTGTGGCTTGAATTATGACGGGGAAAAAAAAGGTGCGCCTGAGCGCACCAATACTTCAAGCATCAGCAACGTGGGGAAATGCTTACCCCTTGCCTTTTACACTGCTGATAAAAGTTTTACGGGCGGAGGTGGAACCCAGACGCTCGGCTTCATTCAGCAGTTTCAGGGCTTTATCGATGTCGCCTTTATCCACCGCCTGTTTAATGGCGCGGTTAAAATAGCTTTCCGTATCATTGAGCATAGGTTCGCTCTTCGCGGCAGGCGCCGGAGCTGGCGCTGCTACTGGTGCTGGTGCTGCAGCCGGTGCCGAGTAGGCCGTCGGTGGCGCTACGTTACCCACCACAACAGGTTTCGCATCTGACCCACCAAAGATCTTACCGATCATGATGTTGCCGCTGTTCTGCTCAGTTTTGACCTGCACTGTCAACGAGCCCTGTCCACTGTGGCGGGCAACCGGGTCGGCAACGTCAGGAATGGCGTTACTTGCACCTTCCGCATAGAGCTTCGCCGGGTTAATCATCCGAGTGGTTTCTGTCAGGTCACGTTTCGTGGTGTAGACGAGCATGTAGATCTGTTTCTGCCCCATCATCGGGGTCAGTTTCATGACGTTTTCCAGACGGTTACCGGAGGTCATGCCCGGTTTCTGGTACTGGAAGTAACTGCTCGGGAAGAAAGCAGAAGGCTGCATCTGCCCGTCGAGAATCAGAACGTTTGGCGCATAAACGCTTAGGTCTTTAACCACGCTAGACAACGTGATTTCCAGTGAGCCCTGATCCGCTGGCAGCACGAAGGCGGCCACACTCCCGGTGAGCTCTCCGACATTAATGCTGGCCGAAGAGGCGCTCAGCACCACGTCCTGGCTGACGGGAGGTATCAACGGAACCCATGGCAGGCTTTGTAATTTGTCCGCAGGAATAGACGGTGCGGTAGAGACGTTTTGTGGGTTAATCGCCGTATTGGCGGCAAAAGAAGCCGGCACGGACGATAGGCCCAGAACGGGAAGCAGGCAAAGCGCAAGAAGATGTTTTTTCATTGTTTTATCCTCGAAGCGAACCCGTCTCCTTCAGGCAAAAAAGAGACGGGTCAGGCATGTGAAACTGGCGGGCGCTAAGCACCCGCGCAGTGGGTTAACTTACCACCAGGCTTCCATCTGAATACCGAAGGTGACTTCGCTGTCGTTGCCGCGGCTGAAAGTACGGGCGCTGGTATCGGCGAAAGCAATGCCGGATGGGGTGTTCGCAACGTAGTTAGCATCGCCGGCGTCACTGGAAGAGTAACCCCACTTCTCATCCCACTTGGCGTAGGTCGCGAAGACGCGGATAGCCGGACGAGACCAGATACTGTTGCCCGCCTGCCACTGTTGCGCCAGGGTGATTTTGTACTGATTGTTGCTCTTGTCGGTCAGCTGAGACTTCACGTTGTCGTAGCCAACTTCCATCAAGGTGCTCATGATTGGCGTCCATTTGTACATAGGACGAACGCCCACGGTCCACCATTTGGTGCCGTTGTTATCATCGCGGTTGATATCCTGGTACATACCCACATACATCAGGCCCCAGGTATCGTTGAAGTCGATAGCCCCGTGGTCAATCACGCGCAGCATTTTGCCATCGTTGTTTCTGGAAGTATCCGGACGACCGGTACCGTTGGTCTGCGCCATGGCGTTAGTGCCGTACTGCACAACAAATTTGTTCAGGCTGGTGCCGAGGAAGGTCTGGGTATGTTCCACGGTTCCCAACCAACCATTTTTAGTCGCATCCTGCTCAACAAAATCGTAGTGCTTGGTGGTGTTTGCACGACCGTAGTCAAAACCAACTTCCAGAGAGCCGCCAGGGTTCACTTGCATCTGGCCTAAACGAATATCAAAGATATCGTTCGCCAGGTCTTTATTTTTGGTAGAACCGTTGATAAAGGCCTCTGAACCACCGGCTTCACCATTACGGGTTGCTGCAAGAGAGAGTTTACCGAAGCCCAGATCGATATCTTCGATACCGCCGCCAGGGCCTGAGATATCCCAGTAGTAGAAGTCGATCATGTGTACGTCATGACGCTTGTAGTAACGCTTACCTGCCCAAATGTTCGCGCCCGGCAGCGCGTCGATCAGGTTTTTACCCACGACATTCATCTGGCGTACACGCGGGCCACCGTCGGTGTCTTCAACGTCGTTCAGCTGGCTGGTGGCATAGCCAATCATGGTGTCAACGTAGAAGCTTTTTTCACCTTCTTGCCAAACTTGCTGACCTAACTCAACTTCAGCATAAGTTTCACATTCGTTACCCAGACGGTATTTAGAACCGGCACCTGTCGCTTTAAAACACTGCTGCTCGCCGCCGCTACCGGTCCAGCCAATACCAGAACGTGCATAGCCCTTGAAATCAACGGCGCCAGCCTGTGCAGACACGATGCCTGCAATGACGGCGACCGCCAGTGGGAGTTTGCGCAGAGTAATCATCATTCTATCTCCTGAGATCATTGCTTTTATTTTTTATGGGAATGCTTAAACGCCGGGCTCTTGATGCAACCGACGACATGCGGTGCCATCTTCTCGGAACAGATGGCAGCGCTCTGGCGGCAGGCCAATAGCGAATGTGGCACCCTCTTTTACCAACACCACGTCGTTCTGGCGGTAGACCAGGTTTTGACGAATGGCGGGGATTTGGATGTGAATCTGAGTCTCATGTCCCAACTGCTCAACGACCTGCACTTCCCCTTCAAGGGTGACGTCAGCAATGTCGCTCGGCAGCAGGTGTTCCGGGCGAATGCCAAGTGACATATTGGCCCCCACCTGAACGTTGCGGCTTTCCACCGGCAGCCAGACATGCTGACGGTTAGGCAATTCCACCTGCACCTGGTCAATGGCCGTCGCGGTCACTTTTACCGGCAGGAAGTTCATTTTTGGCGACCCGATGAATCCCGCTACAAAGCGGTCAGCCGGGTAGTGATACAGCTCGAGCGGCTTCCCAACCTGCGCGACGCGGCCAGCATCCAGCACGACGATTTTGTCGGCCAGGGTCATCGCCTCAATCTGGTCATGGGTGACGTAAATCATCGTGCGGCCCAGACGCTTGTGCAGACGGGATATCTCGATACGCATCTGCACGCGCAGCGCCGCATCAAGATTTGAAAGCGGCTCATCCAGCAGGAAGACTCGAGGCTCCGCGACCAGCGTTCGACCAATCGCCACACGCTGGCGTTGCCCACCGGACAGCGCCTTCGGGCGGCGGTCCAGCAGATGCGCGAGCTGCAGGGTTTCAGAAACCTGATTCACCCGCTGGTTGATATCGTCTTTTTTTGCCCCGGCAAGCTTCAGGCCGAAGGACATGTTTTCCGCGACAGACAGGTGGGGATAGAGGGCGTAAGACTGAAACACCATCCCCACGCCACGCTCGGCGGGAGGGATATCGTTCATGCGCTTTTCACCAATCAGCAGTTCACCGCTGGTGATAGTTTCAAGCCCCGCGATCATTCTCAGCAGCGTTGATTTACCGCAGCCTGATGGCCCGACAAAAACCACGAATTCTCCTTCATTGATGTCGAGATTGATGTCTTTCGACACCACCACGTCACCCCAGGCTTTTGTTACGTTCCGTAGCTGCACGCTCGCCATTACCACTCCCTCATTACTGCCGCCTGCCGTCGGACAGGTGCTTCAAGATGTGTCCGACTATGAGGGAAAGCGACATTTGGTAAATCCTCCACCCTAACGCTTTTTTATGGGGGAGGAGGCGGGAGGATGAGGCAGGGGCATCTGCAACCGGTTGCAGGTGGCACAAGGGATTTTCGTGATCGTGGTTTCAATTTTCACTGCGTTTTTATGTGCGCCAGGACACATAACGGCCAGTTATGCAAAGCAGATCACAGATAACCACTCAGGGGCGTAGAGCAAAGGAGGATGAGAAGCGCTTGCCATCTCCGCAGACTTAGCAACGTTAATCTGCACTACCCTATAAAGCGCACACCACCACTCAAAGGATGGGAACATGAAAATTAAAACCGGCGCCCGTATCCTCGCTCTGTCAGCCCTGACGACGATGATGCTTTCCGCCTCTGCACTGGCAAAAATCGAAGAAGGCAAACTGGTCATCTGGATTAACGGCGATAAAGGCTACAACGGCCTGGCCGAAGTCGGTAAGAAGTTTGAGAAAGATACCGGTATTAAAGTCACCATTGAACATCCTGATAAACTTGAAGAAAAATTCCCTCAGGTGGCGGCAACCGGCGATGGCCCGGATATTATCTTCTGGGCTCATGACCGCTTTGGAGGCTATGCGCAATCCGGCCTGCTGGCCGAAATCACCCCAGACAAAGCCTTCCAGGACAAGCTCTATCCGTTCACCTGGGACGCTGTTCGCTACAACGGCAAATTCATTGCCTACCCCATTGCGGTAGAAGCGCTGTCGCTGATTTATAACAAAGACCTGGTTCCAAACCCGCCGAAAACCTGGGAGGAGATCCCCGCCCTGGATAAAGAGCTGAAGGCGAAAGGTAAGAGCGCGCTGATGTTCAACCTGCAGGAACCGTACTTCACCTGGCCGCTGATTGCGGCAGACGGCGGCTATGCCTTCAAGTTCGAAAACGGCAAATATGATGTGAAAGATGTGGGCGTAGACAGCGCAGGTGCAAAAGCGGGTCTCAGCTTCCTGGTTGATATGATCAAGAACAAGCAGATGAACGCCGACACCGACTACTCAATCGCCGAAGCCGCGTTCAATAAGGGCGAAACGGCGATGACGATTAACGGGCCCTGGGCCTGGTCTAACATCGACAAGAGCAAAATCAACTACGGCGTGACGCTGCTGCCTACCTTTAAAGGCAAGCCGTCTAAACCATTCGTGGGCGTCCTGAGCGCCGGTATCAACGCCGCCAGCCCGAATAAAGAACTGGCGAAAGAGTTCCTTGAGAACTACCTGTTGACCGACCAGGGTCTGGCGGATGTGAATAAGGACAAACCGCTCGGTGCCGTGGCGCTGAAATCGTTCCAGGAGCAGTTGGCGAAAGATCCACGTATTGCCGCCACCATGAATAACGCCCAGAAGGGCGAGATTATGCCGAATATTCCTCAGATGTCTGCTTTCTGGTATGCCGTGCGCACGGCAGTTATCAACGCCGTTAGCGGCCGCCAGACCGTTGATGCTGCGCTGAAAGATGCTCAGGGACGTATCACTAAGTAAACCTTGCCCCTCACCCCGGCCCTCTCCCCATAGGGGAGAGGGGGAATTCAGATTGAGTCCGGCCCTTTCTGTCCCCTCTCCCCCTTGGGGAGAGGGTTAGGGTGAGGGGAAATAACACGCTGTAGAGGAACACCCCATGGATGCAGTTAAAAAGAGCCGCTGGTGGCAAAGCGAGGGACTGAAATGGTCAGTCATCGGGGCATTAGGCCTGCTGGTTGGCTATCTTGTGGTTTTAATGTACGCCCAGGGGGAGTACCTGTTCGCCATAATGACGCTGATTTTAAGCTCACTTGGCCTCTATATTTTTGCTAACCGCAAGGCCTACGCCTGGCGCTACGTTTATCCCGGTATGGCCGGCATGGGGCTGTTTGTCCTCTTCCCGCTGATCTGCACTATCGCTATCGCTTTTACCAACTACAGCAGCACCAACCAGCTGACGTTTGAACGCGCGCAGCAGGTGCTGATGGACCGCCAGTATCAGGCAGGCAAAACGTTCAACTTTGGCCTTTATCCAGACGGCAATGAATGGACGTTAGCGCTCACCGACGGGGAAAGCGGGAAAAACTATGTCTCGGACAAGTTTATCTTTGGTGGCGCACAAAAAATCCAGCTGAAAGAAGCCGATGCGTTGCCAACAGGCGAGCGCGGTAACCTGC
Organism: Cedecea neteri; assembly: GCF_000758325.1. Classification (NCBI taxonomy): domain Bacteria; kingdom Pseudomonadati; phylum Pseudomonadota; class Gammaproteobacteria; order Enterobacterales; family Enterobacteriaceae; genus Cedecea; species Cedecea neteri. The sequence goes on along the minus strand of NZ_CP009459.1, from coordinate 1,389,518 downwards.
GCGTGATCACCCAAAACCGCCAGGCGCTGAGCCAGATAACCGCTGTGTTGCCGGATGAAAGCAAGGTGGTGATGAGCTCCCTACGCCAGTTCTCTGGCACCCGCCCGCTCTACACTCTGGCGGCAAACGGCGAGCTGACCAATAACCAGACCAGCGTAAAATACGCTCCAAACGACCATATTGGTTTTTACGAGTCAGTAAACGCCGACGGCAGCTGGGCCGGAGAACAGCTAAGCCCGGGCTATACCGTCACCATCGGCTGGAAAAATTTCCTGCGCGTTTTCCACGATGACGGGATCCAAAAACCGTTTCTGGCTATCTTCGTCTGGACGGTGATTTTCTCGGTGCTGACGGTGATTCTTACCGTCGCGGTGGGGATGGTGCTGGCCTGCGTGGTCCAGTGGGAAGCGCTCAAAGGCAAGGCGGTTTATCGCCTACTGTTGATTCTACCCTACGCCGTACCTTCGTTTATTTCCATTTTGATTTTCAAAGGCTTATTCAACCAAAGCTTCGGCGAAATCAATATGATGCTGAGCGCGATCTTCGGCATTAAGCCAGCCTGGTTCAGTGATCCAACCACCGCTCGCTCGATGATCATCATCGTCAATACCTGGCTGGGTTACCCCTACATGATGATTCTGTGCATGGGGCTGCTGAAAGCGATTCCTGACGACCTTTACGAAGCGTCGGCAATGGACGGCGCGAGCCCGTTACAGAACTTCTTTAAAATTACGCTGCCACTGCTGATTAAGCCTCTCACGCCGCTGATGATTGCCAGCTTTGCCTTTAACTTTAACAACTTCGTTCTGATTCAGCTGCTGACCAACGGCGGCCCGGACAGACTCGGGACGACCACGCCAGCCGGTTATACCGACCTGCTGGTTAGCTACACCTACCGCATCGCCTTTGAAGGCGGCGGCGGTCAGGACTTTGGCCTGGCTGCAGCTATCGCAACGCTTATCTTCCTGCTGGTGGGCGCCCTTGCGATTGTGAACCTGAAAGCCACCCGCATGAAGTTCGATTAAGGAGACCGATGATGGCCATGGTGCAACCCAAATCTCAAAAGCTGCGTCTGTTTCTCACGCACTTGCTGCTGCTACTGTTTATCGCGGCAATCATGTTCCCGCTGCTGATGGTCATCGCCATCTCGCTGCGTCCGGGTAACTTTGCCACCGGGAGCCTGATCCCGGACCAGGTTTCATGGGAGCACTGGAAGCTGGCGCTGGGCTTTAGCGTTGAACACGCGGATGGTCGCGTCACGCCGCCGCCGTTCCCGGTGCTGCTCTGGCTGTGGAACTCGATAAAAATTGCCGGGATCACGGCGATAGGTATCGTCACCCTTTCCACCACCTGCGCCTACGCTTTTGCCCGTATGCGTTTCCCCGGCAAAGCCACGCTGCTGAAAGGGATGCTTATTTTCCAGATGTTCCCGGCGGTGCTGTCTCTGGTGGCGCTGTATGCCCTGTTTGACCGCTTAGGCCAGTACATTCCGTTTATTGGTCTGAACACGCATGGCGGGGTGATCTTTGCTTATTTAGGTGGGATAGCGCTGCACGTCTGGACGATTAAGGGCTACTTCGAAACGATTGATGGCTCGCTGGAAGAGGCCGCCGCGCTGGATGGCGCGACGCCGTGGCAGGCATTCCGTCTGGTGCTGCTGCCGCTGTCGGTGCCGATTCTGGCGGTGGTCTTTATTCTGTCGTTTATTGCCGCAATTACCGAGGTACCGGTGGCTTCGCTGCTGCTGCGCGATGTGGACAGCTACACGCTGGCCGTGGGGATGCAGCAATACCTCAATCCGCAAAACTACCTGTGGGGCGATTTTGCCGCTGCGGCGGTGCTCTCCGCGATACCGATTACCGTTGTGTTCCTGCTGGCCCAGCGCTGGCTGGTGAGCGGCCTGACCGCTGGCGGGGTGAAAGGTTAACGTTTATCCCTGAAAGTCATTTGCTTCATCTTTATGTCATACCACTGCAACCCTCACTTTGACCTTAGCACTTTATTCAGGCGGCCCCTGGGCCGCCCTTTTTTTATTCCCGTTTCAGGCGCTGGCTGTTGCAAAGCCAAAGCGTAATCACCAGCACCAGAATCGCGGCCGAGTAAATCAGCACGTCCAGCGGCGATTTATGGTCGATGATAATCAGGCGCACAATCGCGGTGATGCCGATATACACGAAGTAGCGCAGCGGAAAGTGATAGCCCGACTGGAAATACTTCACAATCAGCGCGATAAATTCGAAATAAAGGAAATAAACCACCAGCCCTTCGATAAACAGGTACGAGCTGGCGTCATCCCCCGGCGTGAACAACACGGTGGCGAGATGAACGGTTTCTTTGCCCAGGAAGATAATCAGGATCAGCCCCAGGGCTAATAAACCCAGATTGAGCACCGTCTGCATGACGGTAGAAATCCAGGCAAAACGCGGTGTCGCAGGCATAACGGCCTCTCATTTTTATTGTGGTCTTGAGAGGCTGTTATACGTCTAAAATGTGATCTGGATCTAGTTTATTTACTTACCTTCATTAGCGGAAATTTTCGCTGCGGTCGCTGGTCACGCCGTACAAGTCAAACTTACGGCCCAGCATCTGCCCGCCGTCACGCGTCAGCGGCGTCCAGGTTACCTGTGCACGGCTGCGGGTCGGGTAAGCAGAGAAGATATCCAGCGGCACATTGATGTAGAAACCTTTGGTGAAGTCCCCCTCGCCGTACTCTTTCTTCGACACGTTGGTGATGGTGGCGTAGGTGCCCACCACGATCCCGCTGTCAAAGTGTTTGGAGATCTCCAGCGTGCCGCCTTTATCCTGCGCCAGATACTGGCCGATGCTGAGCTTAACCAGCACATCCTGAGCAAACGGCGGTGTCCAGTAGCCGGTGATATGCCCGGTCTTCGCGCTGTAGTCGGTGAATTTCATCATGTCCTGCGAACTGCGCCAGTCACGCTGTTTGACGTAGTTGCCGTTGACGCCGATAGCCCAGTTGCTGTCCACCGGACGGTAAAGCAGCTCCGCCCCCGCGCCGCCATACATAGTTTCCAGGTAGCCCGCGTAAACCTGGCCGTAGATCCCATGCCCGAAGTACTGGAAGTAGTTAGCTTGCAGGTTGTTGATGTAAATATCGTTTTCTACATATTCGCGAACATGGGTACGCACGCGCGGCAGCGTAGAATCCGTTGGCGGGTTGGTGTAGTTAAATTTGTCGTAGTTATTGGCGACGTTAGCAAACAGGCTGCCGCTTGTTAACAGGTGGTCCGTCAGCCAGTAATCAACGTTCCCCATCACCCCGACCTGGTACATGTAGAAGCTTTCCGGGCCACCGATAGACTGGTTGAGAATCGGATCAACCGAATAATTAAAGCGAGACTTCTCGATGTAATATCCCTGTTCGGTGCTGTCTGGCACCACCGGCTCAACGCGTTTTTGTACCAGCGTTGTTTCCTGCCCCAGCGGTTCACCCTCCAGGTGACGGCGCAGGCTGGCGACGTCCGTTTCAGTGGTGACCTGCGGCATATTAATCCGGCTTTCGGTAATGCGGATGGTGCGAATATTATCCGGCAGATCATTCATCACGATGCGGTTGGCGCGTTCGATGCCTTCGCGGGAATTGCGGTATTTCACCTGCTCGCCCGTGACGTAGAGCGTGTCCCCTTTGACCTGAATGTTCGGGTTGATCAGCCCGGCGTTGTATTTCAGGTCTGTCAGCTGGTTGGCCACCACGTTGTGCTGCAGAATTTCGTCCTGCGGATGCGGCTGGTACTCAGGACGACGGGAATCATTGTACCCCGGCTTGAGATCGTTGAAGTTGGTGCGGAGCGTCACGCCAAACATAAAGGTGTTGCCGCGCTCGTAGCTCATGTTCACGTCGGCCCAGTCGGTCACCCGGTAGATTGCGCCGACGTTAACGCTGCTGCGCTGGTCTATTTTCCCTGCAAATTCATGGCTGTAGTTGTTGCCTTCATACTCAACTTTTAGCCTGAGTGGCTGCCACGGCGTCTGGTATTCTACGCCGCCAAACAGCGACGTCGGGCCGTGAAACATGCCGCTAAAGTTGAAGGAGCCCGCCATTTGGTAGCTGTTATCCCGGTGGCAGTACTTGTTGCTGTATTCGCAGAGCGGGTTTTTGATGTTGCCGCTGGTGCCTAAATACCCCCAGCCCATGCCAAGGCTGAAGTCGAACGGCCCCCAGGCTTTGCTGGCCACCACATATTCACCGTCAAACAGCCCGGTGCCGCCCAGGTCACGAATACCGGCGGAGACCTGAGGCAGCCAGTAGCCCTCTTCCCACAGGCGGAATTTCACGTCAAACGCTTTGTCTTTATAGGTCTGATCACCCGAGAAAGCCTTCACGCTACTGTAGTGACGTGTTCGCACATCGGTGTAACGGAGCGTGGCTTCCATCCAGGGGAAAAGCTGCATGGAGGCGGAGTAGAAGCGATACTGGTCGTTGTCGCGGTAGTTGAGGTTAAATTCGCCCTCAGGCGCCATGCGCGCCGTCGGCGTTTGCAGCAGACCCGCACCGCCAAAGTCTGCCTGCGAAGGGCCAACGGGTGCCGGATACGTTTCGGCGCGACAGGCGGAAGTCACCGCCAGCGCAATCAGGCTATACAGGTAACGTTTTTTCATTAATCCGGTATCCGATGGGTCAGGGTATTAAGAATCTGCTGGTTCAGCTCATCAAAGGTGGAGCTAAAAAGGCGGTTGGAGAATCCCACAAAGATGATGCTGCCTGGCGACGGTTCTCTATGGCGTTTATTCCAGTACGCGACCGGCGCTTTTTCGATTTTGCCGTCCGGGTAAATCACCCAGGCATAGCTCCTTTCGGCCCCGCTCAGCAGGCTGACGTCGTCCAGATAGTCATCCACGCTGCGTCCGGGGGTAAAAGGCTTCACGCCGGGCGAACTGACTAATCCCACGAGGGTGATGGTTGTTGGCTGCGGCCCGGCCCAAAGGCTATATTCCCCCTGAAGCGGCACGTTTGATTGTGGGCGAAGGCGAACCCAGTCGGGGTCCAGATTGACAAACTGCCGCCCGGTCACCTGCATGGCGCTGAGCTGCTGACGCAGTCCGTTGATGGCGGCACCGTCATCTCCGCCTTCGTCTGCGGCCACCGCTGCAAGGCGGGCCAGAAGCTGCTGGTGCTTTTGCTCTTCTGCAGCGCTTGCCTGCCGGGTACTCATCACCGCTGCAGGCCACCAGGTGCGGCTTAATACAGGGTTAGTCACTACATCTGCCAGCCGGGCGGCATCTTTAATCACCAGCGGCGGCGTTTGCGGTTGGGCATAAACCGTCACGGTACTTTCTGCGTGGGTAAAGGCGCTGGCAAAAAGCAGAGTCATAAACATAAAGGGGAGTTTTTTCATTGTTTTGCCGCCTTCACCAGAAGCGTGGTAATAGGCCAGTAATCAGGGCCAAGATACTGTTTTGATTTGCGGATTTGGCCTTCATCGTCCACCCAATAGCGGTTCGTCCAGCTTTTCCCCAGTGCGGTCACCTCTTCTTCCAGCACGCGCACTTTGGTCACGCTACTGCCGAGCTTCACCGTGTTGGTGCCATCAAATTCAAAGGTGGACGTTGCGGTGGCGTAGCGAACCTGCTGGCGTTCAGTCCAGGCCATCTGCCGGGTCCAGCTCGCACCATCCTTAATCTGTTTCACGTTCGCCAGCGGGTCACTGGCCAGGTTGGTCACTTCCGTCAGGTTGTCGCCCAGCCCGGAGGTTTTCACAATGCGGCCGTTTTGCGTGACGATGACCGACCTGTCCTGCGTCACCCACTTTTGCTGGCCGTCTTCGTTATAAGCGAGCACCACAAACAGCTGCGGGCCGTTGTTGATGCTCATGTACTGGCTCGCGTAGCGCATCTCGGCAATTTCATCGTCGGTAAGCTGCACGCCCCCACCTCCGGCAATACTGTTCCAAAGCGAGGTGCCAAGCCCTCTGGTGGTCGCTGAGCACGCCTGGAGTAACAGACAGACAAAGAGTATTGCGAGTCGCTGCACGGTGATTCCCCGATTTAAAATAACCACACCGAAGTGTGGTTATGGTTAAAAACACCCAAACGTTAACGGGTGGTGGTGCTGGTCGTTGTGGTTGTGGTGGTCCCGGTGTTAGAACCGTCGCCGCCACCGGTGGCGGCTAGTGCCACACCCACCGCAGACCCAACAGTGCTGGCGCTGGTTGCAGCAGAACTGCCTGCAGACACAGACGTCGCCTGCGCGCCGGCCGCATCACCCACAGCTACAGGGTCAGCATTCGCCGCGCCGGCGGCAGCCAGCGTAAATATGGCTAAAGCGCCATAAAGGGTTTTTCTCATTACAATTTCCCTTCATTGAATGAATGGAGATTTACCTGAAAAGGTCTCAGGCGCGATCGAGTATACACAACACAATGTGATGAATTAGCCTGCGGGAAATAAGGGGTTAATTTTAAGAAAAAGAGTAAAAATCAAGACTTGAATTATATTCTTATAAATACAATTTAAATAAAAACAATAGATTATGAATGAATCAAAGAGGATTTAATTCAATATAATCTTAAATTAAAGACCTGAGAAAGTGGCGGGAAAATCATTTTTCAGATTAACCTCAGGGTGGCAATATCGAGAATTATGACGGCAAGGGGATAACTCTTATAAAAAATATGCCAGCACGAGGCTGGCATATTTTCATCATCACGCGGGTTAATTAATCACGCCATGCTTTATAGCGGTTAATCAGGCCGTTGGTTGAGCTGTCGTGGCTGGCGATTTGTTTGTCGTCGCCCAGCTCTGGCAGGATACGGTTAGCCAACTGTTTGCCCAGCTCCACGCCCCACTGGTCGAAGGTGAAGATGTTCAGGATTGCGCCCTGGGTGAAGATTTTGTGCTCGTAGAGAGCAATCAGCGCGCCCAGGCTGAACGGGGTGATTTCGCGCAGCAGGATGGAGTTAGTTGGGCGGTTGCCTTCGAACACTTTGAACGGCACAACGTGGTCCAGCGTGGCCGGATCTTTACCCTGGTCACGGTATTCCTGCTCAACCACTTCACGGGATTTCCCGAACGCCAGCGCTTCGGTCTGTGCGAAGAAGTTAGACAGCAGTTTTGGATGGTGATCGGACAGTGGGTTATGGCTGATGGCCGGCGCGATGAAGTCGCACGGCACCATTTTGGTCCCCTGGTGAATCAGCTGATAGAACGCGTGCTGCCCATTGGTGCCCGGCTCGCCCCAGATAATTGGACCAGTCTGGTAGTCCACGGCATTGCCGTTGCGGTCAACGTACTTACCGTTGGACTCCATGTTGCCCTGCTGGAAGTAGGCTGCAAAACGGTGCATGTACTGGTCGTAAGGCAGAATCGCTTCAGTTTCAGCGCCGAAGAAATTGTTGTACCAGATGCCGATCAGCGCCAGCAGAACCGGCAGGTTTTGCTCGGCAGGCGTGGTGGAGAAGTGTTTGTCCATCGCGTGCGCGCCGGACAGCAGCTCAACAAAGTTGTCGAAGCCCACGGACAGAATGATGGACAGGCCAATGGCGGACCACAGAGAGTAACGGCCGCCAACCCAGTCCCAGAATTCGAACATGTTTGCGGTGTCGATACCAAATTCACCAACGGCTTTACCGTTAGTGGACAGCGCAGCGAAGTGTTTTGCCACGTGTTTTTCATCGCCAGCGGCGCGCAGGAACCAGTCACGCGCGCTGTGGGCGTTGGTCATCGTTTCCTGAGTGGTGAAGGTTTTAGAGGCCACCAGGAACAGCGTGGTTTCCGGGTTAACTTTCTTCAGCACTTCGGCAATGTGGGTACCGTCAACGTTGGACACAAAGTGCATGTTGAGGTGGTTTTTGTATGGACGCAGCGCTTCGGTAACCATGAATGGGCCGAGGTCAGAGCCGCCGATACCGATGTTAACCACGTCGGTGATGGCTTTGCCGGTGTAGCCTTTCCAGTTGCCGCTGATGATGCTTTCAGAGAAGGCTTTCATCTTCTCAAGCACGGCGTTCACTTCCGGCATCACGTCTTTGCCATCGACCACGATAGGCGTGTTGCTGCGGTTACGCAGCGCAACGTGCAGCACGGCGCGATCTTCGGTGCGGTTGATTTTCTCGCCGGCGAACATGGATTTGATCGCGCTCTGCAGATCGGTCTCTTTCGCCAGCGCCTGCAGTTTTTCGAGGGTTTCGGTGGTGATGCGGTTTTTGGAGAAGTCCACCAGCATCAGGTCATCGAAGGTCGCGGAGAACTTGCTGAAGCGGTCGTTATCTTTCGCGAACAGGTCGGAAAGCGTAACGTCTTTCATCTCATCGTAATGTTTCTGGAGTGCCTGCCAGGCAGAGGTCTGCTTCGGGTTGATGTTTTTCATAGCAATACTCTTCTGATTTGAGAATTGTGACTTCGGTCGATTGTAGCGCCTGCAGGCAAAAATTGTGATTGATTTTATGCCATTAACCGAGGGTTTCCCGTAACCCCCTAAAAAGCGGCAAAAATACCCTCTTATAAGTTAAATTCCTGATTAACGATTTAACATGAAAAATCCGCATAACCCCGCAGTTGACATGCCTTCGCCGAAGCTTTATTTATTAGGCGCTACCTGCGCGTGCGCAGGCCAGAAGAGGCGCGTTGCCCAGAAAATCGTATCCGAGGAACCAGTAACAAGGACGATACGTGAGGGGGAGCAACGCCGAGATGATGAAGCGGCTGGTCACGCTTATTGTCGGCTGCAGGGGCTGAATCCTCTGGGTTGTCACCAGAAACGTTCGCAGTCGAGCGTTTCATATCCGGTTCAAAAGGCCGGATAGACAAGGTGGAGCACTTCTGGGTGATATCGTAGTTCTCCTGCTCTGCGCCCACCCGTTTACCGCTCTTCCCTTGTGCCAAGGCTGAATACTTTTTTGCCAGTTGAATGGCCCCTGACACGAGGTAGTTATGTCTCAAACCGTAGTCGCCAAATTTGGTGGGACCAGCGTCGCCGATTTCGACGCGATGAACCGCAGCGCCGATGTGGTGCTGGCCGATAGCCACGTCCGCGTGGTGGTGCTTTCCGCCTCCGCTGGCGTGACTAACCTGCTGGTTGCTCTGGCTGAAGGCCTCGAAGCGACCGAACGTTTCGTCAAGCTCGATGCCATCCGCAAAATCCAGTACAACATCGTTGAGCGTCTGGCAAATCCGGACGTTATCCGCGAAGAGATCGATCGCCTGCTTGAAAATATCACGACCCTTGCAGAAGCAGCCTCTCTGGCAACCTCCACCGCGCTGACCGATGAGCTGGTCAGCCACGGCGAGCTGATGTCCACCCTGCTGTTCGTGGAAATCCTGCGCGAACGTCAGGTAGAAGCGCAGTGGTTCGATATTCGTAAAGTCATGCGCACCAACGACCGCTTTGGCCGTGCCGAGCCAGATATCACCGCGCTGGCGGAACTGGCAAGCCAGCAGATGCTGCCGCGCCTCGCGGAATCCCTGGTGATCACTCAGGGCTTTATCGGCAGCGAAGAAAAAGGCAGAACGACTACGCTTGGCCGCGGCGGCAGCGACTATACCGCTGCACTGCTCGGCGAAGCGCTGAATGCCGCTCGCGTGGATATCTGGACCGACGTGCCGGGCATCTACACCACTGACCCGCGCATGGTGCCTGCGGCAAAACGCATTGACCGCATCGCCTTTGAAGAAGCCGCTGAAATGGCTACCTTTGGTGCGAAAGTGCTGCATCCGGCCACGCTGTTGCCTGCCGTGCGCTGTGACATTCCGGTATTTGTCGGCTCCAGCAAAGATCCAGCGGCTGGCGGAACGTTGGTATGCAAAAAAACGGAAAACCCACCGCTTTTCCGCGCCCTTGCGGTACGTCGCAAGCAAACGCTGCTGACGCTGCACAGTCTGCATATGCTCCATTCCCGCGGTTTCCTGGCGGAAGTGTTTAGCATTCTGGCTCGCCATAATATTTCCGTGGATCTGATCACCACCTCCGAAGTTAGCGTGGCGTTGACCATGGACACCACCGGCTCTACCTCCACCGGCGACAGCCTGCTGACCACCGCGCTGCTCACCGAGCTTTCATCTCTGTGCCGTGTGGAAGTCGAAGAGAACCTGGCGCTGGTGGCTATCATCGGCAATAAGCTGTCCCAGGCCTGTGGCGTTGGCAAAGAAGTGTTCGGCGTGCTCGATCCGTTCAACATCCGCATGATTTGCTACGGCGCTTCCAGCTACAACCTGTGCTTCCTGGTGCCCGGCGACGATGCAGAGCAGGTGGTACAGAAGCTACACCGCAACCTGTTTGAATAAGCGTTCAATCCATGCCATGAATACAGAAAGCCGGGCTCGCACCCGGCTTTTTTTATAACCATAAAACAACACAAACTCTGCAAGGACATCGCTATGATCGCCACCCTAACCCGGCTGTTCCCGCTCTGGGCGCTGCTGCTCTCCGTCGCTGCGTATTATACCCCTTCAACCTTTACCCCAATTGGCCCGTGGGTCAGCACGCTACTGATGCTCATTATGTTTGGCATGGGCGTCCACCTGCGACTTGAAGACTTTAAACGCGTGCTGTCGCGCCCGGCCCCGGTAGCTGCAGGCATTTTTCTGCATTACCTGGTGATGCCGCTGGCGGCGTGGCTGCTGGCGATGTTGTTCCATATGCCGCCCGACCTGTCAGCCGGGATGGTTCTTGTCGGCAGCGTAGCCAGCGGGACGGCGTCCAACGTCATGATTTATCTGGCTAAGGGCGATGTTGCGCTCTCTGTGACGATCTCTTCTGTTTCCACGCTGGTCGGCGTATTTGCCACACCGCTGCTAACCCGTCTCTATGTCGACGCCGACATTAAAGTCGATGTGATGGGCATGCTGGTCAGTATTCTGCAAATCGTCATCATCCCGATTGGCCTTGGCCTGATTGTGCATCACCTGTTCCCGCGACTGGTGAAGCGTGTGGAACCGTGGCTGCCTGCGTTTTCCATGCTCTGTATTCTCGCCATCATTAGCGCAGTTGTGGCAGGTTCGGCGTCACACATCGCTTCCGTTGGCCTGGTGGTGATTGTCGCGGTGATTCTGCATAACACCATTGGCCTGCTCGGCGGCTACTGGGGCGGGCGGCTGTTTGGGTTTGACGAGTCGACCTGCCGGACGCTGGCCATCGAAGTGGGGATGCAGAACTCCGGTCTGGCGGCCACGTTGGGTAAAATTTACTTCTCGCCGCTCGCAGCGCTGCCTGGCGCGTTGTTCTCCGTCTGGCACAATCTTTCCGGCTCTCTGCTGGCCGGGTATTGGTCTGGCAAAGCGATAACGCCAAAGCCAGACGGCAAAAAATAATCGCTAAAAGCCTGCTGATGCAGGCTTTTTTGTCTCGTCGGCGCGGTGGGTTTGTTTTACACTGAGGGTCCTTTCCTGGGAGATTGCAACGATGGCCACAGCCAGACTGACACAGCAAGACATGACGGAAAGCGAACAGCGTGAGCTAAAAACGCTGCTGGATCGCGCCCGCATTGCCCACGGTCGTACGTTGACCAACTCAGAGACTAATCAGGTAAAAAAAGAGTACATCGACAAGCTGATGGCGGAACGTGCGCTGGCGGCCAAGAAAGCTCGCCAGCTGAAGAAACAAAATGCCTTAAAGCCGGATACCACGACGACTTACTCATGGTCTGCCAACAACCATACGCGAGGCAAACGCTAGCTTAGCGGCCTTTTTTCTTCCGGCCTGGAGAAGCAAAGCGTTTACGCGAGGCAAGCTCAGCGGGCGTTTTTGCTGAGCTTTTCGGGCCGCTTACCAACGGTTTTTTCGCCGCTGGGCTGGCCGCTTTTGGCTTCGCTTTTTTAGCCGGTTTCGCCTCTGAGGACGAATCCTCAATCAGCTTAAACAGCTCAATCAGTTCATCATCCGTCAGGTCGCGCCATTCCCCCAGCGGAATACCGGTAAGATTGACGTTCATGATGCGCGTACGCTCCAGCTTCGTCACTTCATAGCCAAAGTGTTCGCACATGCGGCGGATCTGGCGGTTCAGCCCTTGAACCAGGGTGATGCGAAACGCAAACGGCGCTTCTTTTTTAACTTTGCATTTCTTGGTGACGGTACCCAGAATCGGAACGCCCGCCCCCATACCGCGGATAAACTCGTCGGTAACCGGCTTATTCACCGTGACCACGTACTCTTTCTCATGGTCGTTCCCTGCGCGCAGGATTTTGTTCACCAGGTCGCCGTGGTTGGTGAGGAAAATCAGCCCCTGAGAATCTTTGTCCAGGCGGCCAATGGGGAACACGCGCTTGCTGTGGTTTACATAGTCAACGATGTTGTCTTTCTCACCGTCTTCCGTGGTGCTAACAATCCCCACCGGCTTATTCAGCGCAATGAGCACCAGATCTTCTTCATTGCGGGGTTCGATGAGCTGACCATTCACCTTCACGCTGTCACCGGCAAAAACCTGATCGCCAATTTTGGCGCGTTTGCCGTTAATAAAAACGTTGCCCTGTTCGATGTAGCGATCGGCGTCACGGCGTGAGCAGATCCCGCTCTCGCTGATGTATTTGTTAAGACGGGTTGATGACTCTGGCAGCATAAATTCTCCTGTAAAAGCGAAATATACCTCACCTCGACAGCGATAAAAATCATCGCGCTTTGTTCCCTGAACGCTGAGTGTGATCTGACGCGCCTTTCAAGACAAAAGTGCACGCCCCCCACGAGAGCAACTTTGCCTGATGAAATAAAGCAGAATCAACCTATTACAAGCAAATGCACAAAAGTGCCAGCGGCTGACTTTCTGTTCATCAAATGTGCAACATAACCCACCGTAGAACCGCAATGAAAACGAAGATAATTTCTTTAAATAGCGGCAAAGCTGAGGTTATATCAGATTGTGTTCGGAAGAACAGGATTTGCACAAATGTGCAGGAGTCGGCAGATGACGATGGAAAATAGCGATGATATCCGACTGATAGTCAAAGTCGCTCAACTCTATTATGAGCAAGAGATGACCCAGGCGCAGATTGCACGCGAGCTGGGAATTTACCGGACGACCATTAGCCGGTTGCTAAAGCGCGGCCGTGAACAGGGTATTGTTACCATCGCTATCAACTACGACTACAACGAAAATCTGTGGCTCGAGCAGCAGCTTAAGCAAAGGTTTGGTCTCAGAGAAGCGGTTGTCGCCACCAGCGACTCTATGCAGGAAGACGATCAGCTCAATCTTATAGGCCAGCACGGGGCCCAGTTGGTCGACAGGCTGCTAAAGCCCGGTGATATTGTTGGTTTTTCCTGGGGCCGCGCGGTACGTGCGCTGGTAGAAAATCTGCCGCAAGCCAGCCAGTCTCGCCAGGCTATCTGCGTGCCAATCATCGGTGGCCCGTCAGGAAAACTGGAAAGCCGTTACCACGTCAATACGCTAACCTACGGCGCGGCGGCGAAGCTGAAAGCGGAATCGCATCTTGCTGATTTTCCGGCACTGCTCGATAACAAGTTAATTCGCAACGGTATTATGCAGTCCAGACATTTTAAAACCATCGCCTCTTACTGGGATAACCTGGACATCGCGCTGGTAGGAATAGGTTCCCCGGCTATCCGGAACGGCGCGAACTGGCATGCATTTTACGGCAGCGAAGAGAGCGATGACCTCAACGCTCGCCACGTGGCCGGTGATATCTGCTCCCGTTTTTACAATATTGATGGCGAGATGGTTGAAACTGCCATGAGTGAGAAAACACTCTCTATTGAGATAGCGAAACTCAAGCAGGCGCGTTATTCCGTAGGTATTGCAATGGGAGAGGAAAAATACTCTGGTATTCTTGGCGCACTAAACGGAAATTACATTAACTGCCTGGTGACAAACAGAGAAACCGCTGAGTCGTTACTGAAATAAATTTAAAAAAGATGATTTCACGCAGCGCTGCCGCGAGGAATCCCTTTATCTAAAGAAAACAGGAGTCAATAATGGATACGTGGTTAAACTTAAAAGATAAACTTATTATTGTTACCGGTGGTGCGTCGGGAATTGGCCTGGCCATCGTAGATGAGTTATTACTACAGGGTGCCAGAGTGCAGATGGTTGATATTCACGGCGGAGATAAGCACCAGGATCGCGAAAATTATATTTTCTGGTCAACTGATATTTCCAGCGCCAACGAGGTAAATAAAACTGTCGACAGTATTATTCAACACTTTGGTTGTATTGATGGGCTGGTGAATAACGCAGGCGTTAATTTCCCACGTTTATTAGTCGACGAGAAATTACCAGCCGGTCGTTACGAGTTAAATGAAGCGGCATTTGAAAAAATGGTCAATATCAACCAGAAAGGTGTTTTTCTGATGTCACAAGCGGTGGCCCGCCAAATGGTTAAACAACGCAACGGCGTGATTGTTAACGTTTCGTCGGAAAGCGGCCTTGAAGGTTCTGAAGGGCAAAGTTGCTATGCTGCGACCAAAGCCGCGCTGAATAGCTTTACTCGCTCTTGGTCAAAAGAGTTGGGCAAACACGGCATCCGCGTGGTGGGCGTCGCGCCAGGTATTCTGGAGAAAACCGGACTCCGCACCCCAGAATACGAGGAGGCGCTGGCCTGGACTCGTAGCATCACCGTCGAACAATTACGCGAAGGCTATACAAAGAACTCAATTCCAATTGGGCGCTCAGGTCGCCTTTCTGAAATCGCTGATTTTGTTTGCTACTTACTCTCAGAACGCGCCAGCTATATCACTGGCGTAACCACTAACATCGCGGGCGGAAAAACGCGCGGCTAAGGGGGAAAAATGGTTAACGTCATCTTCTGTGCCCACGGCCAGCTTGCCTGCGCCATGCTCGACTCGGTGCGAATGGTCTACGGCGATGTCAACGTCAGCACCGTGGAGTTTGTACCCGGTGAAAACGCTGGCAATATCGCCATTAATCTTGAAAAGCTAGTAGAGACTCGCAAAGAAGAGCAGTGGCTTATCGCCGTTGATTTACAGTGCGGCAGTCCTTGGAATGCCGCTGCGGGGCTAGCAATGAGCAACCCACATCTGCGGGTTATCAGCGGCCTGTCGCTGCCGCTGGCTCTGGAGCTGGTGGACAATCAACAAACGATGAACGCTGACGAACTCTGCATTCACCTGGAGACTATTGCCAGCCAGTGCTGCGTCACCTGGCGGCAACCGGAGACCGTTGAGGAGGACTTTTGATGAACATTACGCTCGCTCGCATCGATGACCGTTTGATTCATGGTCAGGTCACTACCGTTTGGTCAAAAGTGGCCAACGCCCGGCGAATTATTATTTGCAATGACGATGTTTATAACGATGACGTTCGTCGCACGCTACTTCGCCAGGCCGCACCTCCGGGTATAAAGGTTAACGTGGTAAATATCGAAAAAGCCGTCGCCGTATATCATAACCCGCAATATAAAGACGAGTCCGTTTTTTATTTATTTACCAACCCGCATGATGTTTTAACTATGGTCCAACAGGGAGTAAAAATAGCGACTCTAAATATCGGCGGCATGGCCTGGCGACCAGGTAAAAAACAACTAACCAAGGCCATCTCATTAGATGAAATGGATATTAATTCATTTCAACAATTAGATAATCTAGGGGTAAAACTCGATTTACGCGTTGTGGCCTCCGACCCTCCGGTAAATATTCTCGATAAAATAGCAGAACTGTCCGTTACAAAATAATAAATCGGGCCTGTAGTAATATGCCGTAACAGGCAGGGATCCTTATACCTCCAAGGTGACAGATTATGGAAATCAGTACCCTACAAATAATAGCTATTTTTATTTTTTCCTGTATTGCCGGGATGGGCAGCGTGCTGGATGAATTTCAGACTCACCGTCCGTTAATTGCCTGTACCGTGATTGGCTTAATTCTTGGCGATTTAAAAACCGGAATTATGCTCGGCGGAACTCTGGAATTGATCGCACTGGGCTGGATGAACGTCGGCGCGGCTCAGTCTCCGGACTCGGCGCTGGCCAGCATTATCTCGGCTATCCTGGTGATCGTTGGTCACCAAAGCATCGCAACCGGGATAGCTATCGCACTCCCGGTCGCCGCCGCGGGCCAGGTGCTCACCGTATTCGCCCGTACTATTACCGTGGTGTTCCAGCACGCCGCAGATAAAGCCGCTGAAGAGGCACGCTTTGGGACAATCGATCTTCTGCACGTCTCAGCGCTGGGCATCCAGGCGCTGCGCGTCGCCATCCCTGCGCTGGTGGTTTCGCTGTTTGTCAGCGCCGACATGGTCAGCAATATGCTGGGTGCTATTCCAGAATATGTCACCCACGGTTTGCAAATCGCTGGCGGTTTTATCGTGGTGGTCGGCTACGCCATGGTGCTTCGCATGATGGGCGTGAAATATCTGATGCCTTTCTTTTTCCTTGGCTTCCTCGCGGGCGGCTATCTCGATTTCAGCCTGCTGGCCTTCGGCGGCGTGGGGGTCATCATCGCGCTGATTTATATCCAGCTTAACCCGCAGTGGCGCAAGCCTGAACCCCAGGCTATGGCCGCCTCTTCCACTGCCCTTGACCAGCTTGACGACTGATGGAGCCCAATATGGAACAGAGAAAAATTACCCAAGGCGACCTGGTGAGCATGTTTCTGCGATCCAACCTGCAACAGGCGTCATTCAACTTCGAACGTATCCACGGGCTAGGTTTTTGCTACGACATGATCCCGGCCATTAAACGCCTTTATCCGCTAAAAGAGGATCAGGTCGCCGCGCTGAAACGTCACCTGGTGTTCTTCAACACCACACCTGCGGTCTGCGGTCCGGTTATTGGCGTAACGGTAGCGATGGAGGAAGCGCGAGCTAACGGTGCGGCTATAGATGATGGCGCGATTAACGGCATAAAAGTGGGCCTGATGGGACCACTTGCAGGGGTTGGCGACCCGCTAGTGTGGGGCACATTGCGGCCAATCACCGCCGCCCTGGGCGCATCGCTGGCGCTCTCTGGCAATATTCTTGGACCACTTCTGTTCTTCTTTATTTTCAACGCGGTACGTCTTGCCATGAAGTGGTATGGGCTGCAGCTGGGCTTCCGTAAAGGGGTCAGTATCGTCAGCGATATGGGCGGAAACCTGCTGCAAAAACTGACCGAAGGTGCCTCCATTCTTGGCCTGTTTGTCATGGGCGTACTGGTGACCAAGTGGACCACCATCAACGTACCGCTGGTGGTCTCACAAACGCCGGGTGCCGATGGTTCTACCGTCACTATGACCGTACAGAACATCCTCGATCAGCTCTGTCCCGGCCTTCTGGCACTGGGCCTGACAATGCTAATGGTTCGCCTGCTCAATAAGAAAGTGAATCCGGTGTGGCTGATTTTTGCCCTGTTCGGTCTGGGGATTATCGGTAACGCACTGGGCTTCCTGTCCTGATCATTCCGCTCCGGCGATGCCGGAGCTAACGTGCTAAATAAGAGGTGGTTTATGCAAACAACAGCCCTGCGCCTATACGGCAAACGCGATCTGCGTCTGGAAACCTTTGAACTCCCGCCGATGCAGGAGGATGAAATCCTCGCCCGCGTAGTTACCGATAGCCTGTGCCTCTCGTCGTGGAAAGAGGCGAATCAGGGTCAGGATCACAAAAAGGTGCCTGACGATGTGGCGACTAACCCGATCATCATCGGCCATGAGTTCTGTGGGGAAATTATCGCCGTCGGCAAGAAGTGGCAGCACAAGTTTCACGCCGGACAGCGCTATGTGATTCAGGCCAATCTACAGTTGCCGGATCGCCCGGACTGTCCCGGCTATTCATTCCCGTGGATCGGTGGAGAAGCGACCCATGTGGTGATCCCTAACGAAGTGATGGAACAAGATTGCCTGCTCTCCTGGGAGGGCGATACCTGGTTTGAAGGCTCGCTGGTGGAGCCCCTTTCCTGCGTGATTGGCGCTTTCAACGCCAACTATCATCTGGAGAAAGGCAGCTATAACCCTGTAATGGGCATTCGCCCTCAGGGACGCACGCTGATTCTCGGCGGCACCGGTCCAATGGGCTTGCTGGCTATCGACTACGCGTTGCATGGCCCGATCAATCCGGCGCTGCTGGTGGTGACCGACACCAATAAGCCTAAGCTCAGCTATGCACGTCAGCACTATCCGTCCGAGCCGCAAACATTGATTCACTATATTGATGGCCATGATGCCAGCCGCGAAACGCTGATGGCGCTCTCCTGCGGCCACGGTTTTGACGATATCTTTGTCTTCGTCCCCAACGAGCAGCTTATCACTATGGCTTCATCGCTGCTGGCACCCGATGGCTGCCTCAATTTCTTTGCTGGCCCGCAGGATAAGGGGTTCAGCGCCCCCATTAACTTTTACGACGTTCATTACTCCTTCACCCATTACGTAGGCACCTCAGGCGGCAATACTGACGATATGCGTGCCGCAGTTGAGCTGATGCAGACGAAAAAAGTCCAGACAGCAAAAGTTGTGACTCATATTCTGGGGCTTAATGCGGCGGGCGATACCACGCTGGACTTACCGGCGGTTGGCGGCGGTAAAAAGCTGGTTTATACCGGGAAAAAAATGCCACTAACGCCGCTGGGGAAAATTAGCGACCCAGCGCTGGCAGCAATTATGGAGCGTCACCGCGGCATCTGGTCAAAGGAAGCGGAGGAGTATCTGCTGGCCCACGCGGAGGATATTGTTTCCGGTTAGTCGATACCCGCTAATGGTGAAAAGAAAGGCAGCCTGATGGCTGCCTTTCAAGTACATCATCGCCCTTCTTGCACAAGAAGGCGATTTCGTAGCCCCGGCTCCTGAAAATAACGGTGCCATACGGGCGATCAATATTCATCCCGCTCGTCGTCATCGTCCGGCTGGTCCAGCACGCTATAGGCGACGGAGCAGAACAACGAGTTCAGGCGCTTCATGTCCCCCAGCAGCCCAAGGTGCAGCGAGCTGGTCTCAATACTCTGCACGTTCTGCTGGTGCAGGCGATCAACGTGGGCATGAGAGTAACGGCGGTTCATGATACGGAAGCGGTGTTTGTTTCGGCGCAGCCGACGGGCGCTGCCCAGGTCGCTCGAGAAGAACACCGACAGACTCAGCTGCAGGTTGCTGATCAACTGCTGGAGCAGGTTATCCAGCTCGGTCAGGCCGTCCGGCGAGAAGGCCCGGCGCGCGGCGAGAGATTTATCCGCCACTTCGCTGCCCATACGTTCGATAATGTCCGCTGCCTGTTCCAGGTTAAGCGACATTTCAATGATTTCAGCCCAGCGGCGCGACTCCATTTCCGCCAGATCTTCCTTCGGCATCTGCGCGAGATAGAGTTTGATGGCGGTATACAGCACGTCCACGTCATCAGCCAGCTTACGCAGCTCTTTTTCCTGACGCGGCTCACCGTGCATCACCTTGCTCCAGGTTTCCAGCATCTGCTCAAGCACGTCGCCCATTCTCAGGGTTTCACGCGCGGCGTTAGATAACCCCAACGCAGGAGTATCCAGCGCCGTAGGATCGAGGTGCTTCGGCTTCATCCGGGCGTCGACTTCCGGTACTTCGCTGATCACCCGGCGGCAGAAGCGCGCCATGGGTTCGGCAAACGGCACCATCACCAGGCAACGAATCAGGTTGTAGAACACGTGGAAGTAGATAACCAGTTCAGATTCCGGCAGCGGCAGGTGGTGCATCAGCCGGGCCAGGACATGCACAAACGGCAACACCAGCAGACTGCCCACCAGCTTGAACAGCAGACTGCCAAGCGCCACGCGACGCGCGGCAGCATTGGCAGCGCTGTTGTTGATCATCGCCAGTAGGCCGGAGCCGAGGTTAGCCCCGATAACCAGGCATAGCGCCACATCAAATGAGATCACGCCGGTGGAGGTCAGCGTGGCCGTCAGCAGGACGGCGGCCAGACTCGAGTAGCTGATAATGGCAAACATCGCGCCAATCAGCGCGTCGAGCATGATGTCGCCGGTCAGGGAAGCAAAGATCACCTGGACGCCGTTCGCCTGGGTAATCGGCGTAACGGCCCCTACAATCAGCTCAAGCGCCAGCAGAATAAGGCCCAGGCCAATCCCCACGCGGCCAAGCTGCCCGGCGCGGGTCTGCTTGCGGCTGAGGAAGAAGATAACGCCGATGAAAATCAGCAGCGGTGAAAGCCATGAGAGATCGAAAGTCAGGATACGCGCCATTAGCGCTGTACCCACATCAGCCCCCAGCACAATCACCAGCGCAGGGGCGAGCGCCACCAAATCCTGGGCAACAAACGAGGTCACCAACATGGTGGTGGCATTGCTGCTCTGCACCAGCGCGGTAACGCCTATCCCGGCGCAGAAGGCGAGCGGTTTCTTTTCTACGCTGTGGCTAAGCACACTGCGCAGGTTGGCACCGTAAACACGCATGATACCGGTGCGCACAATATGCGTGCCCCAGACCAGCAGCGAAACGGCGGACAGCAGGTGTAACAACGTCAGCACGGATTCTTGTTCTCCTTATCTACCCGTCATACTTCAAACCGCAGGTGTGTTGACTGCACCCGCCCACCCCAGTCACATAGTTAGCTATGCTCCCGGGGATTGTCGGTCTTGTCGCCTTCCTGCAATTCGAATTATTTAGGGTAAAGTTTTTAGGGTTCCCGAAGCAAAAATAACCACCATCCTTCAGTATAAGGGTTTAACTTCAATAAAGAGACAAGGCGCCCCCAGAGCGCCTTGTAAGTTGTAAGGAAAGATAACAGGTTTGTGAGTCAGTCGGCGTCGTAACCGAGGTTTGGCGCAAGCCAGCGTTCAACCTCGCTGACCGGCATGCCTTTGCGTCGGGCGTAATCTTCGACCTGGTCACGCTGAATTTGTGCGACGGCAAAGTACTTACTGTCCGGGTGACTGAAGTACCACCCGGAAACCGACGCACCGGGCCACATGGCGTAAGACTCGGTGAGTTTCATGCCAATCACGTTTTCGACGTCCAGCAGCGCCCAGATGGCCGCTTTTTCCGTGTGCTCCGGGCAGGCCGGGTAGCCTGGGGCCGGACGAATCCCCTGATAATTCTCGCGAATCAGCTCCTCGTTGCTGAGGTTTTCCGTGGCCGCGTAGCCCCAGTAGACTTTACGCACGCGCTCGTGCAGATATTCAGCAAAAGCTTCGGCCAGGCGATCGGCGACCGCTTTCACCATGATTTTGTTGTAATCATCGTGCCGGGCATCGTAGGCGCCTGCCAGCGCGTCTTCTTCAATACCGCCGGTGACCGCAAAAGCGCCGATGTAGTCGGCTTTACCGCTGTGTTTAGGCGCCACAAAATCGGCAATGCAGTAGTTCGCGAAGCCGTTCTTTTCCGTTTGCTGGCGTAGATGGCGGCTGAAGCCTTTAACCTGAGAGCGTGTTTCATCGGCATAAACTTCCACGTCGTCGCCCACGCGATTCGCCGGGAACAGGCCGACCACGCCGCGCGGCGTCATTGTTTTCGTCCGGTGGAGCATATCCAGCATGTCGTTAGCGTCTTTAAACAACCGTTTTGCCTCCTCGCCAACCACCTCATCTTCCAGAATGCGGGGGTATTTACCGGCCAGCGACCAGGTCATGAAGAACGGTGTCCAGTCGATATAGTTTCGCAGCGTTTCAATACTGGCGGTCACTTCCTGCACGCCCAGCCGATGCGGAACCGGAGGCGTATAGCTTTCCCAGTCGAAAGGCAGATCGTTATCCCGCGCGACTTCCAGCGTAACCGGCGGCGTGCGCGGTTTTTTACGCGCGTGCTGCGTACGAACAACTTCGTACTCTTTGCGAGTGCGGGCGACAAACTCATCACGCTGGGTTTCTGAAAGTAGAGCAGAAACCACGCCAACGGTACGTGACGCATTCTGCACGTAGACGGTTGGCCCGCTGTAGTTCTGCTCTATTTTCACCGCCGTGTGGGCTTTTGACGTTGTCGCGCCGCCGATCAGCAACGGCAGCGTAAAACCCTGCCGCTCCATCTCTTTGGCCACATTGACCATTTCGTCCAGCGATGGGGTAATAAGCCCTGACAGGCCGATGATATCGGCCCCGACTTCACGGGCGGTTTTCAAAATTTTCTCACCGGGCACCATCACGCCAAGATCGATAATCTCGTAGTTGTTACATTGCAGCACCACGCCGACGATGTTCTTGCCGATGTCATGCACGTCGCCCTTGACGGTGGCCAGCACGATTTTACCGTTGCTGCTGCCCTGTTCCTTGCTGGCTTCGATGTACGGCTCAAGGTATGCCACCGCCTGCTTCATCACGCGGGCAGACTTCACCACCTGCGGCAGGAACATTTTCCCTTCGCCGAACAAATCACCCACCACGTTCATTCCGGCCATCAGCGGGCCTTCAATCACTTCAATGGGGCGAGCCGACTGCAGGCGGGCTTCTTCGGTATCCGCTTCAATAAACTCGGTGATGCCTTTCACCAGCGAATATTCCAGACGTTTCGCCACGTCCCAGCTACGCCACTCCGCCAGTTGAGCATTGGCGCCGTCATCGCTTTTGCTGCCGCGATATTTTTCAGCCAGCTCCAGCAAACGTTCGGTGCTGTCGTCGCGACGGTTAAGAATGACGTCTTCAACCGCATCCCGCAGCTCAGCCGGGAGATCGTCGTAAATCGCCAGTTGCCCGGCGTTCACAATCCCCATGTCCATACCGTTACGAATTGCGTAATAGAGGAATACCGCGTGAATAGCTTCCCGCACTGGCTCGTTGCCGCGGAAAGAGAAGGAGACGTTAGACACGCCGCCGGATATCATCGCGTGGGGCAGCTCGCGCTTAATGTCTTCGCAGGCGCCGATAAAATCCTGGGCGTAGTTGTTGTGTTCTTCGATGCCGGTCGCCACCGCGAAGATATTTGGGTCAAAGATGATGTCTTCCGGCGGGAAGCCCACCTCTTCGGTAAGAATTTTATAAGCTCGCCGGCAAATCTCGATTTTACGCTCTCGCGTATCGGCCTGGCCGGCCTCATCGAACGCCATCACCACCATCGCCGCGCCGTAGCGGCGCACCAGCTTCGCATGATGGATAAACGGCTCAATGCCTTCTTTCATGGAAATAGAGTTAACGATGCCTTTGCCCTGAATGCACTTCAGCCCTTTCTCGATCACCTCCCATTTCGAGGAGTCGATCATGATTGGCACCCGGGCAATATCCGGTTCACCGGCAATCAGGTTCAGGAAACGCACCATCGCCGCTTCGGCATCCAGCATTCCCTCGTCCATGTTGATGTCGATGATTTGCGCGCCGCTGGCGACCTGTTGCAACGCCACGTCCAGCGCTTCGCTATATTTCTCTTCTTTGATCAGACGCTTAAACTTTGCCGAGCCGGTAACGTTGGTGCGTTCACCGACGTTAACGAACAGGCTGTCCGCGCCGATATTAAGCGGCTCAAGCCCGGCGAGACGACAGGCAACCGGCAGATCGGGGAGTTTGCGCGGCGCAACGCCTGCTACCGCTTTGCTCATCGCGGCGATGTGCGCAGGCGTCGTCCCGCAACAGCCGCCGACAATGTTCAGGAATCCAGCCTGCGCCCATTCCCCAATCTGCTGCGCCATCACTTCCGCATCGAGGTCGTACTCACCGAAAGCGTTCGGCAGACCAGCATTAGGGTGAGCCGTCACGTAGCACTCGGCAATGCGCGACAGTTCAGCCACATACTGCCGCAGTTCGTCCGGCCCCAGCGCGCAGTTAAGCCCGAAAGAGAGCGCGTCGGCGTGGCGCAGGGAGTTATAGAAAGCTTCTGTCGTCTGACCGGAAAGCGTGCGGCCTGACGCATCGGTGATGGTGCCGGAAATCATGATCGGCAGGTCAACGCCGAGCGCTTCAAACTCTGCCTTTACGGCGAAGATGGCGGCTTTGGCATTCAGGGTGTCGAAAACCGTTTCGATCATGATCAGGTCGGCCCCGCCTTCCACCAGCGCCCTGGTCGATTCACGGTAAGCGGCGACCAGCTGATCAAAGGTGATGTTGCGGAAGGCAGGGTCGTTCACATCCGGGGAAATTGACGCCGTGCGGTTGGTCGGGCCAAGTACACCGGCGACGTAACGCGGTTTTTCCGGCGTGCGGGCCGTCCATTCGTCGGCACAGGCACGCGCCAGCTTAGCGGCTTCGAAGTTAATTTCTGCCGACAGCGACTCCATTTGGTAATCCGCCATCGCAATGGTGGTGGAGTTAAAGGTGTTGGTTTCGACGATGTCGGCGCCAGCTTCAAAGTAGGCATAGTGAATCGCGGCGATAATTTCCGGTTTGCTGAGCACCAGCAGATCATTGTTGCCTTTGAGGTCACACGGCCAGTCGGCAAAACGCTCGCCACGGAAATCACTCTCATCGAGACGGTAGCTTTGGATCATGGTCCCCATACCGCCGTCCAGCACCAGAATGCGCTCACTAAGTTGTTGTTTCAGTTTTTCTACGTTGTTGCTCACGCTCACTCCCACCTGTTTTCCCTGCCTGACGGATATGCCATCCCATACTTGCACAATCTATAGGGTCGTAAAAGCCGCATATCGGGAACATGAGAGATGTTCAGCATCACTCCTCCGATCAGTCTGAGTAGCGGTTGCAAATTCGCCAAATAAAACGAAAATGATTTCCACGATACGAAAAAGGAGTCCGGTATGGTTGCTACAGTCCCCGCTAAACGAGGTAAGAAACCCCGCGCCGCAGCCGCTGCGGCTCCGGCTGCTACCGGGCAAGTGCAGTCCCTGACCCGCGGCCTTAAGCTGCTGGAGTGGATTGCCGAATCTCACGGTAGCGTGGCGCTCACCGAGCTTGCCCAGCAGGCTGGTTTGCCCAATTCCACCACCCACCGTCTGCTCACTACGATGCAGCAGTTAGGTTTTGTGCATCAGGTGGGCGATCTTGGTCACTGGACGATTGGCGCGCACGCATTTGTCGTCGGCAGCAGCTTCCTGCAAAGCCGCAATCTGCTGGCCATTGTGCACCCTATTCTGCGCAAACTGATGGAAGCCTCCGGCGAAACCGTCAACCTTGCGGTGCTCGACAAGAGCGATCATCAGGCGATTATTATCGACCAGGTGCAATGCACGCAGCTGATGCGTATGTCAGCACCTATTGGCGGCAAGCTGCCGATGCACGCGTCCGGTGCTGGCAAAGCGTTTCTGGCTCAGTTGAACGACGACGAACTGGCGGGCCTGCTGCACCGCAAAGGACTGCACAGCTACACGCCAGCCACGCTGACTTCACCGCTGCATTTAAAGGAAGATTTAGCGCAAACCCGCAAGCGCGGTTATTCATTTGACGATGAAGAGCATGCCTTGGGGCTGCGCTGCGTGGCTTCGTGCATCTACGATGAACACCATGAGGCGTTTGCGGCGATCTCTATTTCTGGCCCGATTTCGCGCATCACCGATGACCGCGTGACGGAGCTGGGTGCGCTGGTAATCAAGGCTGCAAAAGAAATTACGCTGGCTTACGGCGGCGGGCGCTAGCCCGCTCGCTTCACTTCCCCAAACCGCTGGCTGAAGCGCTGCCGGCGGCGATAAGCATAAACATCTTCTACATAGCCATCGCGGATGCGGGTTTGCAAAGCGCGCCAAAAGTCGGCGCGGAACAGGTCGGCGTGCATTTCATCGAATAGCGGGCGAATGCGTCTGTCCGCGCAAAGATAGTGGCGGAACTCTTCCGGGAAGACATCTCCCGGCGAGATGCTGTACCACGGCTCCGAAGAGAGTTCATCTTCAGGGTAACGCGGCGGCGGAATATCCCGGAAATTCACCTCGGTCATGTAGCAAATTTCATCGTAATCGTAGAACACCACCCGCCCGTGGCGCGTCACGCCAAAGTTTTTAAATAGCATGTCGCCAGGGAAGATGTTGGCTGCCGCCAGTTGGCGAATGGCATTGCCGTACTCTTCCACTGCATCCCTTAGCTGCTGGCCTTCTACCTGCTCCAGCCACAGGTTAAGCGGCACCATTCGCCGCTCAATGTAGAGATGGCTGATGGCAATTCGGTCGCCAAGATCGGTTAGTTTTTCAGGTACTTCTTCCTGTAGCAGCGCCATGAGATCGGAACTTATCTGCCGCTTATCCAGCACGAAGTTTTCAAACTCCTGAGTATCCGCCATGCGCCCCACGCGGTCGTGTTCTTTGACCAGTTGATAACAGGCACGAACCCTTTCGGCGGTGACCTCTTTTTGCGGCGCGAACTTGTCCTTTATCACTTTAAACACGCGATCGAAGCCCGGCAGCGTGAACACCAGCATCACCATGCCGCGTATGCCGGGTGCCTCAATAAACTGCTCGGCCGTGCTCTGAATGTAGGTCAAATACTCGCGATAGCTTTCGGTTTTGCCGTGCTTCTGGCAGCCAATCGCCATGTACAGTTCGGCGGTCGTTTTACCCGGTAAAATCTCGCGCAGCCACTCCACAAGCGCTGCGGGAAAAGGGGCATACACCATGAAATAAGAGCGAGCGAAGCCAAAAACGATGCTGGCTTCAGGCGAGCTGGTCAGGCAGGTATCCACCAGTAACCGGCCATCATCGGTGCGATGGATCGGCAACAAAAAGGGGATTTTTCCTCCCGGCAGAACCAGTTTGCCAACCAGCCAGGCGGCTTTATTGCGATAAAACAGTTCATTAGCCACTTCCAACGTGGCCGTTCGCAATGTTTCTGCGCCGAAGGTTTCATGCAGATGAGCGAGGATAAAACCCACATCCCGCGCAATATCCTGCCAGGGCAGGCGCAGCGGGAGATCGGAGAGCAAGGTCGTGAGCAACGTCGTCCAGCCTTGCTCCGGGAGAAACGTTTTTGCGAGTGGGCGAGGCAGCGGCCGAAGCTGCTTGCCTGCCTGTGAGCTGAAGATAAAAAGCCGCTCGGGAGTAAGCGAGCGGTGGTCGAAGAGCCGACAATAGACAGAATTAAAAAAGCTTTCGGCAATTTCAAAGCGTGGGTAATCCGGCAGTAGCCGGGTGTATTGCTCTTTCACGCGCAGTAAAAAGGCCGCGTCGGTGTTCTGCCCGCCGGTAATGCAGCGAAGCTGTTCTGCTACGAGGCCTACGTGGTGATCGTACAGGTTGATGCGGCTTTTCATCGCCTGTTGAACGGCATGCCAGTCGGCCTGTTCAAAGCGCTGCTGGGCACCCGCAGTGACCTCCAGAAATCGACCGTATTGGGCGTCGAACCCCTGCAGGATGGTGTGGGCAATTAACAGCTCCAGCCTGTGTGACATTTATTTCTCCCCTCACCCCGGCCCTCTCCCAAAGGAGAGGGGGAAAATAAAGTTTGTTCAGAACTGCTCTTCTTCAGTCGAACCTGTCAGCGCCGTGACGGAGGAAGATCCGCCCTGGATGACGGTAGTTACGCGGTCAAAGTAGCCGGTGCCCACTTCCTGCTGGTGAGAAACGAAGGTGTAGCCTTCGGAAGCGGCAGCAAATTCAGGCTGCTGTACTTTCTCAACATAGTGACGCATCCCCTCACCCTGCGCATAAGAGTGCGCCAGGTCGAACATGTTGAACCACATGCTGTGGATCCCCGCCAGGGTGATGAACTGGTATTTGTAGCCCATGTCCGACAGTTCTTGCTGGAAGGACGCGATGGTTTTGTCATCGAGGTTTTTCTTCCAGTTAAACGACGGCGAGCAGTTGTAGGCCAGCAGTTTGCCAGGGAAGCGTGCGTGGATGGCTTCCGCGAAACGGCGGGCCTGGTCCAGGTCAGGTTTAGAGGTTTCACACCAGACCAGGTCGGCATAAGGCGCGTAGGCCAGGCCACGGCTGATGGCCTGCTCAATGCCAGCGCGAGTACGGTAGAAACCTTCCTGAGTGCGTTCACCGGTGATGAATTCACGGTCGTATTCGTCGCAGTCGGAGGTGATCAGATCTGCCGCGTCAGCATCGGTACGGGCGATCAGCAGCGTTGGAACTCCCATCACGTCAGCCGCCAGACGAGCCGCGGTCAGCTTCTGGATAGCTTCCTGAGTTGGGACCAGAACTTTACCGCCCATGTGGCCACATTTCTTGACCGAGGCAAGCTGGTCTTCAAAGTGCACCGCAGCGGCACCGGCCTGAATCATCGACTTCATCAGTTCGAAGGCGTTCAGCACGCCACCAAAACCAGCTTCTGCATCGGCAACGATCGGCAAGAAGTAGTCAATGTGGCGCGGATCTCCCGGTTCAATATTGGATGCCCACTGGATCTGATCCGCACGCTGGAAGCTGTTGTTGATCCGATCGACAACCGCAGGGACAGAGTTCGCCGGGTAGAGTGACTGATCCGGATACATGCTGGACGCCAGGTTCGCGTCTGCCGCAACCTGCCAGCCGGAGAGGTAAATGGCTTCGATACCCGCTTTCGCCTGCTGTAAAGCCTGGCCGCCGGTTAACGCCCCCAGACTGTTTACGTAGCCTTTTTTCGATTCACCGTGCAGCAGGCGCCAGAGTTTAGCCGCCCCGTGCTGTGCCAGGGTACATTCCGGGGTCAGTGAACCGCGCAGTTTCACAACGTCTTCTGCGCTATAGGTACGCTTGATGCCTTCCCAACGTGGCTGTGTCCATTCTTGTTGTACTTGTTGAATCTGTTGGCTACGAGAGGTTTTCATTTCAGATGCTCCATTTTTATAGGGTTAGGTTCAGGCAAGCAGGCGGTAGCCCGGCAGCGTCAGGAAGTCGATTAACTCTTCTGAGGTGGTAATTTGTTCCATCAGCCGCGCAGCTTCATCGAAGCGTCCCTGGCTAAAACGCTGGTCGCCCAGCTCGTCCTGAATTACCAACATCTCTTCGGCAAGCATCTGGCGGAACAGCGCTTTCGTCACGGTCTGACCGTTGCTTAGCGTCTTTTGGTGGTGGATCCATTGCCAGATGGAAGTACGGGAGATTTCAGCGGTCGCGGCATCTTCCATCAGCCCGTAAATCGGTACGCAGCCGTTGCCGGAGATCCACGCCTCGATGTACTGCACCGCCACGCGAATGTTGGCGCGCATGCCTTCTTCGGTGCGCTCGCCAGGGCAAGGCTCAAGCAGCTGTGCCGCTGTGATGGGTGCATCTTCGCTGCGGCTGATATCCAGCTGGTTCTGGCGCTCACCCAACGCTTTGCCAAAGACCTCAACAACCGTGTCCGCAAGGCCCGGATGCGCAATCCAGGTACCATCATGACCGTTGTTGGCCTCCATCTCTTTGTCCGCTTTGACTTTGTTCAGTACCCATTCATTACGCGCGCTGTCTTTGCTCGGGATAAAGGCCGCCATGCCGCCCATCGCAAAGGCACCGCGACGATGACAGGTCTTGATCAGCAGGCGCGAGTAAGCATTCAGGAAAGGCTTATCCATCGTCACGGACTGTCTGTCCGGCAGGACGCGATCCGGGTGGTTTTTCAGGGTTTTGATGTAGCTGAAGATGTAGTCCCAGCGACCACAGTTCAGGCCCACGATGTGATCTTTCAGGGCATGCAGAATCTCATCCATCTGGAAGACAGCAGGCAGCGTTTCGATCAACAAAGTCGCTTTAATCGTGCCACGTGGCAGATCGAAGCGATCTTCCGTGAAGCTGAAGACTTCGCTCCACCAGGCCGCTTCCTGCCATGACTGGGTTTTGGGCAGATAGAAATAAGGGCCACTGCCTTTAGCCAGCAGGGCATCCACGTTGTGGAAGAAATAGAGCCCGAAGTCGAACAGGCTGCCAGGGATTGCTTCCCCGCGCCAGGTCACATGTTTTTCAGGCAGATGCAGACCGCGCACGCGGCAAACCAGTACTGCCGGATCGGGTTTCAGCTGATAGATTTTTCCCGCTTCGTTTGTCCAGCTGATGGTGCCGTTAATCGCATCTCGCAGGTTGATCTGCCCGTCGATGACTTTGCTCCAGCTCGGCGCCAGGGAATCTTCAAAGTCGGCCATAAAGACTTTTACGTTAGCATTCAGGGCGTTGATCACCATTTTGCGTTCAACCGGCCCGGTAATTTCTACCCTGCGGTCGAGCAGATCCTGCGGAATACCACGAATCTGCCAGTCACTTTTACGAATGGAATCGGTTTCCGAATTAAAATCAGGAAGCTTTCCGCCGTCGATGGCCTGCTGTTCAGCAATGCGAGATGCCAGCAGCTTGTTGCGCTGTGGGGTAAAGCGACTCACCAGCTCGCCGAGGAACTCTACGGCTTCCGGGGTGAGGATCTGCTTCTCTTGCTCGCCAAACGGCTGGCTAAAGGCCAGCTCTTCGCTAACTGTCTGTTGTGTCATTCGGTTACTCCTTCGTCTTATCCCGTCGAGACGGCCAAAAGTGAATCGCGCACGGCTGTGCAGTTTTCATGCAACAGAATTAAGACTACTTGATGATTTTTTAAAATCAAAAACTATTTCCATTTTTGATTTTAAATTGATTTATCACGTTGATATTTATGAGATTAAAGTTTGTTCGAGGAGGGAAGTGATTTTCAGAATAGAAAAAAGGCGCCGAAGGCGCCTGGAATGGGAAGCTGAAACGCTTAATCGAGCGTCGGGTTCATGTGGCGAAGGTCGAAT
The DNA here is from genome assembly GCF_000758325.1 of Cedecea neteri. NCBI lineage: Bacteria > Pseudomonadati > Pseudomonadota > Gammaproteobacteria > Enterobacterales > Enterobacteriaceae > Cedecea > Cedecea neteri. The sequence continues at coordinate 1,359,193 of NZ_CP009459.1, read as the reverse complement.
GGCGTAATCTGGTAGACGTAATAGTTCAGCCAGTTGGTGAACAGTAAATTGCCATGACTGCGCCAGGTTGCGTGAGGTTTCTTCGCCGGATCGTCCCCCGGGAAATAGTTATATGGCACCTCTGGCTGGAGCCCAGCATCAACATCGCGGAAGTACTCGCCGGACAGCGTCAGCGCATCATATTCCGGGTGACCGGTCACGAACGCAATGCGCTTATCCCTGCTGCCAAACAGGTAGGCATCGCCCTGTTCTGTTTCAGCAAAGATCTCCAGATCGGTGTAGTCGCGGATCAACTGCGCAGGAAAATCAGCATAGCGAGAGTGAGGTGCCAGGAATGAATCATCGAACCCGCGCGTCAGCAAAGCATGGGGCTGGGTAACATTGTGCTCGTAGACACCGGAAAGTTTTTCATCCCGGGTTTGTTTAGGAATACCGTACAAAATATTCAACGCGGCCTGAACTGCCCAGCAGACAAACAGCGTCGAGGTGACATGATCTTTGGCCCATTCCAGCACCTGCTGGATCTGCGGCCAGTAAGCCACATCATTAAATTCGACCAGCCCGAGCGGAGCGCCGGTGACGATCAATCCGTCGTAGTTGTCGTGTTTAATGTCGTCAAAATTGCAGTAAAAGTTATTGAGGTGCTCGCCAGGCGTATGGCGAGACTCCCGGCTGTCGATGCGCAGCAGCTGGATATCCACCTGCAGTGGAGAGTTGGAGAGCAGCCGCAGGAACTGGTTTTCCGTCTCAATTTTCTTTGGCATCAGATTCAGGATCAGTACCTTTAACGGACGTATTTCCTGATTGCTGGCGCGCGATGTCGTCATCACAAAGACGTTTTCTTCACGCAGGAAATTGACGGCTGGTAGCTCGTCCTGCACCCGAATCGGCATAACCTTATATCCTCAAAGCATACGTTTAAACGTTTAGACATCCAGACACCTGACGATACCGAGTTTATGGTTCAATGTCGAGTCAGAAGCGAAAAGGTGAAAATGTTTCATTTAAGAGTGATAACTTAGAGAAGAGACTTACGCTGGATTGAATACAAGATTGCAGTGAATAGCTCTGTCGTAGAAAGATAAAAATATGAAGGGTATAAAAAGCAAAAAACCCCGTCCTTTCGGTCGGGGTTAATGCTTAATTTGATGCCTGGCAGTTGTATGCCGGGCTGTCCTGCCCCTCACCCTGCGGGCAGCCTAAGGCTGTGCAAAATCGTTCCAGACGATTTTGTATTCGTATCATCCTGATACTCACCCCTCCGGGGCCGCCGCACGCGGCGTTCAAAATCATTACTAATGATTCTTGTCCTCCTCAGAAGAGCGCTCACCGACAAACAGCAGATAAAACAAAAGGCTCAGTCTTTCGACTGAGCCTTTCGCTTTTATTTGATGCCTGGCAGTTCCCTACAATACTCGTATCGTCCTGATACTCGCCCCTCCGGGGCCGCCGCGAGCGGCGTTCAAAAGTGTTCCCGACACTTTTGTCGCATGCCTATGCTCGTGCAGAGAATTTCCTGATACCAGATAAACAAAAAACCCCGGCCTTTCGGTCGGGGTTAATGCTTAATTTGATGCCTGGCAGTTCCCTACTCTCGCATGGGGAGACCCCACACTACCATCGGCGCTACGGCGTTTCACTTCTGAGTTCGGCATGGGGTCAGGTGGGACCACCGCGCTACGGCCGCCAGGCAAATTCTGTTTATTGACCGCTATGCTCGCGCATAACCATCAATCTAATCCTGAACTAAGCTGAAAATCTCTCTAAAACACCTTCGGTGTTGTAAGGTTAAGCCTCACGGATCATTAGTACTGGTTAGCTCAACGTATCACTACGCTTACACACCCAGCCTATCAACGTCGTAGTCTTCAACGTTCCTTCAGGACCCTTAAAGGGTCAGGGAGAACTCATCTCGGGGCAAGTTTCGCGCTTAGATGCTTTCAGCGCTTATCTCTTCCGCATTTAGCTACCGGGCAATGCCATTGGCATGACAACCCGAACACCAGTGATGCGTCCACTCCGGTCCTCTCGTACTAGGAGCAGCCCCCCTCAATTCTCCAGCGCCCACGGCAGATAGGGACCGAACTGTCTCACGACGTTCTAAACCCAGCTCGCGTACCACTTTAAATGGCGAACAGCCATACCCTTGGGACCTACTTCAGCCCCAGGATGTGATGAGCCGACATCGAGGTGCCAAACACCGCCGTCGATATGAACTCTTGGGCGGTATCAGCCTGTTATCCCCGGAGTACCTTTTATCCGTTGAGCGATGGCCCTTCCATTCAGAACCACCGGATCACTAAGACCTGCTTTCGCACCTGCTCGAGCCGTCACTCTCGCAGTCAAGCTAGCTTATGCCTTTGCACTAACCTCACGATGTCCGACCGTGATTAGCTAACCTTCGTGCTCCTCCGTTACGCTTTAGGAGGAGACCGCCCCAGTCAAACTACCCACCAGACACTGTCCGCAACCCGGATCACGGGTCTACGTTAGAACATCAAACATTAAAGGGTGGTATTTCAAGGTTGGCTCCACGCAGACTGGCGTCCACGCTTCAAAGCCTCCCACCTATCCTACACATCAAGGCTCAATGTTCAGTGTCAAGCTATAGTAAAGGTTCACGGGGTCTTTCCGTCTTGCCGCGGGTACACTGCATCTTCACAGCGATTTCAATTTCACTGAGTCTCGGGTGGAGACAGCCTGGCCATCATTACGCCATTCGTGCAGGTCGGAACTTACCCGACAAGGAATTTCGCTACCTTAGGACCGTTATAGTTACGGCCGCCGTTTACCGGGGCTTCGATCAAGAGCTTCTCCTTACGGATAACCCCATCAATTAACCTTCCGGCACCGGGCAGGCGTCACACCGTATACGTCCACTTTCGTGTTTGCACAGTGCTGTGTTTTTAATAAACAGTTGCAGCCAGCTGGTATCTTCGACTGCCTTCAGCTCCACCCGCGAGGGGTTTCACCTACCGACAGCGTGCCTTCTCCCGAAGTTACGGCACCATTTTGCCTAGTTCCTTCACCCGAGTTCTCTCAAGCGCCTTGGTATTCTCTACCTGACCACCTGTGTCGGTTTGGGGTACGATTCAATGTTACCTGATGCTTAGAGGCTTTTCCTGGAAGCAGGGCATTTGTTACTTCAGCACCGTAGTGCCTCGTCATCACACCTCAGCGTTAACAGAAGTCCGGATTTACCTAAACTTCCCGCCTACATGCTTAAACCGGGACAACCGTCGCCCGGCTAACATAGCCTTCTCCGTCCCCCCTTCGCAGTAACACCAAGTACAGGAATATTAACCTGTTTCCCATCGACTACGCCTTTCGGCCTCGCCTTAGGGGTCGACTCACCCTGCCCCGATTAACGTTGGACAGGAACCCTTGGTCTTCCGGCGAGCGGGCTTTTCACCCGCTTTATCGTTACTTATGTCAGCATTCGCACTTCTGATACCTCCAGCAAACCTCACAGTTCACCTTCGACGGCTTACAGAACGCTCCCCTACCCAACAACACATAGTGTCGCTGCCGCAGCTTCGGTGCATGGTTTAGCCCCGTTACATCTTCCGCGCAGGCCGACTCGACCAGTGAGCTATTACGCTTTCTTTAAATGATGGCTGCTTCTAAGCCAACATCCTGGCTGTCTGTGCCTTCCCACATCGTTTCCCACTTAACCATGACTTTGGGACCTTAGCTGGCGGTCTGGGTTGTTTCCCTCTTCACGACGGACGTTAGCACCCGCCGTGTGTCTCCCGTGATAACATTCTTCGGTATTCGTAGTTTGCATCGGGTTGGTAAGCCGGGATGGCCCCCTAGCCGAAACAGTGCTCTACCCCCGAAGATGAGTTCACGAGGCGCTACCTAAATAGCTTTCGGGGAGAACCAGCTATCTCCCGGTTTGATTGGCCTTTCACCCCCAGCCACAAGTCATCCGCTAATTTTTCAACATTAGTCGGTTCGGTCCTCCAGTTAGTGTTACCCAACCTTCAACCTGCCCATGGCTAGATCACCGGGTTTCGGGTCTATACCCTGCAACTTAACGCCCAGTTAAGACTCGGTTTCCCTGCGGCTCCCCTATACGGTTAACCTTGCTACAGAATATAAGTCGCTGACCCATTATACAAAAGGTACGCAGTCACCCCATAAAGAGGCTCCCACTGCTTGTACGTACACGGTTTCAGGTTCTTTTTCACTCCCCTCGCCGGGGTTCTTTTCGCCTTTCCCTCACGGTACTGGTTCACTATCGGTCAGTCAGGAGTATTTAGCCTTGGAGGATGGTCCCCCCATATTCAGACAGGATACCACGTGTCCCGCCCTACTCTTCGAACTCACAACTTGTGCATTTTAGTGTACGGGAGTATCACCCTGTACCCTGCGACTTTCCAGACGCTTCCACTAACACACAAACTGATTCAGGTTCTGGGCTGCTCCCCGTTCGCTCGCCGCTACTGGGGGAATCTCGGTTGATTTCTTTTCCTCGGGGTACTTAGATGTTTCAGTTCCCCCGGTTCGCTTCATTACGCTATGTATTCACGCAATGATAGTGTGACGAATCACACTGGGTTTCCCCATTCGGAAATCGCCGGCTATAACGGTTCATATCACCTTACCGACGCTTATCGCAGATTAGCACGTCCTTCATCGCCTCTGACTGCCAGGGCATCCACCGTGTACGCTTAGTCGCTTAACCTCACAACCCGAAGATGTTTCGCTTCAGATTATGAAAATTTGAGAGACTCGAACATGTCTTAACCTCATTCTTTATTACGGAAGAATGAGACGACATGTCGTTTCAATTTTCAGCTTGTTCCGGATTGTTAAAGAGCAAATATCTCAAACATGACTCTTTCAAGTCAGCTTTGAGATATAACGGCACGCAACTTTCACTTACATACCAGCAAGTGGCGTCCCCTAGGGGATTCGAACCCCTGTTACCGCCGTGAAAGGGCGGTGTCCTGGGCCTCTAGACGAAGGGGACACTGAAGTCTCAATCGCAAGACGCCTTGCTTCTCTACATCTATCAGACAATCTGTGTGAGCACTACGCGGGTTGTATCTATTAGGTAAGGAGGTGATCCAACCGCAGGTTCCCCTACGGTTACCTTGTTACGACTTCACCCCAGTCATGAATCACAAAGTGGTAAGCGCCCTCCCGAAGGTTAAGCTACCTACTTCTTTTGCAACCCACTCCCATGGTGTGACGGGCGGTGTGTACAAGGCCCGGGAACGTATTCACCGTAGCATTCTGATCTACGATTACTAGCGATTCCGACTTCATGGAGTCGAGTTGCAGACTCCAATCCGGACTACGACGCACTTTATGAGGTCCGCTTGCTCTCGCGAGGTCGCTTCTCTTTGTATGCGCCATTGTAGCACGTGTGTAGCCCTACTCGTAAGGGCCATGATGACTTGACGTCATCCCCACCTTCCTCCAGTTTATCACTGGCAGTCTCCTTTGAGTTCCCGGCCGAACCGCTGGCAACAAAGGATAAGGGTTGCGCTCGTTGCGGGACTTAACCCAACATTTCACAACACGAGCTGACGACAGCCATGCAGCACCTGTCTCAGAGTTCCCGAAGGCACCAATCCATCTCTGGAAAGTTCTCTGGATGTCAAGAGTAGGTAAGGTTCTTCGCGTTGCATCGAATTAAACCACATGCTCCACCGCTTGTGCGGGCCCCCGTCAATTCATTTGAGTTTTAACCTTGCGGCCGTACTCCCCAGGCGGTCGACTTAACGCGTTAGCTCCGGAAGCCACGCCTCAAGGGCACAACCTCCAAGTCGACATCGTTTACGGCGTGGACTACCAGGGTATCTAATCCTGTTTGCTCCCCACGCTTTCGCACCTGAGCGTCAGTCTTTGTCCAGGGGGCCGCCTTCGCCACCGGTATTCCTCCAGATCTCTACGCATTTCACCGCTACACCTGGAATTCTACCCCCCTCTACAAGACTCAAGCTTGCCAGTTTCGAATGCAGTTCCCAGGTTGAGCCCGGGGATTTCACATCCGACTTAACAAACCGCCTGCGTGCGCTTTACGCCCAGTAATTCCGATTAACGCTTGCACCCTCCGTATTACCGCGGCTGCTGGCACGGAGTTAGCCGGTGCTTCTTCTGCGAGTAACGTCAATCACTAAGGTTATTAACCTTAATGCCTTCCTCCTCGCTGAAAGTACTTTACAACCCGAAGGCCTTCTTCATACACGCGGCATGGCTGCATCAGGCTTGCGCCCATTGTGCAATATTCCCCACTGCTGCCTCCCGTAGGAGTCTGGACCGTGTCTCAGTTCCAGTGTGGCTGGTCATCCTCTCAGACCAGCTAGGGATCGTCGCCTAGGTGAGCCATTACCCCACCTACTAGCTAATCCCATCTGGGTTCATCTGATGGCAAGAGGCCCGAAGGTCCCCCTCTTTGGTCTTGCGACGTTATGCGGTATTAGCTACCGTTTCCAGTAGTTATCCCCCTCCATCAGGCAGATCCCCAGACATTACTCACCCGTCCGCCGCTCGTCACCCAGGAGCAAGCTCCCCGTGCTACCGCTCGACTTGCATGTGTTAGGCCTGCCGCCAGCGTTCAATCTGAGCCATGATCAAACTCTTCAATTTAAAAGTGTTTGATGCTCAAAGAATTAAAACTGTTTATAAAATCAGTAGTCACTCTTCAAGACTTGATATTTGTTTGCATCCGAAGATGCTTAGATATCAATCCTGCGAGTGCCCACACAGATTGTCTGATAAATTGTTAAAGAGCAGTGAGTCAGTCGCTTTCGCTTGCTAACTCGAGGTGGCGTATAATACGCTTTCCTCTTTCAGAGTCAACCCTTAATTTCAGGATTTTTAACTCTCATCGCCGCCGTTACTCTGTGATGTTGTTCACATGTTCCGTGTCGATGGAGGCGCATTATAGGGAGTTCTCCCGGCGCTGCAACACTAAAATGACAGAAAAATGACTGACTGCTGCATTCCACAGCAAAACCCCGCCTTATACCCTTTTGCACACAGACTTATCCACAATCCGGATTTGAACTTAAAATTCGCGAGCGTGACGCAAACGTTTTCGCTACAATGCACCGCGATAAAATGGACACCCCCGATGGGGGCGTTAGCTGAGTTTTCGTCTCTTCTTTTCCTTAATTTCCCTTTTCTGCGCCGCCAGAACTAAGGTGAAGACTAAAATTCAGCTAACGCTCTTCTATATGCGAACCAAAGCCAAGGGATAAAACCATGTCACAACGTCGTCCTGTACGCCGCGCACTGCTCAGTGTTTCTGACAAAGCCGGTATCGTCGAATTCGCTCAGGCCCTCTCCCAACGTGGAGTGGAGCTGCTGTCCACCGGCGGAACCGCCCGCCTGCTGGCAGAAGCAAACCTGCCGGTAACCGAAGTCTCCGACTACACCGGTTTCCCGGAGATGATGGACGGACGCGTCAAAACGCTGCACCCGAAAGTTCACGGCGGCATTCTGGGCCGTCGCGGCCAGGACGATGCCATCATGGCGGAGCACGCCATCTCTCCTATTGATATGGTCGTCGTTAACCTTTATCCGTTTGCCCAGACCGTTGCCCGCGAAGGCTGCTCTTTAGAAGATGCCGTTGAGAACATCGACATCGGCGGCCCAACCATGGTTCGCTCCGCAGCCAAGAACCATAAAGATGTGGCGATCGTAGTAAAGAGCAGCGACTACCAGGCGATCGTTGCCGAGCTGGACTCTAACGAAGGATCCCTGACGCTGGAAACCCGCTTCGATCTGGCGATCAAAGCTTTCGAACATACTGCCGCATACGACAGCATGATCGCTAACTACTTCGGTAGCCTGGTCCCGGCCTATCACGGCGAAAGTAAAGATCCTGCAGGGCGCTTCCCACGCACGCTGAACCTGAACTTCATTAAGAAGCAGGATATGCGTTATGGCGAAAACAGCCACCAGCAGGCCGCCTTCTATATAGAAGAAGAAATTAAAGAAGCATCCGTGGCAACCGCGACCCAGGTTCAGGGCAAAGCGCTCTCCTATAACAACATCGCGGATACCGATGCGGCACTGGAATGCGTGAAAGAGTTCGACGAACCGGCCTGCGTTATCGTTAAACACGCCAACCCTTGTGGCGTGGCCGTCAGCGGTTCCGTTCTCGAAGCCTACAACCTGGCTTATAAAACCGATCCAACCTCTGCCTTCGGCGGCATCATCGCTTTCAACCGTGAGCTGGATGCAGAAACCGCACAGGCCATTATTTCCCGTCAGTTCGTCGAGGTTATTATCGCCCCTTCCGCTAGCGAAGAAGCGCTGAAGATCACCGCGGCCAAACAGAACGTTCGCGTCCTGGTTTGCGGCCAATGGCAGAAGCGCACGGCAGGCCTCGATTTCAAACGCGTCAATGGCGGCCTGCTGGTTCAGGATCGTGATTTAGGTATGGTAACCGCAGGCGATCTGCGTGTAGTCACAAAACGTCAGCCGACCGAGCAAGAACTGCATGACGCGTTGTTCTGCTGGAAAGTGGCGAAGTTCGTGAAATCCAACGCCATCGTTTATGCCCGTGACAATATGACCATCGGCATAGGCGCAGGCCAGATGAGCCGGGTCTATTCCGCCAAAATTGCTGGTATCAAAGCCAGCGATGAAGGCCTGGAAGTAAAAGGTTCTGCCATGGCCTCCGATGCCTTCTTCCCGTTCCGCGATGGCATTGATGCGGCAGCCGAAGCTGGCGTGAGCTGCGTTATCCAGCCGGGCGGTTCTATTCGTGATGATGAAGTCATTGCCGCCGCCGACGAGCATGGGATCGCGATGATCTTCACCAACATGCGCCACTTCCGCCATTAATTACCGGAGCGTTTATAGATGAAAGTTTTAGTTATTGGCAACGGCGGGCGCGAACACGCGCTGGCCTGGAAAGCGGCTCAGTCTCCTTTAGTACGTACTGTATTTGTTGCGCCAGGTAACGCGGGCACCGCGCTGGAGCCAGCGCTGCAGAACGTTGCTATCAGCGCGACAGACATTCCAGCTCTGCTGAGTTTTGCGCAGAATGAAAAAATCGACTTAACCATCGTCGGCCCGGAAGCGCCGCTGGTTATTGGCGTAGTGAATGCCTTCCGCGCCGCTGGCCTGAAAATCTTCGGGCCTACCGAAGGGGCTGCACAGCTGGAAGGCTCGAAGGCTTTTACCAAAGACTTCCTGGCCCGCCACAATATCCCAACGGCAGAATACCAAAACTTTACCGAAGTTGAGCCTGCGCTGGCTTATCTGCGCGAGAAAGGCGCGCCTATCGTGATTAAGGCCGACGGCCTTGCTGCGGGTAAAGGCGTTATTGTCGCAATGACGCTGGAAGAAGCAGAAGCTGCCGTCAATGACATGCTGGCCGGGAACGCGTTTGGCGATGCGGGCCACCGCATTGTTATTGAAGAGTTCCTCGACGGCGAAGAAGCCAGCTTTATTGTGATGGTAGATGGCGAGCACGTTCTGCCGATGGCCACCAGCCAGGATCATAAACGCGTTGGCGATGGCGATACTGGCCCGAACACCGGCGGTATGGGCGCTTACTCCCCCGCTCCGGTTGTGACTGACGAAGTGCATCAGCGCACCATGGAACGCGTGATTTGGCCGACCGTGCGCGGTATGGCTGCCGAAGGGAACACCTACACGGGCTTCCTGTATGCCGGGTTGATGATCGACAAGCAGGGTAACCCGAAGGTGATTGAGTTCAACTGCCGCTTCGGCGATCCGGAAACTCAGCCCATCATGCTGCGTATGCAGTCAGATCTGGTTGAGCTGTGCCTCGCGGCCTGCGACGGCAAGCTGGATGAGAAAGACTCTAAGTGGGACGAACGTCCGGCTCTGGGCATCGTGCTGGCGGCGGGTGGTTATCCGGCCGATTATCGCAACGGCGACGTTATCCATGGTCTGCCGCTGGAAGAAGTGGCCGACGGCAAGGTGTTCCACGCTGGGACTAAGCTCAGCGAAGATGACCGCGTACTCACCAACGGCGGGCGCGTATTATGCGTGACTGCATTGGGCGAAACGGTTGCCAAAGCGCAACAGCGCGCGCTGGAGCTGAAAAAAGAGATTCACTGGGAGGGCAGTTTCAGCCGCTCGGATATCGGTTATCGCGCTATTGCGCGTGAAAACGCGAAGTAATCTCGACAGCACACACTAAACCGCCCGCGTGGCGGTTTTTTTATACCTAGAAATCGCCAGGCTTAGGCTGCCAGCTGCAGAAGTTCTGGTTCGCCACCAGCAGCAGCTGTGAACCTTCCGGGGCTTCCAGCCAGGCAATGCTGACGTCAAGGGATGAGTTGCTCTGACGGCGCGCTATATGGCTCAGGGAGGCGCTATCAAGCTTTGGCGATAACGTTTCGCCTTCGCAGGTCGTTACCGTGCCGTTCTGGTGCCAGCGCCCCTGGCGCAGCACAACGTGACCGATGCGAAGCGCTTCACTGGTCTCACGAATACGATTGGCGTTGAACTGGTACAAAGCCACCTGATCGTTAGAAAGCTGCTGCTTCTGACTATTCACTTCCCTCTGCATAAAGCTCAGGTCGCCGTGGTCGTCAAAGCGGACTTTGACATGCTCCGGCTGCTTGCCCTGAATATTGAGTTCGATGAACGTCAGTTTGTCACCCTGCCAGCGGTATTCACCGGTGGTGGTGGCGCCGTGCTGCCACGGGCTAAATGCAGTAAGGATATGGGTGGATTCATCGGCGTTGTCTTTTCGCCAGATGCGCACCACGCCCTGGTCGGCAACATAGCCGGTAGCGGTAAAGGGAGGGAGTTTGTTACTGCTGCATGCCGTGAGCGCCAGTACACCCGCCAGCGCCAGTAGCGGACGCCAGACGGACAAAAGGGGCGTAAACGCCCCTCTGTTAAAACTGTTCACTGACACGCGTTAACTTACTTAACCGCGTCTTTCAGTGCTTTACCAGAAACAAATGCCGGCACGTTAGCAGCAGCAATTTTGATTTCTTTACCGGTCTGCGGGTTGCGGCCAGTGCGCTCAGCACGGTGGTTCACTTTGAAGGTACCGAAACCAACCAGTTGTACAGCATCACCTTCTTTCAGAGACTCAGTAATTGCAGCCAGAGTGGATTCCAGAGCAGCTTTAGCCTGTGCTTTAGACAGGTCAGCCTTGTCAGCAATTACATCAATCAGTTGAGTCTTGTTCATAAGTTATCCTTACAATGTGTTTATCGCTTGCTAAGCATCGAGTGCGACGGAAATGCCTAAAAAGCACTCTCCTGCATACACGCACCGATAGCCACTTTTATTCGCCCCACAAATGTAGACCAGACGGGGGGTTAATTGGAAGCCTCCAGGGAGGACAAATCAGACTGTATGTCACGTTTTACTGTCTTACTGCTGCAAATTTATACCGATATTACTGATACTGGCCTCACGGAGGTCAGCACGAAGCCCTTTAATGAGCTCAATATCGCGTTCTTCGCAGTCCGCCAGCAGCCGGAAAATCTCCCACTGAATGTCCCATTCTTCTTCTACCGCCGGGTTTGCTCTCAACTCCTCGTCGGTCATTTCACGACCGGCCTGAGTCATTTCCAGCATCGCCACCGAAGTGATTGAACATTTACTGACTTCGATTGCGTGCTCCAGCGTTTCACCCGAGAGACGGGAGTGAATAAGCTCACTCAACGCCACGCACGCGTCAATCGCCGGATAGACACCGTAAATATCATAGTCGTCAGCCGCAGGAATTGCCTCTTCAAGTTTCTCTAACTGACTATCAAAGTTCACTTTGGCATCTTTCACCGTTTGGGTTTCCCAAACCAGGTCAAGGATCTTGCGATAAAGCTGGGGATCGCCAAAGCCGGTTTGCTGGCAAAACATGGCGTAGTTCGGGTACATACGCTCGCACAAAGAAGCCATAAAGGTGACGTGCTGCCAGCTTTCCAGCTTCTCCAGGCGTAAATGAATAGGGTTCTGTAACATGACGGTGTCTCAAAGACGGAAAATTAGCGGCAGTTTACCTGAATCACCTGCCGATTGCTTGCAGGCGCTTAAAAGCCGGGCGCCCGGAGGCAACGGCATCGGCCCAACGGGTTGGCTCCGGTAAACGGTAGCCACCCATGCAGCGCTCCACCCAGGCTAACGCTCCGTCGAGGCTTACGCGGTGTCCGGTAGAAATAAACAAAGGATTACAGCGTTTTTTACTGCGCCAGACCCACGCCAGTTGCTCGCCCTTGTCCATCAACGGCGCACGAGCGCCGGGTTCTTCCCCCAACGGTTCAAACTTCCCGCACAGCCGCTTTTTCGCCACGCCAATCGTCGGTACGTCCACCAGCAGGCCAAAATGGCTGGCAACGCCCAGACGACGGGGATGGGAGATGCCGTGGCCATCCACAAACACTAAATCGGGTTTTTGCGACAGCATGCCCCACGCCTCAAGCAGCGCGGGATATTCGCGGAAGGATAAAAAACCGGGGATATAAGGCATGGTGGTGGCAATTCTTGCCACCTGATATTCAACCAACTCAAGAGATGGATAACTCAACAAAACGATGGCCGCGCGGGTGACGTCTCCGCCTTGTTCAAACCCCACATCGGCCCCGGCGATCAACCGAGGTGGATCCTGCTCAAGACGATCCTCATGGATCACCTTTGAGGCCAGATCCAGCTGTTGCTCTCGCAGTAAGGTGAGATCCATCTCTTGCTACCTTAAGCCTGGTGGTATTGCGCGGACAGGCGATGTACTGCTTCCACAAAGACGCCAGCATGCTCTGGCGGAACGTCCTGGTGAATACCATGCCCAAGGTTGAAGACGTGCCCTTCTCCCTGCCCGAAACCAGCCAGGATCGTAGCAACTTCTTCTTCAATGCGTGCAGGCTGAGCGTAAAGCATGGAAGGGTCCATGTTGCCCTGCAGCGCGACTTTATGGCCTACGCGACGGCGAGCATCTGCGATGTCCGTTGTCCAGTCGAGGCCCAGCGCGTCACAGCCGGTTTCCGCCATCGCTTCAAGCCACTGCCCGCCGCCTTTGGTGAACAGCGTCACCGGCACACGGCGGCCATCGTTTTCACGCAGCAGGCCATCGACGATTTTGTGCATGTAGTAGAGCGAGAATTCTTTGTAATCACGGCCGCTCAGCACGCCGCCCCAGGTATCAAAGATCATCACCGACTGCGCACCCGCGCGGATTTGCGCGTTCAGGTACAGCGTCACGCTCTGCGCCAACTTATCCAGCAGCAGGTGCAGTGCTTTCGGATCGGCAAACATCATTTTCTTGATCACGGTGAAGGCTTTGCTGCTGCCGCCTTCCACCATATAAGTGGCCAGCGTCCACGGACTGCCGGAGAAGCCAATCAGCGGCACTTCGCCCTTCAGTTCACGGCGAATGGTGCGCACCGCGTTCATCACGTATGCCAGCTCGCCCTCCGGATCGGGAATCGGCAGCTTTTGAACGTCGGCCAGGCTTTGAATCGGGGAGCTAAAGCGCGGGCCTTCCCCGGCTTCAAAGTACAGCCCAAGCCCCATCGCATCCGGGATGGTCAGAATGTCCGAGAAGAGGATCGCCGCATCCAGCGCATAACGGCGCAGCGGTTGCAGGGTAACTTCGCAGGCCAGCTCGGCATTTTTGCACAGCGACATAAAGTCACCCGCCTGAGCGCGCGTCGCCTTATATTCCGGTAAATAACGCCCTGCCTGGCGCATCATCCACACCGGGGTGACATCTACCGGCAAGCGCTGCAGCGCGCGCAGGTAACGATCGTTCTTCAGTTCAGTCATGTTTACCTTTCCTTTAGCTGTATCGCCGCAGTCTATCATTCATAGTCCGCGCGACACAGGGCGACGGTATCTTCAATTAAGCGGCGCGCCACGGTGCCCGGCGGCGGTAACAGCGGCAACTGGTCATAGCGATACCAGCCCGCATCCAGCAGCTCTTTCGGGTCAATCTTGATTTCACCACTGTGATAATCCGCCATGAATGCAGTCATCAGTGACTGCGGGAACGGCCAGGGCTGGGAAGTTACGTAGCGCAGGTTTTTCACCTGAATGCTGCTCTCTTCCATGACTTCGCGAGCCACCGCCTGCTCCAGTGTTTCGCCCACTTCGACAAACCCAGCCAGCACGGTGTAGACGCCGTTGCGGTGGCGCGTGTGCTGAGCCAGCAAGATATGATCTTCCTTACGGATAGCGACAATAATGCAGGGGGCGATTTGCGGGTAATAGCGTTCGCGACAGTGCCCGCAGAGCATCGCCCATTCGTTTTTGCTGAAGTGCATTTCATGCCCACAGTAACCGCAATACTTATGCGAGCGATAAAACTCTGCCAGTTGGACGCCGCGCCCGGCCAGTTGGAACAGGCCCACATCGCGATCCAGGAGCTGGCGCAGCGAGCCCATGTCCGAGCGGCGATTTTCGCGAATCAACCAGACGGGCTCACCTTCCCACTCACCGATATCCAGAGCGCGGCTGCCTATGAGCTGAAATTCTGCCGCGCTGCCGTGAGGTAAGTCACCCTGCGGCAACCATATTTTTTGCTCATGGCTGACTATCCACCAACCATGATCTAAGTTTTGAATAACACGTTCCATAACCTGGTGCACATCCCCGTGTTCACTGATATAAACAATTAGTTTTTACTTTTTTGGGTTAGTTTGCGTTCAATCTTTTAACTCACGGAGTCTCAATCATGCTGAACCAGTTAGCCAATCTGACTGAGCGCGTTGGTGGTAGTAATGAGTTAGTTGACCATTGGCTGCAGGCCCGTAAGCACCTGTTGGTCGCCTATTACAACATGGTCGGGATCAAGCCTAACAAGGAATCGCACACCGCGCTCGACGAAAAAGCGTTAGACAATTTTTGCCACGGCCTGGTGGATTACCTCTCTTCCGGTCATTTCAGTATCTACGAGCGAATCATCAGCAACCTGGAAGGCAGCAGTCCGCTGCTAAGCGCAGCCCAGCTTTACCCTCAACTGGAAGCTAACACCCAGCAAATCATGGACCTCTACGATTCCCATCTGGAAAACGCCATCGACCGCGACAGCTGGGTCGAGTTTCAGCAGGCGCTGTCGGAGATTGGCGAGTGCCTGGAGTCCCGCTTCACCCTTGAGGATAAGCTAGTCCTCCTGGCTATTGATAACAACCTTGACGGCAGCGCCAGCGATCCTGCCGGGCTGGCAAGTCCAGCTTGAGTTGTTAGCTATTAACGAGTAATTTACAACTTTCCCGCCGCAAGGTGGGATCATTCTTGTCGGAGTGCCGAGTGCGTTATGCACCGGCTGAGACCGTTAATTCGGGATCCGCGGAACCTGATCAGGTTAGAACCTGCGAAGGGAACAAGAGTAATTCTGTCTTTGGGTACACCCGTTCTCGGGCGGCCCATATCCATTACTCCTTCCGTTGTCCTGACAAGCCATATCCTGACTAAACCTGGAATGAGCTATGTCTGCATCTGAAAAAAAACCTGGCCGCCGCGAACAACGCGCCGCCGCCCAACACTTTATCAACACGCTTGAAGGCACCGCCTTCCCTAACTCCAGACGCATCTATCTGACCGGATCACGCGAAGATATCCGCATCCCGATGCGCGAAATCCAGCTCAGCCCAACGCTCACCGGTGGGAGCCAGGATGCCCCGCAATATCAGCCGAACGACGCTGTCCCCGTCTACGATACTTCCGGCCCCTATGGCGATCCCGACATCGCCATAAACGTGTTACACGGGCTAAATCCCCTACGCAGCGCCTGGATTGCCGACCGAGGCGACAGCGAAACGCTGGATGAACGCAGCTCCGCTTACACAAAAGCGCGTCTTGCCGACGACGGCCTGGACGAATTGCGCTTTGAAACTCAGTCCAAACCTCGCCGGGCAATAGCAGGACAATGCGTCACCCAGTTGCATTACGCCCGCAAAGGCCTTGTCACCCCGGAGATGGAATTCATCGCCATTCGTGAAAATATGGGGCGCGAGCGCATTCGTGATGCTGTCCTGCGCCACCAGCATCCCGGTGAAGGGTTTGGGGCCCGCCTGCCGGAAAACATCACGCCGGAGTTTGTCCGGGATGAAGTCGCCGCCGGGCGAGCGATTATTCCCGCCAATATCAACCACCCTGAATCAGAGCCGATGATTATCGGCCGCAATTTCCTGGTGAAGGTCAATGCCAATATCGGCAACTCGGCGGTCACGTCTTCTATTGAAGAGGAGGTGGAGAAGCTGGTGTGGGCCACCCGCTGGGGGGCAGACACGGTGATGGACCTTTCAACCGGCCGCTATATTCACGAAACGCGGGAATGGATCCTGCGTAACAGCCCGGTGCCCATCGGCACAGTCCCCATCTACCAGGCACTGGAGAAAGCGAACGGTATCGCCGAAGACCTGAGCTGGGAGATGTTCCGTGACACGCTGCTGGAGCAGGCAGAGCAAGGCGTGGATTACTTCACCATTCATGCGGGCGTGCTGCTTCGCTATGTCCCGATGACCGCGAAGCGCCTGACCGGAATTGTGTCACGCGGGGGATCAATTATGGCGAAGTGGTGCCTGTCCCATCATCAGGAAAACTTCCTGTATCAGCACTTCCGTGAAATTTGCGAAATCTGCGCCGCCTATGACGTTTCCCTTTCCCTGGGCGATGGCTTACGTCCGGGCTCCATCCAGGATGCCAACGACGAAGCTCAGTTTGCCGAACTGCATACGCTGGGCGAGTTGACCAAAATTGCCTGGGAGTACGATGTCCAGGTGATGATTGAAGGCCCGGGGCATGTGCCGATGCAGATGATTCGCCGCAACATGACCGAAGAACTGGAGCATTGTCACGAAGCACCTTTCTACACCCTTGGTCCGCTCACGACCGATATCGCGCCGGGATATGACCACTTCACCTCCGGCATTGGCGCCGCCATGATTGGCTGGTTTGGTTGTGCGATGCTTTGCTACGTCACGCCGAAAGAGCACCTCGGCCTGCCGAACAAAGAGGACGTTAAGCAGGGGCTGATCACTTACAAGATTGCCGCTCACGCCGCGGACCTGGCCAAAGGGCATCCGGGCGCGCAAATACGCGACAACGCGATGTCCAAAGCACGCTTTGAATTCCGCTGGGAAGATCAGTTCAACCTGGCGCTCGACCCCTTCACCGCCCGCGCTTACCACGATGAAACCCTGCCGCAGGAATCCGGCAAAGTCGCGCATTTCTGTTCCATGTGCGGCCCGAAGTTTTGCTCTATGAAGATCACCCAGGAAGTGCGCGATTACGCTGCCAAACAGGCGAGGGATGCTGGCATGGAAGATATGTCCCAACACTTCCGCGCCCGGGGCGGTGAAATTTATCTCAGACAAGAGGAAGCATAATGTCCAGACTCATTTTCCCAGCCACGTCACGCAGGCTGGGCCTTTATCCAGTCGTCGACAGCGTGGAGTGGATCGAACGCCTCCTCGGGGCGGGCGTCAAAACCATCCAGCTCCGCATTAAAGATAAACGCGATGCAGACGTTGAAGCTGACGTCATCGCCGCCATTGCGCTGGGCGAACGCTACAACGCCCGCCTGTTCATCAACGACTACTGGCGACTGGCCATCAAACACGGCGCCTACGGCGTACATCTCGGCCAGGAAGATATGGATGTCGCCAATCTGGCGGCGATAAGCGAAGCCGGGCTTCGGCTGGGGCTTTCAACCCACGACAACATGGAAATGGATCGCGCCTTAAGCGCTAACCCGTCCTACATTGCGCTGGGCCATGTCTTCCCTACCCAAACCAAGCAAATGCCCTCCTCCCCGCAGGGGCTGAATAAGCTGGCAGAACATATCCAGACGCTGGGTGATTATTCCACTGTCGCCATCGGCGGGATAAGCATCAATCGTGTGCCTGCCGTGTTAGCTACCGGCGTGGGCAGCGTCGCCGTCGTCAGCGCCATTACGCAGGCTCCCGACTGGCGAGCGGCCACGAGGCAATTACTCGACCTGGCAGGAACTGGCGATGAATGACGCGGATTTTATGCGCTACAGCCGCCAGCTGCTGCTGGAAGACGTGGCGATTGAAGGGCAGGAAAAACTGCTGTCCAGCACGGCGCTGGTCGTCGGTCTGGGCGGCTTAGGTTCACCTGCCGCGCTGTATCTCGCCGCCGCTGGCGTAGGCAAGCTTATCGTCGCGGACGATGACAAGGTGCATATCAGCAATCTCCAGCGCCAAATCCTGTTCACTTCAGAAGATATTGAGCGCCCGAAATCTTCGGCGGCCCACCAGCATTTGCAGCGCCTTAACCCAGGCGTAAAAATTGTTTCGCTGACAGAGAGGCTGACGGGGGATTCTTTGACAGAAGCCGTGCACGAAGCCGACGTGGTGCTGGACTGTAGCGACAATATGGCAACCCGCCAGGCGGTTAACGCCGCCTGCGTGGCCGGGAATACGCCGCTTATCACCGCCAGCGCCGTCGGTTTTGGCGGCCAGATGATGGTCCTGACACCGCCCTGGGGGCATGGCTGCTACCGCTGCGTCTGGCCTGACGAGAGTGAACCTGAACGCAACTGCCGCACCTCCGGCGTCATCGGCCCGGTCGTGGGCGTGATGGGTACCCTCCAGGCACTGGAAGCCATCAAATTGCTGACCGGTATGGCACCGGCTACTGGCGAGCTGCGTCTGTTTGACGCCCGGCAGCACAGCTGGCGCACGCTAATGATGCAAAAATCAGCCACCTGCCCGGTCTGCGGAGGCCACGATGCGCATTCAGTTTAACGATGAACCTCTGGAATGTACGGCTGGCCTGACGCTCGCAGCCCTTCTGGCCCAGCTTGATCAGGGCAAAACTGGCGCGGCGCTCGCCGTTAATCAAACCATTATCCCGCGCGACCAGTGGAGCAATCATCTGCTGCGCGAGGGCGATATCATTCTGCTGTTTCAGGCAATTGCCGGGGGCTGACATGTTACAGATTGCCGATAAAACCTTTTCCTCTCGCCTGTTCACCGGCACCGGAAAATTCTCCTCCAGCCAGATGATGATCGACGCGATTCGTACTTCTGGCTCACAGCTTGTCACCATGGCAATGAAACGCGTGGATTTACGTGGCCATAGCGATGATATTCTTCTGCCGCTACAGCAGGCGGGCGTGCATCTGCTGCCCAATACTTCCGGGGCAAAAACGGCAGAAGAAGCTATTTTTGCAGCCCAGCTTGCCCGCGAAGCGCTGGGAACAAACTGGGTTAAGCTGGAAATTCATCCTGATGCCCGCTATTTACTTCCTGACCCGATTGAAACGCTGAAGGCCGCCGAAACGCTGGTCAAACAAGGATTTGTGGTGCTGCCTTACTGCGGCGCCGACCCCGTGCTCTGCAAACGCCTCGAGGAAGCTGGCTGTGCGGCCGTGATGCCGCTCGGCGCGCCCATCGGTTCAAATCAGGGTTTGCAAACCCGCGCGCTGCTGGAAATCATCATTGAGCAATCCCGCGTGCCGGTTGTTGTCGATGCGGGGATCGGTGCCCCAAGCCATGCGGCCGAAGCCTTAGAGATGGGCGCTTCTGCCGTGCTGGTCAATACCGCCATAGCGGTCGCCCGTGATCCGGTGCAAATGGCTCAGGCGTTCCGTCTGGCCGTGGAAGCTGGAAGCCTTGCGGCACAGGCCGGGTTAGGCTCTCGCCACCAGCAGGCGCAGGCCTCCAGCCCGCTGACCAGTTTCCTGCAGTTTAGCGAGGAGAATGCCTGATGGCGGAAACCTTTACCGACCGCTGGCGGCAGTTGGACTGGGACGATATCACTCTGAGCATTAACGGTAAGACGGCGGCGGACGTCGAACGGGCAATTCACTCGCCCCGCCTGACGCGCGAGGACTTGATGGCTTTGCTCTCCCCCGCCGCCAGCCGCTACCTCGAGCCTCTTGCCCAGCGGGCGCAGCAGCTTACGCGCCAGCGCTTCGGCAACACCGTCAGTTTTTACGTGCCGCTCTATCTCTCTAACCTGTGCGCCAACGACTGCACCTATTGCGGTTTTTCCATGAGTAATAAGCTGAAACGCAAAACGCTGGATGAAGCGGAGATTGAACGGGAATGTGCAGCTATTCGTGAGCTGGGGTTCGAACATCTTTTGCTGGTGACCGGCGAACACCAGACCAAAGTCGGCATGGATTATTTCCGCCAGCATCTGCCGGCTATCCGCAGCCGCTTTAGTTCGCTGCACATGGAAGTCCAGCCGCTGGACGAGCATGAGTATGCCGAACTCAAAACCCTCGGGCTTGATGGCGTGATGGTGTACCAGGAAACCTATCACCCGGCGACCTACGCCCAGCACCACCTGAAGGGCAACAAGCAGGATTTCTTCTGGCGACTGGAAACACCCGACAGGCTGGGACGCGCGGGCATTGATAAAATCGGCCTCGGCGCGCTGATTGGGCTGTCGGACAGCTGGCGCACCGATTGTTTTATGGTGGCTGAACATTTGCTCTGGCTACAGCAGCGCTACTGGCAAAGCCGCTATTCCATCTCCTTCCCACGCCTGCGCCCGTGCACCGGCGGCGTAGAACCAGCCTCAATCATGACTGAACAGCAACTGGTACAGGTGATCTGCGCATTCCGCCTGCTTGCGCCGGACGTGGAACTGTCGCTTTCAACCAGAGAATCACCGTGGTTCCGCGACCACGTGATCCCGCTGGCGATAAACAACGTCAGCGCGTTTTCGAAAACACAGCCCGGCGGCTATGCCGATAACCATCCAGAACTTGAGCAGTTTGCTCCTCACGATGGCCGAACGCCTCAGGAAGTGGCCGCCGTGCTCCGCCAGTCAGGTTTGCAGCCTGTCTGGAAGGACTGGGATCACTTTTTGGGAAGGAACGCGCAACCCTGATGTAACACACGGCAAGCGGAAGGATAGGTCTCGACGTTTACCGTAAGAACGCCACCAGGATGTTGCCGCTTCCCTGCCGTTCAAATACTGTCCTCCGGTCAGCATAGATGACTGACCGGAGCGGCAGCAAACGCTTCCTCACGCCGCTCCGCCTTCTCAACTGCCGTCTTGATTCTTAGAGAAAAAGCAAAAATGTAACCGGTTTCAGTTTTCTGTGGTTTCTTTTGTGATACCTGACACACAATCGGGTTAAAGCGGTTGTTGCCTCCCCCTCTGACGGATAAATATCTCTGTATCCTTCGGACATTGAGAGCGAACTATGAAAAATATCGTGTTGTGTTGTGCTGCAGGTATGTCGACCAGCATTCTGGTTCAACGTATGGTTGATGCCGCACAAAAGAAAGGCATCGAGGTCTCTATCAAAGCTGTGCCTGTGGCAGAGTTTAAAGAGAATATCGAACGCGCCGACATCGTTCTGCTTGGTCCGCAGGTGAAATATGAGCAGGCCAAACTTCAGGCCCTTGCCGATCCTCTGGGTAAAAAAGTCGCCGTTATCGACATGATGGATTACGGTTTGATGAAAGGCGACGTGGTGCTTGATAAAGCCCTGAAAATGATGGAGTAAGATGTGGAAGATTTAGAGTCAATTATTATGGAACTGCTGGTCAATGCCGGCAGCGCACGTAGCCAGGCCCTGACTGCTCTGCAGCTGGCACGTAAAGGTGACTTTGAGGGTGCCGAGAAGGCAATGGAAGAGTCACACGAATTCGTGAAACACGCCCATAAAATCCAGACCCAACTGATTGGCCTGGATGAAGGCTCCGGCAAACTGCCGGTAAACCTGATTACCGTTCACTCTCAGGATCACCTGATGAACGCGATGGTCATTCAGGATCTGGCCACCGATATGATTGAGCTTTACCGCCGCCTGCCGCTGGTGAAATAAGTTCGCTCAGCCTGACCAGACAAAATGTCCGCATTGCGGGCATTTTGTTTTTCATCTACGTCTACTGCTAAAAGTCGAGATCTGCCTTTCGCCTTGTTTTGTGGCATAACACTGCATAAAGCCTTGAGCTGCATCGACAGAGATTACTATGCCCGCCATCCCACTGCCTTTTTACACGTTAACCGTTCTCCTTCTTCTACTGTTGAAGATCCTGTTTTCCAGGCATGCGGAATACCGTAATGCGGCGATATTCCTCTCGGGATGTGCAATCCTGATCCTGATGTCGGCGCTACGGTGGACGTTTGATGCCGTCATTCTGCGCCAGCTCCAGTCTCTTGCTGCGATTGCACTTCCGCCACTGGCCTGGTACTGCTTCGCCAGCCTGCCCAGGCAGCGCGGTGGGCCAAAAATCGCAGCCTACTGGCTTGCCCCTCTTTCAGCGCTGATCGTGAATCTCGCGGCGCCAGCGATGACGGATATCGCATTGATGTTCTTGTTTATCGGATATGGCTCTGCCTTGATCAAAATATCCCACCTGGGCGTTGATAGCTTTATTTTCAGTCGGTTAAGTGATGCTAACATCACTGCATCGACGGCTTTTTTCGCAGGTTGTTTCCTTTGTTTTTCCGGCCTGGTTGATTTAGCCATAGCGGTAGATTTTCGTTTTTTTGGAGGCATGCAGGCTCCGATATTAGTGGCGCTATCCCAGACGCTGCTACTTCCGTTTATCGGTATGGCTGTTGTATTTAAGGGCAAAGTCGCGCCTCCGCCAAAGATGCCTGATGCTCAGAAAGAAGCAGTGCAGGAGCATAATGACGAGGAGTTGACGGCGCTATACCATCATATTGAGAAAACCCTCTTAGAAGATAAGTTGTTTCTTGATCCTGACATTACGCTCAGCCTCATCGGAAAAGCATCAGGGATAGCGCCACGACAGCTTTCACGTGCCATAAATCAGATCTGCGGCTGCAATGTCTCTCAGTGGGTCAACGGGTTTCGCGTCAGGCACGCTCAGGCACTGCTGCGCAATACCGGCGTCCCGGTGACCCAAATCATGCTGGACTCAGGTTTCTCAACAAAATCTCACTTCAATAAAGAGTTTGCCCGCCTTAGTGGGTCAACCCCGACGGACTTCCGGCGTTTAGCGGGTGAAAATCCAGTGCCTGATTAACAAATTCGCCGATTTCACGACCAAGAGAAGCATGGATGGCTGCTCTGCTAATGGAGCCACCATCCATACAGACAATGCCTTCTCCCGGGTTTGCTTGCTCAATAAGTTCGGTAGCCCCTGGCTTACATAATTGCATAAAGCTGAAGTGCGTCGCCCCTGGTACGCTAACATCCCGACGCTGTTTTTGAGGAATATAACGCGCCAGATATGCCGACTCGAGACTGGCGGGTAACTCTTCGCTGTCTGACTGGGCAGACATGACCAAAACGGGGACAGCTATTTGTGCCAGGCTGGCGGGTGAAAAACCGCGGGCCAGGCCAAGATCAAGCGAGACAATGGCTTTGATGCGCGGATCGCGAGCGTCTTTCGACAATGGTGCCGCTGATTCCTGCCGGTCTATCCCTAAGGTGTGCAGCAGTTTACAGCCTGACAATACTGAATGCAGTTTACAATCCTGTAAGAACCGGTCAGCGTCAAAACGCCCACCAGCCAGTTCTATCACTGTCCAACCGCCTAATGAATGCCCTACGGCCGCGATGCGCTGCGGATCGATCTTCCCGGCAATGTCTGGCGAAGCCATCAACGCGTCCAATACTCGCCGGAGATCCTGAGGGCGCTGCCAAAGCCGTTGCGCTTCGGCCTCATTTTTATTACCAAATGTTGTCCCGGGGTGATTCACCGCCGCAACAATATAGCCCTGAGCGGCCATCAGGCTTGCCAGCCAGTTCAGATTGCGCCAGCTACCGCCATACCCGTGGGATAGCAGCAACAGCGGGTGCACTTCATTGTCCGGGGTGGCGTTCAGTAACGCATGAGTCCCCTTAAATACAACGTTATCGCCAACAAGCTCTGGATTGCCCGTCTGCCGGGTCGGATACCAAACGGCCATTTCAAGAGGCAGGGAACTCTGTTCATCCAGTAGACGCTGGCGAAAAGCGGTTTCACCATAGGCCGTTTGGCTGAACATACAGAACAAACTAAAAAGGAAAAGGATCCGTGACATTGTGATTCTCCGGTGAAGTAAACAGAGCTGCATTCTGTTTGTCTTCGCTGGGCAAATCGTCCTGAAACACGATCGAGTACCTGTTTTTCACCGATTTCAGACATAAAAAAACCCGCCGAAGCGGGTTTTTTATTTCAGGCGTATCGCACGATTACTCGTCGTTACCGCCCAGGCCTGCGTTCAGCAGTTCTGCCAGGCTGGCAGAAGCGTCTTCAGCAGTCACCTGAGGTGCCGCAGGGATTTCACCTGCTGCACGGCGACGCATACGATCCTGGTGGTACGCATAACCGGTACCGGCCGGGATCAGTCGACCCACGATGACGTTCTCTTTCAGGCCGCGCAGTTCGTCGCGTTTACCCGCAACGGCTGCTTCGGTCAGCACTCGAGTGGTCTCCTGGAACGATGCCGCGGAGATGAAGGACTCGGTTGCCAGAGAGGCTTTGGTGATACCCAGCAGATCGCGTGCAAAGGTCACGTTGATCTTGCCGTTCGCATCCAGTTCGCGGTTAGCGATCTTAATGCGGGAGTATTCAGCCTGCTCGCCTTCCAGGAAGTCGGAGCTGCCTGCGTTAACGATGGTGGCTTTACGCAGCATCTGACGAACGATAACTTCGATGTGTTTATCGTTAATCTTAACGCCTTGCAGACGGTAAACGTCCTGTACTTCGTTAGTGATGTAACGAGTTACAGCGTACACGCCACGCAGACGCAGGATGTCATGCGGAGACTCTGGACCATCGGAAACAACGTCACCACGTTCAACACGCTCGCCTTCGAACACGTTAAGCTGACGCCATTTCGGAATCATCTCTTCGTACGGCTCGCTACCGTCTACCGGGGTGATAACCAGACGACGTTTCCCTTTGGTTTCTTTACCGAAGGAAATGATACCGCTGATTTCAGCCAGGATTGCCGGCTCTTTCGGACGACGGGCTTCGAACAGGTCAGCAACGCGTGGCAGACCACCGGTAATATCCTTGGTACCGCTGGATTCCTGTGGAATACGCGCCAGGGCGTCACCGGAGCTGATCTGAATACCATCTTCCAGCTGAACAATCGCTTTACCCGGCAGGAAGTACTGAGCCGGCATATCGGTGCCAGGGATCAGAACGTCGTTGCCTTTAGCATCAACGATTTTCAGAGCAGGACGCAGGTCTTTACCACCCGCAGTACGCTCAGCAGAATCCAGAACGACCAGAGAAGACAGACCGGTCAGCTCGTCGGTCTGACGAGTAATGGTCTGGCCGTCGATCATGTCGGTAAAGCGAATGAAACCACTCACTTCCGAGATAACCGGCATGGTGTGTGGATCCCAGTTTGCTACGGTTTCACCGCCGGCAACCTGCTCGCCATCACCTTTCGCCATCACAGCACCGTAAGGCACTTTGTAGCTTTCTTTGGTACGACCGAATTCGTCGATCAGTTTCAGCTCTGTGTTACGAGAAGTGATAACCAGTTTACCGCTGGAGTTCACAACCGACTTCGCGTTGCTGAGCTTGATGCTACCTTTGTTCTTAACCTGAATGCTGGATTCAGCAGCAGAACGGGATGCCGCACCACCGATGTGGAACGTACGCATCGTCAGCTGTGTACCAGGTTCACCGATGGACTGTGCCGCGATAACCCCGATAGCTTCACCTTTGTTGATGATGTGACCACGTGCCAGGTCGCGACCGTAGCAGTGAGCACACACGCCAAAGTCAGTTTCGCAACCTACTACGGAACGGACTTTCACGCTGTCAACGGAGTTAGCTTCCAGCAGGTCACACCACTGTTCGTGCAGCAGCGTGTTGCGTGGAACCAGGATATCCGCAGTGCCAGGCTTCAGAATATCTTCAGCAGTCACACGACCCAGTACGCGATCGCGCAGCGGCTCTTTAACGTCGCCACCTTCGATAACTGGCGTCATGGTGATGCCTTCCAGGGTGCCACAGTCGTCTTCAGTGACGACCAGATCCTGGGCAACGTCTACCAGACGACGAGTCAGGTAACCGGAGTTCGCCGTTTTCAGTGCGGTATCCGCCAGACCTTTACGAGCACCGTGAGTGGAGATGAAGTACTGGAGTACGTTCAGACCTTCACGGAAGTTCGCGGTGATTGGCGTTTCGATGATGGAGCCATCTGGCTTAGCCATCAGGCCACGCATACCGGCCAGCTGACGAATCTGTGCTGCAGAACCACGAGCACCGGAGTCGGCCATCATGTAGATGCTGTTGAAGGAAACCTGCTGCTCTTCGACGCCGTCACGGTTAATCACGGTTTCGGTTTGCAGGTTATCCATCATCGCTTTGGATACACGATCGTTCGCCGCAGCCCAGATATCGATAACTTTGTTATAGCGTTCGCCAGCGGTAACCAGACCGGACTGGAACTGCTCCTGGATCTCAGCAACTTCAGCTTCCGCTTCGCTGATGATCTCGTATTTTTTCTCCGGGATGACCATGTCATCAATACCAACGGATGCACCTGAACGCGCTGCGTAAGCAAAGCCGGTGTACATCGTCTGGTCCGCAAAAATAACGGTCGGTTTCAGGCCCAGAATACGGTAACAGGTGTTCAGCATCTTAGAGATGGCCTTTTTACCCAGCGCCTGGTTGACGATGGAGAAAGGCAGACCTTTCGGTACGATCATCCACAGAATCGCACGACCAATGGTGGTGTCGATCAGGCTGGTTTTCGCAACGAATGTGCCCTGAGCATCTTTTTCGTATTCGGTGATACGCACTTTAACGCGCGCATGCAGAGAGGCCAGGCCAGCGCGATAAATACGCTCAGCTTCTTTAGGGCCAGTCAGCACCATGCCTTCGCCTTTGGCGTTAACACAGTCACGGGTCATGTAGTACAGACCCAATACAACGTCCTGAGAAGGAACGATGATTGGCTCACCGTTCGCTGGAGACAGGATGTTGTTGGTAGACATCATCAGCGCACGCGCTTCCAGCTGAGCTTCAAGCGTCAGTGGAACGTGTACTGCCATCTGGTCACCATCGAAGTCGGCGTTATATGCCGCACAAACCAGCGGGTGCAGCTGGATAGCTTTACCTTCGATCAGAACAGGTTCAAATGCCTGGATACCCAAACGGTGCAGAGTTGGTGCACGGTTCAGCAGTACCGGGTGTTCGCGGATAACTTCGTCCAGGATATCCCAAACGACAGCTTCTTCACGCTCAACCATTTTCTTAGCAGCTTTGATGGTGGTCGCGAGGCCACGCAGTTCCAGCTTGCCGTAGATGAACGGTTTGAACAGCTCCAGTGCCATTTTCTTCGGCAGACCGCACTGATGCAGACGCAGGTATGGACCTACGGTGATTACAGAACGACCGGAGTAGTCAACACGTTTACCCAGCAGGTTCTGACGGAAACGACCCTGCTTACCTTTGATCATGTCGGCCAAAGATTTCAGAGGACGTTTGTTAGAGCCGGTGATGGCACGACCGCGACGGCCGTTATCCAGCAGGGCATCTACCGCTTCCTGCAGCATACGTTTTTCGTTACGTACGATGATGTCAGGCGCAGCCAGATCAAGCAGACGTTTCAGACGGTTGTTACGGTTGATCACGCGACGGTACAGATCGTTCAGATCTGAGGTTGCGAAACGACCACCATCCAGCGGTACCAGCGGACGCAGATCTGGCGGCAGAACCGGCAGAACGGTCAGGATCATCCACTCTGGTTTGTTACCAGACTGAACGAACGCTTCCAGCAGCTTGATACGCTTGGTCAGCTTTTTACGTTTGGTTTCGGAGTTGGTTTCGTTCAGCTCTTCGCGCAGAGTTTCACACTCTTGCTCCAGATCCATGCTCTTCAGCAGGGCCTGAATAGCTTCCGCACCCATCTTCGCATCGAATTCGTCACCGAACTCTTCCAGCGCATCCAGATACTGCTCTTCAGTCAGGATCTGACGGCGCTCGAGGTTGGTCATCCCGCCTTCGATAACAACATAAGATTCAAAGTACAGCACGCGCTCGATATCACGCAGCGGCATATCCAGCAGCAGGCCGATACGAGATGGCAGAGACTTCAGGAACCAAATGTGGGCAGTTGGAGAAGCCAGTTCGATGTGACCCATACGCTCACGA